>CAYHPY010000046.1:0-26908 GCA_964358485.1 uncultured Elusimicrobia bacterium
CCCGGCTCCGGCCCCGCCGCCCGTTGTGCAAACCAAGGCGCCGGAAAAATCCCCAGCCGTCTCCGGTGTCGAGGAAGCCCCTTTCGCCTTCCATCCGGGCTACGCCAACCGGACCCCGAAGGCCGAGCCCTCCTTCCTGGCCAAGACCGCCCCGCCTCCCGCCATCACCCCGCCGGCAACCCCGGCTCCGACGCATGTTCCCCTGGAGTGGCACCAGCAAAAGCCGATCGCCCCTCCTCCCCCGGAAAAAGCTCCGCCCGCGCCCACGCCCGGGCCCGCCGCTCCGGCCGCCCATGCCCCGGCCCCCGGTCCCGCCGAATCCGGCCCCACTTCCGATGAGTTCGACAAATTCCTGGCCGACTCGCCTTACGGCCGCCAACAGCGCGTCCTGCTGCGACTGATCGAGCAAAAGGCGCCGCCCTTCGCCCGCCGCCGGGCCCTGACGACCGTGATGAACCGCATCCCCCAGATCGTCATCGACTCCTCCCGCACCGGCAACGCCATCCGCAGCGGCGCCGAAGGAGACCTCATCGCCCTAAGTCCCGGCCCGGTCGTGTTCGGCCGCCGCCGGTTCCTGTTCGGGGCCAGCGAAACCGTGCTGACCGACTCGCCCCAGGCCTACGCGGCCCTCCGCCTCCCGGTCCCGGAGCTGGCGGCCCTGCGCCAAAACCGCGAGGAAGACAAGCGGGAGGCGTCCTCCTGGGGCATGTCCTCGGTCTATCCCGACGGCAGCCGCCGGGGGACCTTCTCCCAGGAACAGCAGGCCGGCTCCCTGCTCCGGGAACTGCTTCTCTTGGAGACGCGCAAAAGCGGCCTGGACGCCTCGCCTTACGCCGCTGAGATTTTCGCGGCGGCCGCCCAAATGCTCTTTTTCGACCACCTCCGGAAGGAACGCGACGACGAGCAATTCCTAGACCCCGAACTTCGCACGGCCTATCTTCAATGGCGCGACGACCCCGAGGAATTCCGGGACCACCTTCTGCACACCTTGGCGGGCGGCCGGGCCCGGGTGATCGATCCCAAGCGCGCCGGTCCCGGCCTGCAGGCGGACTTCAACCGCCTGGCCATGGTCTCCTGCCCGAAATTTTCCAACGAGGAGCCGGTCCGCCGCCTTCAGGAAGCTCAGGTCTTCTGGGAAAAGAACACCGCGGCCCTGGAGGAAGCGGGCGCCGTGACCGGCCGCGACGCCTCCGCCGCCCGCGTCCGGGCCGAGGAGGAATTCAAGGCCGCCCGGGAGGCCCGCGGCGTGCCCCCGGATTTCTGCCCGGCGCGCCTCCAGCGGGAACTGGCCGCTTTGCCCCGCGTTTTGGAAATGACCGGCGAAGCCCTGGCTGCCGAGCGCGACGCCGCCGCCGGGAGGACCGATGCTCAATAATCTTCTATGGGCCGCGCTCCTTTGGGCGCCCGGCGCCTTCGCCCAGACCATTCCCTACACCCCCCCGTCGGGGATGCTGACCTGCGACCTCCCGTCCCAGGACTGGACGGCCTTCGAGGACGAGGAGCCCCGGGGACGCGCCCTCCACCTTCTGGGGCCGGACAATCCCTCCGGGAGCTTCCGGACGGGCATCGACATTCATTTTCACGACCCGCGCCGGCCAGGCTTTCTCCCCGTCAAAGCGGCCGTGTCGCGCCTGCGCCGCGAGGGCGGCCCCACCAACCGGGTGGCCACCCCGATCAAGCGGATCAAAGTAGGGCAAACCTTGGCCCGGATTTTCCAGGTGAAGGAAGCCCGCCGGGTCCCCTTGGACCTCTCCCCCTCCATCCAGGAGAACCTCCACCACTATGTGGCCGTCGTCGAGGACGGAGAGGCCTATTACACGATCCGCCTGTCCTCGACCGAGGACGTCTACCTCGATTTCCGCGACGCCTTTATCGCTTTCTTGAACTCGTTCCGCCCAGGAGACTCCCGATGAAACCGCTCGTCTTGGTCCTCGCCGCCCTCTTTACCGCCGCCCCCGCGCTGGCCCAGCACGCCGTCCTCAAGGCCTCGGTCGGAACCGTCCGGGTCCGGGCCATCGGAGAAAAGACCTTCGACCCCGCCGCCGCGGGCGCGCCGCTGCTGTTCGGCGACACCCTGCGGACCGGCCCGGCCTCCCTGGCCCATGTCCTGTTTCCCGACGGCACGGCCGTGCTCGTCAAGGAAAACGCGACCTTGAATCTCCAGGGCGAGCCCAAGAACCCCCTGATGAACTTCTCGGTTGGCGAATTTCTCATCGGCCTGCGCCGCAAGCTCGGCAAAGGCGAATCCTTCCGCGTCCGCACCCCCGCCGCCGTCGCCGCCGTCCGGGGCACCCTGTTCTGGGGCAAGAGCGACGAGAACAAGGACACCGACTACGTCTCCTTCCGGGACACCATCGAAATCCGCGCGGGCGGCAAAAAAGTCCTTTTGGAGGCGGGCCACTTCCTGCATGTCCCCTTCGGCAAGGCCCCCGAGGAGCCCAAGGCCTCGACGGTGCCGATGACCTACCTGGACACCTTCGCCGAGGCGGGAAAGATCGAAGACTTCAAGGAGCGGGTGGACCTGCCGTGATCCTGCAGATCTTTCTCTTCGCCTGCATCGGGGTGGCGATGGAGGTGGTCTTCACCGCCCTGTGCGACTACCGCGTCACGCGCAGCCGGCGCTTGATGGGCTTCTCTTATATCTGGATGCTGCCCATCTACGGGATGACGCCGCTTTTTTTGAGCGTCCTTTATCCCCGCATGGAGGGGATTCTGATGCCGTTTCGGATCATCATCTACACGATCCTGCTGTTGTTGATGGAATACGCGACCGGCTGGATTCTGCGCAAGACCACCGGGGATTGCCCCTGGGAGCCCGGCTACCGCGGCAAGCGCTGGGCCATCGACGGCCTGGTCCGCCTGGACTACGCCCCCGCCTGGGCCGTGGCGTGCCTCATCTTCGAGCGGCTTTACCTGGCCCTGCGCTGGCTGTAGGGCGGGGCGACTGGCTGCTCAAAACCAATCCTCGCCACCCATAAAATGAGAAAGGAATACGATTTCTCAAAGACCAAGAGGAATCCATATGCGAGGGCACTCAAAAGACGCCCCCCCCTTCCCAGTCGAAGCCTTCCCAGTCGAAGCCTTGTTGATAAGGCCATTTCCTGTTATACTGGGACCATGAAGACCTACAAGTTCCCCGTGGTCATCGAGAAGGACGAGGACGGCTACTTCATCGGAATCGTTCCGGATTTGAAGGGGTGCCACACCCAGGCCAAGACCCTCGCCGAACTCGAGAAACGTCTGAAGGAAGTCATCTCTCTTTGCCTGAACGTCGAGCGAAAGCACTTCCATCAGAACAAGTTCATCGGACTCCATCAAGTAGAACTGACGGCTTGACCAGACTTCCCGTAGTTTCATCCACCCAGATGGCCCGAGTCCTTCGCCATCTGGGTTTTGATTTGTTGCGGCAAAAAGGAAGCCATGCCTATTATCGCCACCCCGATGGGCGATCGACCGTTCTGCCGATTCATCGTGGAGAGGACCTGGGGCGGGGCCTCCTGCGCGCAATCCTAAGGGACATCGAGGTTACTCCGCTCGAATTTGAGCGCCTTAGGACGGAAATCTGACGAGGGCACGGGGATAATTCCCCCAGGCCCCTGACCCGCCCTTCCTCATAGGGGCCTTGACAACGCAAGGTCCGCCTGTTATACATACCCCTGTGAGAGGCATTTCCGGAATTTTTCTCATCCTGGCCGCCGTCGGCGCCGCCCACGCCAACGGCGAGCGCCGCGCGCCCCCATCTTGGGCAAACCCCCGGCCAGCCGCCGCCCCCCCGCCGCAAATTATCCTGGACCCCGGCCACGGCGGCGAGGACCTGGGGGCCGTCGTCCATGGGAAAAAAGAGAAGGACATCGCCCTTTCGGTGGCCCGGCGTCTGCAAGCCCTTCTCGCGGAAACCGGCGGCGCGGCCGCGCGGTTGACCCGGGACTCGGACGTTTTCCTTCCCTTGGACGAGCGCGTCAGTTCCAGCCTGCTCTGGGGCGGCAAGGCCTTCATTTCATTGCATGTCAACGAAATCCGGCACAAGAAAATGAGCGGCATGACCGTTTACGCCTACGGCCGGTCCAAGTCCTACCACCGGGACCGCCGGAGAAAACACAAGGTCGCCCCTTTGGCGCCGCCTCCCCGCGCCCAGGCCATGGAAAGCGCGGCGTTCGCCTCGGTGGTCGCGCGAAATTTAAGGGAGGAAGGGCTGAAGGTGGACCCGCCGGGGCGGGCGGAGTTCTACGTTCTCAAAAACCCCGCCATCCCCAGCATCCTCATCGAACTGGGCTACCTCAGCAATCCGGCCGAGGCCAAATCCCTGCAGGACCCGGCCTATCAGGACCGGCTGGCCCGCACGATCGCCTCCGCGGTCCGGGAATACTTAGACGGCACGGAGCGCGTGCCCCCCGGCGTCGCGGCCCGCTGATTACCGCTCGTAGCGGGTGTTGACGTTGACGTCCCGGGTATAGATGTCGGGTTTGCCCGAACCCATCAGGTAGCCGACTCCGGCGCCCACCGCGGCTCCGATCGCCAAGCCCGCGACGATGCCGATGGGTCCGCCCAGGATGCCGAGGAGTCCCCCGACCAGGCCGCCGATCAGGCCGCCCTTCATCATGTGTCCGCGGACATAGGAGGCGCGGTCGTCGATCTGGACGGTCTGCCGGGTTCCGGTGCGGACCTCGGTATAGGCGCCCTCGTAGTGATGCTCGGTGATGGTGCGCGGGAAGCGATGCTGATGGCGGCCGTAGCAGTCGCGGTCATGCCAGCCGTAGTCGTGGCGGCGTCCATGATGATCGATCGGACCGTGATAGCCGTCGTAGTAGATGTCGTCGTAGATGACGCGGGTGGTGTCGTATTCCCGGGCCGGATGGTAGTTGCGGTCCTCGAAGGGCTCCTCGGCGATGATGGTGACGGGGCCGTCCTTGCGGGGCACGCCTCCGTCGACGACCTGCGCCATGGCGGCGGGGCTGACGGCCGCGGCTTCAAGAGCCCGCATGCTGGGGCCGGTCAGATTGGCCGGAACGGCCTCCGCGGCGGCGGAAATGGAAAAAGCCATAACGACGATGAGGGAAAGGAGAGCGTTCATGGGGTCCTCCGAAAGAATATTCCGACCGCTTTATTTTATCACGGGACGCCAGAATCCCCCTAAGTCCTTTGGTTCCCTTTTCTCGCCCCAAAAGGCCTAGGCCAAATTGGGTCTTTAGACCTATCCGGTAAGTTTCCACCCCCCAAGGGGGTAATGTCTCCAGGCCCGGATCTCGACGCAACGAGTCTCCCCGGGCCAGGAGAATTTAGCCATGGAAATCGGAACCCGCAACTGGGTCATCATCGGAGGCAGTTTTGGAATCCTGACCTTGCTCATCGTCGCCAACCAATACGAGGACCGGCCCCGCGCCGCAACCGTCCCTTCTCCGGCGCAAACGGCGCCGGCCCCGGAAATCAGCGCGCCGCCGGCGCCTTCGCCCGAGGAAATCCGGGAGCACGCCCTGCAAACGCTGGAGGACGGGGACGAAAAGGAAATTCGCACGCTTCTCTCGGAGGCCGGCAAGCCGGGCGGGGCTCGAGGGAAAGCCGTCTACGCCAAGCTTTCGGAGCTTTCCGAGAAAGGCTCCCTGCCGGGAGAACTCGCCTGCGGGGCCCTCAAGAGAACCGGCGGGTCCAAGGCCATCGAGCCGATCACGGCAATCCTCAAATCCACGGATTCCCGGGCCGTGGTCGCCCATTGCGCGGTGACCCTCCAGGATTACGCCAAGGCGGAGCTCTTGCCCGGCGTCCTGGAGCGCCTGGACGCCCTGGGGATGCTGGAGCGCAACGGCCTGATGCCGTGGATCGATCGGGACCTGCTCAACGCCTCCCTGGGTAAAGCCCAAGGCGCCGACCTCCTGCGGGGGATGAAGGTGCTCCGCAATCGTCCCTCCCTCGTTTCCTCGGGGATGGACGCCCTGGCCCGGGGCCTGGAGGATGCCGACCCGATGCTCCGCATGACCGCGGCCGAGGCGATCAAGAAAGCCGTGGCCGCCAAGCGGCTGGACCCCGCCCAGGGGCGGGGCCTTCTGGCCGGACGGTTGGACCGGGAAACCGAGCCGGTGCTCCGCGCCGAGCTCACCGGCGGCATCGAGGTGGCCCAAGGGCTCCTGGAGACCGAGACCGTCTCCGCACAGCCCTGATTGAACCGGAGCGGCCCCGGGCGGCCGCTCCGGCCCGCTTTAAGGAGCCCCCCTTCCTCGGCAGGGGGGCTCCCCTTTTTAGTTTGTAAGATTTTAGCCCCATGGACGGTATAGGAAAAGAGGACCCGGCGAGCGCAGTGGACGACACCATCCGACGACTCATCGAACTGCACGCGGACAAAGCCTACGCCATCGCCTTTCGGATGACGGGCAACGCCGCCGACGCCGGAGACCTCGCGCAGGAGGCGTTCCTGAGAGCCATGAAATACCACCACTCTTACGACCAAGGCCTTCCCTTCGAAGGCTGGATTTACCAGATCATCCGCAACATCTACCTCGGCTCGCTGGAGCGCGAGGCCCGCCGGCGCTCGGTTCCCCTGTCCCACTCCCTTCACGAGGACTCCCTGACCCTGGAAGAAGTCCTGCCCGATCCCGCCCCCGGCCCCGAGCGCGCCGCCGAGACCGCGGGCACGGGCGCGGAGGTCCGGGCCGCCCTGGAAACCCTGAGCCCTCCTTTAAAGATGGCGGTCGTGCTGGTGGACCTGGAAGGAGTGGAGCGGGAGGACGCCGCCCGGGCTTTGGGCTGTTCGATCTCGGCCCTGGACGTCCGCCTGCACCGGGCCCGAGCCGCGCTCCGCAAAAAGTTCGAGGAGAGACAATGAACTGCCGATCTTTCGCCATTCTGGTCGATCTTTACCTGGAGGGCCGCCTGACCCCGGGGCGGCGCGCGGAGATGGACCTCCACTCCGAGGCCTGCCGGGCTTGCCGCGCGCTGGGGACGGCCGAGGAAAACGAAGAAACGATCAAGGCGCCGGCTTGGTTTAAGGAGAATTTGGCGAAGGCTTTGAAAACGGCAACGGAAAATATGGGAACGGAACAACTGATTCCGGCCGCCGCCGACGAGGGCGGAAAGTGGGTATTTGCGGCGGCCGGAGTATACACCTGTCTTCTCTTGGTCCTTTTTTGGTCTTCTCCCGAAATTCCTAACCAAAGCCTTGCCCCCCTTGTTGCTTTCGCCGGAGACCTCCGATGAACCACAAACTGGCGTTGTTTTGGCACCGCACGGGGGAAGCCGTTCTGCTTTTCCTGGCCTTCGTCCTGCCCTTGGCCTTCTACCTGAAGACCTACGACAGCGTAACGGTCAAGGCCGCCACCCTTCAACTGGGAACGATCGCCCTGATCATCTCATGGATTCTCAAGATTATCGAGCGGGGACGCCTGGAAGTTCCGCGGGCCGCCTGGACGATGTTGGCCCCGGCTTTGGCGTTGTTGGCCTGGGCGGGCCTGCGCTTCGCGCTCTTGGAGCATCGCCTGCCGGCTCTTCCCGGGTTTTTGAATCAACTCGCGTTTCTCGCGGCCTTCTGCGTCGCCCTGCTGGAATACGGAGGAGCCGGCAACGCCCGGCGCCTGACCGGTTGGACCCTGCGGGCCGCTTGGATCGCGTGCCTTTACGGCCTGGCCCAAAAAACGGGGCTGGATCCCTTCGCCTGGAAGGGCGCCTTCGGCGGGAAGGTCTTCTCGACCTTCGCCGACCCGGACGCCCTCGCGCAATTTTTAGCGCTGTGCCTGCCCCTGGCGATGACGCGCTTCATGGACCCCGACCGAGGCTCCCTGGGCCTGCTCGCGGATTTTGCCCTGTCTTTGGCCTGCGCCGCCGTCGTCGTCCTGACCGGCTCCGCCTCGGGGCTCGGCGCGCTCGCCGCTCAAGGGCTGGTCTTCGGATTTTGCGCTTTGGCCCTGCTTCGAAACCGGGCCGGCCTCATTGGGGGAACGCTGGGCGGCGCCTTGACCCTGGCAACCGCGGCCCTGACCTTCGAAAATTTTCCGTCCCTCAAGAGCCATTTTCTCCAAGGAACAGGACCGTTTGGGGCGATACTTGGGATCGCGCTATTCGGCTCCGTGCTCCTGGCCGCCTGGCGCTCCGCCAGCCGCTTCCAGGACCAAGGTTCCCTGGGCGAGGCCGCCTACGTCGTCGGGCTCTCCGCCGCCCTCCTGGGCGCCCTTTTTGCGGGCTTCTTCTGCCCGGCAAGCGCTTTCCCGGCCCCGGGGTGGCTGGTTTGGCCGCTGGCCGGAATTTTGGGAGGACTTTCACTCCTCGCCGAAAAGGGGCCGGTGACCGTCCTCCCCTTGGCCTGGGGCGAAAAAACCCGAAGGTTGGCCTACGGCCCATTGCTCGCCGCGGCGTTGGCCTTGGGCGTCTTTCCCGTCCTCTGGTTCCGCTCGGACATCCACCACAACGCCGGAGTTTGGCACGCCCGGCAAAAACATTGGGACTTGGCCATGGCCGAATGGGACCGGGTCCGCCCGGACGCCCCGGCCTATGTCATGGCCTCGTATTTCAAGGGCAACGTGTATTTGGAATCCGGCAAGCCCGAGCGGGCCCTAGAGCAGTTCGCTCTCGTCCAATCCCAATCCCCCGACTACGCCCGGGTTCATTTCCAAAAAGGCTTGGCCCGCCTGAAGCTGTGGGATTGGGCCGGGGCCGAGGCCGATTTCGCGAAGGCCGTCCGGTCGGAGCCCGACCTCCCCTCCGCCTACCGCAAGCTCGCCGAGGCGGCGCTGGCCGCGGGGCATCTGGAGACCGCGCGCCGCGCGGCTCTTACCGCGGTCGCCCTGGAACCCGCCGAGGGGGCCAACCGGCAGGCCTTGGCCGCGGTTTTTATCAAGGAGAAACGAGGGGCCGAAGCTCGCCGCATCATCCGTGAAGGGGAGCTCCTAAGGGCGGCCGGGCGCCCGGGCGCAGACGGCAAGGGACTGCGATGACGGCGGCTACTTGCCCAGGTGCTTGCCGATCTTGTCGATGAGCCCCTGGAGGTTGATCGGTTTGAGAATGTAGTCGGTGGCGCCGGCCGCGAAGGCCTCCTCCACCTCCTTAGTGACGCTGGCCGAGGTGCACATGAGGACCTTGATGTCCTTGTATTGAGGAAAGGCCCGCAAGGTGGTCAAAGCCTGGATGCCGTTCATGACGGGCATGTTCCGGTCGATGATGACCAGGTCGTACTTGC
This sequence comes from uncultured Elusimicrobia bacterium, assembly GCA_964358485.1. Lineage (GTDB taxonomy): Bacteria > Elusimicrobiota > Elusimicrobia > UBA1565 > UBA9628 > CAYHPY01. The sequence goes on from CAYHPY010000046.1 coordinate 9,158, forward strand.
CCTTGCGAAGTTGGGCCAGGCCCTCGGAGCCGTTGACGGCCTCGTCGCAGGTGTGGCCGGCCATCAGGACGACTTCCTTGATCAAACCGCGGACCATTTCGTCGTCGTCGATCAGCAGAAGATGGGCCATGGCTCAGGTTTTTTTGCTTTCGTCCAAGTACGGTTTCTTGCGCCGCGGCGCGATCCGGGCGATCCAGGCATCGTACAGAAAATCCGGAAGCCAATGTAGCAGATAAATGACGGGGATCGAAAGCTGCCAGGGAAAATGAACCAGCCGCCGCCCTTCCTCGACGCCCCGGATGATGCGCCGGGCGGCGTCATCGGCTTCCAGAACGAACCACATGTCACTGGGATCGTTGCGGTCGGTCAATTCGCTTTTGACATAGCCGGGGCAGACCGTGACGACCTTCACCCCGGCCGGCCTCAGGTCCACGCGCGTGGATTCGAGCAAGGTGACCATCGCGGCCTTGCTGGCGGAGTAGGCCCCGGACCGGGGCAGACCCCGGTAGCCCGCGATGCTGGCCACCCCGGCAATCGTCCCCCGTCCGGCGGCCACCATGTCCGGGATGACCGCCTCCAGCCATTGGGCCAAGCCGAGGATATTGGTCTCGAAGGTCCAACGGACGGTTTCGGCCTTGAACTCCTTGGCGTCGTTGCGGTCCCCCACCCCGGCGTTGAGAATGGCCCAGTCCAGGCCGCCCCAGGCTTTCTTGATCTCGCGGTAATGGCGGCGGACGTCCTCCGGCGCGGACACGCTGCCCATCAGGGGCAGGCACTGCCCCCCGGCTTCCCGGACCAAACGGGCGGTCTCGTCGAGCTTATCCTGGCGTCGGCCGGTCACCGCGACTTTGGCGCCCCGGCGGCCCAATTCGACTGCCACGGCGCGGCCGATGCCGGAGGTGCCGCCGGTGATCACCACTCGAAGGGGAGTTTCGCCCCGCATACCGTGATTCTAGCTCATTTGCTATCTTGGGGACCGTGAGAAAGCGAAAGCGGCGCCTGCTTTGGAAAGCGCTTTGGGCCGCGCTCCTGGCGCCTCTGTTGGCGGCGGGCGTGCTCCTGCAGGGCTGGTGGAACTTCCGCTCCCGGGAGGCCGACATCACCCGGAAAATGGACCAATACTGGCTGGCCGTCACCGCCTCCGGTCCCGAGGAATATCTTCTCGAAGAAGACGAGGTCTTCGAGGTGCCCTATATGGCCTCCCGCCTTTCGATGGCGGCGGCCCCGACGCGAATCCTGGACGCCAAGGGGCGGCTCATCGGGGAATTCGCCTCCGAGAAAGGGCTTTATGTCCGCGACCCGGAGGACCTTCCTGCTTTCCTTAAAAAAGCCCTGGTCGCGGCCGAGGACGGGACTTTTTACAAGCACGGCGGCGTCAATTTCCGCGCCATCGGGCGCGCCATGCTGACCAATCTCAAGAGCCTGGAAACCCGCCAGGGCGGGAGCACCTTGACCCAACAATTGGCCAAGCTCCTGTTTACCACCCGCAAGCGGACTTACGGCCGCAAGGCCTTCGAAATGCTCTGCGCCCGGAAGCTGGAATCGAAATTCACCAAGGACCAGATTCTTCTGCTCTATCTCAACCTGGCCTATTTCGGGCACGGCCTTTACGGGGTGGAGTCCGCCTCCCGGTTCTACTTCGGGAAATCCGCCAAGGATCTGGAACTCGGGGAGGCCGCGATGCTCGTGGGGGTGATCCCCAATCCCACCCGCTACTCGCCGTTCGTCAACTCCGAACTCGCCCGCGCCCGGCACCGGACGGTCCTGACCCGGATGGCCAAGCTCAATTTCGTTCCCTCCGGGGCGGTCAACCGTTACTCCGACGAATTCTGGGCGGCCTTTGAAGGGCGCCTGCGGTCCCCGCAGGTCTCCTACTGGCGCATGCGCGTCAACAATTCCCCCTATCTCGTCGAACGGGTGCGGCGGACCCTTGAAAAGGACTTCTCCAAGGAACGAATCCTCAAGGGCGGGCTCACCGTCCGGACCACCTTCGACCTCGAGATCCAAAAGGCGGCCGAAATCGCCGTGCAGGAAGGCCTTCGCATGGAGAACGCCGCCTCCACCGCGGCGGCCGCGGCCTCGCCCATCGAAGGAGGCCTGGCCGCCGTCGACCTGGACGGCTCGGTCCTGGCCCTGGTCGGCGGGGAATCCTTCCGCTTCTCCAACCAGTTGGACCGCTCGATGGACATCGCCCGGCCGATCGGCTCCGCGGTCAAGCCCTTCATCTTCGCGGCGGCCTTCGAGTCCGGCAAGCGGGGCCCGGAGGCCGTCTTCGACGACCACCCGCTGACCTTCAAGCTGGGCCGGGGCAAGGTCTGGTCCCCCCAGAACTACGGGCGCAAGTATTTCGGCAAGGTGACGCTGGCCTCGGCCCTGCGCAAGTCGCTCAACTCGGTGGCCATTCAGCTTCTCCAGGAGCAAAAGCTCGACGCCGTGATCGCCCTCCTGGCGGAAGCCACCGGCGCCCCCCCGGAGAATTTTCCCCGGAATCTCTCCCTGGCATTGGGGACCGCGGACCTCTCGCCCCTGCAATCGGCGACGGCCTACGCGGCCTTCGCCAACGGCGGGATCGCGGTCCGGCCGCATTATCTGACCGCCATCGAGGACCGGGACGGCAAGCTCCTGCGGGGAGAAGAATATCCGGCGCCGCACCGCATCCTCTCCACGGCAACGGCCGGTGTCATGACCGAGGTAATGAAGGGCGTCTTTACCCCGGAAGGCACGGCCCACGCCGCGGCCGCGGCCGCGCACTTTCACATCCCCGCCGCGGGCAAGACCGGGACGACCAGCGATTACCGGGACGCTTGGTTCTCCGGCTACACCCCGGAGTTCGCCGCCTCGGTTTGGATCGGGCGCGACGACATGCGCGTGGCTCTGGGCTACGGGCGGACCGGCGGCAGCGCGGCCGCCCCGATCTGGATCCGCTTCGTCAAGGAAGTTTACAAGAACCGCCCCACCCGCGAATTTTCGGCTCAATAAGCTAAAATTCAGCGATGAAACGGATCCTCCCCCTGGCCGCCCTCGCCCTGCTCGGGGCCTGCGGCCCCTCCGCGGAACGGGAGCCCAACGACCATTTCACCCAGGCCACGCCGCTCAAGCCCGGCGGCTCGGCCAAGGGAACGATCGGCTCCCCGGGCGATGCGGACTGGTATCGCCTTGAGGGCGCCCGCGAGGGCGGCGTGATGTCCTTCAAGCTCCAAGGCATCCGCAGCGTCGATTTCGTCGTCTCCCTGCTGGACAAGGAGCGCCAGGAGCTCAAGCGCTTCGACGAGACCGGGATCGGCGGGGACGAGGAAGGCTGGGACCTCGGCGTCGGGCCCGCCCCCTATTTCCTGACGGTGGCCAACAAGGACCCGAAGGCAGCCCCGGACCAACCCTACAAATTGGTTACCCGCGTCGACAACGGAACCGGCCGGGAGCGGGAACCCAACGACCGCGCGGTGGCGGCCAACCCCCTGGAACCCGGCGGCGTGGTGCGGGGCCATTACTTCCCGTCCCGAAATCTCCTGGCGGCCGAGGAGCCCCCCGCCGAGGTCCAAGCCTCCACCGAGGCCGCGCCCCCGGCCCCAACGCCCCCCGCGGCACCGTCTCCGCAGTCCGAGGAGGATTGGTTTCGCCTTAAGGTCGCCAAATCCGGCCTGTTCTCCCTGAACATCGACCTCAGCGAGGTCCCGAAGGTGGATCCCGTCCTGGAAATCTACGATTCCAATTTTTACCGCCTCAAGGAGCTCGACCTCGGGGGCCTCGGGGAGGCCGAGGGCATCAAGAATTTCGGCATCCGCGGCCCGGTCGAGTACCTTCTGCGCCTGCGCACCAAAACCCGGCAGACCAACACGGAAGTTCCCTACGAACTGCTCACCGAGCTCCTCCCCTACGCGGGCACCACGGAGTTCGAACCCAACGACCAGCGGCTGGACGCCACACCGTTCGGGGCCGAGACCATCACCGGAACGATCGCGCCGGCGGCGGACATGGATTGGTACCGCGTCGCGGTCTCCTCGGAGGGGCGCTTCCTTTTGCGGGCCGAGCTGACCGCCCTGCCCAAGATGGACCTGACTTTGACCTTGGCCGACGATCTCGGCAACCCGCTGGTCCTGGCCGACAACATGGGGCGGGAACAGCCCGAAAGCCTGACAGGATTCGGCGTCTCGGGCCGGGATTACTACCTGGTCGTCGCCGAGAAATCCCGTAAGGCGCTCGATGGGCGGCGCAATTACACCCTAACCCGCACTTTAACCCCCTTTCAGCCGGGGCTGGAATACGAGGCCAACGACAGCACTCCCACGGCGCAGGCCCTGAAGATGGGGGAATCCGTGGACGGCTACTTCGCCCCGAAAGCCGATCTGGATTATTACGAATTCAACGTCTACCAGAGCGGCAGCGTCGCCCTCGAAGTCTCCGGCGTCCCCGCCGTCCGCCTCGGCCTGGCCCTGCTCGAGCAGGAAGGCAAAGAGCTTGAGCGGGTGTCCTCGAAAAAAGCCGGGGAGCCCCTGACCTTGGTCAGAACCCTGGAGCAGGGGACCTACACCGTCCGCCTCTCCGCCGAGGACCCCGGGCAGAACAACGTCCGCGACAAATACACCCTGAGAGTGAGAATGAGATGAAACGGATCGCCCTCGTCGCCGCCGGATTGGCCTTGGCCGCCTGCGCTCCGCCCCAAGTCGTCGCGCCCCGGACCGCCGGCCTTCAAACCCAGAAGCCCGACGAAATCCCGAATCTGGAGGTCGTGGTCTTCGAGGTGGTCGACAGCGCCGAGGAGGACGGGGTCTCCTTCACCGCGGTCAGCGTGGACGGCGTCCCCTCGGGCAAGACCACCGCCGGCCCCCGCTCCTCGGAAAAGATCTGGTCGGCCCGGGTGGCGCCGGGAAACCATCTCCTGCGCATGGAGCACTGGTCCGTCGGCCCCGAGGGAGAGGCCACGCGGCTCAACGACGACCTTCAGCCTAGAGAGCGCTTCGTCCGGGTGGACGCCGCGACCAAGTCCCGCGTCAGCCTCCGCGTCTCCGACCAAGGCCGCCGCCAAGAACAAACCCTCACCCGCGAAAAACTTCCCGATTAATTGGGGACACCCCCCATTTTTACTTAAGTAAAAATGGGGGGTGTCCCTAATTACAGGTGGCGGGTGAGCCAGGGGGCGACGAGGCGGGTGAGCCACTCGCGGCGGTCCAGGAAGTCGTGGCGGGCGCCCGCGGCGAAGACGACTTTTTTGGGCGCTCGGGCGGCGGCGGCGATCCGGTGAGAGACTTGAACGGGGACCGTGTCATCGGCGTCCCCGTGCACCAGGAGAAACGGAAATTTCCGCTTGGCGGCGGCGACGGCGGGATCCTGCGTTCGAACCGCCCGGACGAAATCTTTCGCCAGCGCTGGGATCGAGCCTACCCGCAGCGGCCGGGACAGCTTTTTCACGCGCTGAAGAACGTCGCCTCCGGCCATTTCCGGCCCGCCCACGGGCGCGACCGCGACCAAGGCCTTCAGGCGCGGTTCCAAGCCCGCCAAATTAATGGCGGCCCAACCGCCCATGCTGAAACCGAAAACCGCCAGCCGGGCAGGATCCACGAAGGGCTGGCCGGCCAGAAACCGCAGCCCGGCGCGGGCCTCTTCCACGAGGCTCGTGAAGCGGTAATTCCCCTCGGAGCCCCAGGCGCCCCGGAAATGGAGCAGGAAGCTCGCGACGTTTTGTTTGAGCAGGGCCCGCTGGATGTCGACGTTCTTCTCGGCCCCGGGAAAGCCGTGGAGAAACAACACGCCCGGCACCCGCCGACCCTCGGGCAGAGCGGGCGAGTTGAGGATGCCGACCATCCGGTCGCCTTTGAAATTGAAAATCTCGGAAGCGCTTCGCAGTTCGCTCATGAGGATTGAATCCAAAGGATGAAGTCGGGTTCGCCGCCTTCTTCGTAGGCCGCCTCGTCGGCTAAGCTCCAATGGCGGCGGATCTGCTCGGAATTTTCCTCCAGCACGAGCCGATGCGATCCCGGCGGCACCCGAACGGCGGCTTTGCCCCCGCCCAGGGCCGACAGAGTCCCGACGATCAATTCCCCGGAGGGGCAGGAGAGCGTCCCCGAAGCTCCGGCCTTCCCGATGAGCCCGCCGCCGTCCCGGCGCGAGGCGGGCGCTTTCGGCGCGAACTTCGAGAGCCGGAACTCCACGCGGTAAACTCCCGAGCCGGGGCTCCAAACCAGCAGTTCTTGGGCGGCCTGCCGGTGGGCCCAATACTGCTCGACGCAATCGTTGACGAGGTCCAGTTTCCCGGTCGCCGTCGGCCCGCCGACCCGGTCCCACGCCTGATCCAGGGAAGCCTTGAAAAGTCCGGGCGCATTGGCGGGCGAGGACGAGTCCACCACAGCCAAATAAATATCGGCTTTCACCAACAGGCTCGCGGCGGCTTCCACGTGCTTTTTCATCGCGTTGGGGATTTTATCAAACTTTAGGATTGGGCGGCTTTGCGCAGGGCCGCCGCCCCGGCAAAGGCGGGGCCCCCGGCGGTCAAAGCGTAGATCCAACCCTCGTAAACCGTGCCTTCGAAATAAAGGACGGTGTACCCCAAAGAAAGAAACACCGCCCACAGCAGGGCCCCCGCCCCGAAAAACAGGTAAATGATCCGGGGCCAGGAAGCGAAGGAGGCCGCCTCGGCCGGAGAGGCCGCCGCCTGGGCCTCGGGAGGGAGCCCCAACTCCGTCAGCAACGCCAGCCGCGACTGCTCCCCGGCGTGGTCCACGGTCCGGCCCACCCAAAACAACAGGGCCAGCACCACGCCGATCGAAATCAGGGCGCTCGACCCGGGGTTGGCCGGGTCCTGGACAAAGAGAACGAGGTCATAGAGCCCGTGGCCGAAAGCGGCGGCGGCCAGCGCGGCCGGTCCGGCCCATGGATTGGGAACCAGCTTCTGTTTGGCCAGGCCGTAGCCCATGACCATGGCCAAAAGCACATGCACCGGCACCGAAAGCAGGGCCCGGATGATCCCGACCCCGAACCCGTGCTCAAGCACGTAAAACAGGTTTTCCATGGTCGCGAACCCCGCCCCCGCGGCGGCGCCGTAGACCAGGCCGTCGATGGCTTCGTCGAACTCCGGCCGGGCATAAATCTTGCTCAAGGCCCAAAACTTGCAAAGCTCCTCGATGAAACCCACGATTAAAAAGGCGTGGAGGCCGACTTTCCAAAATTGCGAAGAGTCCTCCTGCCAGCCGGTTAAAGCCGTCAAGCCGACCTCCGCCAGCCCGGCCGGAATCACCCCGAGCGCGCCGAAAAAGAAAATGCCCCAAACCAAGCGCCCGGGCTCCGGCTGATGGCGGTCCCGTCCGTAAAAATAGGCCAGCAGTCCCAAACCCGGAAGCAGGGCCAGGACCAACAGCAGGGGAAGTCTCAAGCGGGGGAAAAAGCGCCGTTGAGGCCGAAGCGCCCCGGGGCGCGGAGGAAGGACTCGCCGTCCCGGACGCCCAGGTCCAAGGCCGGAGCGCACGTCTTGCTCTTGAAGGCGAGCATGGAGAAATCGAGCACGCGGCTCGGGGCGGCCCGGAACACCCGGGGCGGGTCGGGCAAACGCCGCAGGCTGTCGATCCCGGAATCCATGTGGGCACGCAAAACCTCACGCCCATGCTGGTCCCGCTGGGCGAGGGGATTCCACCGCCTCCTCCCGATCTCCTCGGCGCGGATCATCTCCACGGCGATGACGTCCTTGCAGCCCTCCAGTTGGTCGCAGCGCATGGGTTCGCGCCCGCGGACCCCACCGTCCACGTAAGTGAAGGTTTTTTCGCCCTCGGAGATGCGCTGCGGCGGGAAAATCATGGGAATGGCGCAGCTGGCCACCAGACGGGCGTCCAGGGGGCCGTCCCAGCCGCGGGCGCCCTGCGGTGAGAATCGGGAGTAGACCCGGGTCTGCTCCTCCACCCGATAGCTGACGACGAAAAGTTCGCAGCGGGCCGCGGCGCGCGCGGCCGCCTGGTCCCCCGCGTTGACGACCGCGGCCCAAACGCCGGCGTCGGAAAACAAGGTCGGCGGTTGGAAGCGCGGCCCGAACCGGAGGATGTTGTTGCGGTCGGAATTCTTCCAACGCTCCTCGAGCTCGTCCATCCGCCGCAGGCAATACCCGGCTCCGCTCAGGGCCCCGGCGCTAAATCCCAGAATCCGGTCGAACTCCAACCCCGCCTTGACCAGGCGTGAGAGAAATCCCGCCTGCCAGGAACCCAGGGCGCCCCCGCCGGACAAAAACAGGCCCAGCGGGCGGCGGAATTCAAAACCCATGATCGTTCATTATGCCAAATTTTGATACGATGCGATCCGATGTTCGACGAGATTTCCGCCTCCGGCCTGGCCTTGCTCGGTCTTCTGGTTTTCGTGGCGGGAATCGTGGACTCCCTGGCCGGCGGGGGCGGGCTCATCACGCTCCCGGCGTATCTGGCCGCGGGCCTCAATCCGGCGTTGGTCCTGGGGACCAATAAGCTGGCCTCCTCCCTGGGAACCATCGTGTCCAGCTTCCGCTACCAGCGGGCCGTCAAGCTGGAGGCCGCCGTCGTTTTGCCCGCCCTGGCCGCGTCCCTGATCGGATCGTTTGGGGGAGCGCGATTGGCGCTGATCCTGGACCCGGCGCTCCTGCGTCCGATCCTGCTGGGAGTTTTACCCGTGGTCGCCTACCTGGTCCTCGCGGGCACCGCCCTGCGCCCCAAAAGCGGCGCCGAGCCCCTGTCCCCCCGGGAAGTCGCCGCGCGCGCCTCGGCCGTGAGCCTGCCCATCGGCTGTTACGACGGTTTCTTCGGCCCCGGGACGGGCACCTTCTTCGCCATCGCCTTCAGCCGGCTCTGCCGCTGGGACCTGCTTCAGGCGACGGCGGCGGCCAAGATCCTGAACCTGGTCTCCAACCTGGCGGCCTTGGCGGCGTTTCTCGCCGCCGGACGGGTGCACCTGGCCCTGGGGCTGGCCATGGGGGCGCTGAGCGTGGCCGGCAACGCCGTCGGCTCGGGGCTGGGCATCCGAAAAGGCTCGGCCGCCATTCGTCCCTTCCTGGCGGCCGTTTGCGTCGCCCTCTTTTTAAAGGTTTTGGCGGATTTTCTCCGCTAGAATTTCACGTCCTTGCGCCGGGCCTGCTCCCGGAGGGACTCCACCATGAGGCGGTCGAAGGAGTCTTCTTTCGGCGAAGGACCCGATTTTTTTCGAAGGAAATTCTCGCGCTTCTTGGAAAGCTCGGCAACCTCGTCGCGCAAACGCCGTCTTTCCTCGGAGGCGCGGCGCAGGCGGCGCTCGCGCTCCTCGGAAGACAAACCCCGGAACTCTCCCGGCAATTCCGAATCCTTCAATTTCCCTGCGGAAATCCGCTTTTCCTCGTAGGCGGCCACCAGGTCCAACTCAGAATCGAATCCCGCCCCGCCCCGGTAAGCCGCGCGGTCGGCGCCCGCCGCGCCCGAGGCCTTGGCCGCCACGCTCATCGCCAAGCCCCGAACCCCCGCGGCCTCCGACTTGCGCGCCCCGTAGGCGACCATGGTGGAATCCAGCTTCCGGCCCAGCTCGGCCATCCTGGCGTCAAAAGGGGTCTCGACGGCCGCCATGCCGCCGTCCTGGGGCACGGGCAGAAACCGCCCCTCGCCCAGCCGGGCGACCAAACGGAAAGCATCTCCCGCCGTGGAATCGGACCCGCATTGCGCCGCGTTGACCACCAAACCCTTGCGGACCGCTTTCTGGAGAAGCTCCTTGAGGCTGGGGGTGTCCCCGTAGTCCTCATGAGGGGAAGCGTCTCCGACCAGGTAGATCGCCTTGACGGCCTTGGCCTCGGAACTCCAGGACATTTTGTCGATGGCGTCCGAGAGGCCCTGCAGGACGTGTTCCGGGCCGTCGCCTCCGCCCCCGGCCTCCAAAGTCAATAGATCCTTGTAAACCTGGTCCAGGTTTCCGGTCAGGTCGAACGCCTTGGTGACGTAGGAGTCTCCTTTGTCCCGGAAAGCCACCAGCCCCATCCGCAGGCGCGGCGACGGGCGCCCCTTGGACAGCTCATTGGCGATGGACCAGACCCGGCGTTTGGCTCCCTCCAAAAGCCCCCCCATGCTTCCGGTGGTGTCGAGGACGAAAACCACGTCCACGACCGGGCGAACGGGCGGTATTTCGGCGGCGACGGCGGAGCGGATGGTGGCGGCAATCAGGGCGGCTTGAATCGCGATCCAGCCCAACAGCATGATGTCTTTTTTCATGGAGCCTCCGGCCGGGGGTGAGCGGCGCATGCAAGTACGACCCCGGGGGGTGGAAAAAGTTCCCGGAGAGGCGGAGGGAGGAGGCCGGAATTACTGGAACTTGACTGCCGTCCCCTTGACCTCGGTGCAGGTCCAGGAGAAGATGTGGTAGATGGGAATCAGGCCGTAGTGGCTGTTGGAGGTGGCGATGTTGAGGAGGGCGTCGCCGCCGGTCTTTTGAAGCGCCCGGTCCACCGCCGTTTGGATATCGGCGTCGCCCCAGGGAAGCACGCCTAGCGCGAAAAAGCGGCAGGCGCGTCCACGGGCGGGACCGATCTCCCGGAAGGGCTTGCCGTTTCTCAGAATCTCGGAGGGGTCTGCGGAACTGCGCGCGACCAAGCCCAGATTTCCGGTGGTGCTGCAAGCCCCCAGGCCCAGGACGGCCCCCATCAAGACCATTCTTGCCGCGGTTCTCATTAATGATATTATAGACCACTTTTAATCAAGGAGGATCGTCATGAGCATTCCCGCCGTCCTGATTGCCGCCCTGTTGGCCGCGCCCTTGTCGGCCGCCGAGACCGCCAAGCCCGCGGAAACCCCCAAATCCAAGGAGGCCCCGTCCAAGGCCGCCAAGGCGTCCTCCGGCGCTCTCAAGACCGACGAGCAGAAAATTCTCTACACCCTGGGCGTGGCCGTGGGTCGAAACCTCCGGCCCTTCGATCTCACCCCCGAGGAGCTGAAAGTCGTGACCATGGGCATCAAGGACGATGTCCTCAAAGCCCCCCTCCAAGCCGAGCTCAACGTCTACGGCCCCCGCATCCAGGAGCTTGAGCAGGCCCGGCTGGCCAAGCGGGCGGAGAAGGAAAAAAAGAAATCCCAGGATTACCTGGACAAGGCCGCCAAGGAACCCGGGGCCAAGGTTTCCCCCTCCGGCCTGATCTTCCTCGAGCTCCGAGCCGGCGAGGGCCCCATGCCGGCGTCCACCGACACGATCAAGGCCCATTACGAGGGCAAGCTCATGGATGGGACGGTGTTCGACAGCTCCTACGCCCGGGGCGCGCCCATCGAGTTCGCGGTGACCGGCGTCATCCCGTGCTGGACCGAGGCGCTCCTCAAGATGCGGGTGGGCGGCAAAGCGCGCGTGGTCTGCCCCTCTAAGATCGGCTACGGCGACGGGGGCAACCCTCCCCGGATTCCCGGCGGCGCCGCCCTGGACTTCCAGGTCGAGCTGATGGAGATCGTCGGGCGCAAATAAAGCGCCGGGCTACTTGAGGTTCAGGCCGTTGAGGATGAACTGGACGCCGATGGCGGCCAGCAGAAGTCCCATCAGGCGGGCGGTCACGTTCATCAGGATGGGGTTGAGCCGCTGGGAGCCCCGCGCCGCCAAATAAAGAATGAGGTAGCTGGCCGCGCCCACGGCCGCGATGCAGGCAAACAACGCCGTCTTGTGCTCCATGTCCCGCGCTTGGCCCGACAGGACGATCGCCGTCGAGATGGCCCCCGGCCCGGAGAGCATCGGGACGGCCAGCGGCGTGATGGCCACGTCGTCCTTGTTGCGCCCGGCCTCGGTCTCCTCGGCGGTTTCCTTCAGGGGGGAGCGCTTGGCCCGAAGCATGTCCAGGGAGGACAGCAGGAGGATCAACCCGCCCGCGATCTGAAATGACGCCAAGGTGATGCCGAAAAGCTTGAAAATGGACGGCCCCATGGAGGCGAATAGGGACATCACCCCCACGCAGGTCAGGCAGGCCACCAACGCCATCCGCTGGCGCTGGCCCACGGTGTCCCGGGCGGTCATCGCCAAAAACGCCGGGACCGCCGCCAGAGGATCGACGATGGCGAACAAGGAACCGAAGGTCAAAAAACCGTATTCCCAAATACCGGTCATGGCGTTTCCCCGAGGGGAATTCATTATAGGACTTTGGGGCCTATTCCTTATAGGCCCGTAGCCCCCTGACGCCGGGGGCGGTTTGCTCTACACTATCGACATGAAGACGGCGGCGGGCGTTTTGAGCGCGGCGCTCCTAGTGGGATTCGGGGGAGTGGTCGTCGTCTCCGTGATGACCGGCGGCGAGGAACGCGCCCTGGCCGAGCACATCCGCGATTTCGACATGGAAGCCGGCCCCGCGCCCGCCCCGGCCCCGGCGGCCCCGGCCGAAGCCGTCGCTCCGGCCGCCCCCTCGGACCCGGCCGAAATGATGGCCATGCGCGACGCCCCGGCCGAGCGCCCGGCCCCCGCCATTTCGCCCCTTCTCCAGGAAACCCTCAAGAAAGCCGCTCCGCCGGCGGCGGCCGACCCCGGCGCCTGGGTCCGGAAGCATTCGCTTTTCCAGAGCCTCATGGCCGGACCCGCCAAGTTCATGGTCAACAACACCCACTTCGGCTCCCCCCGCAAGCTCCAGGCCTTTCTCTCCGATCCGACGCGGATGAACCGCTACCTCAACCACCGATTGATCCGGGGCGCCCTGGACAACCCGTCGGTGGTCAAAAACATGATCGCGACTCCGGCCATGGCCAAAGCCTTCGTCGAAAGCCCCGCGATGCGCGATCCCGCCTTGGTCCGCGCCCTCCTCAAGAGCGGCCTGGTGGATCGGCTCGCCAAAAGCCCGGGAGTCAAGGCCGCCCTGGGAGATTCCGCTTTCACCGAGAAGGTCATGATGCAGCCGGAAGTGATGTCCTGGCTGACCAAAAACCCGGACGCGGCGAAACTCATGGTCCGCCTGGGAATGTCGGCGGGCGGTTTGGAGAAGTACGCGCCGCGCTAATGAAAGCAGACCAACCGCGCACGGGACCTCCGGCGGCCGAAATCGCCTCGGGCTTCGCCAATCCGGAATACCTGCTGACCCTGACGGCGATCGTGATTTTCCTGGCGTTGGTCATCCCGCCGATCCAACGGGAACTGCAATGGCGCCGCAACTTGAAGGCCCTCGGGGCCCTGCGATCGGCCGCGGCCCGCTACGCCGCGGAAACCAAAACCAAGGGCCCCAAGTACCTCTCGGACCTCGCCCAGGAGGGCCGCTACCTGCCCGGAATTCCTTCTATCGCGATCCTCGGCAAGCACCCCTCGTCGGCCCAGGTGCGGACGCTCGGCCAAACCGATGACTCGGGCGGCTGGACCCACGCCGACTGGCCCGGAAGCCCGCGCGAGGGCGAAGTCTGGATCAACTGCACCCACACCGACAATCGCGGCAAGGCCTGGAACGAGTACTGACCTAGCGGCAGGTCCCGGAGGAGCAGGTCAAGGACCCGCAGCAGTCGGAATGCCGCGCGCAGTGGGACCCGAGGCCCACGCAGCTGACCCCGCCGTTGCCGCAGACCCCGCCCACGCAGGTCGAGGTCCCGCAGCAATCCGCCGAGAGCGAGCAGTGCCCGCCGTCCGAGATGCAGGAGCCGGAGGTGTCGCTGCAGGTGCCCCCGACGCAGGTGGAGGTTCCGCAACAGTCCGTGGAAGTCGCGCAATGCGAGCCCGGGCCCACGCAGCCCCCCGAGTCGCAGATCTTCTGGGCGTTGCAGGTGGCCGTTCCGCAGCAGTCCCCGTGGGTCTGGCAGTGCATGCCCGCGCTCACGCAGGGGACGTTGCCCCCGGGAATCGGCGGCGGCGGATCCGGGTCGTCGGGCATGTCGCAACCGCCCGCGAAGGGGAGAAAAGCCAATACGGCCGCCAGGGCCAGCCTCGGGATAGAGGGCACGGTCATAGTATAGCCCGGGCCCTCAATTCCCGCAAGGGGACATTTTAGAAGGGAACGTCCTCCAAATTCTCCCCGCCCGCCTCGGCCGGAGCCGCGGCGCCTTTCTTGGAGGCAAATCCCCCGCCCGAACCGCCGGCACCGCCCTCGCGCTTCTCCAGGAACTGGAAGTCTTCCACGGCGATGCGCACCTTGGACTGCTTCTTGCCGTCCTCTTTGCCGGTCCACTCCTCCAGGACCAGGTGGCCCTCGACGTAGATCTGCTGGCCCTTTTTGAGATATTGCTCGGCGAAGTCGGCCAGCTTGCGGCCGGTCTCCCGGTTGAAGGCCTTAAGGTCCAGCCACACGGGGACGTCCTCCCATTGGCCGCTCTCCGGGCTCTTGCGCCGGTTGTTGACGGCGAAACCGATGTTGGCGACTTTGCCGCCGTTGCTGAACGTCTTGATTTCCGGGTCGCGGGTGAGGCGCCCGATGAGCATGACCTTGTTCAAGTTAGCCATTATGAAACCTCCGGTAATTTTTCGCAGCGAAAAGACTTAAAACGCCACTTCAGGATGGACCAGATTACCTTAAATCCGTCCTTCCATGTTATTTTTTTTCCGTCCTCATAGCTTCGGGGCGAGTAGCGGACGGGGACTTCCTCGATGCGCACCCCCAGGCGAAGAAGTTTACAAAGAAACTCGTTGTCGAAGTCGAAGCCGTCGGCCTCCACCGGGACCGCGCGCGCCAGGTTTGCCCGAAAGACCTTGTAGCAGGCGTAATAGTCCGTCGCCTTGTAGCCGTAAAGAAGATTGGTCAGGCCGGTGATCGTGATGTTTCCGATGTAGTGGGAGAAAAACGGGGAAAGGCGCTCCCCGAAGAAAAAATGCGGCCGCTCGTAGGCGAAGCGTGAGCCCATCACCACGTCGGCGCGGCCCGCCAAAAAGGGGGCCAGCAGGACGGGATAGTCGCCGGGATCGTATTCCAGGTCGGCGTCCTGGATCAGGAGCAGGTCCCCCGTCGCGGCGGCAAAGCCCGTTTTAAGAGCGGCTCCCTTGCCCTTGTTCGCGGGATGCCGGCGGAGGGTGATTCCCGGAATTTTCTCCAGCAGCTCTCCGGTGCCGTCGCGGGAGCCGTCGTCGACCACCACGATCTCCAACTCCCACCCCGAGAGCTCGGCCGTGCGCACGCGCTCGATCAACGGGCCGATGGTCGATTTTTCGTTAAAGGCGGGGATGACGACCGAAAGCCGTCGCGGACGGGACAAGGGCGCTAGATTCCGAGTCGCGAGAGCTCGGTGCAGAGCTCGTTGACGAGTGCGACCAGCCGGGGATGGGACGCCTCGAACTCGGACACGGAGGCGCCCAGGCCTTCCTGGGAATGCCTCCGAAGAGCCTCGTCCTGGGGACGGCGGGTGGCTTCATGGGCCGCGGCGTCCGCGAAGGAAGCGATGCTGCGCGCCTGTTCGCTGTGAGTTTGGTGGAGGGTCCGGACCTCTTCCTTCAAGCGGCCCAAAAGGGCCACGAGCTCGGCTTTTTCCTTCGGGCCGGCCTTCTCGACGCGCTTAATGGCGGCTTCGATTCGGGAGAGAGTCTCATCCAGCATGGCACCCCATTATACCATGGCCCCGCCCCGTCCGGCGGGCCCGTGGTGAGTGCTATAATGGCGGCGTGTCTGATGAACCGGTCACCCTCAAGATCGACGGCGCCGTCGCGCGACTGACCCTCAACCGCCCCGCGGCGCTCAACGCCCTGGACCAGACCGAGGCAGACGCCTTCTCCCGGGCGGTGAAAACCGTCGCCAGGGGCAAGACCCGGGTCCTCTTGCTGTCAGGGGCGGGGCGGGCCTTCTGCGCGGGCGGGGACCTGGCCTTCATCGAGGGCAATACCCGCCTCTCCGCCCCGGTCCTGCGCCGCCGGATGCGGCGGTTCTACGCCAGCTTTCTCGGCTTGCGGGCGCTGCCCCAAGCCACCGTCGCGCGCGTCCACGGCCCGGCCATCGGGGCCGGCCTGTGCCTGGCCATGGCCTGCGATTTGAGGACCGTGCTGTCCTCGGCCCGCCTGGCGTTCAATTTCACGCGCTTGGGCCTGAGCCCCGGGATGGCCGCCTGGCCGCTGGCCCGGGCCGGGTTGGGGGAAGCCCGGGCCAAGGAACTCCTTTTCACCGGCCGCTCCTTCACCGGCAAGGACCTCCATTCTTGGGGCGCCGCCGCGGCCTGCGAGGAAACCGAGGCCGCGCTCGACCAAGCCACCGAACGGCTGGCGGCGGAGTTGGCGGGCGTCTCGGTCTCGGCGCGGGAGCGGCTCAAGGCCGAAACCCGGCTGGATGACCTGACGCCTTACCTGGAATTCGAGGCCCGCGCCCAGGCCGAAACCTTCCGTCTGCCGGACCTCAGGGAAGGCTTGGCGGCCGTCAAGGAACGGCGGCCGCCGAAGTTTTGACGGCGCACTCCAATCCCCGGCTCCGAAGGAAATCGAGCACCGCCCAAAAATAGCGGGGATCCCCCGGCCCGACGGGGGCGCTGGAAACCGCCCGCCCTCCCGGGATGTCCATTTCCCCTTTGAGCGGAAGCTCCCCCTTGGCGCGGGCCTCGGCCAGCGCCCGGCGCAAAGCCGCCGCGGTCGCCTCCGAGCGGCCCAGGTCCAAGCCGAGAATGCCCCCCTCTCCGATGGAAACCCGGCCCGCCAAGGACCAATCCGGCCCGAAGACCTCGATCTGAACCCCGGGGCCAGCCGGCGGGAAATCCGCCGGAGGACCGCTCCGGGACACCACGGCGTAAGATCCCGCCAAGGTCAGGAGCAACCCCGCGCAGAGCAGCGCCGCCGGGAGGATTTTATTCTTCATCCCCCGGCCTCCGGCCCCGACCACGCCGAGCGCGCCACCGTGGAGGACTCGCGGCGGATGACGACCACCGCCAATCCCACAAGAAACACGCAGCTCAGTCCCAACAGGACTCCCAACACCAGGCGGTCGCGGACCGCCCCGGTTTTAAGGAGCAACCATGCGTCCCGCGCCAAATCCTTGGGCCCGGCCGTCCCGCGGCGCAGTTCGGCCAGGGCCAAGGTCGCGGCCGACTCCATCAAAAACGCATGAGCTTCCTCGGGGCGGGAGCGGAACTCGGAGTAGCCCCCGCCGCCCTGGGCCGCCCCGCGGGAGGCCGCCAGCACCTGGACCAGACCGTAGCGGTCGTCATCCGACCCGAGCTGGCCGGAATTGACCTTGGCGATCAGCTCATCTTGATAGCGGTGAATGCCCTGGTGCACGACCGTTTCCATGGCCGAGTCCCGTTGCTCCAAAGCCGACGAATTGACCAGGAGGGCGCCGTCCTGCCGGTGAAAGGCCAGCACCCCGTCCTGCTCCTTGGGGAAATCGTGGCCCTCCACCCGAAGCTTCGCGATCCCATAGACCTGGGCGAAAAGTTCGGCCAATTCCTGGAGGGCCTGGAGGCGGCGCTCCTTGGAAAGTCCGCCCCATTTCCGGTAGGCCTCGCGCAGGCCCGGGCTGGCCTTGATCTTGCCCTCAAGCTCCCCGGCGCGGACGGACTCCGAGGGCGGGCGCAGATCGGAAGTTTTCAGCCGCTCCCATAAATTCGCCCACGCCCGCGCCGAGCCGGAAGAATTTCCCGCCGGGGAAGAGGCCAGGCCCCGCGCCTCGGCCGCCAAAGAGCCCAGCGGTCCTCCAGCAGCCGCGGCGCCTCCCAGGCCCGAGACGCCGGGAGCCGCTCCGGCGGCCACGGAGGCCGAAGCCCCGCCTGGCGAAGCCCCGCCCCCCGTCGAACCGCCGCCGATTCCCCCGGAGCCTCCGGGGCTCGACGCGCCGAAACTTCCACCCCCACCGGGAGTGCCTCCCCCTGCAAATCCTCCCCCAGAACCGGGAGTGGAACCGCCCTCCGCTCCCGCGGACCCGGAATAACCCGAACCGCCGGCCTCCCCGGAAGA
>CAYHPY010000047.1:0-24692 GCA_964358485.1 uncultured Elusimicrobia bacterium
GAATTGTGGGCCGCGCGGTTGATCTCGAGGTCCACGGGCCAGCCCGCCACCCCGGCGTTGGTTTCGTTGTTGCGGTAGGCGTAGTAGGAATTGAGGACGTCCAGCTTGTCGGCCCGGATGTCGTTGAGCGCGTGGCCGAAGAGCTCGTGGGCCAAGGTCACGGGGGCGTTGGCCCGCAGAACCGAGGGATCGGCCTGAAGGTAGCCCGCGTTCACTTTCACGACCGGGCTTTGGCCTGAAACCGCCGAGGTCGTCCCCCCGGTTCCATGCAGGTATTTTTTTCCGTTGATTTCGACGATAGAGGTGTCGGCCATGGCCTCGAAGGACACCTTGACGCTCTGGCCCTCCGCGATGAATTCCTCCGCCAATTGCCGCGCGGTCGGACTTTCCAGCATGCGGGTCAAGGTCTGTTCCAGGGCGGCCTTTTCCTCCGGTTTGCCGTGGTCGTCCAGGTCCAGGCGGGACTTGAGCCTGGCCAGCAGGGCCTGGGCTTCGGCCGAGCCCGCGCCCGCTCCCGAGACCGCCCCGGCGTCCACCGCGGCGGCCACCGCGGGGCAATCGGCTCCCAGGCCGCAGGCGGCTTTCCCCGCCCGGGACGAGGAGGCCGTGGGGAGAAGTTTTCTCAGGAATTGGCGGGTGTCTCCTCTCAAGAGGCCCCCGCGGTTCCAATAAAGGTGGTTGGCGGTCTCTTTTTCCGCGGAGTTCAAGACCACCGG
The DNA here is from genome assembly GCA_964358485.1 of uncultured Elusimicrobia bacterium. Classification (GTDB taxonomy): domain Bacteria; phylum Elusimicrobiota; class Elusimicrobia; order UBA1565; family UBA9628; genus CAYHPY01. The sequence continues at coordinate 717 of CAYHPY010000047.1, forward strand.
CTGGCCCTGGCGGATGGCCTCTTCGAACCGGCGCTCGAGTTCGTCTCCCGAGGCCTGAGCCGGTTCGCGGAGGAGGTTCAGGGCTTCTTTTCCCGAGAGGACGTGGTTTTCCGAGTGGGCCTTCAGGTCCACCAGCCAGGGGCCCCGGATTTCAAACCGTTTCCCCTCTTCCAAGCCCGTTAAATAGGCCAACTCCGCCACCGTCGGCCCTTGGGGGGCGGCCAGGTGAAACGGGGCTTGGGGTTCCAGGGCCGCCTCGGGAGGAGGGATCGGGGGGCCCTCGCAGAGGCCGCAGGCGAAGGCGGCCGGGAGCAAAAGGGACCGTAATAGAGCGGAGGCGATGGCCGGGATCATGGGGTGTTCCTGCCGTTAATGAGTATAGCCCCGCCGGCGCGATTTCGCCAGGGGGGTGTCCCACCTGTCAAGCGCCAATAGAAACGTCATGTTGTTGCCGTTGTTGCTGGCCGGGGAGAAGTCCGTCGTCGGCCGTAGTTTTTCTTTTTGCTTCTTTTTCTTTTTGTGAATTGCTGTGGATACCGTGGATAACGTGGACAACCGCCCCGACAGCCGTACCGTCGGGGCGGAACCGACGGCCGCAGGCCGGCGGCAAGCACGCCCGCCCCGGGCCAGATCGCCGCAGCATTGGTTCTGGCCAGGGCGACCCGGCAGGGTCCGTTTAGTCCTTGAGAAGGGCTTGAATGTCGGCGGGATTCGCCGGCGAGTCCGGCTGTCGCCGCCGGGGAGCGAAAGCAGGCGCGCTATTTGAGAATCGCGCTGCGGATGATCTTCCTGATCTCGGGTTGCCCCGCCTTCCTGGCCGTAACCAGGCAGGCGTACACCCCCCTCCCGATCCCGGACACCGGCCAATGCTGCTCGCAGGTGTATTGCACCCCCCGTCCGTTGCCGATGTCCTTGAGCCGGGGGCTTGGGAAGTTCCCTCGGTAGACCACCTGGCCCAAGACGCTCCGGCACTCCAACTCCACCGAGTCCGCCAGCCCCGCCTGGACCACGAACCCCTGGGAGCCGCAGCCCTTGCAGGGATTGGGAGCCGCGTAGGCCTCCCGCAGATGGAAGGCCTCAAGGACGGCGGCTCCCGTGTTATCGGCCAGCGGCGTCCGGCCCCCGGCGGCGCCCGCGACCCGCGCCCGGACCTGCCCCGCCGCAGCGGCGGCCGCCCGCCTTGCATCCGCCTCCCGGATACTCTGGATCAGGAACTCCAAGACGCGCTTATGGGTCGCGGAGGTGGCGGAGGAGTGGTAAAGCTCGTAGAGAAGATCAAGCGGATCCCGAGCCTGCGCCCACGCGCAAGCGGGGCCAAGAAGAACAAGGCTCAAGGCCAGAAGCGGACCGCAGAGCCTACTCATCGTAATTCTCCGTCCGCCGGAAGAAACGGATCGGCGCTTGACTCAACTCGTGAAGAATCATGGTTTTAATTTGCCGATGATGAATTGCGCGTTCGGCTTAAGCAGGAAATACGCGTTGTCGTTTAAGTGCTTGCCCTTTTGGGCGTCGAGCCCGTTTATGAAAGCCTCAAGCTGATTTGCGGCGGCCCGGTTGTCGCCCCGTCCCGCGGATTCCTTGGCCGCGTCCAGCTTCGCATCGAGACTTTTTACGATTCCAGCCGCTCCGGGGCCGAAGAACCAATCGCGGGAGGCGGCTTGGTGCTTGAGAGAGATGAGAAAATCCAGCAACTGGACCGGGTCCGTCAGACTGGGAGGCGATACGGGTCCGATGGTCATGCCATTAAATCCAGAGGCTCGCGCCGCGGCCTCTGCCTGAGCGTTGATCCTGATCATTTCCTCGTCAGACTCGTCTCCCGTTACTGGGAACAAAACAGCCGGATCAACAAAGGAGCTTACGGCGAAAATTCGAATTCCCGGTACCCCGCGGCTTGCGATCACAAAGCCGCCCATGGAGTGCCCCGGGGCAATTTTTACTGCGGGAGAAAGTCCGGGGAACCACCCTGCCAACCCTTCGGAGTCGACAGACCCCTTCCAGCCTAGAGGTTGCGATTTGAATCCGACGGGGATTATGGATGCCCCCAACTCCGCCACGTTGTTCATGGAGATGAGATGCAAGTATCCCGTCGCGCTATTTGTCAATCCGTCGGAACTCAGCGGAATGCCGCCGGCCGTGGTGGCGATATCCACGTCAAAGTTGGTGAGACTTCCGACGCTTGATGAGGAATTCGTGACCGAAAATGAATACGTGAAAATTCCAGCGTCCGGGTCCACTGTCACGCTCGCGTCAACTTCGGCGCCCGTGACAACGGGGGTCCCGGGAGGCAGGGATTGTGACCAACCGGCTCCGGCCAGGAAGAGCAATAGGCTCGCCCTGATCGAATTAACAATTAAAGTCCTCATGGCTCTCATCCTCGTTTTATCTTTATCCCTTCACAAGTTTTGTTCAGACTCTCAACGCTATCAAACTGGTAGTGCAACGACTTCGGCTCAACAACTCTCCTGGCTCCCGCCCTAGCCATATACTGAGAAAATGAGTCAGCTTCAGCGGATCCCACCAAAAAATCAATATCGACGCTTGCCCCGGTTCGATGGCAAGTATGCGGTTTCTTCCACTTGCCGCATAAATCGAATATCCCCCCGTTTTGCAAGCTCAGGTCGTTTATGCCGACCTGAATTCCGCCTTGCTCAATGAAGAAGTTTTGAATCGCGAGTATCATTTTGTTTTGTATCTTCGGCACAATCCAATGATTCGAGGGATGGATTGACAATTCGGAGCCGCCGCAAAAATTCGTCTTCTGCCCCGTCAGTTTCCACTGCGTGAAAGGGAACAGGTTGGACAACGCCGGGAAGTCTTGCAGAGGGGCGACGGCCACGGTCAGGATCGCCGACGTGGACACGGAGGGGGCGCTTGCGAGTTGAGCAATTATCGTTTCTTTGCCCCCGACCTTGCCCGCGTTATAAATGGGCGGCTGAGGGCCGGCCGGACCGGCCACGACGCAGTCGCCATTGCTGTTGGTCGTGCATGTGCAGGGGCTCTGCCCCGTGCAAACCCCGCCGGTGAAGAAACCCGCGGGACGATTGCCTGGGTGGTCGGGACCATCATGCCCGCCCGAGATCAGGACTGCCTCCGTAGATAGGGTGACCTCCAGATTTGGAGCCGGATTGCCCTGGGAGTCAGTCGCGTGGATGATGACGGCCGAATTGCTCAACGTAACGCCATCCAGCTTGGAAGGCGGCACGGAATCCGGACTAAGCCGGATCTCCAGACTTGGCCCCCCTCCCTGGGCAGGGCTCGGCAGTTCCGACGGCGTGAAGGCGCCCGCCGCGTAGGACACGTAGCTCGTGCAGCCCCGGAAAGGGATGATGGTTCGGGCCCCAATAATCAATAACGCCACCGAGCCCGCGGCTACGGGACGGGAACCCCTCGTGACGATCCGGGCCCCATCCCGCCAAAGTTCCGACGTGACCGTCCGCTTTACGATACGCCACACGTGTTGACCCCTCCCCGGCAAATCGACAGACACGCCATTGAAAATCAACGCGCGGAATACGGTTCCATCCGCCTGGACCTGCTCCGTGTAGGACAAGTCCCCGCCCCTAACTTGAAGGGCCCAGAAGCCGGCGTCGGCGACGTCCTGGGACCACTCCACCGTCATCTCCACGGAGTCCAGAGCCGGGTCCATCGAGGAGTCCCGAAACCAGGAAACAAAGCTGAGCTCGCCCGTAAAGTCCAGGCACAACTTGCCCGCCGCCAGCGACACGGAGCTCCCCGGGCCGACGAAACCCGTCCTCGCCCACGGGCCTGGGGGGTAGTTTTCGGGAAGGGCCGTGGGGAAGTAGACGTGGTCCCATGCGGCGGCAAGGGAGGGGGTCGGGGCGGCCAGAAAGGCGACGGCAAAAAGCGCCGAGCGCCACCGGACCTTAGAAAAAAAAGAGCCACAGCCCGGCATGGTCATAGGGTAGTCCCGATTCCCAGGAAAAGCAATAGGCAGGTAGGCAGTGTAGGCAGGTCGGTAGGTAGGCAGGGGGGAGTTTGGTAGAATCTGCCTCATGAGCCCGGCCGTCCTGATCCAAAACAGCTCGCAACTGTTGACCTTCGCGGGGGAGGACCATCCCCGCCGGGGCAAGGAAATGTCCTCCCTGGGCCTCGTCCGCCAAGGGGCGGTCCTCATCCAGGACGGTAAAATCCTGGCCGCGGGGGTCAAGGAATTGGTCCTTTCCCGGCCCGAGGCCAAGGGCGCCGAGGTCATCGACGCCAAGGGGAAAGTGGTTCTCCCGGGATTTGTGGACAGCCACAGCCACCCGGTGTTCGCCGGGCCGCGTTTGGCCGATTTCGAGGGCCGCCTTCAGGGTTTGGGCTACGCGGAGCTGGCCGGCCGGGGCGGGGGTATTTTGTCCACCGTCCACGGCGTCCGGCAGGCCACCGAAGCCCAACTCGCCGCGGGCCTGCGCCTGAGCGCTCGGCGCTTCCTGGAGGCCGGAACCACGACCTTGGAGGCCAAATCGGGCTACGGTTTGGACCTGGAAAGCGAATTAAAAATCCTCCGGGTCATCCGGACGGTGGGCGCCGAGGGGCCGCTGGAGCTGGTGCCCACCTTCATCGGGGCCCACGCCGTTCCGGCGGAGCTCAAGGACCGGCCCGAGGAATATCTTCGCCGGGTCTGCGAGGACATGATCCCCGCCGCGGCTCGGGAGAAACTGGCCTCCTTCGTGGATGTTTTTTGCGACCAAGGCTATTTCAGCCTGGAGGACGCGCGCCGGGTTTTCGAGGCCTCCTCCCGGGCCGGCCTGGGCCTCAAGATTCACGCCGAACAGCTCTCCCGGTCCGGCGCCTCGCGCCTGGCCGCCGAAGCGGGGGCGGCTTCCGCCGACCATCTGGACTTCGCGGGCCCGGAGGACATCGGCGCCCTGGCGGCCGGCGGCACCGTGGCCTGCCTGGTCCCCGGCTCCAATTACTTCCTCGGCAAGCCCTATCCCCCGGCCCGGGCCTTGATCGACGCGGGCGCGGCCGTGGCCCTGGCCACCGATTTCAACCCGGGCACCTGCCCTTGCTGGGACATGAGGATGATTCTTTCCATCGCGACGACCCAAATGCGCCTGAGCCCCGCCGAGGCCCTGTGCGCGGCCACGGTCAACGGGGCCTGGGCCCTGGGCCTGGGAAAAACCCACGGGACCTTGGAGGCGGGACGGCGGGGGGATCTGGTGATTTACGACGCCGAGGATTACCGGGAGATTCCCTACTACTTCGGCTCGGGCGGGGCCCTGCTGACCCTCAAGGGGGGGCAAGTGGTCCACCGCGCGGCGGGGTTTTTGCCGTGAGCGCCCGGAAGGCCAAGGCTCCCGGCGACACGGCCAAGGTCCTGCTGTTCGACATCGACGGAACCTTGATCCGGGCCGGAGGTTCCGGGAGAAAGGCGCTCAACGAGGCGGCTTTCCGGCTTTACGGCCACCGGGACGCGGCCTCGGAGTTGAGCCTGGCCGGGCAGACCGATCTCGCCAATTTCCAAGCCGCGATCCGCGTCTCCACCGGTCGTCGCGGCACGCCCGCCGAGGTCGAGCGCCTGCATCGCGAGTATCTCCGGCACCTGCCCCGCTTCGTGCGCAAGGCCGAGCGGCTGGGAACCTATAAACTTCCCCCGGGCATCCGCCGCCTGTTGGACCGGCTTCGCCGGGAGCCGGGCGTCGTGCTGGGCTTGGGGACCGGGAATGTCGAGAAAGGGGCTCGCATCAAGCTCGGGCCCTCGGGTTTCAACGCCTATTTCCCGTTCGGCGGCTTCGGCTGCGATTCCCATGCGCGCCACCGCCTTCTGCGCAAGGCCGTCCAAAGGGCCCGCCCCTTCGTCGGGAAAAGAAAGATGGAGGTCTTCGTGATCGGGGACACTCCGTTGGACGTGGCCGCCGGGCGCAGGGCCGGCTGCAAAACCATCGCCGTGGGCACGGGCTTCGCCGAATGGGCGGACCTGGTCAAGGCCCGCCCCGACCACCTGGCCCGCGATTTCAGGGAGATTTCAAAATGGCTGACTTGGTTCAGGATCAAATAGAGACGCCCGAGGCCGCCCGGGACTTGGCGGGACGCATCGCCGGGGCTTGCGGCAAGGCCGCCGCCCTGGCGGCGCACGACCGGGCGCGCATCCTGGCGGCGATCGCCGCGGGCATCGAGAGCGACGCGGCGGGATTTTCCCGCGACATCGCCATGGAGGTCAAGAAGCCCCTCAAGGAGGCGCGGCGCGAGGTGGGCCGGGCCGTCTTCACCTTCCGCTGGGCCGCCGAGGAAGCCAGGCGCTTCGGGGGAGAGATCCTGCCCATCGATTTCGACCAGGCCACCGAAGGGCGCCTGGCCTTGACCCGGCGCTTTCCCCGAGGGCCCGCGTTGTTCATCACCCCCTTCAATTTTCCCTTGAATCTGGTGGCCCATAAAGTGGCCCCGGCCATCGCGGTGGGCATGCCCTTCGTCCTCAAGCCCGCCCCGCAGGCGCCCCGCACCGCGGCGCGGCTGGCGTCGGTCATTCGGGGGGCGGGCTGGCCGGCGGAAGCCATGGCCGTCGTGAGCGCGCCCGTGGCGGCCGCCGAGGCCCTGGTCCGCGACGAGCACTTCGGAGTGCTGTCTTTCACCGGCAGCGCCAAAGTCGGCTGGTACCTCAAGTCCATCGCGGGCAAGAAGCATGTCGTGCTGGAGCTGGGCGGAAACGCCGGGGTCTTCGTGGCCTCGGACGCAGACATCGCCTGGGCGGCCGCGCGCTCGGCTTGGGGCGCCTATTACTATTCCGGGCAGGTATGCATCTCCGTTCAGCGCATCCTGGTGGAGGCGCCGGTCTACAAGGAATTTCTGGGCCTCTTCCTTAAGAACCTGGCCGAACTCAAGGTCGGCGATCCCATGGACGAGAACACCGACATCGGCCCCCTCATCGACGAGGCCGCGGCCGTCCGGGTCGAAGCCTGGATTCAGGACGCCGTCGCGGGCGGCGGGCGCCTCTTGGCGGGCGGTCCCCGGAAGGGGGATTTTCTACCACCCGCCCTGGTGGAAAACGCCCCGGCCTCCTGCAAGCTTTCCTGCGAGGAAGCCTTCGGCCCGGTGGCCACCATCGAGAAAGTCGCCTCCCGCTCCGAGGCCTATGAAAAACTTTCCCTGGGCTCCTACGGTCTGCAGGCCGGAATCTTCACCAACGACCTCGGCGGGGTGTTTCGCGCCTGGGGGAAAATCCCGGTGGGCGGCATGATCATCAACGACATCCCGTCCTTTCGCTCCGACGCCATGCCCTACGGCGGCGTCCGGGATTCGGGAACGGGCCGCGAGGGGGTGCGCTACGCCATGGAGGAATTCACGGAAGTCCGGTCCCTGGTGCTCAAGCCATGAAGTTGGTCGAGTGCGTTCCCAATTTCTCCGAGGGGCGCGACCGCGCCAAGGTGGAGGCCATCGTGGCCGAGGCCCGCGCCGTGCCCGGGGTCCTGATCCTGGACGTGGAGACCGACGCCGACCACAACCGCTGCGTGCTGTCCTTCGCGGCCCCGCCCGAGGCGGCCCTGGAGGCTTGTTTTCGGGCCGCGGCCAAGGCCCGGGAGCTCATTGATTTGACCGTCCACAAGGGCGAGCATCCCCGCATGGGCGCGGTGGACGTCATTCCCTTCATTCCGGTGGCGGGGGTGGACATCAAGGAGTGCGCCGCGCTGGCCGAACGCCTGGGCGCGCGCATCGGCAAGGAATTGGAAATCCCCGTTTTCCTGTACGATCAGGCCGCGCGCGTCCCGGGCCGCAAGGATTTGGCGGCGGTGCGCAAGGGCCAGTTCGAGGGCCTGCGGGGGGAGATCGGCGTCAATCCCGAGAAGACCCCGGATTTCGGCCCCAACCGCATCCACCCGACCGCCGGAGCCGTGGCCGTGGGGGCGCGCCGGCAAATCATCAATTTCAATCTCAATCTCACGACCCACGACATGGAGCTGGGCAAGTCCATCGCCAAGCGGGTGCGGGCTTCCGGCGGGGGACTCCCCGCGGTCCGGGCCAAGGAGATCGACCTGGCCGCCCGCAAGCAGGTCCAGATTTCCACGGTGCTCACCGACTACAAGACCACCTCCATGGCGCGGGTCCTCTCCGAGGTGTCCCGTATGGCCAAAGAGGGCGGCGCGCAGGTCAAATCCGCCGAAATCGTGGGCCTTCTTCCCCGCGAGGCCCTCACGGATTTCGCCGTCGAGCGCCTGGAGCTGGAGAATTTCAATCCCGAGGTCCAGATCCTGGAGCGCCGCCTGGAGGCCGTCGGGGCCTCGGGCTCCGGGGATTGGAAAACCGCCGCCCGGGACTTGGCTGAGGCCTTGTCCACCACCGACGCCACCCCGGGCGGAGGCTCGGCCGCCGCCGCCGCCGGCGCCATGGGCTGCGCCCTGGGCGAGATGGCCTTGGGCATCACCTTGAAATCCAAGAAGCTCGACCCCGCGCGCCGGCCTGTTTTGGAGGAGGCCCGCGCCGCGCTGGGCCGAGGCCGGGAAGACTTCCACCGCCTGGCCGCCGCGGACGCCGCCTCCTTCGACGGCTTCATGGCGGCGCTTTCCTTGCCCAAGGAGGATCCCGCCCGCCCGGCCCGCATGCAGGCGGCCCTGCTCCACGCCGCCGAGGTTCCCTTGAGCACCGCCCAAGCGGCCGCCCAGGCCCACGCCCTGGCCCGCAAGTCCGTTCCCCAGGCCCTGGGCACGGTGGCCTCGGATCTCAACTGCGCGCTTCACTTATTGCGCGCCGCGGCCCTGTCGGCCGCGGAGAACGTGCGGATCAACCTGGGGGGGCTCAAGGATCAAGCCAAGGCCAAGGAGTTGGAGTCCGCCCTGGCCGCGTCGCTGGCTTTGACCGAGTAGTGTCTGAATTTTGGGAATTGCCTGCTTCATCAACGGGCTGCGCGAATTTCCACAGCTCTCGGGACGCCGCCACTTCGCCGCGATGGGATGGGTAGGAATAAATTCGTGGAATTTGCTCGGACGCTGAAAGGGAAATGGGCTTTGGGCCTGCTGCTGATTTCCATTGGGGCCTCGGCGGGTGGTAACCGCCCTCCAATCGGTACGAACGTCAATGGGCTCTCTTATTGGAATACGGGGCTGCCTTTCCTCGATTCGTTCAAGACTTCGAGCCCTTGGCTCTCGGGCGCCAACAACGAGTGGAATGACGGGCGGAAGCTTGACTTGGACGCGCGCGGCTGGGTGCGCTCGCTTAAGCCAGGCCAAGCCGCCAACATGGCGCTTTTCTCGGGCACGGCCAATTTCTCCGGGACTCTCGCCAAGCGTCATGTCGTTTTGTATGAGGGAACCGGAAGCCTTCAATACGGGGAGCTGGCCAAGCTGGTCGAACGCGGGGAGCACCGTGACATCATCCAGATCGAGTCTGGAGAGGGGAACGCCGCGATCACCCTCTCGGCGACCGATCCGGGCGATTATATCCGGAATATTCGGATCATTCCGGAAGCCGTCAAACCCAAGCCGGGGGAGCTTTTCAATCCGCTGTTCCTCAAGCAGCTCGAGGGCTACCACGCCCTTCGGTTCATGATTTGGATGCTCGGCGAAAGCTCCGAGGACATCGCGGCGCGGCGTTGGAGCCGGCGCCCCCTTCTTGAGGACGCGCGTTGGACGATCAAGGGCGCGCCGGTGGAGGCGATGACGGCGCTCGCCAACCGGACCGGCGCCGATCCGTGGTTTACGATGCCCCACGCGGCCGATGACGACTACGTGCGCCGGTTCGCCCAGATGGTGAAACAGTCCCTCGATCCGAAGCTCAAGGTCTATGTCGAGTATTCCAACGAGGTTTGGAACACCGTATATCCGCAGACGGCATATGCCCGCGAGAAGGGTCTGGCCCTCGGCTTGAGCAAAGACCCCGGTGAGGCAACGCTGCGCTTCTACGCCAAACGCGCGGTGGAGATGTTCTCCGTTTGGGAAGGAATTTTTGGAAAGGAGCGGCTCGTCCGCGTGCTGGCATTCCAATCAGACATCGATCCTGCGTACGCCGACGAGGTCGCGCTCTCCTTCGGCGACACTCGAAACCACGTTGACGCCCTGGCCATCGGCCCCTACTTCGGGACCGAGCTTGCGGCCGACGCCGCGGGCGTGGAGCGCTTGAAGAAGATGCCCCTCGATGAGCTGATGCGCGAGCTGGAAAGTTCCGCCTTGCCTAAAGCCAAGGCGCAGATGCTCGCGCATGCGGCGGCGGCGCGCAAGTACGGGCTGCCGCTGATCGCCTACGAGGGTGGCCAGCACCTATGGAACATGTCGGGCCAGGAAGCCCCCGAGGTCAGCTCGCTCTTCTTGGCGGCCAACCGCGACCCGCGCATGGGCGCCTTGTACTCGCGCTATCTGAAAGACTGGGCCGAGGCCGGCGGGGGCCTGTTCATGCACCTGCTCGACTGCGGGCTCTTCAAAAACGACGGAAACTGGGGAGCCCTGGAGTACCTGGCCCAGCCGCGTGCCGATGCCCCGAAGTACGACGCCCTCAGGCGCTTCATGGAGGATGGCAACGCGCCGCGAGACGTGAATTCCAGTAGGGAGCGGTGAGGCAATACCCCGGACCTTGTTCAAATGCCCCGCATTTCTAGCGCTACCCATCCTTCCCCTCCCTTTCGCCAAGTAGGTCCTTTGCCGTTGGGGAGAGGGCCAAAGGGCCCTGACGGCCCGGGGGCGGGGCTGATACACTGATCAGGCAGGCGAAGAAACGCCCCCGAGGCCCGAACATGTTCGACTTCTCACTCTTGTTTCTTACCGTCGCCCCCATTCTCGTCATCTCCTACAAGGCCGTGACCCACGGCGAAGGCGAGGTCTAGGAAGGTTTTTGGTTCTTTAGTTTAAAGTTTTCGCCTCCGATTCCGGGGTTGTAGCACTCGGTCCGGACCGAATTCTTGCTGGGTGAGTCGTTGACTGCCCGGGGTCTATTCTTGCAGGGTTGATTCACTTGTCCCACATCCGGCTATCGAACCGGAAGGGTTTCGGATTGGATATCCGAATCTTCTTGAAATCCGGATGAAGAGGATTCAAGAGGTAATTGTACTCGCCTTCGATGATCACGGACGGGACCTTAAGGACGGCCGTGGGAGAGCTTGCGATCCAGGCGGTCCCGATATCCATGGTCGAGCGGGGAGCCGGGACCCTTTTCCAGTCGGGAGGCATGTCCTTCGATTCGAGGACATGAACCTTTACTTCCGCCGGGATTAAGGCTTCATATGCAACTAGACGGATATCTCGTCCCTCGTCTCCCATGTGGACGAATTTTTCCATTGCGGCCAGGGAGCGGGATTCGGCCGTGTAAACGATTCGGGTTCCTTGGTGATTCCAGCGGCCGGCGCAACGAACCCCGCCTTCTCCGGAAAACGCGGCTTGACTGCTCCGGCGCGATTTGTCGATCCTCCAGGCTGAAATCACGGTAAGACGCCAAACTCAATTTGCAGCAACAAGCGTTCAACAGCCTCTGCCCCGGGATCAGTATCCAGAATTTCAATGGGAACAAGCCCCCTGAGCCCTGGCTGCGGCCTTCTAAGCCATTGAAGTCCGCTGTCCGAATCCTCAAAGACTTTGGCCGCCAATTGAACGATCTTTCGAAACCGATAAAATCGATCGCTGGGGCCCAGGTCCAAATGCGCCTTATTTCTCTTTACCCTCGTTAAGGTGCTGCCGCTAATATCGAGAATCTTGGACATGCTCGAATCCTTTAGGCAGCATGCTCCTTGGAGTTTTGCAACCTCTGTCCAGGCATAGCCTTTCCGTATGCGAGTCATTGATTGGAATTCGTCTTCCTGGGGAGACGGATTTTCGGCGGTCCGGAATGGATCGCCCGTATTGCGGGCCAGCCGTTTCTTTGTAGTCATTTGACTATAGTGTAATAGCCAATTGATCAATTGTCAAGGCCCACCCCCCAGCCCTGGCGAAATCCCGTTTCCGGGGCTACACTCCAGGTGTATGCGCCTCGGAACCTCGGCGGCCCTGCTCTCGCTCCTCCTCCCGATCCTGGCCGCCGCCCAGGACGCGCCGGACCTCGATGAAATCTACAAGGGCTTAAGGCGCGAGGTCGCCGAGCAAGCCCGCCCCTTGACCGAGCCCCGACCCGTCTCCCCGGCCGGCGCCAAGGACCCGCTGACGCGCATCGTCTCCTGGAACATCCAGACCTGGGGTTCCAACGTCAAGGAAGGCCGACGCCAGGCCTACCAGGCCATCCTTGGGCACATGTTTTCGGAAGGCCGCTCGGCCCAGGTCCTGGCCGTGCAGGAGGTGGCCCACGCCGCCGGGGCGGAGAATTTCACCGGCCTCCTCCCGGGCGGGGCCGACCGCTGGAACCTGAGCTTCGAGGATTCCAAGGACTCGCAGGACAACGGCTTTTACACCTTGAAGGGCGTGGAAGTGGATTGCGACCGGCTCCTGTTTTTAGGAACGGGGACGGCCGGAGAGGAGGCCGACAAGGGCCGTTCCCTGCACCCGGCGCGCATGGCCCATGTCCGGGTGGGGGATTTCGATTTCACCATCATCACTCTGCACCTGACCTACCAGGACGGCGATGCCGACGCCTCCAAGCGGGAGCTCAAGGAAATCTTGAAATGGCTGGAGGGTTACTTCGCGACCAAAGGCCATGATCCGGACGTGATCCTGGTCGGGGATTTCAACCTGCCCACGCGCCGGGGCAAGAGCCTCAGCAATCGCGCCTCCGAGGGGGGCTGGATGCCGGTGGAGGACATCTTGGAGGAACATCCCCTCTTTCGCCGGGAGCTTGACCGTCAGGGCCGCAGGAAGGCCAAGGCCACGGAGCTGACGGCCTTCGTCGACGAGCTGACTTCCAGGCACCAGGGCGAACCGGCCAACAATTACGATCATTTCATCGTTTCCGGGGACCTCTTGGATGAGGAATTCATCCAGGGATCGGCCGGGCCCATTCCAGCCAACTTCCTCCATGCCGTGGAAAAGGAAAAAGGGGTCTATGTCTCGGACCATTACCCGATCTCCGCGGGATTCCGGACCGGGGGAAAGGGAAATAACGGGCGCAAGATTAAGCGCGACGGCCTCCTGGCCTGCCCCCTCTAGGCAGGATTGTTGCGGCCCTCCCAGGCGGGAGGGGGCCTCCCTTCCCGGGAGGCTTTTATGGACACCCAGACCAGCAGTCCCCCGCCCCCGCTGAAAATCCCTTTCCCGCCGCGCGGAATGCTCGTGCCGGTGGATTTCTCGGGTCCGTCGATGGCCGGGCTGGAGGCCGCGCGCCTGCTGGCTCGGAAGTGGAATTGCCAGGTGGACCTGCTGTGCGTGGATCAAAACCCGCCCCTGGCCATGATGGCCGCCGACGCCCGGATCGGCGGGGAGCCCGCCCTGGAGAAGTTCCACGAGGCCCTGCTCGCGCGCCTGGAGGAATCCGGCCGCAACCTGCCCCGCTCCGGGGCCCGGGTCGTGGAAGGGGATCCCGCCCATGAAATCGGCCGCGGAGTGATGTTTTCGGGCGCGGATTTGATCGTCATGGGCACCCATGGCCGGAAAGGACTCAAGCGCTGGATTCTGGGCTCGGTGACGGAGGCGGTGGTGCATTCCGCGAGCGTTCCCGTCCTGACCGTGAGAAACCGGCCCGCCTCGGGCTGGCCGCTGAGGATCCTGGCCCCTGTCCGCGAGGCCGACTATTCCGACCGGGCGGTGCTTTATGCCGTGGAATGGGCCCGCAATCTGGGCTGCACCCTGTCCTTCATGCATGTCGTGGAAAGCAAGGAGTCGGTGCAGGCGGTGCGGCTCATGGAGCGCATGACTCGGCTCCTGGCGGAGAGCCGCTTCAAGCCCGCGGACTGGATCTGGAGGGAGGGGCGGCCGGACGAGGAAATCCTCAAGGCCGCCGATCGGGGGTCCTTCGATTTGATCGCCCTCTCGGCCCATGTCCGGCCCTTGTGGCGGGAGATGATCATCGGGAGTACCGCGGAGCGGGTGTTGCGGTTTTCCTCGGCCCCGGTCCTGGCGGTGCCTTCGTGGCAGGCTCCGGCGGCTTCTTCCTGAAGGGGGCCAAAACGGCCCGGAGGCGCCCGACGTTGGCCGCTCGCGCCTCCGGGCCGAGGTGGTAGTCGGAATCGAAGAATTCCGAGGGGGCCAGGACGCAGTCGGAAGGGGAGGACTGGACCATCGCCCCCAGCTCCCCTCTGAGCCGGGACTCCAGCCCGGTCAGGGCCTCCCGGTTGGCCTCGAACAACGGGCGGGGGATGCAGGGAAACAGGAGAATCGCCTTGGCTCCGGCTTGATCGGCCCCGCGTGCCAAGTTCTTGAGGCCGACGACGACCTTCGCCTCGTCTTCGAACCGGCCCCAGCGGGCCGGGCGGCTCGCCGTCATGCCCGCCCGGGCTTGCTCCCGGGCCGCGCGGTATTGCTCGGCATGCTCCGGGCGCAGGTGAGCGACCACGTCCCCATATTCATCAAACGCGGTCCGGCGGTACCAGGGTGCCGCCGAGAATTCGGCCAGCACCCGGTCTCTTTTTAGTAGCCAAAACAGATTGGTCTCCAGGCGCGGGAGGACGGCCTCCGGCAGGCTCCGAAGCTGGCGCCAGGACCGGACATGGCGCAGGGCGCGGGGGTCGGTGAGCAGGACCTCCGCGATGGTGGAGCCGCCCTCGTAGGTGTCGATGAATTGCTCGAATTCCGGGATGACCACCGCCAAGTCTCCGGCTTTGAGCGCCGACCCGGCCTGGGCCAGCATCCAGGAAAGCCCGATGGAGGCGTGCAGGCCGAGGTTCACAGGGGACATTCCCATGGATTTTCCCAAGGCGGCCGTGTCCTGGGAAAAAACCAGATTGGAGCCTCCCGCGAAGATGATTTTCGGGGAGGCCAGGCGTTCGAGCCGGTCCTGCTTGTCGATGACGGCCGAAATGTAGGCCGGGTCCCGGGAATAGTCCCTTCCGGCCGCCAGCAAGGCCAGCCCGGCCACCGAGCCCGAGGCCAGGACGGTCAACGCGGCGCACTTCGCCAGAAATAAGCGCATCAGAATTGAAAGTAAATGAAGCGGGAGGGGACCAGAGGAGCCAGCAGGATCGTGGCCACGACCAAGGCGTAGTAAAGAGGCCACCGCACCCAGACCGGCTGGCGGGAGATGGCTTCCCGCGTGGTCAGGCCTTTGTCCCGGAGAAGTTCTACTAAATACACGCCGAGCAGGGCCGCCACGACCAAGGCGGCGCGGAGCTTGGAGCCGCCCAAAGACAGAACCAAGAGGCTCTTGAGCCCCGCCCAAGTCTCGGCTTGGGCCAGGCTCGCCAGGCCCGGGCCCAGCTTTCCAAGGATCAGGCGGGCGTCCGCCATGGAGGAGGCCCGGAAAAAGACCCATGCCACGCAGACCAGGGCGAAGGTGATCGACACCTGGAGCGCCGTGCGGACCCAGGGCAGGCGGTCCAAGCCCGCCGCCCGGGAAAAGCCTTCGCGCGCCTTGGCCGTGGCCGCTTCGCCGATCAAATACAGGCCGTTGAGCGCTCCCCACGCGATGAAGGTCCAGCCCGCCCCGTGCCAAAGCCCGCTCAGCAGAAAGACCGCCATGACATTGGCCGCCCAGCGGGGCGCGGAAACCCGGCTGCCGCCCAGGGGGAGGTAGACATAGTCCTTGAACCAGGTGGACAGGGAGATGTGCCAGCGTTTCCAAAACTCCGAAACCGAGCGGGCCGCGTAGGGGCGGTTGAAATTGGTCATGAGCTTAAATCCCATGACCTCGGCCGAGCCCCGCGCGATGTCGGAATAGCCGGAAAAATCGCAGTAGATCTGGAAGGCGAAAAACACGGTGCCCAACAGCAAGGCGGCTCCGTCGAAGGAGGCGGGATCGGCGTAGACCTTGTCCACCAGCATGGCCAGCCGGTCGGCCACGGCCACCTTCTTGAACATGCCCCAGGCCATGAGCTTGAGGCCGTCGGCGGCGCGTTTGGGATCGAAGGGGTGGGGCTCGTGGAACTGGTGCAGGAGATTTTGGGGCCGTTCGATGGGGCCGGCGACGAGTTGGGGATAAAACAACACATAAAGCGCGAAAGTGCTGAAACTCTTTTCCGGGGCCTGCCGGCCCCGGAAAACTTCGATTGTGTAACTCATGGCTTGAAAGGTGTGAAAAGACAGTCCTATCGGAAGGATGATGGAGAGGTCGGCGATCGGCCACTCATTGCCCGACAGGGCAATCAATGTCCGTAAGTTTTCGTTCAGGAAATTGAAGTATTTGAAGAATCCGAGAAAAGAACAGTTGACCACGATGCTCAGCGCCAACAGGACCTTTCTTCTTTTTCCCTCGGCCCCGGCGATCCACAGACCTGCGAAGTAATCAACAACGATCGTCACCAACAGGATCAGAATATAAACCGGCCGAAACGCCATGTAAAACAAGGCGCTGGCCGCCAGCAGGAGGGGAACCTTCCCGGCCCGGGGCAAAGCGAAAAACAGCCCCGTGACGATCGGAAAGAAGACTAGAAAGTCGAGCGAGTTAAAAAGCAACTACGCCGCGACTGCCGATTTCAGCCGCTCTTTGAGCGCCCGGAACTGCTCCCAAAGCTCCTCGGGCAGGCGCTCGCCGAACTGGGTGAAGAACTCCTTGTGACCTTCCAGTTCGCTCTCCCAATCCTCCGGGCGGACCTCCAACAGCTTGCGCAGGCGGTCCGAGCCGATTTGCAGGCCGTTGAGGTCCAGGGCGTCGTCCTCGGGCACCCAGCCGATGGGGGTGGAGCGGGCCTTGCCCGTTCCGGCCACCCGGTCCAGGACCCACTCCAGGACGCGGAGGTTGTCGCCGAAGCCCGGCCAGAGGAATTTGCCCTGCTCGTCCTTTCGGAACCAGTTGACGTGGAAGATCTTCGGGGGCTTGGGCACGCGCCGCCCCATGTCCAGCCAATGGGCGAAGTAGTCGGCCATGTTGTAGCCGCAGAAAGGCAGCATGGCCATGGGGTCCCGGCGGACCTCGCCGACCTTGCCGACCTGGGCGGCGGTGCGCTCCGACGCCACCGTGGCGCCGAGATAGACCCCGTGCGCCCAATCCAGGGATTCGTAGACCAGCGGGGCCAGGTGTTCACGCCGGCCGCCGAAAAGGATGGCGGAAATCGGCACGCCCTGGGTGTCTTCCCAGCGCGGGGAGATGCAGGGACACTGCCCGGCAGGGGCGGTGAAGCGGCTGTTGGGGTGCGCGCCCAGGACGGGCTTGCCGTCGGCGTCTTTTTGCCCGGCCTTCCAGGGCTTGCCGCGCCAGTCGGTCCCGTGGGCCGGGGGTTCTCCGTCGCCGTCCTCCCACCACACGGTCCCCTCGTCGCCGAGCAGGACGTTGGTGAAGATGGCGTTTTTGGAAGCCGCCGCCACGGCGTTGCGGTTGGACTTGGAGTTGGTCCCCGGGGCCACGCCGAAAAAACCGGCCTCCGGATTGACGGCCCAGAGGCGGCCATCGGCTCCAATTCTCAGCCAGGCGATGTCATCGCCGACCGTCCAGACCTTATAGCCCTTGGCCTTGAGCCCCTCCGGGGGGATAAGCATGGCGAGATTGGTCTTGCCGCAGGCGCTGGGGAAGGCCGCGGTGATATAGGAGACCCGGCCCGCCTTGTCCTCGATGCCCAGGATGAGCATGTGTTCGGCCAGCCACCCTTCCCGGTTGGCCTGCCAGGAGGCGATGCGCAAAGACAGGGCCTTCTTGCCCAGCAAGGCGTTGCCGCCGTAGGCCGAGCCCACGCTCCAAACCGCGTTGTCCTCGGGGAAATGCAGGATCAGGCGCTTCTTGGGGTCCAAAGTGGCCTTGCCGTGGACGCACTCGGTGAATTCGCCGGAGGCGCCGAGCTGGTCCAGCACCCGGCGGCCGATGCGGGTCATGATGCGCATGTTCAACACGACGTAGATGGAGTCGGTGAGCTCGACGCCGATCTTGGAGAAGGGGGAGCCCACGGGGCCCATGGAGAAGGGGATGACGTACATGGTCCGGCCCTTCATGGAGCCCTTGAGGATCTCGGAGGCCCGCTTGTAGCCTTCCTCGGGGGACATCCAGTTGTTGTTGGGGCCGGCGTCGTCTTTCTTGCGGGTGCAGATGTAGGTGAGGTGCTCGGTGCGCGCCACGTCGTCGGGGGAACTGCGGTGATAGAGGGAGCCCGGGTGCTTGTTGCGGTCCAGGCGGATGACCTCGCCGCCGGCGACGGCCTCGGCTTCCAGGCGGTCCCGCTCCTCGTCGGTCCCGTCGATCCAGACGACTCGGTCCGGGCGGCACAGGCCGGACATTTCCTCAACCCAAGATTTCAGGCGCGTATGGCTGGTAGGCATGGGGCGATTTTAGCACATGGAGGGCTTTCCGGCATTGACGGCCGTCAAGGGAGGGGGTCCGGCAAACAAGCTATAATGGGACCGCCCATGCCCCCCGAAAAGCTCCTGATCGTCGAGGACGATAAAAACATCCTCAAGCTCCTTCAATTCAACCTGGAGGGCGAGGGCTACCGCGTGGTCAAGGCTTGCGATGGGGAGCTGGGCCTGTCCCTCCTGCGCCAGGAAAAACCGGATTTGGTGGTCTTGGACGTTATGCTCCCCAAGCTCAACGGCTTTGATTTCTGCAAAGCCGCGCGCAAGGAAACCCAGGTGCCGATCCTCTTTTTGACCGCGAAGAAGGAGGAGGTCGACAAGGTCCTGGCTTTGGAGCTGGGCGCCGACGACTACGTCACCAAGCCTTTCGGGGTCCGGGAGGTGGTTTCCCGGGTCAAGGCCATCCTGAGGCGTTCCAAGGCGCCCGCGGCGGCCGAGCGCGTCTTGCGCGCGGGCGGCCTGGAGCTGGACCTTGAGCGCCACGAGCTCAAACTGCAGGGCAAGCCCCGCCCCGCCTCCTCCAAGGAGTTCGATCTTCTCAAGATGATGCTGGAGGCCGGCGGCCGGGTCCTGACCCGGGAAGCCATGCTGGAAAAGGTCTGGGGCTATGACCGCTCCCTGGACCTGGACACCCGCACGGTCGACCAGCACGTCAAGCGCCTTCGGGCCAAGCTGGGCGAAGACGGGGAGCGTCTGCTCACCATCAAGAACGTGGGCTACCGCTTCCGTACCGACTGATGCCGGGGCGTTTTTTCTGGAAATTAATCTCGGCCTTCGCGGGCTTGCTTTTGGCCTCCACCGCGGCCACCGATCTTCTGCTGACCCGCTACCTGCGGGTCGAGCTCATCGAACAGCTCTCCGGAGGCCTGCTCACCCAGGGCCGCCTATTGGAGGACCGCCTGCGGGAGAATTCCAAGCTCTCCCGGCAGGAGCTGGCGCTTCAGGCGGCCCGGGATTGTTCCTGCCGGGTGACGGTCGTTGATCCCGAGGGCAAGGTTCTGGCGGATTCCGAGGTGGACCAAGGAGCGGTCGGCAACATGGACAACCACGCGGCGCGTTCCGAGGTCGCCGGGGCCTTGGTGGGTCGGGAAACGGTTTCCCAGCGCCGGAGCGGAACTCTGGGAAAGGATTTTTTATACGCCGCGGTTCCCGCGGGCAATGGCGGCGGAGCGCTCCGCCTTTCCATTTCCCTGGAGCAGGTGGACGCCCAAATCTCCCGCCTGCGGCGCCTGGTGGTATTGGTCTCTGGAGCGGCCTTGGGGGCGGCCTTGTTGTTGGCCTGGGCCATGGCGCGGGGCCTGAGCCGCCCTGTGGATGAAATGGCCGCCCTCGCGGGGCGGCTGGTGGAAGGCGATTATGACGCCCGGCTCCGAAATCTGTCCAATGATGAATTGGGGCGCCTCGGAGAAATGATCAATGTCCTCGCGGCTAAGGTTTCGGAGAGCCTGTCGTCGCTTTCGCATGAGAAGGCCCAGCTCTCCGCTGCCTTCTCACATATGGAAGAAGGCGTCATCGCCGTGGATCTGGAGGGAAAAGTCCTGGTCATAAATCCCTCCCTGGCCGGGCTCGTGAAGGTGGACACCGAGGCTTCCCGCGGGCGGCCTTTCCTGGAAGTGCTTCGGCAGAGCGAGGTGGGCCGCTTTCTTGAGGAGGCGCTTCGGGAGGACGCCGTCCGGACCGGGGAGGCCCGTCTCTTCGTTCCTGAGGAACGGATTTTTCAGGTTCACGCCGCTCCCATGCGGGAGGACGGGCGGCCAAGCGGAGTTCTTGCCGTGCTTCATGACATCACCCGCCTGCGCAAGCTCGAAATCGTGCGCCGGGATTTCGTGGCAAACGTGTCCCACGAGTTCCGCACGCCCTTGTCCTCGATCCAGGGATTCGCCGAAACCTTGAAGGGCGGCGCGGTCAAGGACCCCGCCCAGGCCCGGGATTTTCTGGAGACCATCGAGGCCGAGGCGGGAAACATGGGGCGCCTGGTGGACGATCTTCTGGTCCTATCGGAAGCCGAGTCCGGCTCCCGGCCGCCCAATCCCAAGGGCGTGGACCCCTTGGAAGCCGCCAAGGAAGTGCTTGAGTCCCTGCGCCCCTTGGCCGAAAAGCGGCGGGTTCGATTGGAGCTGTCGGCCGGGTCCGGCCCGCGCGCTTTCGTCGACCCGGCGGGCCTGCGCCAAATCCTCATGAACCTTTTGAGCAACGCCATCAAGTTCAATAAGGAAGGAGGCTCGGTCCGGATCTCGTCCCGGGAGGCTCCGGACGGGGTGGCCGTCGAGGTTTCCGACACCGGGACCGGCATCCCCCGGGAAGACCTGCCCCGGGTCTTCGAGCGCTTCTACCGAGTGGACAAGGCCCGCTCCCGAGAGCTGGGCGGCACCGGCTTGGGCTTGGCGATCGTCAAGCACGTCGTGGAAGCCAACGGCGGAACGGTCTCGGCCGAGAGCGTGGAAGGCCAAGGGGCCACCTTCCGGTTCACCTTGCCGAAAGCCTGACTCGCGGCGCCGCGAGTTAATTTCCCGGAATTTTTGCCGTACGGGCGCGGACCGGCCTCTATTTGGGGGGACATCCAGCCGACACATACATTTCACCCCGCCGCCCTTATCGCCGCGCCCGCGACAGCGGTATCATCCTCGCGCCGTGAAAACAACCGCCGAGGAGACCCGCCTGATGAAAATCGCCCGCCGTTTCGCCGTCCTGCTTCTGCTCGTCCATGCGACCGGTCGCGCCTTCGCCGCCAACATCGCCGATCAGCTCAAGCTCTCGGATTACGTCCAGTCCTTGAAATTCGGCGGCGACTTCCGCCTGCGCGACGAGTACTTCGACCGGCGCTCGCCCGGCACCACCAACCGGCACCGCCAGCGCTACCGCCTGCGCCTGGGAGCGGAGATTCTCCTGCCGCACGACCTTCTGACCACCATCCGGCTGGCCTCCGGCCAGGGCGAGCAGGTCTCCACCAACTACACCTTCGACAACCTGTCCCAGCAGAAGGAAATCTGGATCGACCAGATCTTCCTGAAGTGGAGCCCGCAAATCGCGGACCGGATTACCGGCTTGGCCGCGGCCGGCAAGATGCAGAACTTCCTCTGGCGGACCTATTCCTCGGACATCCTTTGGGACGACGACTTCAACCCGGAGGGTCTCTATGAAGGAGGGGAATGGATCGTCACCGACGACTTGAGCGTATTCCTCAACCTCCTGCAGATGGCGGTGGACGAGGACGGCGACAGCGCCCGGGCGCAGTGGGCTTTCCACCAGCAGTTGGGTTTCGAAACGCGCCTGCCTTTCGAGACGCGCCTACGCCTGGCCGGGGCCTATCACAAATGGTCGGACGAGAACCGCTCCACCTTCGGCCAGAGAGTCGTCTTGGAAGGAAATCGGCGGACGGCCGCGGGGGTTCTGGTCAACCGGTTCGGGGTGGGGGAGGTGACG
Source organism: uncultured Elusimicrobia bacterium (assembly GCA_964358485.1). Lineage (GTDB taxonomy): Bacteria > Elusimicrobiota > Elusimicrobia > UBA1565 > UBA9628 > CAYHPY01. The sequence goes on from CAYHPY010000047.1 coordinate 22,352, forward strand.
GCCCAGCTTTCCGGTTGGGCGGGAAACCTGCCGCTGGCGGCCCAGGCCACCATCATCCGCAACCTGCGGGCCCGGGACGACTTGGCCGGGGGGCGGACCCAGGACGGCTACCAGTTCGGGCTCATCCTGGGGCGGGCCAAGACGGCGGGGACCTGGGAGGCGGCCTGGTTCAAGAAGTACTCCCAGACCGACGCCACCGTGGCCGACGTGGCCGATTCGGATTTCGGGGACGGAGGGACCAATAAGACCGGGCATATCTGGTGGGTGGGGTATGCTCCGCTGGATTGTTTGGGGGTCAAAGCTAAGTACTTCACAACGGAATCCATTGACGCCGGGCTGGCGCCCGGCGCCAGGGATGTCAACCGGTTTCAGTTGGATGCCAGCATTAAATTCTGATTTTACCGGGTTGACATGTGGGTGACATCAACGAAAGATAGGATTTCCTAAGGAGAACGAAATGAAAAGATACAACGGAATGAAATTGATCCTCGCCGCCTGCCTCGTCACGGCCGGCCCGGCGACGGCGGCGAGTCTTAACGGTGCCGGCGCGACCTTCCCGTACCCGATCTACTCCAAATGGTTCGACGCCTACGCGGGCTTGAATTCGGTCGAGATCAACTACCAATCCATCGGCTCCGGCGGAGGCATCCGCCAAATCACCGAACGGACGGTGGATTTCGGGGCCACCGACGGCCCCATGACCGAACAGCAGATGTTTAAGATCGACGGCAAGATCCTGCACATCCCGACCGTGCTGGGCGCCGTGGTTCCGGCCTACAACCTTCCGGGAGTGGAAAAGCTCAACCTCTCCGGCGAGGTTTTGGCCGGCATCTTCCTGGGAAAGGTCCGCCGTTGGAACGACGTCTCCCTCAAGGCGCTCAACCCGGACGCCAAGCTCCCGGACCAGCCGATCACCGTGGTCCACCGCTCGGACGGGTCGGGAACCACCTATTGTTTCGTGGATTATCTTTCCAAGGTCAGCCCCGAGTGGTCCAAGACCGTCGGCCTGGGTACCGCGGTCAATTGGCCGGTGGGCCTGGGCGGCAAGGGAAACGAAGGCGTGGCGGGCCTGGTCAAGCAGACCGCCAACTCCATCGGCTACGTCGAGCTGATCTACGCCAAGCAGAACGACATTTCCTACGCGGCGGTCCGCAACAAGGCCGGAAAGTTCGTGAAGGCCGACACCGCGGCCATCACGGCGGCGGCTGCCGGGGCCGCAAAGACCATGCCCAAGGACTACCGGGTTTCCATCGCCGACGCTCCGGGCGAGGGAGCCTATCCGATCTCCACCTACACCTGGCTGCTCATCTACCAGCGCAACCCGGGAGAGACCGGCAAGCTCATGCGGGATTTCCTGAAATGGATGCTCAAGGACGGCCAGGGCATGGCGACGGAACTGGGTTACGCGCCCCTTCCGGAGTCCGTGAAGGCGATGGTGGCCAAGACGATCGAAACCATTAAGTGAACTCGGCGCCGGCCCCGGCCGCCCCCCGGGAGGAACGCAGGCGCGGTGGGAAGGTCCCGCATTACCTTCTCAACCGCGAGCGCCCGTCGGACCGGCTGTTCCGGTGGGGGCTGATGGGTTTCGCCCTCACCGACATCGCCCTCATCGCCGGGCTGGGCTGGGTTCTGTCGGCGCAATCGGGGCGCGCCTGGTCGGCCTTCGGGGCCTCCTTCCTTTGGGACCGGGCCTGGGACCCGGTGGCCGAGAAGTTCGGCGCCCTGCCCTTCATTTACGGGACGCTGGCGTCCTCTTTGCTGGCCCTGGCCCTGGCCGTGCCCCTGGGCCTGGGCACGGCGCTCTTCCTGACCGAGCTGGCGCCCAAGCGCCTGGCCTCGGCCATGAGCTTCGTGGTTGAGCTCCTGGCGGCGGTGCCGAGCGTCATTTTGGGCCTGATGGGAATTTTCCTGCTGGTGCCCTGCGTGAAGGCCGTCCAGCCGGGGCTGCAGGCCTGGCTGGGCTGGCTGCCGTTCTTCCGCGGGGAGCCTTACGGCGTCAGCCTATTGGCCGCCGGCTTGATCCTGGCCATCATGGTCGTGCCCTATATCACGGTGATTTCCCGGGAGGTGCTTTTGACGGTGCCCCAACCCTTGAAGGAGGGCTTGCTCGCCCTGGGGGCCACGCCCTGGGAGGCTGTTCGCCTGGTGAGCCTGCCCTTCGCCCGCCCCGGGATCATGGGCGCGGTTTTCCTGGGGCTCGGGCGGGCTTTGGGTGAGACGATGGCGGTCACTATGGTGATCGGAAACACCCCCAAAATTTCCCTGTCTTTGCTCGACCCGTCCTACACCATGGCGGCCGTCATCGCCAACGAATTGGCGGAGGCCGCGGGGGACCTGCACC
>CAYHPY010000047.1:24702-26139 GCA_964358485.1 uncultured Elusimicrobia bacterium
CCTGGCGGCGCTCATGGTGATCGGCTTGGTTCTCATGGGCCTGACTTTGGCCGTCAACGCCGCCGCCCGTCTGCTCGTGTATCAAGTGTCCCGGGGGCGGGAATGAAATCCGAGGCGGCATACGCATTCCGCAAGCGCCAAGGCCGGGCGATGTTCGCCCTGACGGCGGCCTGCGCGGCGGCGACATTATCCTTGCTTTTCGTCATCCTGGGTTACATCGCCTGGCACGGCTTTTCTTCCTTGAATTGGGATTTTTTCACGCGCCTGCCCAAGCCGGTGGGGGTGGCCGGAGGGGGGATCGCCAACGCCATCGTCGGCTCGGCCAAGGTGGTGGGCTTGGCGGCCTTGCTGGGAATTCCGGTCGGGGTCCTGGGGGGAGTGTGGCTGGCCGAGTACGGAAACAATCGCCTCGGCTTCTGCGTGCGTTACGCCGCCGACGTCCTGAGCGGGGTCCCCTCCATCGTCATCGGGGTCTTCGCCTACGCCCTGCTCGTCCAGCCCATGAAGCGCTTCAGCGCGCTCTCGGGCTCGGTGGCCTTGGCCTTCATCATCATTCCCATGATCCTGCGCTCCACCGAGGAGTTCGTCCGCCTGGTTCCGGGCGCAATCCGGGAGGCCGGCCTGGCGTTAGGTCTGGCGCGTTGGAAGGTCACCTTGAGGATCGTCCTGCCGACCGCCTCCCGGGGCATCCTGACGGCCTCCCTTTTGGCGCTCTCCCGCGCCGCCGGAGAGACCGCCCCGCTGATCTTCACCGCCTTCGGCAACCGCTTTTGGGACAAAGGCCTTCTGCATCCCATCGCGACCTTGCCCATGGCCATCTACACCTACGCCATCTCCCCGTACGCCGACTGGCACCGCCAAGCCTGGGCCGCCGCCCTGATCCTGATGCTCGTCGTGCTCGGGGTCAACCTCGCCGCCCGGGCCGTCCTGGGGCGCCAAACCGGAGCCGCGCGATGACGCCCGCCACTATGGAACCACCCAAAGCCCCCCCGAAAAAATCCGCCGATCCCCGGCCCGTCAATCCCACGACGGCCCTGGACGTGAAGGATCTCAGCGCCGGTTACGGAGGCCCGCCCGCCATCCGGGGGGTGAGCCTGCCGTTTTACGACCGCCTGGTGACCGCCATCATCGGCCCCTCCGGCTGCGGAAAATCCACCTTGATCCGCTGTCTTAATCGCATGCACGAGGTGACCCCGGGCGCGACGGTCGAGGGCCGCATGACCCTCTATGGACGGGACATCCTGGCCATGGACCCCGTGCTGGTCCGTCGGCAGGTGGGGATGGTGTTCCAACGCCCCAACCCGTTTCCCAGCATGAGCATTTTCGACAACGTGGCCTCCGGGCTGGTCTTAAACGCCCTCTGCGAACGGGAAGCCCTGGCCGAGCGGGTGGAGACCAGCCTTCGCGAGGCCGCTCTCTGGGAAGAGGTCAAGGACA
>CAYHPY010000048.1:0-25842 GCA_964358485.1 uncultured Elusimicrobia bacterium
TGATTTCTGGGGTGGCGTCGGTGGAGCAATCATCGACGACCAGGAATTCCACGCCCTCCCCGAGGTCTTCCGGGATCGAATCCAGGACGCCCGCGAAGTATTCGGCCGCGTTGTAGACGGGTATGATGACGCTGAAGCGGGGGGTGGAGGTCTGCATGAGGCGCCGTCAAGCATAACAGGCCCTCCGGGGGGCAATCAAGGGTGGGATTGAAGGGGCCCCGCAAAGAGCTAGCGTTTTTTCTTAACGCAACACCATACGGGGAGGCTCGTTCCGCAGTGGACTTCCTCGAAGCCGTTCGGCCCATAGGCCGGCTTGGTTTCGGATTCCCGATTCTGGGAGCAGCGCGTTTCCCCGGCCCCATACCAGCCCTGGCCCAAATTCCGGCAAGTCTCGTCGATGAACTCCCTCTCCGCGCCGCTACACACAATGAAGGCGCCCCCGCAGGGGACCACGTTCCGATTCTTGTCGCCGAGATCGTAGCCGGTGATCCTCGTCGGGGTCAGTTTGGGGCAGGCGTTGGGGTCGACCCTTCCGGGAGCCCTTCCGGCGTCCTCCCCGCCGGCCCCCAATATCTCCCCGCCCCGAATCATGGAAAGGGAATCACCGGCTGGCGCGCCTTCTTGAGGTTCGGCGGCAAGGGCCTCCGGCTCGCCGTTCGCGGCTTTTGCCGGCGCCGCGGAGGAATGGTAATACCCGTCATGGCTCTTCTTTGTTTGCGGCGCTTTCTTGGGATCCACGCCGGCCTCCCGATTAGCGGCCTCCTGCGCCCATTTTTCCAGAACCTCGTCGGCCTGTTCGAGCGCGGCGATCAAGGCGTCCAGGAACTTAATGAACTCGCCGACCGTGATCTCCCTGGTCCCTCCCCCCGCCAGCCCCAGGGCGCCGGGAATGGCGTATTCGCCCTGGTAGGTGATCCCTTCCCGCCCCGGCCCCAGGACCTCGATGGGGACCTTCGCCTCGCGGCTGTAGGGATTGTTCCATGCGTTGATCCAGTCGACCAAGTTTTTCGGTGGCCCGAACTCCCGGAAGAAATCTGGATCGAGTCTCTGAAGTTCCGTCCGGTTCATCCCCAAGGCGATGAACTTCTTGACTAGCGGGGGCTCCCCCTCCTTAATCGGCTCCAGCTTCTTGATCGCCTTCAAGGCCGGGGCGACGGTCCTACCCTGGGCCAGGACGTTAATCTTCATCTTCTGCCGCAATCCCGCGGCCAGGGCCACGGCGACGGCCTCCTGGAGGGCGTCATCGTTCCAAGCCCCTCCCGGAGATGCCACGACCACCGTGTTCGGCCGCCGGGCGGCGGCCTGGCGGAGTTTGAATATTTGCGAGGCAGGATCGGGCGCGGGAGGGCCCACGAGACGACGCCGGAGCCCGGCTCTAAGCCTCGAAGCTAACGATGCCTCCACGGGAAAATCCAGGATGCCGCTGGCATGGGAGTCGTCGAGCACCACCAAGTCGAGGGCCCGGTCCCGAGGCCCCTGGCTGTCGGCCAAGTGGTTGACGCGGGATACCACATCCCCGAATTGGAACGGCGGGGGGGGCTGGAGGGCCCAAATGAATAGGCCAGCGGCTACGACGGTGGCGGCTAAGATCGCCCTCATGCGTTCCCAAGTATAAATGGCTTTCGATGGAGTCGTCAATGCCCCAGGGGAGAGCTTCGGGCTCGAGCCTCCGAATATGGGCGATATTTTGTAGTAAAATCAGAATATGACCCCGGTTCAAGAATTGATGATCCCGCCGCGCATCGCCCGTCTGAAGGAATTGGCCTACAACCTCTGGTGGAGTTGGAACCCCGAGGCCCGCGCGCTGTTCAAGGAAATCGATTCGGCGCTGTGGACCAGCACCCACCACAACCCCGTCAATCTGCTCCACCGGACGCCCGCCCGTCTTGAGGTGCTTTCCCGGGACATCGACTTTCTCAAGCGCTACGACATGATCATGGGAGACTTCGACCGCTACATGGCGGCCGATGAGACCTGGTTCAAGAAAGCCCACCCCGAGTTCGAGGGCAAGAACGTCGCCTATTTCTCAGCCGAGTTCGGCCTGCACAACTCCCTGCGGATTTACTCGGGAGGCCTGGGGATTTTGGCCGGGGACCATTGCAAGACCGCCTCGGACCTGGGCGTGCCCCTGGTGGGGGTGGGCTTTATGTATCCCCAGGGCTACGTCCAACAGCGGATCAGCATGGACGGCTGGCAGCAAAACGTCTACGAGCAGATCGACTGGAACGTCTCCCCGATCCGGCCCGTCCAGGACGCGTCCGGGCTTCCGGTGACCCTGAAGGTTCCGGTAGGGGCCTCCACGGTGGCGGTCTCGGTCTGGGAAGTGGTCGTGGGGCGCATGCGGCTTTTGCTGATGGACACCAACGTCCCGGAGAACGCGCCGCAGGACCGGGAGATCTCCGGACGGCTCTACGGCGGGGATCGGAACATGCGCCTGCGTCAGGAGATCGTCCTGGGCGTCGGGGGCGTGCGCCTGCTCAAAGCGCTCAACATCCCCGCCGTGGTCTTTCACGCCAACGAGGGGCATTCCTCCTTCCTGTTCCTGGAGCGGATCCGGGGGCTGGTCGAGGCCGGCAAGAGCTTCGAGGACGCCTGCAAGGAGATCGCCGAATCCTCTGTGTTCACCACCCACACTCCCGTGGCCGCGGGCCACGACGTTTTTGACGAGGAGATGATCTCCGCCTATTTCAAGGAGTATTGGCAGTCTTTGGGCCTGGACCGGGAGAAATTCCTGGAGTTGGGCCGCGCCTCGGGCCGCCCGGGCTGGAACATGACGGCCCTGGCCCTCAAGCTGAGCGGCCGGCGCAACGGCGTCAGCCGCCGCCACGGGGAGGTCTCCCGGCAGATGTGGGCGGAACTGTGGCCCGACGCCAAGGGCGCCGAGATGATCGGCCATGTCACCAACGGGGTTCATCTCTCCACTTGGGTCCAGCAGGAACTGACCTGGGTCTTCGAACGCTACATCGGCGCCACCTGGTTCAAGAACCCGGACGATCCCGCGGTGTGGTCGAAGCTGGCCGCCGTGCCCGACGAGGAGCTTTGGCGCGTCCACATGCGCTGCAAGGAGGACATGCTTAAGATTTTCCGCAACCGCGCCCGGCGGCGCTGGATGGTGGACTCCATAGACCCCGCCCAGGTCTTGGCCCATGGCGCCTTGTTGGATTCCTCGGCGCTGACCATCGGTTTCGCCCGGCGCTTCGCCGGCTACAAGCGCGCCACCTTGATCCTCCGGGACCTGGAGCGCCTCAAGGCCCTGCTCCTGGACACCTGGCATCCGGTCCAAATCATCTTCGCGGGCAAGGCCCATCCCGACGACGACGGCGGCAAGGCCCTTATTCAACAAATCTACCGCCTGGCGCGCGACCCCGCTTTCGGGGGACGCATCGCCTTCGTCGAGGACTACGACATGCACGTGGCCCGCTACCTGGTCCACGGCTGCGACCTCTGGCTCAATAATCCCCAGCCCCCGTTGGAGGCCTGCGGCACCAGCGGCCAAAAAGCGGCCGTCAACGGCGTGCCCAACTGCAGCGTGTTGGACGGCTGGTGGGAGGAAGGCTATAACGGCTCCAACGGTTGGGCCTTCGGCCCCAAACCCGGGGAGTCGGCTTCCGACGCCGATGACGCCGCGGGCCTCTACGACCTCCTGGAAAAAGTGATCGTGCCCTTGTTCTACGAGCGCCATCACGGGGTGCCGCACGGCTGGGTGCGGGTCATGAAGGAGTCCATCCGCAGCGTGGCCCCGCGCTTCTGCGGGGAACGCATGCTCAAGGAATACGTGGACCGGCTCTACATCCCCGGCGTGGCCGCCGGGGTGCCGCGCTAGCGGGGCTGCGCCCGGCTAGGCCGGCCGTCCTAATAGCCCCTGAAGTAGGCCGGCACAGCGGGGCTGCCGCCCCGCTAGCTGTCGATCTGCTCCAGGGCCTCGCCCTTGTCGTTGAGGACCAGGAAGGACGCCTTGTCCCCCGAGGTTTGGGCGGTTTGGCGCGCCTCGTAGATCCGCTCCACCGCCTCGGGCTGTTTTTCGTAATCCCCGAGGGCCGACCAGCCTTTCCCGTCCTTGCGGACCGCGCGGAACCATTTCTTTTCGATCGGCTCGGCCTCGAATAGTTTTTGGATTTCGGCGGGGATTTCCCGGCGGCCGTAACGGGCCAGGAGCTTGAGGACCAGGGCCCCGCAGATAAAGGGCGCCGCGATGTAATAAAGGAGGATCGTGATCATGGCACTAGAAAGGATAGCGCCCCCGGCAGGACCTCAAAGCGCGCCGGCAGGCGGCCCAGCGGCTCCCCATCGATGTTGAGCGGCACATCCTCGGGGCTGTGGACCGCCACCTTTCGGGCCCGCCCCGAGGTGATTCCCTCCACCGAGAGGTGCGTGCCCGCGTAGATGCGGGGAAAATTCTTGAGCAGGCGGGGCAGGCCGACGTCTCCGACCGCCACCCAGTCGAAAAGCCCGTCCCGCGCGTCGGCCGCCGGGGCGATCCTCATCCCGCCGCCGGTGGTGGAGGTCAAGGCCAGGGCCAGAAGGTGAAAGCGCCCCGTGGCCTCCAGCGTTTGGTCCAAGGAAATCTCCATGGCCCGCGCCCGGGAGCCCAGCAGTTTGGCCAGGGAAACGCCCAGGTAGGACAAGGTCCCGCCCAGCGGCTTGCCCACGCGCTCCATCGTTTCCACGATGTCGCCCGGAAGACCTGCCATGGCGATGTTGATGAAATGCCGGACCCGCTCCATGCCGCCCTCCCGCCATTGCGCCCGTCCGGCGTCGATGCGGGAGGGGTCCCCGGCCTCCAAGAAGGCCGCCCAGTTCCCCGGGTCCGAGGGGAGTCCGAAATGCCGGGCCGTGTCGCACCCCGACCCGGCGGGCAGATGGGCCAGGACGCAGGTCTCGGGATCGGCCCCGGCCGACAGCATGCCGTGCACGGTTTCGCTCAAGGTCCCGTCCCCGCCGACGGCCACCACGCGCGCGGCCCCGGCCCGGACGGCTTCTCCCGCCAGCTCCACGGCGTGCCCGCGGCGCTGGGTTTTCACCACTTCGGCGTTCGGGCCGGGCTTGAAGCGGCGCTCAAACCGCGCCCATTTGGCGGCCGTGCCGGAGGCGGGGTTGAGGATGAAGAGGGTGCGCATGGGGGTATGTAACAAAAAATGGCGAGGGGAAAGGGGGGCCAAAGGCCCATGCCGTCCGGGGCCGGGCGGCCCAGGCGGAGATCGCCTGATTCCATTATCCTATGGCCATGAACATGAAACCCTCGACTTTTGCCCTGTTTTCCGCCGCTCTCCTTAGCTTCGCCCCGGCCTTCGCATTGGATCGCGCCCCCGATTGGGAGGCGACCGCCAAGGAAACCCAAGGCAAGGCCGCCGCGATCCTTTCGGACCGGTCCGAGGCTTCCGCGGCGGCGGGCAAGGCCGTGTCCAAGCCCGCGGCGGCGTCCTCGAAGAATTCGGAGGATTGGTGCGCCCGGGAATTCGCCAAGAACGCGGCGAACGCCAAGGAAATCACCGACCTGCTCGTGGCCGGCAAGATCGAGGAACCGACGCACGGGCTCCTGCTGAAGATGAACGAGAACGCCTTCCGCTCCGTGGAGCTGACCTGCGAGGCTCTCGCCGGCAAAGGCGAAAAAATTTCGAAGGCCGAATCGGACCGGCGCTGGTGCGCGGGAGAGCGGGCCAAGGTGGCGGAGAACTCCGCCGAGATATCCAGGCTTCATGCCGAGGGCAAGATCAGCCCGGAGAGCCGGGAGCTTCTGGACCGCATGACGGAGAACGCCGGAAAATCCGTGGAGATGACTTGCCGGGCCCTCGGGGTCCGTCCTTAAGATCGGCGGCGGAAGCGTTCTCGGCCGTTCGGGTGGGGCCTCAATGTTCACGGGGTTTTCGTTCCAAGCGCCCGGCAGCCGGCTTGGCGCTGATCAATCAAGCCGCAATGCCGTGCCCTTCAACCTTTTCCAATACGCAAACATGGCAAGCTGACGACCTGGGCCATGAATTACATAATAAATTAAATGATAATTTTATTTTTACCTTCACCGCTGGCGGTAATCGGGCAATAAAGGTAGTAAAAATGATCATAAAACATTGCCAAGGTCGTCAGAGGTCATTGGAGACACCCACCCGCGAGCAGTCAAAAACAGTGGTTGGTCATCCCGAAGCCCGTCCATTCTACCCCTTCTGCTACGTTTGGAGGTAGCGCAGCAACCCCGGGGCCGTTGGGGGGAAAAGAAAGCCCCCCACGGCCCATCGTCCCCCCGCCGGGGGGACTCTGGTTGCGCTCGGCCAAACGGCTGGCCGAGCGCCAGGAAAAACTACCAGCCTCAAAACCCCGTGAACATGGAGGTGGGGCCCCTTGACAAAGCGTACGACTTCCGGTACGCTATTGGTGGAGATCCAAAATGACCACCCTGACCGCCAGCGCCGCCAGAGCCAAGCTTTACAAGCTCCTTGATCAAACGGCGGCTTCCCATGAGCCCGTGCAAATCACCGGGAAACGCTCCAGCGCCGTACTCATTTCCGAAGAGGACTGGCGCGCGATTCAAGAGACCCTCCACCTCCTCTCGATTCCCGGAATGCGCGAGTCCATTCGCGCCGGGCTCAAGGCCCCCGTCGGCAAGCTGTCCAAGAAGCTCGCTTGGTGAATTGGCAACTCGTCTTTACAAAGCAAGCCCAAAAGGACGCTAAAAAGCTCTCTTCGGCGGGCCTCAGGACCAAGGCGGAAGCGCTTCTTGAAATCTTGAGGAAGAACCCGTTTCAAAACCCGCCTCCCTTCGAAAAGTTGCTCGGAGATTTGACCGGGGCATATTCTCGGCGCATCAACATCCAGCACCGGCTGGTTTATCAGGTTTTGCGGGAAATAAAAACCGTCAAAGTCATTCGGCTTTGGACCCATTACGAATGATCCCGAGTGCCGCCGGGTCTTCTCCGGCTCCGGTCTAATCCGAATACTCCTGAAGACGTCGCCGTCGTTAGGTGAGGGGAGACTCCCGGAGCTTGTGCTTCTGGATCTTTCCCGTGGCGGTCTTGGGCAGGGACGCGACCAGCCGCCAGACGCGGGGATGCTTGTAGTCGGCCAACAGGCCCTTGAGGTGCGCCTGGAGCTCCTTGGGCTCGGCGCGCGCGCCTTCCTTCAGGACGATGAAGGCCGCCACCTCCTCCCCCCACCGGCGGTCGGGCAGGCCCACCACGGCCGCCTCGGCGATCTTGGGATGGGAGTAAAGCGCCTCCTCGATTTCCTTGGGGTAGATGTTCTCCCCGCCCCGGATGATCATTTCCTTCTTGCGGCCCTTGATGGTGTAATAGCCCTCTTCGTCGCGAGTCCCCAGGTCCCCGGTGTGCAACCACCCTCCGCGCAGGGCCTCCTGGGTCGCCGCCGGGTTGTTCCAGTAGCCCGACATGACGTTCCCTCCCCGGACCACGATCTCCCCGATCTCCCCGGGACCGAGGGGGCGGTCCTCCGCGTCCACGATGGCCAGCTCCTGGCCCGGCAAGGGCAGGCCGATGGAGCCGATTTTTCGCTTGCCCGGCGGGGGGGGATTGACCGTCGAGACGCAGGTCCCTTCGGAGAGCCCGAAGCCCTCCAGGATGTGGGCCTTGAACTTGGCCTCGAAGGCGTGGAAGACCTCCACCGGCATGGGCGCGGCCCCGCAGATGCAGAACTTCAAGGAGGACAGGTCGTAGCGCGCGGAGTCCGGAAGGTTGAGCAGGACCGAGTAGACCGAGGGCACCCCGCTGAAGGCCGTGCAGCGATGCCGGGAGATCAGTTCAAAAAACTCCTTGGGCGCGAATTTTTCCATCAAGACCATGCTTCCCCCCGCCCACAGGGGCGAGAGCACGGTCACCACCTGGCCGTTGACGTGGAAGAGCGGCAGGAAGCACAGGAACCGGTCGCCGGCGTTCATGCCGATGGCGGCGACGGTGTTTTCCACGTCGAAAAGATAGTTTCGGTGGGTCAGGACCGCCCCCTTGGGAAATCCCGTGGTCCCAGAGGTGTAGATGATGGCGGCGGCCTCCCCGGCCGCCGGTCCGGCGCCGCCGTTGTCCAGGCGGGTCAGCCCCCCGGTCCCCACGACGGCCGCGGCCCCCGAGTCCTTGAGGATGTAGGCGATCTCGGGTTCCTTAAGGACGGTATTGACCGGCACCGCGACCGCGCCGGCCGCCATGATCCCGAAGTATTGGACGATGAAGTCGGGGCCGTTGGGCAGGAGCAGGGCCACCCGGTCCCCGGGCTTGATCCGCGCTTGGCGCAGGCGCTCGGCCGCCTCCTCCGCCGCCTGGGCCAACTTGCCCCGGGTCCAGACCTCGTCCTTGAAGAACAGAAACGGCGCGTCCGGGGCCTGCGCGGCGCGCGCCCGCAGGAGGTCCGGCAGGGTTTTCACGAGGGCTTGGGCCGGACCATGAGCGACCAGACGCCTTCTTGGACGGTCTCTTCCCGTTGGTTGAGCAGGACCGCGTCGAAGATCACCAGGCCCCCCCGGCGGCCCAGGGCTCGGGTGCGGGCGACCGTCATGACCATGCTCAGGGAGTCGCCGATCCGGACCGGGCCCTTGAACTTCCATTCCAGGCCCGCGAAGGCCAGCACGCTTTCGGCCACGATGCCCAGGTCGTGGAGCAGGCCGCTGGCGATGGAGAGGCCCAGGAGGCCGTGGGCGATGCGCCCGCCGAAGGGGCTGGCCTTGGCGAATTCCTCGTCGTAATGAATCCGGTTCATGTCCCCGGAGACTTCTCCGAACTGGGCCAGGACGGTTTCGGTCACCGCCCGGGGCCGGGGGCTCCGGTAGGCTTGGCCCACCGCGAAATCGCTGAAATATAGGCTCGCGCTCGTCATGGGCTGATCTCCTCGAAATGACGGATGTCCCGCAGAGTCCCCCGCCGATCCTCCTCGAAGACCGGCCGCACGCGCATCCCGATGCGGGGCGAACGGGCGGGGTCCAGGGCCAGGAAGTGCTGGAGCTGGGTGTCGGCCCCGTCCAGGCGGATGAAGCCGTAGCCGTAGGGCACGGGCTTTTTGGCCCCGGTCTCCGGGTCGATGAAGGCAAATCGCAGGATGGTAAAGGCCATGAGCGTCCCCTCGGGCCCGACCTCGACCCAGTCGTTCATGACTTTATAGCAGGGCCCGCAGATCGGGCGGGGTGGAATAAAAGATTTCTTGCAATCCGCGCAGCGGACCGCAAGAAATCTTTTGTTATCCCTTAGTTCCGTCAAAAATTTCGTTCCGTATCTCCCCACCCCGTAATGAAAAGGCTGGAAGCTGTCCCCACTCGAGACCGTGACGATCCCCTTAGTCCGGTTTCGTGTCGCCATAGATCAAGAGATCCGACCAGAAACAGCCCCCGAATCCCGTGGAGAGCGCCTTGCGCACGCCCGGGACTTGCCGGTCCCCGGCCCGGCCCATGATCTGGAGGGCGCATTCGCCCGCCCGGATGAGGCCCGTGGCCCCGATCGGGTTGCAGGAAATCACCCCTCCGGAGGGATTGATGGGGAGGGCCCCGCCCATGTCCGTCGCCCCGTCCCAGATCAGCTTGGCGCCCTCGCCCGGCTTGGCCAGCCCGAGGGCCTCGATCCAGGAGAGGTTGGCGAAGGAATAAGGCGTATAAAGCTCCATGACGCCGAATTCCTTCAAGGGCTCCCGGATCCCGGCCTTCGCGTAGGCCTCCCGGGCCGCGAGCTCCAAAGACCGCAGGGGATACCACTCCACGTCCCCGACATAGGAGTAGAGATGCCGGTTGACCGCGGCGTGGACCCAGGCGGGGCGGGGGCAGATTTTCTCCGCCGCGCCCTCCGCCGCGTAGATGAGCGCGCAGGCCCCGTCGGTGCGCGGGCAGATGTCCAGGGCCTTGATGGGGTCCGAGAGCATCGGCGAGCGCAGGACCTCGTCGACCGTGATCTCCTTGCGCAGGTGGGCGTGGGGGTTGTTGAGCGCGTGGCGGCGGTCGCGGACCGCCGCCCGGGCGGCGTCCTTCTCCGTCACGCCGAAGCGCCGCATGTATTCCGACGCCTCCACGGCCAGGCCGGAGATGGCGCCCGCGAAGACCAAGCGGTCCCAAATGGGATCGAAGGCCGTGGTGATGGCCCCGGTCGTGTCGGACTCCGAGTTCTTCTCCCAACCGATGACGAGCAGACGCTCGAAGAGGCCGGAGGCGACCAGATGAAAGCCGCCGATGGCCAAGGTCGAGCCGGTGGTGCCGCCGGTGGTGAGCTTGATCGTGGGCTTGAGCAGGCCCCCCGAGCCTTCGATGGACCAAAGCTCGGCGCCGTTGATCCCCTCGAAATGATCCATGTTGCCGACCACGACCCCGTCGATGTCCTTCAAGGAGAGCCCGCAATCGTCGAGCGCGCGCCGGACCGCCTCGTGGATGAGCTCCGCGCCGGTCACGTCGCGCCGGTTGCCCGCGTGGTCCGTCTGCCCGACGCCGACGATCGCGGTCCGTTTGGCCATCAGCTCTCCAGGATCCAGACGCAATGCGATTGCCCGGCCAGGCCGTGCTGGCCATGGGCCAGGGCGCGCCGCCCGCCGGGGCCTTGGTTGGCGGCCTCGCCCCGGAGCTGGAGCGCGGCCTCGATCATGCGGACCAGCCCCGAGGCGACCCAGGCCCGGGCCGAAAGGCAGCCCCCGGAAAGATTCGTCCGCTCCGGGCGCGGGAAACCCAACTCCCGGAGCCACAGGAGCTCCTGGTGGGAAGCTTCCTCGGAGACCTCGGCCAGGTCCAGCTCCCGGGCGGGCTGCGTCACCCCCGCCATGCGGTAGGCCCGCGCGGCCGCCTCCCGGAGGGCGCGGGCCTCCCAGAGGTTCCTCCGCCCCAAGGGCGCGTCGGCGCAGAAGGCCGCGCCCGCCACCCAGACCGGCTTGGCCTTGGCGCGCCGGGCCGAAGAGGCCCCGGCCAGAACCAACGCCGCGGCCCCGTCGGAGACCGGGGCGAGGTCGTCGGCGCGCAAGGGGGGGGCGACGAGGGCTGAGGCGAGCGCCGCCTCCGGCGTGAGCGGCGCGCGCCGATGGGCCTTGGGGTTCTTGGCCCCGGCCGTCCGGTTCTTGGCGACGACGGCGGCCAGGTCCTCGGCCCCGAGTCCGAAATGGTCCAGGAAGGCCCGCGCCTCCAGGCCCGCCGCGGAGATCCAGTCCAGGCCCAGGGAGCGCTCGCAGATGGGGTCGCAGTAGGCGTTGGTCAGAAGAAGCGGATCGCCCTCGGAGCCCTTGGAATGGGCCACCACCAAGGTGGTGCCGTAGGCCCCGGAGAGGATGCGGCTCAGGCCGTAGAAGGCCCCGAAGGTTCCGTCGCCCTCGACCGTGGAGATCGAGCGGCCCTCCCCATGAGCGGCGCCCGCGGCGTCTCCGACCGCCATGCTCGAGATCGTGCGCCCATCGAAGAAATCGTTGGAGGTCGTCACGATGTTGTCGATGTCGGCGATCCCCAGGCCCGCGTCGGCCAAGGCCGCGGAGGCGGCTTCGAAGACCAAATCCGCGAAGGTGTCGTCGCGGCGCTCCCCGAAGGCGGTCTGTCCGACGCCGACGATCGCGACTTTATCCATCACGCGCGCCTGAAATGCAGGATGTCCCGGATCGAGCCGGTCCGCTCCGAAGCGAAGACGGCCTCCACGCGAAGGCCGATCCTCAGGTCCTCCAGGGGACCCTCCACCAGGTGCAGGAGCGAGGTCCCGGCGCCGTCGAGGCGGATCAAGCCGTAAATCGGCCGGGGGCCGGGATGGGCCGCGCTGTCGTAGCGGGCCTGGGTGAAGCTCTCCAAGACGCCGCCGGGGCCCGCCTCCACCCACTCGCCGCAATCGACGAAGCAGGTCCCGCAGGTCTTGCGAGGGGGAACGAAGACCGTTCGGCACGCGGGACAGCGCGTCCCCAGGATCTTCTTCTCGTCCCGAAGCGCGCGCAAAAAACGGCTCAGGGTCTCCCCGGCGGACCAGGAATATGGCACCTTGATGCCGCTTTCGTGCGTGAGGGAGCCGGAAGCCGGAATCATTTGCGGTTTTGTTCCTTAAGGAGCTCTCGGGCGATGATGAGCTGTTGGATTTGAGAGGTGCCGCCGCCGATGGGGATGAGGGCCGCGTCGCGGTAGTAGCGCTCCACCGGACACTCCCGAGTGAACCCCGTCCCCCCGACGATCTGGACGGCCTGCTGGGTGGCGCGCAGGCACATCTGCGCCCCGAAGAGCTTGGCGAAGGAGGCGTGCTTGGAGACGGGCTGCCCCCGGTCGAGGCGGGAGGCGGCCTGGTAGGTCAGCAATCGCGCGGCCTCCAACTCCGTGGCCATTTGCGCCAGCATCTCCTGGACGAGCTGGAAGCTGGAGATCGGCGCGTTGAACTGGCGGCGCTTGACGGCGTAGGCCAGGGCGTAGTCCAGGGCCGCCTGGGCGATGCCCACCGGCATCCCGGAGAACACGGCCCGCTCCATGTCCAGGCCCCCCAGCATGTAGGCCAGGCCCCGCCCCTCCACTCCCACCAGATTATCCTCCGGAACGACGCAGTCCTTGAAGACCAGCTCGCTCAAGGGCGAGCCGCAGGTCCCGAGCTTTGGGATGTCGCGGCCCACCGTGAAGCCGGGAAAGCCCCGTTCCACGACGAAGGCGCTCAAGGCCCCCGTGCCGCGGCGTCGTTGGGTCCGGGCGAAGACCAGGAAGACGTCGGCGATGGAGCCGTTGGTGATGAAGAGCTTCGTCCCGTTGAGAAGCCAGCCGCCCGCGCCCCGGATCGCGCGCGTCGTCATCGAGGCGGCGTCGGAGCCCGCCCCGGGCTCGGTCAGGGCGAAGGCCCCGATTTTCTCGCCGGAGACCAAGCCCGGGACGTATTTGCGGCGCAGGTCCGGGCCGGCGTGGGTGAAAAGGTTGGTGCAGCAGAGGTAGGCGTGCGCGCCGTAGGACAGGGTCGCCGCGGCCGAGGCCCGGCAGAGTTCCTCCATGGCGATGGCCGCGGCCAAATAGCCCGCTCCGGCCCCGCCGTGGTCCTCCGGGATGGTCAGGCCGAGGAGGCCGGCCCGCCCCAACTCCCGGAAGAAATCTCCCGGGAGCCGGCCGCTCTTGTCGATCTCGTCGGCGCGGGGGCCGAGCCAGCGGAGGGCGAAATCCCGGGCCGTCTCCCGGACGAGCTCATGGCGCTCTCCCATCTCGATGAGCATGGCGCCGTATCTTACCTCATTTCCTCCGAAGCGCGCCGGATATTTGCCGGCGGCGGGCGCGGGCACGGCGGTTTTGGGGAGGGGCAAGGAAGGGGCGCCGGATCTGCCCGCCCTCGCCTATGGCGAGAAGGGCAGTCCTCCCGTCATCCCGGGCGGCGCGACCTTGACTTTTAAGGTGGAATCGGTCGAGGTGCTCCGCCCCAAACGATCCAAATAGGGATGTGACCGGAACGCCCCTGGCGGTAACGGGGGCGGTGTATTATAATATCGGCGTTGCCCCCCATGCGTCGAATTCCCCGAGGACCCTTCCCTTCCTGAGCTCATGTCCATCCGAATGATCGACGTGGGCGAAAAGCCCGTCACCCGCCGCGAGGCCCGCGCCGAGGCCGAGGTCCTGATGGGCCCCCAGGCCCTGCGCCTGATCCGGGAGGGGCGGGTGCCCAAAGGAGACGTGCTGATTGCGGCGCGGCTGGCGGGGATCATGGCCGCCAAGCGGACCCATGAGATGATTCCGCTTTGCCATCCTCTGGGCTTGGAGTCGGTCGAGGTGGAGGCCCACGCCGGGCGGGGGCGGGTGTTCATCAAGACCCTGGCCTGCGCCCAGGCCAAGACCGGGGTGGAGATGGAGGCTTTGGCTGCGGCCAGCGTGGCCGCCCTCACGGTCTACGACATGCTCAAGTCCACCGACAAAGGCATGACCATCCGGGTGCGCCTGGCCGCCAAGTCCGGGGGGCGCTCCGGGGATTATCGCCGCAAGGAAACCGAGTGGCCCTGAAACTGCTCTTTTTCGCGGGTTGTTCCGAGCGTCTTGGGCGCAGGCAATTGGAGGTGGCGTTGGAACGGCCCGCCTCCTTGATGGAGGTTCTGCGTTCCGTTCCTGAACTGACCCCGTTATTGGCCGGTAACGGTCTGTCTCGCTTGAAAGTGGCCGTGAACCTGCAATACGCCGAAACCGAAACGGAGGTCAAGGACGGAGATGAAGTCGCTTTCCTGCCCCCCTTCTGCGGCGGTTGAAACGCCGGTTTTGAGCCGCCGTCCCCTGCGCCTGGAAACGGCGCCGGAGGCGGTGCGTGCTCCCGCCCGGGGGGCGGTGGTCAGCATGGCGGGAACGGTGCGTGACTCCGAGGCGGGGGAGGCCATATCCTCGATCGTTTACGAGGCCTACGAGCCCATGGCGGAGCGGGAAATTCGGGCGGTCGTCGCGGAGGCGGAGAAAACCTGGGGGGTTGCCGCCTGGGCGCGCCATCGGCTGGGCCGGGTGCCGGCCGGAGAAGCCGCCGTGCTCGTGGCCGCCGCCGGGGTTCATCGGGAGGAGGCTTTCGCCGCCTGCCGGTACCTGATCGAGCAAATCAAGCACCGGGCTCCCATCTGGAAAACCGCTTTCGAGAAAATCCGATGAGCATCACCGTGGGCGTGTTGACCGTCAGCGACAGTTGTTCGCGGGGCCGGGCCGAGGACGAGAGCGGCAAGGTCCTGGCCAAACTGGTCGCCGAAGCGGGCTGGAAGGCCGAAGTGCGCGGGGTCGTGCCCGACGAGGTTCGCGAAATCCGCGCGATCCTCAAGGAGTGGGCGGACGACCTCCGCCTGTCCCTGATCCTGACCACCGGCGGAACCGGGGCCGGTCCCCGGGACGTGACTCCGGAGGCCACCGAAAAACTGCTCGAAAGAGCCCTTCCCGGCCTCCCGGAATTGATCCGCCGCGAGGGGGTAAAATCCAATCCTCGCGCGGCCCTGTCCCGGGGCTTGGCCGGCATTCGCGGAAAAACCCTGATCGTCAATCTGCCCGGCAGTCCCCGGGGCGCCGCCGAATCGTTCCAGGCGGTCGCCGAGCTCATCCCCCACGCCCTTGAGGTCATGGACGGCTCGCGGCATGACCCGCCGGGCCGTCCCGCCGTTCGAAAGGAGCATTCCCATGGCTAAGACCCTGAGCCGCAAAAATTCCTTGGAAACCCCCGCCCTGCCGGTGGATGAGGCCCTGAGGAAGATCCTCGAGAAAATCGCTCCGATCGGCAAGGAGCTGATTTCCTTGAAGACCGCCGCAGGCCGGATTCTGGCCTCCGACATCCGGGCCAAGCATGACCTGCCCCACTTCGACAACTCCACCATGGACGGCTACGCCGTCCGGGCGGAAGATTTGAAGCAGGCCCACGCCGAGCGGCCGGTGCAATTGCAGGTCCGCCAGGTCCTGCCGGCCGGCTCCTCCAAGGGACGCAAGGTCAATCCGGGAGAAGCCGCCCGGATCATGACCGGGGCGGCCCTGCCTCCCGGGGCCGACGCCATCGTCATGCAGGAGCAGAGCGAGGCGATCGAAGGGCACGTTTTGGTGCGCCATCGCCCGCCCTCGGGCGAATTGATCCGGGCGCGGGGCGAGGACGTGCGCGCGGGAGACGTCATTTTGCGGGAGGGCGCGCGCCTGCGGCCCTATGAGCTGGCTTTGCTCGCGGCCCAGGGGATCGGACGCGTGGAGGTCTACCGGCGGCCCACGGTGGCCGTGCTCTCAACCGGCGATGAGCTCTGCGACAGCTCCATGCGTCCCTCCGCCGGAAGGGTGCGCGACGCCAACCGGCCCGCCATCCTGGGCGCGCTCGGGTTGTGGGGGGCGCTGGGCGTGGATCTGGGCCTGGCGTCCGACGAACCCAAGGCCATCGCGGCCAAACTGCAAACCGGCTTGGCGCGGGCGGACGCCTTGGTGGTGTCCGGGGGCGTTTCGGTCGGGCAATTCGACCATACCCGGGCGGTTTTCGCCAAGCTGGGCATCGAGACGGTGTTCTGGCGCGTGAGGATCAAGCCCGGCAAGCCGTTCCTGTTCGGCCTGCGCCGCCGGGGACGCGGGGCGCCCCAACCGGTGTTCGGCCTGCCGGGCAATCCCGTCTCCAGCTTGGTGTGCCTGGAGGAGTTGGTCCGCCCCGCCCTGGATCGGATGCAGGGGTATTCCCCGTTGGAACGGCCCTACCGGCTCACCGGCCGCACGACCAACGGCTTCGACCTGCCCTTGGGGCGGCGGCAATATCTTTTCTGCGAGGCCGCCCCTCTCGGCAAGGGCTACGCGCTCCGCATCCTGAGGCCTCAGGCCTCCCACCGCGTCGGGATGTGCGTCAAGGCCAACGCCTTGGCCTTTCCCCCCGACGGGATGAGGCGGGTGCGGCCGGGCGGCAGCCTGCCCTTCCGGTGGCTCGAATAGCCCCGCTTCGGGACCCCTACGGCCGGGCCCTGGATTATTTGCGGCTTTCGGTCACCGACCGTTGCAACCTGCGGTGCGCCTATTGCTTGCCGGAAAGCGCGGCGGACTTTTCCCCGGCGGCGGAGTCCCTTTCCGATGATGAGGTCGTCTTCCTGGCCGGGTGTTTCGCCCGCCTGGGATTTTCCCGCGTCCGCCTGACGGGGGGAGAACCCCTGGTGCGGACCGGTTTGCCCGAGTTGGTCGCCAGGCTTTCCCGCCTGCCCGGGGTGAAGGATCTTTCCCTGAGCACCAACGGCATTCTTCTGGCCGACCTGGCCGCGCCTTTGGCGGCGGTGGGGCTCGGGCGGGTCAATATCAGCCTGGACACCCTTGAGCCCGGCCGGTTCAAGGGCCTGGCCCGGTTCGGCAATTTGCCCGAGGTCCTGCGGGGAATCGAGGCGGCCTTGGACGCGGGGCTCTCGCCGGTCAAGCTCAACACGGTCGTCATCCGCGGCTCCAACGAGGACGAGGTGGCCGCGTTGGCGGCGTTGACCGACCGGCGCCCCCTGCATGTTCGCTTCATCGAGCTCATGCCGATGGGGGAAACCGGATTCTATTCCCCCGAACGGCTGGTCCCCATGGTCGAAATCATGCGGCGGGCGGGACCCTTGGAGGTCCTGCCGTCCGACGACCGTCCCCGGGGCGGGGGACCCGCACGCTATTACCGGAGGCCGGGCGCCCGCGGCACCATCGGCGTGATCAGCGCGCTCAGCTGCGGCTTCTGCGCCGACTGCAACCGGGTTCGCCTTTCCACCGTCGGGAAATTAATCCCCTGCCTGGACGGTATGGAGGGAGAGGATTTGGCGGGCCCCCTGCGGGCCGGCGCTTCCCCTGAAGAGATCCAGGGGCGGATTCTGGCGGTGGTGGCGCGCAAGCCTGAGCGCCATTTCATGTTGGAGCGCTCCGCGCCCGAGGCGGTCGGGCCCCGCTCCATGTGCTCCATCGGCGGATGACCCTCCGGCCCCCGCCAGAGGCCGAAGCCTTCGCCCACTTCAACGCGGGGCGCTTCAACTCGGCCTTGGCGGCGTTTCGCGGGCTGGAAAAATCAGGAAGGGCCGGGCCCCGGGTCGAGTGCTTCATGGGGCATTGCCTTTCTTCCCTGGGGCGGCGCGCGGAGGCGGAAAGGATATGGCTTGCGCTTTCGCGGAGACAGCCCCCGCACCTTCCGGCCTTTTCGGCCCTGGCTGAGGCGGCGCTCAAAATCGGGCGGCCCGAGGCCGCGGGCGATTGGCTTTTCCGGGCTCTGAAAATCAGGCCCGCCGAAGCCCGGACCGAGGGACCGTTCCGGAATTTACTGAGCGGGACGGCCTATGCCTTGTTCAATGCCGGTCAATTCGCGCGCGCCTTGGAGGCGTTTCGGCGGTTGGCGCGGACGAAGCGGCTCGACCCGGAGCTCGCCTGCCTGGAGGGGCATTGCCTTTCTTCCCTGGGGCGCCGGGCCCAGGCCCGCCGCCTGTGGGGAAATTTGTCCCGGCGCCGCCCCGATTATGTTCCGGCCCGCCTCGGCCTGGCCCAGGCCGCCCTGGAGGACGGCGACGCGCGGGCCGCGGAGCGGTTTCTTTTGAAGGCCCTCGCGGCCGAACCGAAAAACGCCCAGGCCCGGGCGCGCCTGCGGGATCTCTACCGGACCATGGCCGTCCGCCTCCGGGATTTGGGAAGGATCCGCGAGGCCGAGGCGATGTGGTTCCGGGCGCGCGCCCTGGCGCCGGCCGGTTTTTCCGGCGCCTTGGAGCGGGTCCATCGTCTGCGGGAGCGGGGGGGCATCAAGAGGGCTCAAGCCGTTTTGCGCCGCGAGGGGCGCCGGGCCGGGAAAGAGCTTCGGCGCGAAGCCCTGGAGTTCGAGGCCTTCTGGCTTTTGCGGGCCCAGCAGGCGCGCGGGGCGGGGCAAGGCGGGCGGGCCGAGGCCGTTCTCCGTGTGCAGCTGAAATCGCCTTTTTTGGCGGCTCCGGAGGGAACCGCTCTGCGGCGCGAAATCGTCGGGGAACTAGGAGCCTTGCTCCGGGAGCGGGCGGCGGCCGAGCAGGCCGCGGGGCGCTGGAAAAACGCCGAGATATCGCTCAGGGAGGCGGTTCGGCTGGGTTCGGGGGCCGGGGCCGACGAGCTTCAACTCTGGGAGACCTTCATCCAGCAAGGAAAATCCGCGGCCGCGCGCGCGGTTCTGGCCGGGGGCGTAAAAAAAATCCCGGATACCGACGAAGGGCGGATCCGCAGGTTTCGGATGTTCATGGGGTTGGACCGCCATGAGGTGGCTTTTGGGGAGGCGGAAACCCTGCTCCGTCGGCCGCCGAGCCCCGCCGCTTCGGCCGCCCTGGCGTGGCCTTGGGGAAATGTCTACCCGGATTTGGTGCCGGCCCGGCGTGTGATGGCGGCGCATTTGGCGAAGTTGGAGAGGGCCGCGGTCCGCCGGGGCGGCTTTCCCTGGGCGGGTTATTATTGCGTCGTCCTTCGCCGGGCTTTGGGGCTGCCGCCGCGTTCGGGTTCTTTTATTCCGAGGATGTCGGGCTTGGCCGCGCGCTACCGGTGGATGCTTCTGGAGGAAGGCCGCGTCCGATTGGAAGCCGAGGAATTTCCCGCCGCGATCCGGAATTTGGGCGCCAGCCGTCGGGGGCCTAGGCCGGCCGATTGGAAGGCCTTCGCCTTTTTGGGGGAGGCGTACGCCTGCCTTGGAAAACGGAGGGCCTGTCTGAGCGCGTTCTCCCGGGCCGAGGTGTGCGCGCCCCCCGCCGAGAAAAGCAGCGTCCTGGCCTGGAAGGGGCTCATGTTTCTGTGGTTCGGGGAGTTTCAAGCCGCCTTGAAAATTCTCTCCCGGGCCGTTGAAGGCGAGGGCCGCTACGCCTACTGCTGGCGCGGCGCGGCCCTGGTTCGGTTGGGGAGAGTCCGGGAGGCCTTGAGGGATTTCGACCGGGCGTTGGAGCTCAAGGCCTGGGACTTGGAGGCCTGGAATTGGCGGGCGGAGGCCAAACGCCTGCTGGGGGACTATTCGGGTTCCCTCAAGGATTCGGCTCGCGCCGCGGAGATTTCTCCGGATGATCCTTGGATGAGAATTAATCGAGCTTTGGTGTCGTTTAAGGGGAAGAACGCGGCCGGGATGCGCGGTGAGTTTTTCCGCCTCGATTCCACCTTGGTTTCCTTTTTACGCGCCAAGTTGGGGCCCCGCGAGGGCGGACTCGCCGACCGGGACATCCTCCGCCTTCTGGAAGGGGCCTTGAAGTTGAACCACGGAAACCGGCGGGCCTTGGGCTATCAGGCGCGCGCCTGGATGAGATAGGTCTTTAGGCCTATTTGGCCGTAGGCACACTGGGCCGAATTTCCCGGGTCCCTCGACCCGGGGCGGTTACTTTTTGGGAAGGGGTTCCGTCTTCAGGTAGCGATGCAGGGCCTCCAGCAGAACTTCATGCTGGAGGGGCTTGGCCAGGCATTGGACCACGATGGGTTCCATGACGGCCGTCTGGACCGCGGGGTGGCGGCGCTCGTAGGCCGTGATCACCAGCACCGGCGGCGTCGGGCCTCCCGCGAGCTTGAGGTAGTTCAGCACCCCTAGGCCCCCGCAGCCCGGCATGATCAGGTCCAGGACCACGCCATCGGGGTTTTTCGCGAGCAATTCGATCCCCTTCTCGCCGTTTGAGGCGGTGAGTATGTTGAAGCCCGCCGTCTTGACGAGCAGGGAGACCAGGTCCAGGATTCCCTCGTCGTCATCCACGATCAGGACCGTTTTCCCGCGCGGGTCCGAGGCGGAGAAGCCGCCGGGGCTGGGAGCGTCGCTCATGGGGGGAGTCTATTATTTTTCCCTCCGGGATGGAACAAAAACCCCCGCTCACTCGTATATAAGGGTATGGATGAGCGAATTCGCCTGATCGAAAGCGCCTGCGTGGCCGCGGAGCGGGTGGCCGAGGCCGCCGCAGGTCGTTGGGACCCGGCCTTGGCGGCCGACTACGCCCGCTGGAGCCTGGTCGTGGACCGACCGGCCCGCCCATCGGCGTCTTTCACGGTGGGGTTGAGATTGTTGACCCGCGGAACCTGGCTGTGGGCCTCAGGGGCTTTGGAGGCCAGGATCCTTTCCACCTTCGGCTCCCGAGGGGGTCTCGCCCTGAAGTGGACGCACCGCCTGCAAACGGCCGCCTGGTGCCTGGGCGGGACCGGGGTTCCCGAAATCTTGGAGACGGATCTCTCCACGACGGGCTTGTTCTCCTTCGAGGAGGCCCGGACCTTGGCGGCGTGGGCTATGGAGGACCTGGCGGTGCTCGGGGCCTGCCTGGAACGCCTGCACCCGGGGGGTGGGCGGGAGCCGGGAGCTCCGGCGTTTGTAACCTGCCAAGGGCGTTTCCGGCCGAATTGGAAAAACGCCTGCGTGGAGGAGGGCTGGGTGGAGGGCGGGGCCGCGGCGACCGGCCTTCCGGCGCCGGGACCCTCGAAATGCGCGCGGATCGACGAGGCGGACCTGACCTGGCTGGCCCGGCTGGTCTTTCGCGTTCCCCGCCTTCGCCCCGGCCAGGCCGAGGCGGTCCGGGAATTGCTTTCGGGGCGGGATGTGTCCGTCGTGATGCCGACGGGGGGCGGGAAATCCTTGGTCTATCAGATGGCGGCCCTGCTCATGCCGGGCACGGCGCTGGTGGTGGAGCCTCTCCTGTCGGTCATCCGGGATCAATTGAGGCATCTGCGGGCGTGCGGCTTGGGACGGGCGGCGGGACTCGGGACCGGGGAAGGGGCGGATGGGACTTCCTTGGAGAGGCTGGCCTCCGGCGAGCTCGCGCTATGCTACGCCTGTCCGGAGCGCTTGGACGCGGGGGCGTTCAAGCGCGCGGTTCGGGCGGTCGCGGAAGGCGGGGGGTGGAGCTTCGCGGCCGTCGATGAAGCCCATTGCGTGAGCCAATGGGGGCATGATTTTCGACCCGCCTATCTGGACTTGGGGCGGCGCCTGCGGACTTGGTGCGCGGGCCCGGGGTGGGAGCCGCCCCTGGCGGCGTTGACGGCCACGGCGGGTCTTCGAACCGAGGATGAAACCGCGCGGGAATTGGGGCTTCGGGAGGCGGCGCGCGTACGCCCGAGCGCGCCGGCGCTTTCCGGGATTTCGTTTTCGGCGAGGTTTGTCCGCGAGGCCGAGAAGCTTCGCTCCGCGGCGGATTTGATCACCCGGGAAATTCCCGGCGGGCGTTTCGGCCCGGGCCTGTTGTTTCTGCCCCATGTCGACGGCTCGGCCGGGGCGGCGCCGGCGGCCGAGGAACTGCTCTGGGCGGAGGGGCTGGACATCGGTTGTTTCACGGGGCGGCCTCCGAAGAATCATCAAAAGGAGGATTGGGAGCTGAGAAAGGCGGCCGAAGCCGAGCGGTTCTTCCGTGGGAGGCGGGACCTGCTTTCCTGCACGCGGGCCTTTGGGCTCGGGGTCCACAAGCCGGATGTGCGCTTCACCATCCATGTCGGTCTGCCCTTATCCCTGGAGGGATTTTTTCAGGAGGCCGGCCGGGCGGGGCGCGACGGGCGGGGGGCGTCGTGCTGGATTTTGGCGGCCGTTTCGGATTTCCGGCGGGCGCGGCGCTGGCTGACGGCCCCGGACTGGAGTCGCGTGGTCGCGGAGTTGGAAAGCCTGCGGCCCGGGGAGGAGGACGACGTGAGTCGGGCTCTGCGCCTTCATCGCAGCGGCTATCCGGGCTTGATCGTCGAGCTGGAAAATATGGCCGAGGTCATGGCCCGCCTGGGAAATTTGGACCGCCCCGGGCCCCGCCGGCCCGATTTCGGCCTGGAGGCGCCGGCTCCGGTGGCCCGGGCCTTGCGGCGTTTGGAGAAAGCGGGTTTGGTGGGCCGCGGGGAGCGGCCGGAGGTCATCGAGGTTTTGGGCGGGGTTTCCGTCCGCGAGGCGGCGGCCGCCGCCCAGGAGGAAGCGCGGCGCGTGTATCGGGAGGTGGAGCCGGCCCGGCGGCGCTCCCTTCTTGAGCTTCTGGATCTCTGCCGGGCCCCCGATCCGGGCAGGGCTTTGGCGGCGCGATTGGCGGAGTTTCAGCGGGGTGGAGTTTCCGGGATGTCGGCCACGGGTTCGCAGACCGTATGATCCGGGCCCTGAAGGTAGGGAACAATCGCTCCGTTCTTGGTGGCCGGAATTTCGACGCTCGTAACCCCCTGCTGGGTGGTCACCACTCCCCGGTCATCGATGCAGTAGCCCCCGCGGCGTTCCACCTTCCAGGCGCAGGGGGGAATTTGCCGGACCTTGAGCTCGCATTTCGGGCGCTTGGGCTTGACTAATTTGGCGCCGGCGGCCTCGGCCGCGGAAATCGGGGTGGCCTCGATGAAATCGGGGTTGTCCACCCCGGAGACCCGCAGGCCGCTGGCTGTGACCCCGGCTTCCTCGGAGATGGGCGCGAGGGATTCGGTTCTCTGAAAACGGGGGCGGAGGGGTTCCTGAGTCCGGGAGGCCCGGAGCGAACCCTCCGGCAGCGGATTCTTGGCGCTTTCCAGGTCCAGGCCCCCTAAGGCCGACTGGGAGGATTCCGGGGTGGGAGCGCTCCTGGGCGGAGCTACGGTTCGGGGCGAGGAAAGGGATTCGGCTCCCGAGGGGCCCGTCAGGTCGCCCAAATTCCGATCGGGCGGGGAGACGGTCTCCGGGGCCCCTGACGCTCCGCCCCCCGGAGGGGGGACGCGTCCCTGGATTGAAAAGAGCGCCGAGCCGATCAAGCCCGCGGCCAAGAGCAGGGCATAACCCGCGCCGGAAGGCTTGGGCCCGCCGGGACGGGGAGCGCCGGAGGAAGCCCGGCGCAGGCGCGCCTCGACTTCGGGATCCGGGGACGGCGTTTTCGGGTCAGGTTCCGCGCTCACCCCATAGTATGGAGCGCGAACCCGAAAATTTCAAGCTTCCCGGTGCCAGGTATCAACTTTGTTAACTTTGTCAACCTGGTGCCTGGCATTCATATTCTTCAAATTCTTGGCGGCTTGAAGGATCGGTGGGTTTCGTACAATATCCACCATGGTGGTGATGAAATTCGGCGGGTCCTCCGTGGCAGAACCGGCGGGGGTGCGGAGGGTCAAGGACATCGTCAAGGGCCGTCTGAAAGAGCGGCCGGTGGTTGTCGTCTCGGCCTTTCGCGGCGTGACCGACGATTTGTTGGATTTGGCCCGCAAGGCGGTGGCGGGACGCAAGCCCTCCGTGGGGGCTCTCAAGGACCGTCACGCCCAGGCGGCCGCGGGCCTGGGAGTGGAGTTCGGGCCCCTGGAACCGCTTTTCGATGAACTCAACGATTTGTTGAAGGGAATCAGTCTGCTCAAGGAACTGACCCCGCGCACGCTGGATTACGCCGCCAGTTTCGGGGAGCGCTTTTCCTCCCGGTTGATCGCGGCGGCTTTTTCCAAAGGCGGCCTCCCGGCGCGGGCGTGGGACGCCTTTGACGCGGGCCTGACGACCGACGATCGTTTCGGCTCCGCGACGCCCCGGCCCGAGGCCGACGCCGCGATCCGGGGGATTTTTGGAAAATTCGAAGGTGTGCCCGTCGTTACCGGCTTCATCGGCAAGACGGCCTCGGGGGAAATCACCACGCTCGGGCGAAACGGAAGCGACTATTCCGCCACGATCTTCGGGGCGGCCCTCGGAGCCTCCGAGGTCCAGATCTGGTCGGACACCGACGGGATCATGTCCGCCGATCCTCGGATGGTGCCCGGGGCGCGGCCGATCGCGGAGCTGAGTTTTGAGGAGGCCTGCGAGTTGGCGTATTACGGGGGAAAGGTTCTTCACCCGCATACCTTGGTCCCCGCCATGCGCAAGGCCATCCCGGTCCGGGTGCTCAACACCTTCAAGCCCGAGCATCCGGGCACGCGCATCGTCGCCAAGGCGGCGGGGCCCGCGGGGGTGGCCTCCATCGCCTTTAAACGGCATCAGACGATCGTGAGCGTCTCCAGCCCCCGCATGGCCGCTGGCTACGGGTTTCTGGCCCGCATCTTCGAGGCTTTCGCCCGCCACGAGATCAGCGTCAACGTGGTGGCGACCTCGGAGGTCACGGTCTCGGTCACGACCGACAAGCCCGCGCGTTTGGAAGCGGCGGTGGCCGAGCTTCGGGGGGAATTCGAGGTGGCGCTTCAAACGGGGCGGGCGATCCTATGCGTCGTGGGCGACGGGATTCATGAGCAGGTCGGGGTCGCCGGCCAGGTCTTCGGCGCGCTCAGGGATGCCGGGGTCAACGTGTTCATGATCTCGCAGGGCGCCTCCAAAAGCAACATCGCCTGCGTCGTCGATGACGCCGAGGTGGAAAAAGCGGTGCGCGCCCTGCATGGCCGGTTTTTCGGGGGTTAGCCCCGCAAGGCAAGTAAGTCAAGCAAGTCAACCACCGGCACCGAGGGTGAGGTGGAGGATGAGGGCGGCGTGGGCTTTGAGTTCTTTCCAGGGGCGGAGCTTGGAGGCGCCGGCTTGGCGGACGGTGAGGGGGGCGGGGATTTCTATCAACCGGAATTTCTTTTGGATAAAGCGGGCGGCGATTTCCGCGTTGATCTCAAAACCTTCGGCCGTCAGGGCGAGGGTTTTCAACGCTTCTCTTCGGTAGAGCCGGCAAATCGGCGTGTAGGCGCCGAAGCTCAACGAGAATAGGCCCCGGTAAAAGGCGTTTATGCAGATGCTGGGAAGGCGCCGGGACCACGGCACCGCCGGGGCCGCTTCGCGGCCCATGAAGGGATTTCCCCCGACAAGGTCCGCGCTCGTCTCCTCCTGCTTCTTGATCATCTCCGGCAGGAGGGCCGGAGAAAAGGTCAGGTCCGAGTCCAAAGTCGCGACGAACTCTCCGCCCGCGGCCGCGAAACCGGTCCGCAGGGCCCGGCCCAACCCGCGGTTCTCGTCGTGGGCGAGGACGACCAGATTGGTCCATCGGCGGGACAGGGCTCGCAGGGCGTCCAGGGTGCCGTCGGTGGAGCCGTCGTCCACCGCGATTGCTTCATAAGACTTCCCGAGCCCGTCCAGGACGGGTTTGAGCTCGGATTCAAAGCGGGGCAAGGTCCCTTCTTCGTTGAGGCAGGGGAGGACGACGGAAAGAAACAAGGTCAGGATCGGCGGAAGTACTCGATGGTTCGGAGCAGGCCGTCTTCCAGGGAGACTTGCGGGGACCACTTGAGGTGCTTCTTGGCCAGGGTGATGTCGGGGCGGCGGACCTTGGGGTCGTCGACGGGGAGCGGCTTGAAGGCGATCTTCGATTTGGAGCCGGTGAGTTTCTTGATCGTCTGGGCGATTTGGAGGATGGTCAACTCCTGGGGATTGCCGATGTTGACCGGGGTGTTCATGTCGGATTCCAGAAGGAGGCCGATGCCCCGGATGAGGTCGGAGACGTAGCAAAGGCTGCGGGTTTGGTTCCCTTTGCCGTAGACGGTCAAAGGCTTGTTCTTAAGGGCCTGGGTGATGAAATTGGGGACCGCTCGGCCGTCCTCGCGGCGCATGCGCGGGCCGTAGGTGTTGAAAATCCGGACGATGCGCACCGGCATCTTGTGAAAGCGGTGGTAGGCCATCGTCATGGCCTCGGCGAAGCGCTTGGCCTCGTCGTAGACGCCGCGCGGGCCGATGG
>CAYHPY010000049.1:0-25669 GCA_964358485.1 uncultured Elusimicrobia bacterium
AATCCGAGGTCGTGAAGGGCTGGGTGGCCCGCAGCGGGGAGCAAGTGGACTTCGTTCAGGTGTCGGCGAGTCCCTCGGCTCCGCCGAAGGCGGAGGAGGCGAAAACCCCCGAGCCATCCATCGCGCAAGCCCAGGCGCCGGTCGCCAAGGAAACCCCGAAGGAAACCCCGAAGGCGGCTCCGAAAGACCCGCCGAAAGAGCCCCTCCGGGAAACCCCGAAAGAAACCCCCAAGACGGCCATCCTGACCCCGAAGAAGCCCTTCAAGATCCAGGACCTGATCGCCCGCGAGATCGCGGAGATGGAGGACCTGGAGGCGGAGATGAAGGACGAGGTCCGCAAGCGGACCGGGGCGGGAGCCCCTTAAGAAGGTCAGAAATGGCCCGCTCGTAGCGGGGGCTTGAGTCGATGTAGCCTTCATCGTGGCCGCCCTGCATTTCCAGGAAGGCCTTGGGCTCGGCGGCGGCCGCGAACAGCCTTTTGCCCATCTCGAAGGGGATGACCTGGTCCTCGGGGCTGTGCATGACCAGCACCGGCCGCCCCACCCCGCCGATCTTGGCCAGGTTGTCGTAGCGGTTGCGGATCCAGGGACGGACCGGCAGCCAAGGGAAGACCTCCAGGGCCATGTCCGGGATGGAGGTGAAGGCGGAATCAACGATCAGGGCGGCGGAGCGGCGCTTGCGGGCCAGCTCGAGGGACACCCCGTTTCCCAGGGATTCCCCGTACAGAATGATGCGCTCCGGCGGAAAGCCCTTTTTTCCGGTTAGAAACTTGTAGGCCGCCTCCCCGTCCCGGTAGGTGCCCGCCTCGTCCGGGGAGCCCGTGCTCTTGCCGAAGCCCCGGTAATCGAAGACCAGGACCGACAGGCCCAGCTTGTGGAAGACGTTCGATTTGTGGACCCGGTTGGAGACGTTGCCCCCGTTGCCGTGGCAGTAGAGCAGGACCAGGCCCCGGTCGGCCAGGGGCCCATCGACCGCCGGCAGGAACCAGCCGTGGAGCGAGATCGCGGGCTCCGGCGCCAAAGACACCTCCTCGCTGGGCATCCGGAAGGTCCGGGGCAGGACGCTGAACTCGCGGGAAGGATGATAGAGCATGGCCTGTTCGAACCGGTCCAGGCTCAGGCGCGCGGCGGCCGGCGCGCACGCGGCCGCCAAAAGCAAAAGTGTATAATGTCGGGCCTTCGACATGAACCCTTATACCATTTACGCCTTGGCGGTTTCGGCGTTGGGCGCCGCGGGCCTGCTGGCCTGGGCTCTTTACGACTCCCTGTTTCCGATCTTCCTGGGCTTCGGGTTGGCCTACGCCTTCGGGCCCTGCGTGGACTGGTTGGTCAAGCGCGGCCTGGCCCGGGCCGCCGCGGTCTCCTTGATCATGGGGGGCGCCGCCGGAGTCGTCCTGCTGGCGCTGGCGCTCGTCATCCCCGGCCTGGTTCGCGAGGCCGGCGACCTGGCCCTAAACCTCCCCAATTACCTCAAGGTGGCCCTGGACCGACTCTCGGCCGCGGCGCTGGAGTACGGCATCCCCTTTCCGGCGGGGCGCGAGGAGCTGTTGGTCAAGCTTCGGGAGCGGATCGGGACGATCTCCTGGGGGGCCCTGTCCCCGTTCGGGAGCTTCGCCGCCCGCTTTTTTTCCGGCGCGGCCGGGATGCTGGTGGGGGTCCTCAACCTCTTGGTGGTTCCGGTGGTGTTCTACTACTTTCTCCTGGACATGCCCCGGATCCGCAAGCGGGTCCTGGAATTGGCGCCTCCCGGCCGTCGTGCGGCGCTTTCCTTCCGGCTCGGGGAAGCCGACCGGGTGTTTTCCGGCTACCTTCGGGGGCAGATGTCGGTGGCTTTGATCCTGGCGGGGCTTTACGCCGTGGGCCTGGCCTTGGTCGGCATCCGATTCGGGGTGGTTATCGGGGTGGCCGCGGGCCTGCTCAACATCGTTCCCTATGTCGGGGTGCTCACGGGCTTGGTCCTTTCCCTGATCATGGCCGCCGTGGACCAATCCGCCTGGACCGGCCTGGCGGGGGTGTTGGCGGTTTTTGGCGTCTGCCAGGTCCTGGAGGGCTTTTACATCACGCCCAAGATCGTGGGGGACAAGGTCGGGCTCTCCCCGATGGAAACCATCATCGCCCTGATCTTGGGGGGGGAATTGGGCGGCCTGCTCGGGCTGGTCCTGGCCATTCCCGTGGCCGGGTGCCTCAAGGTGTACGCGGGGGACGCCCTGGACTTCTACCGGGAAACGGCATTTTACCGCGAAGGCTGAAATTGTAGAATGGGCCGGAAGATTTTAAAGGAGGCGTTATGAAAGGCGCGGCAATGGGATTGGCGTTTCTGGCGGCACTCTCCGGGTGCGTGAGCTCGGGGAAATACAAGCTCAAGGAAAACGAATTGGCGGATTCACGCCGGCAGTGCAATGATTTGAGAAAGGAAATGGACGCCTCCAAGGCGGCCTGCGCGGACTCCCTGGCCGCCTCCCAACGCTCCTACCAGGGCATGAAAAACGAAGCGGGCGATTACAGTTCGCGTCTGCAGTCCACGACCGAACAACTGGCCTCGGCCTCGGTCCAACTGGCCTCCGTCCAGAAGTCTAATAAGGACCTTCAAGAGACGCTCCAGGCCAAGCAAGGGGAACTTAGCAAGAAGGTTTCCGATCTCATCAAGGAGAAGGACGCCTTGAATCAGAAGCTGGCCGACGCCAAAGCCGATCACTCCGCCTTGCGCAAGGCCAAGGAAGACGAGGAACGCTCCCTGTCCACCCGGCTGGAAGCCGCCCTGGCCGAGAAGAAGGCTCTGGAGGAGGCCAAGGAGCGCGAGCTCAACGCCGTCAAGAACAACTACGAAGCCCTGACCGCCAGCCTCAAATCCGAGATTTCCGCCGGCGAGATCAAGATCACCCAGCTCAAGGGCAAGCTGACCGTGAACATGGTCGACCGGATCCTGTTCGATTCCGGCGAGGCCGAGGTCAAGCCGGCCGGCCGCAAGATCCTGGACCGCCTGGGCGGGGTGCTCGTCAACGTGGCCGACAAGGACATCCGCATCGAGGGGCACACCGACAACGTGCCCATCGGCGGGGAGCTCAAGAACCGCTTCCCGACCAACTGGGAGCTCTCCACCGCCCGCGCCACGGCCGTGGCTCGCTTTCTCCAGGACACCGCCAAGATTCCGCCGATTCGCCTTTTGGCCGCGGGCTTCGGCGAGTACCGCCCGGTGGCGCCCAACGACCGGTCCGAATCCCGGGCGCTCAACCGGCGCATCGAGATCGTGCTGGTTCCGCGCGACGCGCAGTAAGTAGCCCCGGGTCAGCGGGGCCCGGCGGGGGGAGGATTCTCAGCGGCCGGCTCCAGGCTTTGGGGGGATCGGCCGAATCCCGGGGCTCGACCGTCGGTTTTCTTCAACTGGGGCGATGCCCCAGGCGCTCCGAGATCCAAACCTTGATGATGGACTGCCGCGTGACCCCCAACCGGCTGGCTTCCTTGTCCAAGGAATGAATCATCCACTCAGGAAAATCCACATTGACCCGGCGGGGAGCCTCGTTTATCCTCTTGGCCACGGGATAGGTCGAGAAATTCGGAAATATCCTTTCCCTCGTCAAACCGCTTATCCAAATCCTTAGCTTTCATATTTGTCAATGAGTGCGGCAAAGACGCCAGCGGGCGTTTCGGACAGCATCGCCGGATCAGGATAGCGGGCGCTAGAGACCCTCGGCGTTCGCCTGCTGTCCGGCGGCCGTCCGGAGAATCCCGTGGTTCGACGCCGCCGTTGTTGCCGTTCCAGCCCTTCCGAAAACACGCAGGATTCTTTAGTCAAGAAATTTGCCGTCCATCTGGACGCTAAAAGTCCGCCTCATTTGCCCCATCACGCCCCCTCTGTGATGTGTTCGTTATAACGAACACATCGCAGAGGGAGCTTGCGCCAAGCGAATATGCAGACGCCGGCGAGAGCTCTACATGCCCGGCACTGCCCAAATTTCGGCTCCGGTTCCACTCGCCGGATGCTTTCGCCACGGCGCGCGTCGGGAGAAGCGCTTGGTTAGACACACCATGTCCTGGGGGTTATGAGCGCGAACTCCTTGTCCCGACGTATCCAATTATCAACGCAGGACCAACCAAGATGGCAATTATTAGAATCACCGCCCTCCCTATCCCATTGTTCCTTCCAACCAGATCCATTGAGTGTACCAGTGGCCCAGAGAGGATGGCACTTAGAACGGAGGCCGCAAACCCCCTCGCTGCGCTGCGAGAGACAAGATTTGGGGAGCCTTCCCGGGTGAGATGGCCCTCGAAGAA
Source organism: uncultured Elusimicrobia bacterium (assembly GCA_964358485.1). Lineage (GTDB taxonomy): Bacteria > Elusimicrobiota > Elusimicrobia > UBA1565 > UBA9628 > CAYHPY01. The sequence continues at coordinate 4,272 of CAYHPY010000049.1, forward strand.
GAACAGAAGGAAAGTAAAGCAGCCGGGCAGGACGACAAACAGTACGAAGGCACCCACTACCATCAACATGAGCGCTTTCCCTTGGGTCACACGTGGCAGCAACTCTCCCGTGGTCACAAAGGACCCGAGAAGAAAAAGTAGGGCAGAAATAGAGGGCGAATAGAATCCAGCCCTTACCCACGCGCCTGCTTGCCTCGGAACTTGCTCTGACATGTGTCGAGATGTGTCTAACGGTACGGATATCCTGCGGGCGCTACAAGGCCGTCTTCCTTAAATGCGCCCGTCAGGTCTATCCAATGGTTCGCCGGTCCTTTCTCATGCATGACGTGCTGCCCTGGGATGGTCGTGGGCCAGGCGCTGGAAAACCCCGGGATCAATCTCCGCAACCTCCAATAGTCGCCGCGCAGCGCCAGAGGGTACTTTTTGGCCCTGCTCCCACGCCCGCACAGTCGAAGCCGTCACACTCAACAAGGAGGCGAAAACCGGCTGGCTCACGCCGAACCCCCGCTTCCGGAGACGGGCAATCTGCTCCTTGGACCACGGTTTTGCGGGCTCCGGGATATCCAATGTCGAAGAGCGCAACTTCTTCACGCCGCGAGCATGCTCAACGGCCTCTTCAAGACCCGAGATAAGCTCCTGACCAAGTTTTGTTTTGCGCATTTTATCTAGTCTCCCGCTTCAACTTCTCCGCAAAGGACTTTAAGATGCCTTTCTCCTCTGGAGAGATGTCATCCTTTTCCCCCTTGTCATAAAGGGCAAGGAGATAGGTTCGCTCCAATCCGGCCAAATCGAAATAAATTACCCGATATCCCCCACGCTTTCCTTTGCCGCGTCCGGCATCAGCGATTCGCAGTTTCCTGAGACCACCTGTCCCCTGAATTACTCGGCCGGCCTCGGGATTTTTGAGCAATTCTATCTGAATGCGAGGCAAAACATCCGCCCCCTCCCTGTCGACTCGTCTTGAAAAGGATGAGACCTCGACGAAGGTTCGCTTCATACTACTAAGTAGTATATACCACTAAGTGTTATATGTCAAGGGCGCAACTCGGATGGCCCAGCTTTCGCCGTGCATCCGCACTATCCGGCGAACGAAAAGGATCTCCGGCGCCCGCTATCAGGCCGTTCGGCGGGCGTCCGGAGAATCCCGTGGTTCGACGCCGTTGCCGTTCCTGCCGTCCCGAAAACGCGCTAAGTTCTTCAGTCAAATTTTCATCCCCGGTGCCAGGCATGAAGGTCTCGGTCCGGACCGAATTCCCATCTTGCCGTTTCCCGTTATAGCCCACCGGATGCCTTCGCCACCGCGCGCGTCGAACTATTGAGTAAGTTGGTCGGTGTATCTTGGGGTGCTGCTTGAATTATAGAGCCAAAACCAGAATATTTCAATGCCTGGCACCAGGATACACTGCAAGTTGGAGCCGTGTATCCTGGGGAGTCGGTTCAGCTCCGCCCGGAAGGTATTCGGTTGCGCCGCGCCGCCGCTCAGCGCCAGGGGCCGTGTTCGAGCAGGAGAAGCCCGGCCGACAAGGCCGCCAAAGACCATAGCCCCTTGCCGACCTCCCGCGCGCGTCCGGCGAGGGCGTAAAGCCCGGCCTGGGACAAAAAGCCCCAAAGCAGGCCCTGCGTGATGGAAAAGGTCAGCGGGATGAGGACCAAGGTGAGGTAGGCCGGGACCGCGTCCTCCAGGGCCTCGAGCTTCAGGCCCCGCACGCTCCGGAACATCAGGGCTCCGACCAGGATCAAAACCGGGGCGGTGGCAAACCCCGGGACCATGCCCGCCAGCGGGGCCAGGAACAGGCAGGGGAGAAAACAGAGGGCGGTGATCACCGCGGTCAGCCCGGTGCGGCCGCCCGCCTCGATGCCCGCCGCGCTTTCGATGTAGGCGGTGCCGGAAGAGGTGCCCGCCAGGCCCGCGCCCAAGGTGGCCCAGGCGTCGACGATCAGGCCTTCGCGGAGGTTGCGCGGGTGGCCCTTCTCGTCGACCATGCCGGTGGCCTGGGAGACGCCGACGAAGGTCGAGATCGAATCGAAGAGATCCGTGAAGCAAATGGCCGCGATGGCCGGCAGGTAGGCCGCCTTGAGGGCGCCCAGGGCGTCGAGCTTCAGAAATACCCCGAAATCGGGGGGGCTGACCAACGACGCGGGGACCTGGACCAGGCCCGCCCCCCAGCCCAGCGCGGTGACCAGGAAAATCCCGCCCAAAAAAGCCAGGGAACTTTTCCGGGACAACAGCCAGACCGTGACGGCCAGCCCGGCGAGGGCCAGGACCTGCCTCAACCCCAAGGGGCCGAGCTTGACCAAGGTGGCCGGATCGGAGACCACGATCCCGGCGTTCTTGAGGCCGATGAAGGTGAGAAAGATTCCGATGCCGGCCGCCGCCGCGATGCGCAGGTTTCCCGGGATGGCCCGCGCGACGGCCTCCCGCAAGGGCACGACGGAAATGGCCAAAAACAGGACGCCCGCCCAGAACACGATTCCCAGGGCTTGGGGCCACGGCACGCCCTGGCCGAGGATGATGGAGTAGGCGAAGAAGGCGTTGATCCCCATGCCCGGGGCCACCGCGAAGGGCAGGCGGGCGTAGACTCCCATCAGCAGGGTCATGGAGGCCGACAGCAGGACCGTGGCGGTCATGACCCCGGAAAAGGGCATCCCGGTTCCCTCGGAGGAGAGGATGGCGGGGTTGACCACGACGATGTAGGCCATGGTGAAGAAAGTGGTGACGCCCGCCGTCGCTTCGCGCCGGAACTCCGGCCATTTCGCCGTCATCGGAGGAGATCATATATAATTGCCGCATGTTCCCGATTCGGGACAGCATCCCTTCCCGCACCGTCCCGGTGGTCAATTACGCCATCATCGCGGCCAACGCGGCGGCCTTTCTTTTCGAGCTGACCTTGGGCAAGGATCTCGGACCCTTTCTCAAGGTTTACGGCTTGGTCCCCAAGACTTTGGCGGTGGGGGGAGAATCCTGGGCGGTCCTGGGCGCGCCTTTCGGCACGGCCATGTTCCTTCATGGGGGCTGGATGCATTTGATCTCCAACATGTGGAGCCTCTACATTTTCGGAGACAACGTCGAGGACCGGATGGGCCACGGCGGATACCTGGTCTTCTACCTACTTTCGGGTTTGGCCGCCTCCCTCCTGCAGGTCTGGGCCAGCTGGGGCTCTTCCCTGCCGGTGATCGGCGCCTCGGGCGCCATCGCCGGGGTGATGGGGGCGTATTTCCTGCTATTTCCCGGGGCGCGGGTCGTCGCCTTGGTTCCCGTTTTTTTCTTTCTGCGCATGATGGAGATGCCCGCTTTCGTGTTCCTCGGGCTTTGGCTCCTATTCCAGTTCTATTCGGGAACCGTCGCCGTGCTGGGGGGGGCCGGCCGTTTCGGCGGGGTGGCGTGGTGGGCCCATGTTGGGGGCTTTGTCGGGGGGATGATTCTGATGCGGGCGTTCGTTTCCCGCAAGGGGCGCGGGGCATGAACCGTCCCCGCCCTCTCGGTTTCTGGGACGCCGCCTGCATCGGCGTCAACGCCATCGTGGGCTCGAGCATTTTCCTGTTCCCCGGCAAACTCGCCGCCCTGCTGGGGCCGGCCTCGGTGCTGTCCTTCGGCCTGACCGCCCTCCTGCTTTCGAGCGTGGCGCTGTGCTTTGCCGAAGCCGCGGGGAGATTCGAGACCAGCGGCGGGCCTTATGTGTACGCGCGGGCCGCCTTTGGAGACTCCGCGGGGTTCGGCATCGGCTGGATGTGTTGGGCCACCTCCATCCTCAGCTGGGCGGCGGTGGCCAACGCCGTCTCGCTGTACCTCGGTTATTTCGGCCCCGGCTGGACCACTCCCATGGCGGTCAAGGCCACGGCGGGCGGGGTGATCGTCCTGCTCACGGCGCTCAACTACCGCGGGGTCCGGCAGGGCGCCTGGGCCTCCAATTTTTTCACGGCGGCCAAGCTGGCGCCTCTGTTGATCCTGGCGCTGGCCGGCCTGCCCGCCTTGGCGGCGGCCTCCCCGGGGCCGATCGCCCCGCACGGCTGGGCGCCGATGGGCAAGGCCTGTTTTTTGGCCTACTTCGCATTCCAGGGCTTTGAGGTCGTTCCCGTGCCCTCCGGGGAGGTGGCCGACGCCCGGCGAAACGTCCCGCGGGCGCTGTTGGCCGCGATGGCCCTGGCCGCCGTTCTTTACATGGTCATACAGTCCGTGGCCGTGGCCGCGCATCCCGGCTTGGCGGGTTCCGAGCGTCCGTTGGCGGAGGTCGCCGAGCGCCTTCTGGGCCCGGCCGGAGCGGCGCTGATCGTGGCCGGGGCGGTGTGCTCGACCGTCGGCTTCAACGCCGGAACGGCCCTGGCCGCTCCGCGTTACCTGACCCCGCTGGCGGAGGACGGCCACCTTCCGGGGTGGCTGGGCGGACTGCATCCGATCTACGGGACTCCGCATCGGGCGATCCTGCTGACATCGGGGCTGGCCCTGGCGGCGGCCCTGGGCTTGGACTTCGCCCGGCTGGTGGATTTCTCCAATGTCGTGGTCTGCGCCCAGTACCTGGCCACCTGCGCGGCCATCCCGTTTCTGCGGAAAAAATTGGGACGGGGCCAGGGGTATCAAGTCCCGGGCGGCATCCTGCTTCCCTTGGCGGGGATCGCCGCCACCCTGTGGCTGGGCGGGCAAGGGGACCTGGCGCAGATCCGGTGGTCGTTGGGGCTGTTGGCGCTGGGATTCGTTCTTCGAGGGATTTTTAGGTTAGGAGGGATGGCCCATGGCGGGATCTCCTGACCGAATTTGTCGCCCACGACAAAATCACCTCCGCGGCGGAAGTGATTTTGTCGTGGAGAACAAAATGCGTCGTGCCGGACCGAATCGAGCCCCCGGAGAGGGGTCTTGCCCCCAAAAGGCGATTTTGACCCGGCATGCCGTCTTTGGTCCTTGCAAAGAACCGATTTCTGAGCTAAACTCGAATTCCGATGGCGGATACACCGGAATATAGCCCCGAACTCAACGCCAAGCGCACCGCCATCGCCGCTTTTTTGACCGCCCTGGTCACCAGCGCCAAAACCAGCGGGCTCTACAAGCCGGGCCACCCCTCGATCATCATGATCGGCCAGCGCGTGGTCGCCTTGCTCAACCGGACCTTGGGGCAGGAAACCACCCTGACCTTGGACGTCAAAGCCAAGACCGTCATCGTCGAAGAATCCGAGATCCCGGACTCCGCCGAGGTGACCGCCTTCGCGGCCGCCCTGCATACCTTGGGCATCGGGCAGGTCCTGTTCACCAACCGGGTGTCCGGGGAAGGAATGGTCGAATTCTTCAAGGTTCTGACCGCCAAGCCCGACGAGAAGACTACATTGACCGATCTCCAGAAGACCGTGCAGGACGTCAAAATCGACGGCCTGCAGATGGTCTTTATCCTCAATTTCGTCGTGACCGGGGAACAGGAAGAGGAGGACCAACCCCCCGGCCGGCTGACCGAGGAACAGGTGCTGGCCTTCATCCGCTCCGAAACCATCCCCGATTTTTTGACCCTGCTTTACCACCAGAACGAGGCCGTCCACGGGAAAGAGGCCGAGAAGGTGGGGGATCTTCTGGATGGAACCCTTTTCCACGAGGTGCCCTGGGAACGCTTCGAGGCCGAGATGTCCTGGGCGGCCTACGACCCGCGCATCCGCGCTCGTTGGGACGAACTGAGGGCGGCCGCGGCCTGGACCCCGAAATCCCGGGGGGCGGGCGCCCGCAAGGGCGCGCCTCGGCAAAGCTGGGGGGGCAAGAGCTTGGTCTCCTGGGCCGCCCTCCTGGACGCCAAAGAGATCGAGGCCAAGCACGCCCATCGTTCCATGGAGAAAAAAGAAGCGGTTCAGTTCTCCATGGACAAGATCCATGCGATCCTCGCGGCCCCCGCCTCCCCCGCCCAGCTCAAGTACGGGGTCTTCGCCTACATCCGCCTGCTCGCGGAATTGGGGCGCGACGGCAACCTTCCCGTCCTTCTGGCCGAATTCCGCCTCTGGCAGGCGATGGCCGCAGATCCGGGCGCAGCGGCGTCCTTTGCCGAACTGCGCAAGGGGATCGAGGCCAAGGTGGCCGTCCCCATCCTGGCCGAACAACTGGTCCAGTTCCTGCTTCAGGTCCCCGGGGACAAGGAGAATCTCGAGCCGCTGGCGGATTTCTGCGCCTTCCTGGGCGCGGGCTTCCTTCCGCTCCTGCTGGAGCAACTGCGCAACGTGCAGGACAAGGACCACCGGGCCAAGCTCTGCTCTTTGCTGGTCCTGGTCGGCAAACAGGTCGGCACGGCGCCCTTGGTCGCGGCTTTGCAGGACCAGGACTACTTTTTGGTGCTCAATGTGGTCGCGATCCTGGGCGAAATGGACCTTGCCGCCAACGCCCCGCTCTACGGGCCGATGGTCTTTCACTCCCACGCCAAGGTCCGGGACCTGGTGGTCCGCCAGCTCAGCAAGGCGGGGGGGCCGGCCGCCGTCGAGAATCTGGGAAAATACGTGATTCAGAAGGTCGACGATGAGGAGGTCCACAAGGTCGTGATCGCCTTCTCCTTGCTCTCCGCCCCCGGCGTGGGCAAAGCCTTGATCGAGGCTTACCGCAAGGCGACCGTTTACGAGAGCCAGGTGGCCGTGGCCACGGCCCTCGGGCGCCACGGCGGGCCGGAAACCGTCGCGGTCCTCAAGGAGGCGGCCCAGAGGACCTGGTTGGAGATTTTGATGGGGCGCAAAAAGGACCTCCACAACGCGGCCAAGCACTCCCTGGAGATCCTCAGGAAGGAGGGCCATTCCTAATGGCCAGACGGGTCCGAAAATCGCGGGCGCAAAACGAGCGTTGGAACCAAATGATCCAGGCTCTTCGGGCCATGAATTTCGCCTTCAACAACGTCCGGCTCTACCCTCCGAGCCACAGCGAGGTGGTGGCGGTCCTCAATAAGCTCATCGAGATCCTGACCCCGATTTTGGAGGAGCAGGAGGACGTGGGCTTCGGGTTCATGGACGAACTGCTCTACATCGAGGGCTCGATGTCCATCGAGGAGACCGCCGCCAACCAGATGCTGGTGGACCGGTTCTCCAAGTGCCGCGTGAAGTATTTGACGCTCATGAAAGGCCTGGCCAAGGAGGATTTGCTGGCCTTTTTCCAGATCCTCAACGCCGAATCCATCAAACCGACCGATAAAGCCCCCGGCCAGCAATTGGAGGAAAAGGGCGTCAAGACGGTCCATATCGTCGAGGCCGACGTCGACGACACCGCCTCAAAGTCCAAGCTGGCCAAGAAGCGGACCTTGCTGGATTGGTACATCAAGGCCATCGACACTCTCAAGGCCGCCCAGGAGTCCATCAAGGCCGGGGGGCCGGTGGAGCTGAAGTCATTGTTCCGGATGATCGACGACATGACCGCGACCATCCGCAGCAAGGGGGTGGAGCCCTATTTGCTTCTCCCCGAACTTTCCAAAGGCCTGGATCCCCATCTGGCGCATTCGGTCAACGTGGGCTTTCTCTCCTGCGCGCTCGGAGACCTTTTCGGCCTCAACACGGGACAGATCAACAGCCTGTGCCAAATCGCCTTCCTCCACGACCTTGGGCGGCTGACGATTCCCGTGGAATGGACCGACGATCATTCCCCGCTCCATGACGCCGAGCGCCAGGCGGCCCGCATGCACGCCGACTGGGGCTACCTTCTGCTGACCCGGGCCGAGGAGCTTCCACCGCAAGTCGGGCTCATGGCCGCCCGGCACCACGAAGTCGGCGCCTACTTCCCGGGCTATGTCCCGGACGTTTTCCACAAGATTCTCAACATGGCGGACACCTACGACCTGGCGATGTTCACGGACAAATACTACTGGAGGAAAAACCGACGGGACCGGGTCCTGCTCAAGCTCGCCAACATGCGGGGGACGACCTACGATCCCACCTTGGTCAAATTGCTCATCCAGTTGGTCGGCTACTTCCCGGTCGGCTCGGTGGTCCGTCTGGAGGACGGCCGGCCCGGGATCGTCGTTCGGCCCAATCCCGCCAATCCCCGGCGCCCGAAAATTTGGCTCTACGAGGAGGCCGGGGAGGCGCCCCCGCCTCCCGCCACGCCCGACGCCGCGCCGGAGGAAGCCGCCCCGGTCATCCTGGACTGCGCCGATTTCGGCGAGGACGGCATGTCATTCCGTCACGGCGTGGCCAAGGTCGTGGATTGCCCCGCCGGGGTCGACGAAAAGGTTTTGCTCGATAAAAAGAAGGAATTTCTGCTCAGCTATACCATTTAAATCCGCATGGCGCCGACAAAAAGCCGCTTTCTCCTGAAATTGGCCGCCGGCCTTTTCGTGGCCGGGGTGGCCGTCGCGGCCGCGGCCACCTGGGCGCTCAAGACCTATCTTCCCCCGGAAAAGGTGCGGGAACTGGTCCTCCGGGAGGCCGGCAAGGCGCTGAAGCGGGAAGTGCGCCTCGGCAAAATTAACCTGGGGGCCATTCAGGGGCTGACGATCGAGAAGTTGGAGGTTTCCGAGCTCCCGAATTTCAAGGCCGGAACCTTCGTGTCGGCGGAGCGGTTTCGAGTCCGGATCAAGCTGCTCCCGTTGCTTTCCCGCCAAATCGAAGTCAGCCGGGTTTCCCTGGAGGGGCTGAAGGTTTCCGTGACCCGCGACGCCAAGGGGATTTTTAATTTCAGCGACCTGCTGGCGGCCTCGACGGTCCCGGTCCAGGCGACCCCCGGGGGAGCCGCGGCCGCGGCCCTGCCCGCGTCCCTGCGGGTGAGCCAAGCCTCGGTCTCGGGGGCGGAGATTCTTTTCCGGGACGCGGAAATCGGAACCTGGAAGGTCGCCGACGCCGACCTGGCCATCTCGGACTTCGATCTGAGCCGGCCGTTCGGCGCCAAGGCCAAGCTGACGGTCACGGGGAAATGGGGCGCGCGCCCGATCGACGCCAAGCTCCGTTTCGCGGGAACCATAGATCCGGCCAAGCTGGACCTGGCGGCGGCGGGCGTGGAGTTCGATGAGTTGGAGGCGTCCTTGGCCGGGGTCCGGGTCCAGGGCTCGGGCCGCCTGAGCCGCCCGGCGGCGCCGTCCTTCAACTTAAAAGGAAAGGTTTGGATTCAGGATAAACAGATTTTGGAGGTCGAAGTTTCCTCGGCGGCGATGGGGGCCCTCCAAGGGGGAGGGCCGCCTGAAATCTTCGCGGACTTCTCCGTCGCGGCCAAGGGTTTTTCCACCGCCGGACTGGAATTCTTCGGAGTCCCCGGCGGAATCGAAATTCCGGCCGGGGAGGCGCGGGGCAAGATTGCCTTCCGGGGCGGGGACCTGGCGGTCGAAGGGTTCCGGGTCCAGTCCAAGCTCCTGGAGGCGACGGCCTCCGGCTCCATTCTTAAGGCCCTGAGCAAAAAACCCGAGGCCCGCCTGACGGCGTCCTTTAAGGCCGACTTCCCGGAAATCGCGGCCTCCTCCCTGCCTTTCCGGCCGAAGGGCCTTCCGGAAAAACTGGTCATTCCGGCGGTTCAGGCCGAGGGCAAACTCCGCCTGGAGGGGGATTCCGCCGAAATCGAGGCTTTCACCGCCAAGATCCGCTACGGGGATATCAAGCTCTCCGGCTCGGTGCGGAGCATCGGCTCGGGCTTTCCCAATCTGGACCTGACCGCCTCTTTCCATGGGGACACCCCGCAATTCAAGGCCGCCGAACTCCCGGTCACCGGCGTCCCCGCGTGGGTGGTATTGCCCGCCGCCAAAACCGAGGGCACGGTGCGCATGAAGGGCGAGACGGCGTCCCTGGAAGGGATTCTCGTAAAAACAAAATTCGGGGACTTGACCGTGGCCGGGGATGTGCGCAAGCTCACCTCCGGAAAGCCCCAGCCCGATTTGACCGTGACGGTCCGGGGGGAGACCCCGCCTTTTAAATCCGCGGATCTTCCCGGGGCGGGCTTGCCCGCGGGGCTGGACATTCCGGCCTTCAAGCTCGATGGGAAGGCCCGCGTCGGAGCCGATGAACTCGGGCTGGAGGGATTCAAAATCGCCTGTTCCTACGGCAAGGCCGAAATCTCCGGCAAGGTCCGCAAGCTCGCCTCCGGCAAGCCCGAGCCGGATTTGGACATCGCGATCAACGCCGACATTCCGGGAATCCGGACCCAGGATTTGCCCGTCAAAGGCCTGCCTGCCCTGACTCTGCCCCCGGGCCGTGTCGACGGCCGCCTCGGCTTGGGGGCAGATGAGCTTTCGTTCGATTCGTTCATTTTAAAAAATAAGTTCGGTTCCGTGAAATTGACCGGCAAGGTGGCCAAAATCATTTCCGGCCCCCCCGACCCGAAGCTGGATTTAACCGCCGATCTGTCCCTCCCGGCCTTCAAGACCGCGGACCTCCCGATCGAAGGCCTGCCCAAGGATTGGAATTTTCCCGCCTCCAAGTGGGACGCGTCCTTCTCCGGAGACTCCGACCGGATCGAGATCCGGTCGGTTCGAGTCGTCTCCGGAAGCGAGGGCGCCAAAAACGACATGGAGGTCTCGGGCAAGCTCACCCGCCTGGGGCTGAAGGATCCCTCGAAATTCGAGCTCAAGAAAGTCCTCTTCGACATCCTGGTCAAGGGGCGGTCCTTTTACCTGGACCAGATCACGCCCATCACCCCGCAGACCCGGGACCTCAAGATGAAAGGGAAAGGGATTTTCGCCGTTTCGGTGGCCGGGACCTTGGACAAGCCCACCTTGGGGGGAAAGCTGAAATTCGACGGGATGGGAGTCTCCCTGTACGGCTTCGAGCTGTCCGATTTCAGCGGAACCGCCACCTTGGACGACCGGGGCATCCGCCTTCCCAACGTCCACATCCCCCGGATCAGCGGGAAGGTGGACGGCGCGCCCCTGGAGATCGACCTGACCGTCTCCGACTATTTGGCGGCCCCGAAGATCGACGTGGACGTGGTTTTGGAAGGCCTGGATTTGGAAAAGGCGCTGGCGGCTAAGGCGGCTTTTCTAGGAGGGGGCGCCCCCGCGGCGGGCGGCGGCGAACCGGCGGCGGCCCCGGCGGTCAAATCCCTAACGGTGGACGCCAAGCGCAGCCTCAAGATCAAGCGGCTGTTCCATCCCAACGCGGAGGCGCGGGATCTGGAAGCCCGCTGGGACCTCTCCGACATCACCCTGGACTTGAAGAAAATCTCCGGCGAGGCCAAGTTTCGGATCGCGGGCGGGCGTTTCGACGACCTGCCGAAGGTGGTCCGCCGGGAGGCCGCCCTCAAGGCGATGGCTTTGCCCTTCATGCTTCTCAGCAAAATCCTCAAGCTCGGAAAGATCGAATTCACCGAGGCCGCGGGGCTTTATCGCTTCAAGGACGGGGTGATGACCATCGAAGACAGCCGGGTCACCACCAGCAAGGGGGACTACTTCGTGTCCGGCTCGATCAACCTGGGCGACGAGACGGTGGACGTCCGCATGCGCTCGGAGCGGCTCTTTCCCCCGGTGGCCGCCGTGGTGACGGGGACTTTCGAGAACCCCAAAACCAAGGCCGGCATCGCCGTTCCTTAGCTTGCGAACCAACGGGCCAGGGCGGAGAGGAAGGCGGGCGGGGAGGGGTCCTTGCGGAAAAACACGATGTAGGCGCCGGCCAGGCTGGCCGCCATCATCATCAGGCCGAAGACGAAGGTCATCTTGAGGTGGAACTTCTTGACCCGCTCCCGGACCTCCGGGTCCATCAGTTCGCGGCGGCGGAGGCGGCGGGGGCGGGGGTGACGGCCAGCATGGTCCGGGCCAGGCTCGGGACCAAGGTGGGGCGAAGCAGCCGCTTGTCGTAGGGCTCCAAGCGCCTCTCGTTTTCCCGAAGGCAAAGATTCAGGAATTCCCGGAACGAGAAATCCCCGAAGGATTCGTGCGCCTTCATCGTGAAATTGTCCTGATCGGCCGGCTCGTCTTTCTTGGAAGCGGCGGCCCCGCCCAACTGCATGGCGGTCTTGACCCGGCCCGCGGCCTGTAGCCACATGGCCAGCCCGCGGCGGAAGATGTAGGAGGGCCGCCGGGCGAAAGAGAGCTGGGCCTGGTTGTAGGCCACCCAGTTGACGTGGAAGATGATGTGGCGGCCTTCCTCCTGCATGACCGGCTCGAAGAGCTTGACCAAGGACGGCGGGAAGAACCCGGACTCCCGCGCCAGGGCGAAGAGGCCGAAGGCGAAGAAGGAATCGAAGCACTCGCCGTAGCCCACGCGCATGAAGGCCCAGTTCGGATCGGCCGGGGGTGTGAGGTCCGGGGGGCGCCGGGCGTCGAGGCCGTAGCGGCCGACCATGATTTTAAGGATGTCGGCGTGGCGCTGTTCCTCGTACCCCTGCAGGGAAATGGCTTCGGCCATCAGCGGGTCCTTCTCGGCTTTCCCAAGCTCGATGACCTTCATGGCGGTCTCGGCCTCGGTCTTGACCGCCTCGTCCCAGACCGGCAGGGCCCGCAGTCGGTCCAGGCAGGCCTGGTCCAGCTCCGGCCATTCCAGCTTGGTCGGTTCGTAGGGGGTGAAGGTGTCGATGAAGAACCGGCACAAAAGGTCCCGGTGCTCGCGCGAACCGATTTCCATGAGCCCATTTTCCCATTTTTGCCCAAGGCGGTCAAGGAATGATAGACTGCCCCCGTGGACGCCAAGGCCGTGCCGTTTGAAAAAACCGTCTTCGTCTGCACCCATGTCCGCGCCGACGGCAAGACCGCCTGCGCCAACCCCGGGCGGGGGGGAGACCTCCTCTGCCATGCCCTCAAGGACGAGGTCAAGCGCCTCGGGCTCAAGGGCAAGGTGCGGGTGGCCCGCTCCGGGTGCCTGGACCGCTGCGCGGAGGGGCCCAACCTGTTCGTGTTTCCGGAAGGAAAATGGTTCTCGGGGGTGTCCGCGGCGGATTTGCCGGAGATTGTCGAGAAATTGAAAGGGGAGGGTGAGGGGGGGCGTCCGGTCAATAAATGATTAAAAAATAAATAGAATTTACATCTTCTGGACGATGTAAATTATGCTGAAAATTTCAGGAAAACTCTCTGGGATGGGGGGGTGGGGGGCTGGAACCGGTTGTAGGTCTCAACCGTTATTGGGCCAGGCCCTAACTAAAAACCCCACTCGCGAAGGAAACCACCCCGCCCTGCGGATCGGGCGCCTGGCCGTAGGCCAGCAATTTCCCGGAAGTCTTCTCCCCGTCCCGCAGGATTTCCATCAGGCGCAGGGCGGTGTACAGAGCCGAGAGCCCGCAGACCTTGCGCCAGTGCCCGCCTTCCACCACCGACAGGTAGAATTCGTCGGCCTTTAGGGCCATGGCCAAATCCAGGGATTTCCGGTCCTCCGCCTCGATTTGCGCGAAGAGTTCCGGGCCCAGGACCTTGTCGTCGCCGAAACGGGGACCGACGTGGGCCAAGTCGATTCCGGCCAGGATGAGAATGCGTTTGCCCGCGCGCTTCTCCCTTAGAAGGCGCTCTCCCAATTTTCGCAGGCCCTCGTCGATGGTGGCCACCGTGGAGGGCGGCCGGTCGGGGCAGAAGCGCTCGAAGGACGAGCACAGAATGGGCAGCCAGGCCGGGGACTTCTCCTTCCAAAGAAATTTCAGCCAGACCGCTTGGAATTCCAGGGAATGCTCGGTCCGGTGGGCCCATTCGTCGTCCAGCGGGTCGTACCAGAGGCTGCCCTTGGCATGGGCGAAGAGGCCCGGATCGCAGGCGACGGGACCGTAGGGGGTTTCGTAGGCTTTTTTCGTCAGAATCCAGGGGGAGTTGGGCGACATGTGCGCCACGCCGAGGCCGACGATGAGGTCGGGGGGCGCGGACTCCGAGAGCGCCTGGTAGGCCCAGGCGTAGGCCGGGCCGCCCCGCTGGAAGTCGATGTGCGGGGCGATGAGGCCCAGAGGTGCGGGGGAGCTCCCGGCTCCCGGGGACTTGCCCGGCCCCTTGGGGTCCCGGAAATATTCCCCCAGCGTCGCGGAGAGTTCCAGCGGCGCCTGCGGAAAAACCGTGCCGGCGTGGGCCGCTTTTCTGGACGGAGCGGCGCGAAAATCATCCAGGACTTTTTGGCGTTTTCGGGCGGTTTCCTCGGTCTCCAGCATTCCGGCCTTGGCCAGATCCTCCACCATTTTCACGATCTCGGTCTCGGCCAGCATGGTGCCGGTGTACTGGGCGAACATCGCCCGCACCGCGGCGGGGCCGCGCTTGCCGTCCAGCAGGGAGGCCAGCATCATGGCTCCCGGAGAAAGGGCGATGGACGCCGAATCCAGGCCCTCGAGGTCCCGGAGCAGGAACATCTTCTTGCCTTCGTGCTCGATGGGGAAGGCCTCCATGCCTTGGCGCAGGGGGGGCAGGGGGCTCTGGTCGCGGGCGGTCATCGGCCTGTGAGCTCCAGGTATTGTCCGGCCGCCATCGAGAGGCCGTATTCCGTCGAATGCCAAAAGGTGCGGTAGGGAGACTCGTCGGCGCCCAAGGTTTCCAGGAAATTCCCGTAGCGCTCCACCAACTCCTCTACTTTTTCGCGCGGGGCCGAAACATCCTCTCCGAGCCGTTTGAGTCCGTTGAGCCAGACCAGCCCGAGGTGCAGCCAATAACAGCTGTGGTAGGTGGGGCTGAGCCGGGAAATCAGGGGCATGAGTTCCCGGTCGTAGGGGGCCGGGGCGTTGCGGATGGGAAAGGGGCGGTCCAGGCCGGCCCGGCGCACGCCCTCGGCGGCGGCCTCGCGAATTTCGGGGGAGAAGAGCCCGAAGTACAAGGCGTAGGCCGCGGCGTCCACGCTGAAGCGGTCGGTGCCCGCGTAATCGATGAAGTGATCCCCTTTCCAGCGCTCCGCCAGGAGGAGCTTTTCAAACGCGGCGGCGTCGGTCCGGGACTTGAGCCCGAGGCCGGCAAGCAGGCCCAGCATGCGCAGGGCGCAAAGGTTATTGTAGGTGGAGGAGGGCCGCAGAATGGTGTCGGCCCAATCCCCGGTCATGCTCTCCGGCATCAGACCCCCGGAGAGCAGGTCTTTTTCGAAGTTCTCCAAAAGATCGGCCAGGACGGGCCGGGCCTCCGAAATCAGCGAGCCGTCCCCGGTGAACGAGGAATATTCCGAGACGGCGTGGACCAGCCACGGAAGATTGTCGCCCCGGTAGTAAGGCATGTCGAAGCCGTGCCGGGCGGTGAAACAGCTGGTGACGCGCCCCAGGCGGGCGGACTCCTGGAGCATATAGGCGATTCTTCCTCTTAGGTAGGGGGCGGGCAAGGTGAGCAGGGCGCCGCGCAGGGATTTGGAAAAGTCGCTGACCCACATGAAATGGAAATGGCCGGAACCCGCGTAGAGGACCTCTTTTCGGGCGTTGCGGCGGAGGACCTCGCGGGCTATTTCCCGGGGCCCGTCCCCTTGAAATCTGGGGATCCCGTTTGCTCGAACCCGGAGGGAATCGAGGAAGTTCAGGAGCATGGAGGGGACTCCCTCCACGGTCACGGCGTAGGCCCCGATCATCATTTCGGGATTATACCGCATATGGTAAAGTAAGGATGATGGGAATGTGGTTGGTGGCGACGGCGTTGTGCCTGTCGTCCGCGGAGGGGAGGTCCGCCGACACTTACATGGCCGAGCGTTCGGCGATGGTCGAGAAGATCGCGGCGTATTCCGCCGAGCACCGCGTGTCCGAGCCGAGGATTCTCGACGCCATGCGCCGCGTGCCCCGCCACGAGTTCGTCCCCCTCCCTCTGCGCCGCCGCTCGTACGATGACTCTCCCCTGCCCATCGGGGAAGGGCAGACCATCTCCCAGCCCTTCATCGTGGGCTTCATGACCCAGCTTTTGGACCCGAAAAATACGGAAACCATCCTGGAGGTCGGAACCGGTTCCGGTTATCAGGCGGCCGTCCTTTCCCTTCTGGTCAAAGAGGTCTACTCCATCGAGATTCTCCCCGGGCTCGGCAAACGCGCGGAAAACGACCTGCGGCGGCTGGGCTTTTCCAACGTGAAAGTCCGGATCGGAGACGGCTACCAGGGGTGGCCGGAGAAGGCGCCGTTTGACGCGATCATCGTCACCTGCGCCCCGGACCATGTCCCCGCGCCGTTGGTGGCCCAGCTCAAGGCGGGCGGCCGCCTGGTGATCCCGGTCGGGCCCGAGGGCTCCGGGGACGCCGACGGCCAGGAATTGATCCTGATCAGGAAAACAAAAACCGGACTGATCCGAGAGAAGAGGCTGCCCGTGCGATTCGTGCCCATGACCGGCAAGGCCCGGCCGGGCGGACTTTGACCCCGCCGCCCATTTTTGCTAAAATCACCGTCGGCACGTGACCATTTCCCGCTACTCCCACCTGACCGCCGGGGCCGCCTTTTTCCTGCTCTTTGCCGGAGGCCTGGTCACTTCCACCGGCTCCGGCTTGGCCGTGCCCGACTGGCCCCTGGCCAACGGCCAGTATTTCCCGCCGATGAAGGGCGGAATTCTCTTTGAGCACGGCCACCGGATCATCGCGGGGATCGTTGCCCTCCTGACTCTCGGCTTGGCCGCCTGGTCCCAGCGGAGGGCCGTCGCCCGGCCGGTTCGGATTTTCGCGGTCATCGCCGCCGGGGCCATTCTCGTCCAGGCCGTTCTGGGCGGAGTCACGGTTCTTTACGGCCTCTCCAAGCCCGTCTCGATCCTCCACGCCTGCCTGGGGCAAGGGGTGTTCGCGCTCCTGGTCGCGGCCGCGCAGGAAGCCGCCGGCCCCGTTCGGGGAGGATCCGAGGTTCGAAGCGGCACTTCGACTTTGGGCTTGATCTTGATAGCCGCTTTGTTCGGACAATTGGCGGCCGGCGCCGTCCTGCGGCATTTCGGTTTCGGCCTTCCCTGGCATCTGCTCGGCGCGGCCGCGGTGGTCGCCGCCGCGGGGGCGGTGTGTTGGAGAACTTTCGGCGGGGTGGCGGAGCCGCTTGTGGGGCCGGTCATGGTGATCGCGGGAGCCGTGCCGGTCCAATTGTTTTTGGGAGTCGTCGCGCTCGTGTTCCGCATGCGCGAGCGCGCTCCGGGCGCCGTCATTCCCAGCCTCCATTTGGCGGTCGGGGCCTTGCTCCTGGGCGCCGCCGTGACCTGGACCGTCCGCGCCCGTTCCCTGGAACGGACTCCTTGAGCGGTTCCGTGCTTAGGCCCTATTGGGAGTTGTCCAAGCCCAGGATCGTCCTGATGGTGCTTATCACGACCGCCATCGGCTTCCGTTTGGGCGGCGGCAGGGATTGGGCCCGGCTGGGCTGGACCTTGCTGGCCACCGCGCTCTGCGCGGCCGCTTCGGGGACTCTCAATCAATTCATCGAGGCGCGGCGGGACGGGCTGATGACGCGCACGCGCACCCGCCCCCTTCCACAGGGCCGCGTCGGTCCGGGGGCCGCCTTGGTCTTCGGCCTGCTTTGCGGAGAGATTTCCCTGGCCATATATTTTTGGAAGGTCAACGCCTTGGCGGCGACCTTGGCTTCCCTGAGCCTCGGCCTCTATGTCCTTTTTTACACGCCCCTCAAACCCCTGACCCCCAACAGCACTTGGCCCGGAGCGGCGGCCGGGGCCATCCCCCCGATGATCGGCTGGGCGGCGGCGTCGGGGGAGTTGACCGCCGGGGCCTGGATTCTTTTCGCCATCCAGTTTTTCTGGCAGATCCCGCATTTTTTGGCCATTTTCTGGCTCTACCGGGAGGAATACGCGAAGGCGGGGTATCGGGTTCTCCCCGTTCTGGACCCCAAGGGGGAGAGAACCGCGATCCAGATTTCCCTCAATTCCATGGCCTTGCTTGGGTGCAGCGTGCTTCCCGTCTCCTTGGGGATGGCCGGAATCGGGTACGGCTTCGGGGCCTTGCTCCTGGGGACGGTATTCCTGGCCTTCGGGGTCAAAGTCGGCCTGTCCCTGCGGGCGGTGGACGCGCGCCGGTTGTTTTTGGCCTCGATCGTGTATTTGCCGGCGGTGTTTGGGCTGTTATTAATTGGTTGACGGAAACAGCTAGAAAAAGCTATATTTAACATAACAAATTTACAATATCGGAGATTGAAATGTACATCAACGCTGAAATTCTAGTGCGCTGGCTCCACGTCTGGGCCGGGATCATCTGGATCGGGCATCTTTATTTCTTCAATTTCGTCAACATTCCCTTCCAGGGGACCATGGACGACGCGACGAAAAAACTCGTCAATCCCCAATTGATGCCGCGGGCCCTCTGGTGGTTCCGTTGGGGCGCGATGGCCACTTTCGTCTCCGGGTTGGTCATTTTCACTATGAACTACATGTATATGGGGGCGGGGCGCTACGGCCCGAATTTCAACTTCCACAGCCCGGACGGCCTGACCACGCGCGCGGCGATCATCCTTTTCGGGATGCTGCTCGGCACGATCATGTGGTTCAACGTCTGGTTCGTGATCTGGCCGGCGCAGAAAGCCCTGTTGACCGGGCAGGTTCCGGCCGACCAGGTTCCCGTCGTCCGCGCCCGGGCCGGAAAGTTTTCCAAGATCAACACCTACCTCTCGGGGCCCATGCTCTTCGGAATGCTGGGAGCTCAGCACTACCACGTGGCCGGACCGGCGACCTTCGCGGCCTTTTTGGCCGTGGGCGCCGTGGCGGCGTGGGTGGCCTACGCGCATGCCGGAAAGGTGGGAAAGCTCACCTAGGAGACCAAGATGCCAAACCTCGGATACGGCGAACTTCTTCTGATCACGGTGGTGGCCCTGCTGTTGTTCGGCCCCAATAAAATCCCGGAGCTGGCCCGCTCCCTCGGCCGGGCGGTGAACTCGTTCAAGTCCGGCCTGCGCGAGGGCCTTGAAGAAGGACCCAAAGCCTAAAATAACGGTCTTCGCGGCCGGGTGCTTCAACCGCGTCCACGCGGGGCACCTGGCCATGTTGCGAACCGCCCGCCTGCTCGGAGACCGCCTGATCGTGATCTTGGCCAACGACGCCCACAATCGAAAGCCCGGCGCCGTCGATTCCCGCCGCCGGGCGGCGTGGATCGAGTCCCTGGGCCTGGCCGACAAGGTCGTCGTCGGCGGGGCGGAGGGTTTCGCGGCCACCCTGCGGCGGGAACGCCCGGACATCGTGGTCCTGGGCTACGATCAGCGCCTGCCCGACGAGGAAACGGTCCGGACCGCCCGGGAAATGGGCGTGGAGATTCGCCGCCTGCCGTGGTATCCGGGCCGCACGACGGTGCTCCGGGGATCGTCCCGGTGATCGGCTCTTCGGCTCCCGAAAAACCCCTCTTGAGGGTCGAGGACCCTCCCCAGACCTTGGTGGAGCACCTCACCGAACTGCGGACCCGCCTCATTTGGTCCCTGCTGGCCGTCGGGGCGGCGTCCGTCGCCGTTTACCCCTGGTCCGGGGCCCTTTTGTCCCGCCTGGCGCGTCCGGCCGGAACCCTGTTTTTCAACGCCCCGGCCGACGCGTTCTTGACGCGCCTGCGCGTGGCCGTCTTCGCGGGATTTGCCCTGGCCCTGCCGGTGGTCCTGGCCCAAGTTTGGCTCTTCACGGCCCGCGCCATGGAGCCGCGGTGGCGGAGCGCCGTCGGGCGCCTGCTGCCCTTGTCCTATGTCCTGTTCCTGTGCGGCGCGGGGCTGGCGTTTTTCGTCGTGGCCCCGGCGGCGGTGCGCTTTCTGATCGCCTTCGGCTCCGACGACATCCGCCCCCTGCTGTCCCTGGGCGCCTACGTCTCGTTCGTCACGGACCTGATGCTTTCCTTCGGGGCCGTCTTTCAGCTTCCGCTGGTCCTGGTGGGCCTCAACCGGGCGGGCCTGGTGTCCCGGAAGTTTCTTTCGGAGCGGCGCCGCCTGGCGTGGTTCTTGGCCGTGGTCGGGGCCGCGGTTTTGACGCCGGGACCGGACGTGGTTTCCCAGGCGGCCTTGGCCCTGCCGGCCGGCGCCTTGTTTGAGTTGACCCTCCTCTCTTTGGCCTGATGCCCTCCCGACGGCTGTCCTCCTTTTTCCTTCTGACCTATTTTGCCCAGGGAATGGGGGGGCTGGTCTTCGAACCCCTGTCCTACTGGCTCAAGGACGGCTACGGGATGGGCCCCGGGGCGGCCGCGTCCTTCACGGCATGGATGACCCTGCCTTTTCTGCTCAAGCCCCTTTTCGGCCTGGCGGCCGATTTTTTCCCGATCGGAGGCCGCCGGAGAAAACCCCACGCCCTGCTTTCGGCGGGGCTCTGGGCGGGTTGCTGGCTGCTGCTGGCCGCGCGCCGTCCCGGCGGGGCCGCGGCCCTGCTGGGCCTGCTGATCCTGGCCAATTGCGGGACCGTGATGGCCGACGTCGTCTGCGACGGATTGATGGTGGAGCGCGGGCGGGCCGAAGGCCGGACCGGGACTTTCCAGGCCCTGCAGATCGGCGCGCTCTATTGCGGGCTCGTCGTTTCGGGGCTGGGAGGGGGCTGGCTGTCGTCCCACGCCACCCCCGCCCAGGTCTTCGCCCTGGGGGCGGTTTTTCCGGCGCTGGCCATCGGGGCGGCGCTCCTCATCGACGAGGAGCCGAGCGCCGCGCGGGCCCGGGACGGGGCCCAAAACTTGTGGCTCTTTCTCAGGTCGGGCCAGTTTTGGAGGATCGCCGCGTTCATTTTCCTTTGGAGCTTCAACCCGTCCCTGGGCACCGCGCAATTCTATTTCCAGACCGAGACGCTCAAGCTGGACCCGGTCACCATCGGCGCCCTGGCCACCTTAGGGGGCGGGGCCGGCATCCTTGGGGCGGCGTTGTTCGGCAAGGCCTCCGCCGCCGGGGCCTCCGCGCTTCTTTCTCCGCGAACCGCGGCCCTCGCCTGGGCCGGGGCTTCGTTGGCGGCCCTGTTTTACTCCGGGCCGGCCTCGGCGGCGGTTTTGACAGTCTTCCTGGGCTGCGTGGGAACTTTTTTCCGGTTGGCCTTGATGGATTTGGCCGCGCGCTCCTGCCCCGTTTTGGGCGAGGCCACCGCCTTCGCGGCCCTGATGTCGGTGTTCAATCTTGCGGCTTGGGCTTCCAACACGGCGGGGGGCTGGGGCTTTGAGTGGCTTTCGCGCGCGTTTCCCGCCTCCGGGGGGCGGGCGGCCTGGACGGGCCTCGTGCTGGCCGGGGCGCTATGTACTTTGCTGGCCGCCTGGCCTTTGTCCGCCGGTCAGGGGACGATGCGGCGCGCGCCCAAGTAACGCGATTTGTAATAGCGCTTGCTGAGGTCGTCGGCCACCACTCCGCGCGACGATGAGGCGTGGATGAAGCGGGTCCCGTTGCGGGACACGAGCATGCCGACATGGGACACGCCGACTCCCATGGTGTTGAAGAACACCAAATCCCCTTCCCGCAGGTCGCTCCACTCGATCTTTTTCCCGGTGGCCCATTGCTGGCGGCTGACCCGCGGAATACCGACCTTGTTCTCCCCGTAGGAATTCTGGGTCAAGGCCGAGCAATCGATGCCCTTGCGGGTCGCGCCTCCCCAGACATAAGGCGTCCCCAGGTAGGATTTCACGGATCCCTCCAGGCCCGGCCACAGCTTGTTCATGGCGATGCCCAATTCCTCGGGCGTGGGGGGCCGCTGAACGACCGGCCGGATGCGCGGAGGGGCTTTTTCAACGGG
>CAYHPY010000050.1:0-24844 GCA_964358485.1 uncultured Elusimicrobia bacterium
CGGCATCGGCCTGGCCCTGGTGGCGGCCCTGCGGGGCTACAAGATCGTCTTCACCATCACCGATAAACAGTCCCGGGAGAAGGTTAACTTCCTCAAGGCCCTGGGGGCGGAGGTCATCGTCTGCCCCACCGCCGTGGAGCCCTCCGATCCGGCTTCCTATTACTCCGTGGCGGCCAAGCTCGCCAAGGAAATTCCCAACGCCTATTACCCCAACCAATACGAGAACCCCCAGAACCCTCGCGCCCACTACATCGCCACCGGCCCGGAGATCTGGAAGGACTCCGACGGCAAGATCACCCACTTTGTGGCGGGCATGGGCACCGGCGGGACCATCAGCGGCGTGGGCAAGTTCCTCAAGGAACAGAATCCCAAGATCCAGATCATCGGGGCCGACCCCATCGGCTCGCTCTACTACGAGAAAATCAAATTCAACCGCGTCGGCAAGGCCAAGCCCTACGTGGTCGAGGGCATCGGCGAGGACATCTTCCCCGGGACCATGAACCTCAAGATCGTCAACGACGTGATCCAGGTGACCGACCGGGACTGCTTCACCACCACCCGCCGCCTGGCCCGCATGGAAGGCCTGTTCTGCGGCGGCTCTTCCGGGGCGGCGGTCTGGGCGGGGCTCAAGGCCGCCGAGAAGCTCTCCGAGAAGGATTTCATGGTCATCCTCCTTCCCGACACCGGGATGCGCTATCTTTCCAAGATCTACAACGAGGAGTGGATGCGCGAGCATCAGTATTTCGAGACCGAAATCCGCCTGCACGCGCGGGACGTGGTGGCGGCCAAGCGGGCCGACCGCGGGGAGCGAAAGCTCGTCCTGGGCAGCCCGACCGACACCCTCCTGGAGGCGCTGACCCGGATGCGCAAGCAGGACATCTCCCAACTGCCCGTCTTCGAGAAAAAGCGGCTCATCGGCTCCGTTCACGAGGACGAGATCCTGAACCTGATGCTCAAGGGCCGCGAGATCCGCAAGATGATCGTGCGGGAGGTCATGGGCGATCCCCTGCCCGTGGTCTCGCCCCAGGCGCGGATCGAGGCCATCATCAACTTCATCAACCCCGAGCGGCCCGCCGTTCTGGTCCAGGTGGCCAAGGGGACCTACGAGATCATCACCAAGTACGACGTGCTCAACGCGGTCAGCCGCTTCGCCGCCGACGGCAACGTGGCCGCGAGGAGGAATTGACCATGAAGAGCTCCCTGCTGGCGGCCGCCCTGCTGTTGGCGCCCGTCCTTGCGGTTCGGTCTCAAGAAGAGGAGGCTCCCGAGCGTCCGGTCCTGACCGAGGCCGTCCCCGCCCCTGCCCCCGCTCCCGAGGCGGCCCCGGCTCCGAAGGAAGGCGCCCCCGTCATCGCGCCGCCCGTCGAAGACGTGATGCCCGAGCCCAAGGTGGAGATCGGGGATCCCGCTCCCCCGCCTCCTCCGCCACCCCCTCCGCCCGCCCCCAAGCCTTCCCTGCGCCGCTCTGCCGAGCCCAAGCCCGCCAAGGCCGCTCCCGTTCCCCCGCCGCCGCCCGCTCCGCCCGCGCCCCCGGCGGGTCCCTCCCAGGCGGAGGAGCTGTCCTTTCTTTCCCGCGGGGCCGACGACGATTCCTCGGAAACCGTCGAAGCGTTGATCGCGGAAGCGGAAGCGTTCCTGGCCCGCCATCCGGAAGGTCCGCAGGCCTTCTCGGCCCGGCAGATTCTGGCGGCGACCCGCGCCCGCAAGGGCGACGCCGAGGCCGCCGCCGTGGACTGGCTCCTGTTCATCCACGAGGCGCCGGACGCCCCCGAGGTTTTCGGGGCCAAGCGGAATTTCACGGAGCTCGTCGAGAAAAAAGTGTCCCGCAAGTTCCGCGGACCGCTCAACGAATTGGTCCGCCCCGCGGACCTCCCCTCGGCGTCCGAGCGGTTGGCCAAGCTTTTGGAAAGCCTCATCGACGCCGCGGGCGATCCCCTCCACGATCCGATCGAGCGGGAAATCCGGCGGTTCCAGGCGCGTTTTCCGGATTTCGCCGGCGACCGAGTGCAGTCCTGGCTGGCCAAGCTGGCCGAAAAAAGCGACAAGCAAAGAGCCGCCCTTTTCGCCTGGCGGCGCCTGCTGGCCCTCTATCCGGCCAGCGAACTTCGTCCCGCCGCCTGGTGGGCGGCGGGCGACATTCTGGCCGACCACCTGAAGGAGTACAACAAGGCCATCGACGCCTACCAGGAATTGGTCTCGCGCCACCCCGCGGACGCCCGGGTCTTGCCGGCCATGGAAAAAACGGCCAAGCTTTTCGAAGAGCGGCTCAAGTCCTACGACCTGGCCGTGGACGTCCACGAACGGATCATTAAGGCTTTCCCCAAGACCGACGGGGCGCTCAAGGCTTTCCAAGCCGCCGCGCGCCTGCAGAAGGAGAAGCTCTCCAAGCCCGCCGAGGCGATCGCCGTCTACAAGCGCATGGCCGCCCACTTCCGCCACCCGGCCGCCTTCGAGGGCCTGCGGGCCGCCGCGGGCATCGCCCGCAAGGACCTCAAGGATTATAAATTGGAGGTCGAGCTCCGGCAAAAAGCCGCCGCCGACTATCCCGACGCCAAGGAAACCCCCGAGGAACTCTTCACCGCGGCCGAGGTCTTGGAATCCGACATCAAAGACTTGGCCGCCGCCAAGGAAGCCTACCAGAAGGTCGCCGACCAATTCCCGGCGCACAAGCTGGCCAAGAAAGCGGCGGAGCGGGTGGGGCGACTCTAACCCCGACGGCCCCGGTCGCCGGGGTACTCTTCCGTTCGTTGTTTTTTGCTTTATTCTTTTCCTGGATTTTTTTCCTTTCCTGCCGTTTATATCCTACACGACAAAATCACTTTCAACGGTGAAAGTGATTTTGTCGTTGGTGCATAGTTCGTCCGCCGACCGTGGAAATCGGCCACTGGCATTAGACGGGAATACCTGTTAAAATCAGATCAGGAAGGAATCCAAGCGATGAGAACCGTGGGCCGCCGGACCGAAAGACCTTTATCCTTTTCCGCCTCCGCGACCCTCCTCGTAGAGGGAGCTCGCTTCAATGAAGACCTGCAAAAGCTCCCGCAGGGCCGGCTTACCGGGATTCCCAAAGGTGTTCACCGTTTCTCGAGCCAGGCGGAAGCCGACCGCTTCGATGAGGATTGCGCGGCGCGGGGCATGGCGGAACTCGCGAAGCGCAAGTCGTGAGGGAGCAATTCAGCAGACCCGCGACGATAGCAGACCTTAAGTTCCTCGTTCGCTCGCTCAACGAACGGAAAATAGATTATCTCCTCATCGGCGGCTACGCGCTATACGCCCACGGCTATTCCCGCGCGACGGTCGACATCGACCTTCTTCTGCCCGCCGACGCGGAAACCGGGAAAAAACTGAAGGCGGCCCTGCTGCTGTTGCCGGATCGCGCGGCGGAGCAGCTTGACCCCGCTTGGTTCTCCGATGGAGAGACGATCCGTCTCGCGGACGCATTCGTCGTCGATCTCATGTTCAATGCCGGAGGAAACAGCTACGACGATTTAAAGGCCTACCGTGAAGTCATCGACCTTGACGGGATTCCGGTCAGCACGGTCAATCTCGAGGGCTTGTTGCTGACGAAGAAGACGGTCCGCGACAAGGACAAGGCCGACCGGATCGTCATCGAAAAGGCCCTGAAGAAAAAGGGCGCCTGAACTCGCGCCCCGGGAGGCTACGCCGCGGGCGCGGCGGGCGGCGGGGGCTGCTGCTCGGGCTTCGGGTTGGAAGCCAGGGGCTTGCGGCGGTCCTCGATCTGCCTCATGAAGTATTCCTTCAACGCCGGGTTGGACTCCATCAGCGCCAGGAAAGCCTGCTGGGGGATGATGAAGATCAAGCTGTCTTCCACGGCCTTGATGGTGGCGCCGGCCACGCCGAACTCCAGGATCGAGCGCTCCCCGAACACCTGGCCCGGCCCCAAGGTGGCGACCTTCACCGACGGCTTGTCCTTGGGTTTGATCCAGACCGCCACCGTTCCCTCGGCGATGACGTGAAGGCCATCCACCGTCGTGCCCTGCATGACGATCATCTGGCCCGGCTTGAACGGGGCCTGCTCGGCCCCCTGGGCCAAGGTGTGGGCTTCCTCGTCTGAGAGGCCTTTTAGGAAGGGGACGTTGGACTGCAGGAACTCGGTGACCGTCATGCTGAGATGTTACCTAAATCACACCCTCAGGAGCCAGACCCCGAAGACGATCAGGGCCGCTCCCGAAAGGCGGCGGACGCTGAGCGGTTCTCCCAAAAACAGGATTCCGAAAAGCGCCACGAAGAGCGGCCAGGCCCCCATCACCGGGCTGACCCCCGAGGCGTCGGCCCGTTTGAGGGCGTTGAGCGCGAAGACCTGGCCCACGACGCTCGCCAAAAATCCCGAGGCCATGAAGCACAGCGCCGAGCGCAAGCCCGCCGACCGGAACCCCGAGCCCAGGTCCGGGACGAAAAAGAAAAGCGGGATCATCCCGATCAGGACCCCGGTGCAACGGAAGATCAGCCCGATCATCGGGTCGGCGCGGGCCAGGCCCAGCTTCTCGAGCAGGGGAGACACGCCCCAGACGCCGGCGGCCAAGAGCGCGTAGGTGTAGGGCGAGACCGGCTGGCTCACGGGGCTCAGAAGGGGGAGAAGCCCCGGCAGGAGGCGTCCCGGGAATAGATGCAGGCCAGGCGCTTGACCGTGGGATCGGTCTCGTTCTGCGCCATCTGCGAAAGAACGCCGCGGGCCCGGTGCGGGAGATTTCCGCCGTCGACGGCGCGGGTCCAGGCGACGGCCGCCAGGGAGCGGACCAGCTCGTACCGGAATTCGGGGCCGCGGTTGAAGTCCCCGTAGACCCGCATGAGGTCGCGTTCGTAGGGCGAGATCAGCGCGTATTCGGCGCGGCGGGCCAGCTCCGGGTCGCGGAAAAGGCCCTGAGCGCCGTGGCCGTGAAGATAGGCGCGGACGATCCTCATGGCCGCCAAATTTTCCTGGCGGTCGTAGCCTTGGTCCAGGACGCCGAAGGCGACGCCCATGACGCGCTGGGTGAGGCTGCGGTCGAATTCGGGAAGCTGGGGGGCCGTCCGGGCCAGCGCGAGCAGGGCCGGCAGGCGAAGGTCTCTCCGTGAGTCCTGGGGATTGTCGGCGCCCGCGATCCGGACGATTGCCTCGACGGCCCGGCTGTAGGTGGATTCATTGCGGGCCCGGACCGCGGTCTTGGAAAGGGCGTCGAGGGCCTTGGCGCGGGCCTGGGGAAAAAGGGACGCGGAGTCCGCGGCGCCTTCCAAGGCGAAGATCACGCGCGCTTCCTGCTCCGGGGTCATGACCCGGGTCCAGTCTCCGATTTGATCGAGGGCGGAGAGGACGACCCTGGGGTCCTGGCGGACCGGGTCCCGAAGGATCTCCAGAAGCTCGTCGATGGTCGTCAGCGCGGGCTGGGGCATTTCCGCCCGGAACTCTCCCAGCGAGGGGAAAGACGGGAAAGAACCCGAGGTTTGGGCCCGCCCTTGGGAGACCGTCAGCAGCGCCGCGCAGGCCAGGATTATTTTCATATCCCAAGGATAGCGGCAAGCGGGGCCGGGGGGGAGTGTCCTAGGGCCCGGATGGGGCGGGGACCAAGGGCCTACTTGGGCCGGGCGGCCTGAATACGGGCCAGGATCTCCTCGGGGCGCTCCTTGAAGTAAATGCTCTCAATGAGCAAGGTGCCGCCCCGGGCCCGGAGCAGGAGGCTGGGCGTCCGGCTTATTCCGTTGAGTTTGTAGCCGAAAAGCTCCACGCTTTCGACTTCCTTCCAGTAGAACCGGTATTCCCACATCTCGTACGAGAGCCCCAAGGGAGGAAGTGGATTGCCGGGCAGACGCAGGGAGAGGGCCTCGGCGTCGGCCCGAAGCCAGCAGTTTTTCTCGGCGGATTCCTTGAGGCGCCGGACCGAATAGGGAATCAGAAACCAGGCCCAGAACAAGGGGACCCCGGCCATGATCAGCAGTCCCCAGGAGCCATGGTTGGTTTTGACCTGCTGGGCCACGAACCAGGGAACCAGTCCGACCGCCGTCCCCAGCGCCAGAATTCCCAAGGGAAAATAGACAACGCCGGTCAGGAGTAATTTGACTTTCGTGTAGGTGGCCAAATTATGGGTTCGAGGGGCGTCCATGAGGGTGTTTATACTAATTTTTAATTTAAAAATACTCAATAAATTAAAGAATAAAATTAGAAAATTGAGCTGTCAAGGGGCGCCCTATTGACAACCGTCGAAACCCTGTTACACTAATCGGGACGCCACATCCCGGGCGTTATTAAGGTAATTATGAAGGTGCCGAGACCCCTCAAAAAATCCTTCGCGATCCTGCTCTCGCTGGCCATTCTTCCCTGGCAGGCGCCCGCGCAGGTTCTTGCCCAAGAGC
The DNA here is from genome assembly GCA_964358485.1 of uncultured Elusimicrobia bacterium. Lineage (GTDB taxonomy): Bacteria > Elusimicrobiota > Elusimicrobia > UBA1565 > UBA9628 > CAYHPY01. The sequence continues at coordinate 6,349 of CAYHPY010000050.1, forward strand.
ACGAGCACCAAGCCGCGGTCGAGAACCCGGAGCAGACCGAGAATCCCGCGCCGGCGCCCGCCGTGACCGAGTTGGCCGCCGTTCCCCTGCCCATCCTTCCCGTCAAACCGCCGCCTCCTCCCCCGCCCGTCCTCCCTTCCGTGCCCAGGGAATTGACCGAGGCTCTCAATAAGCTTCAGGAACAACGCAAGCGGCTGGATAAGGTTCAAACCCTTCTTCCCCGCTTCGTGGACACCATGGGCTTTTTGGACCCGGCGACCGGCAAGCTTAAACACCCGGAAAACGGCGAGCTCATGGACCCGGCCGCGGTCGTCAAGGAAATCGACGAGGCCGCCAAGGAGATCGTCCGCGAGGCGCTCAAGCCCAAGCCCGGGGAGACGCGGGATCCCTCGGCGCCCGCGCCGGTCCTGCCCTCCGGCGAGGCCCGCAATTTCCTGCTCGAGCTGTCCTCGCGGACCTTGGTCCTCGGCCCCTTGGCCCTGATCAAATCCGGGCACGCCCAGCTTCAGCGCCAGGTTCCGGGCTTCGAGAAAGAGGGCCGCGAGGCCGCCCAAGCCAAGAGCCAAACCCCCGATATCGACAAGCGCTCCGAGGCCTTCATGACGGAGTGGAAGCGCCTCCGGGTTCTGGTGGACGCCGAGCGGGCGCGCGGCGCGGGGGCGTGGGGGCTCCCCGAGCCGCCGGCCGACGTTCGCGCCTTCCAGGCCGAGCAGGCCCTGGCCTTCGTCGCGGAATCCGACAAGCTGCTGGGCCGCTACAAGACGGCCCGCGAACAGATCCTGGCCAGCCCCGCCCGGGAAACCGGCAAGGTGACCGAGGCCCTGATGGCCAAGCTCGTCGAGCAGGTGCCTCCGGAACGCCAGCCCGCTTTGGTTCGCGAACTGGGGGGAATGCGCGGCAAGCTGGCGGGCCACCTGGCGGGCGAAAACCAGGACATCAACGGCCTGCTCGCGGATTTGGGAAAAGCCTATGACAACGCGGGCCTCAGCCAGGGGGATTTGACCAAGGCCATGCCGGTGCTTCAAGGCGAGGCCGTCAAGGAGCGCGATCGGTTGACCGCCTCTGGAACCGTCGTGCCGGCGGGAGAAAACTCCCCGGCCGGACCGCAGTTGAAGCTTTCCGACCCCCGGCAGTGGAAGGTCGGGGGCAGCGTGCCCTCCCTCGACATGGGCAAGGACGCCCCGAAGCCCGATCAGGCGCCTCCGCCTCCTTCCTGGTGGACGCAGGGCCTTCCGGCCTGGGAGGCGGCGGTCGGCATGGTTCGCCCCTTGGATGGCAGCGACCCCTTCAAATTGGCGGCGGCCATGGCCAAGCGCTCCCTTCTTCTGCCGGTTCCACCCACCGAAGGTGAGAAGATCGCCGAGCGTCTGGGGGAATTGGCCCGGGCCGCCGGGCGGCGCGAGCTGGAACTTAAATACCAGACGGACCGGGACTCCATCCGCAACGGGATCAAGGCGCTCCAGGGCAAGCTGGCCTCGCCCACCGCCGCGGGCCTTCCCCAGAAGGAAGAGCTCGACACCCTTTCGAAAGCCATCGAGGATTTCAAAGTCCACGGCTTCGTCTCCTTCCTGGACGGCTCGGCCGGGACCCCCAAGAGCGGCAAGAAAAAGGCGACGGCCGCCACCGGGGGCGTGGCCGAGCATGAGAGGTTGGTGTCCGAATTCAAGGCCGACGCGGCCAAGGTCGCCGCCGACGCCAAGGCCGTTCGGGAGAAATCCCAGGCCGAGGCCGCCAAGCTGGCCAAGCCCCTGAAAGCCCTGGCCGGGCAGATCGAGGCCTTGGACCGCGAGAACGGCGGGACCGCGGCCGCCAAGGCGGGCCTCCTGCCGGTTCGTCTGAAGAATTTCTCGGAGCGCCTGGCTCCCGCCTCGGCGGCGGCCGAGGCCGCCCGGCTCAACCTCCTGGAAGAGGACCGCGTCGTTCTGGACGCGGAGCTCATCAAGGCGCGCAAGGCGCTGGAGGCCTTGGCCGTCAACGGAATGGCTTCCTCCTACGTCCACATCTCGGATACGATCCTGCGGACCCTCAAGAACGCGCCCAATAAGTTTTTGTCCATGGAGGGAAAGTCCAAGGCCGAAGCCGACGCGCACCAGGCCGCCGTTAAGGATTTCATGTCCAAGACCTGGCCCGCCCTGCTCAAGGACATGCCCGCGCTTTGGGATCTCCTGGAGCCGGTGTGGGCGGGCTCGGAGGAAGGCGTCCGCAAGGACTGCGCCGGCCAGCGGGGACAGGCCGAAAAAATGCTCAACCTCATCAAGTCCATGAAGGAGAGCAATTTCAATCCGACCTTGCTCGACAAGGACACCCTCGGCTTGGTCCTGGGCGACGCCGAGAAGGGGGGAGAGCTCGGCTTCATGGGCCAGGCCATGCTCAAGAACCTGGAGACCAAGCGGCTCAACTCGGAAAAGCTGACCGGCCTCTTGGGCGCCCTCAAGGGGATCGAGGGGCTCAAGCTCGACGGCAGCGACTCCGACTCGGAGCTTCTGGCGCGGTTCTTCGAGAACCCGGCGAACAAGAAAATGATGGAGGGGACGGATCTGGAGGCGGTGGTCGCGCAGTGGACCGCCGCCAAGCAGGCCGAGGCCTCCGGCGCCGTCGCGGCCCCCGGCAAGCCGGGCGCCAAGGAGGCCTACCGCAACCTCATCGAGAGCCTGACCTTCGCCCAGGCGCAGGAAGAAAAGCCCAGCGAGGATCGGACCCGAGCCATGCTCTATCTGCGGCACGCCCAGCTCAACCGCAGCGTCTACGAGTACCTGACCGGTCCTTCGGCTACCGAGGCCGACAAGGCGGCCTACGCGGGTTTCCTGGCCGAGTACGAGAAAGACCGGGACCTCAAGAAGGAGCCCACCCGGGCCGATCTTGACCGCCAGGGCGCGCTGACCGACCAGGCGCGGAACCTGCTCCGCAATTTCCCCGAGTACAAAGCCATGGTCCGCAGCCAGAAAGCCAACGCACAGCTCCAGGGGGAGCTGGAGGGCCTGCTGGAGACCGGCGATCCCGCCGTGCGCGCGGCCCTGGCCAAGGCGGGCGCGCCCGACATCGCCAACTTGAGCCAGCGCGCCGAGAAGCAGACGGTTCTTCAGTGGGGGATCATGGCCTACCAGCAGGGAATCGTCGGCCGGGACTCCCAGGCCTGGGAAGGGATGAAGGACCAGATGCTTTCTTACTACTACGGCCCGGATTTTAAAAAGGCCACCCAGGCCCAATCCGAGGCCCTGCAAGGGGGGACCGACGAGGCCCTGCGGGCTTTTGGCTCCGGCAATTTCAACCCCTCGGCCCTGGCCGAGACCTTCGACGGGATCGTGACCCCGACCATTTCGGTCTACAACCCCCAAACCCAGAAGAAGGAGCCCCAGGCCTTCATCACCTCCGGTTTCCTGAAAGAGATTCCCCGCCTGCAGGCCCGCGACAAGGAAGGGAAACTCACGGGCCGCGACCAGATGCTTTTTCAGGTCTGGCAGGGCGACGGGGATTCCCGGAGCGAGAGCTATAAGGGCTCGTTCAAGGGGATGCTGGTCTCGGCCGCCGAGACCAATAAAAAATTGGCCTCAATCGCCCGGGCCAAGAGCCCCGATCAGCTTCCCGGTTCCGACGACCCCGCCTTGAAAACCTTCCTGCTGTACCTGGGCGAAGGGGCCAGCCGCGAGAAGCTGGCCGAGATCCTCAAGAAATCCCGCGACGATCCCGACGCGGCGGCCGTCTACTCATACCTGGACGGGTTGGCCGCGCAATTCGAATCCAACGCCGCGATCATCCAGAAAGGCGTTTCGACCCCGGAGGACGCCAACGCCCTGGCCGAGGCCTTCCGGGCGGCGGGCCTCGATGTCTACGATGAGCGGCTCCTCAAGATCGCCGCCAATCCCGCGGGGGTGTCGCAGGAGCCCGTCGACGAGGAAGGTCGCCGGAACCTCGCGGCGCTTCGCCAGCTCAAACGCCAGCCCGGCCTTGCCGAGAACGCCGACGGCAAGGCCCTGTTCTCGGCCCTGATGTCGGATCTCAAAAACAGCAAGGCCCCGGCCCAGGCCCAGGCCCGCTCCGACCAACTGCTCTTCACCACCAACGACGAGACGCAGGCCGCCTATGGCAGGCTGGCCGGGGCGCTCGGCTCCAACGCCGCTTTCAGCCAGCTCTCGGGGCTTTTGAGCGCGCTCAACGAGCAGCGGGCCGCCAACGACGACATGCTGGTCATGAGCCAGGTCAACGCTCGGACCGCCGACGGCCGCCTGCGCCAGCGGATGGCCGGGGACCTTTCCCTGCTCATGACGCAAAGCCATTTGTCCCTCCGGGACGGCCACGCCGAGGACGGCTTGGCGGTCTCCGGTTGGCTGGTGGGCCGCGGCGACGACGAGAAGGTGGTGCGCCGCAATAAGTTCTCCGGGGAGCCGGCCGACCGCATCGACCCCAAGAGCCGCCAGACCACCAAAAACGACGTGGCCGACGTCTCGGTCGGCTTGCCGCCCGGGACGACCAAGGACGGAATTCAGACCGTCAAGCTGGACTCCAAGGGGCGGCCCACCGGGGATTACGAATTCACCTCGCTGGACGGCAGCTACCGCCGGAGCGTGGCCGATCAGCAACCGGGCGGGGCCCCGGGCCAGGAGGGGCGCTTCGCGTCCTTCCGGGACAAGGAAGGAGGCGTCGTTTACCGGGAGGTCGATGAAAACGGCTCCCCCAAGAAAGGATCCAAGTTCTTCCGCGTGCTCGACCCGGCCCTGCCTCCCGCCCAGATCGAAGGGGCCAAGGAGGGCGACTTCCGCCGGGTCCGCGAGCTCAAGGTCACGACCCTGGAAAGCGGACAGCCCGTCGTCCACGCGATGACCTTCTACACCGCCGGTAAGAACGACCAGGTCCTGCGCTCCGGTCCCAATGAAAAGGGCGCGGTGTCCCGCCGGGCCGCGGCCTCCGGGGAAAACGTGGTGCTTTCGCTGACCCGCAGCGGCGGCGGGCAGATCGTGCAGATCGACTACGAGTCCGGGACCCAGTTCATCCGGCGCGGGGACGTGGGCTGGCAGTTTTCCCTGAGCGAGGATTACGGCGGCCTCAACAAGGGCAAGTCCCGGACCTTCATGACTTTCGAGGACGGCAGGGCCGTGGCGCAGTATTCCGAGTACCTGGAGGTCAACCCCGAGACCAAGGTCTCCTCCCTGAAGCGCACCGTCCTCAACGATCCCAAGAACAAGATCGCCGGCGCCACCATCACCGGCACCTACACCGTCGCCACCGGCTTCGACGCCAACGACGTCAAGGCGCGGTTCCAAGCCGAGAGCAAGACCGGGGCCGGGGTGGCCATGGACACCGCCGGCAAGCCCGCCGAATCGGTGTCGGTCAAGTTCGACCATAAGGGCGGAAAAATCAGCGACCAGGCCTACTCGGACGTGGCCCGCCGGGTCCGGGGCATGCTGGGGGAAAACCCCGGAACCGACTTCAACGGCGACCTGGCCGGGCTCATGCGGCTCTTCGACGGCCAGGTCAAGCGCCCCGGCGAAATCAACGGCAAGGACGTTTTCGACGTGGGCTTCAACTTCGGTTCCGGCGGCTCCGCGTCGGTCAGCACCCGGCAGTGGGACAAGGCCGCCAACCGGGTCATCAACGAAAAGCCCCTCAATTTCCGCTACGCCGAGCTTCCCAAGGAGAACGCCGAGCTCTTCTCCGGCCCCGACACCGTCCAGGGCCGGGAGCAGAAGCTCCAAGTCTCCAACACCAACCGCCTCAAAGCCATCCGCGACTTCCTGGGGGACAAGAGCCACGCCTTTGTGCTTTACGAGACCGACGAGAACCTGGGCATTCCGGAGTTCGCCAACGGCAAGCGACGCAACCGCGAACGCGTGGCCAGCTTCGTGGGGGGCAAAAACTGGAGCCGGGACCAGCGGCAATACCGGGTCGGCGAGGAAGGCGAAACCTACGACAAGGGCGGGGCGGGCCTGCTCTGGGGCTCGGACGTCATGCAGGGCGTGTCGATCAAAGACATGAGCGGGCGCACGGTCGGCCGCTACGACTACAAGGTCGGCACAGGCACCAGCGTCTGGAACGCCGCCGCCAAGCTGGGGGACTATACCTCCAACAGCATCCGCTACAACAACTGGGGCGAGAACAACCCGATGGCCTCCGCCATCCTGGGCGGCCTGGCCGGCGGCCTCATCGAGGGCCTGCTCGACCCGACCAATCTTTTGATGATGGGCGGCATGGCCGCCGCGGCCAAGATCGCCATCAAATCCGCCAAGGCCGTCGACAACGCGGTCAAGGCCGGGAAAGCCGTCAGCCGGACCACCAAGATCGTCAAGCAGACCTCCGAATTCACGGTGAAGACCTTGCCCAAGGCCTTCAAAGGCCTGATGTACTTCCAAGGCGGCATGGCCGGCTACAACCTCTCGGTGGGCGCGGCGACCGGAAATCTCGACATGATCAATCAGGGCGTCCGGGGGGCGGCCATGCTTATCCCGATGGACGGCATCTATCACTGGATGGGCAAGCAGTCCAAGAGCGTCTTCGGTGGCAACAAGCCGCCGCCCGACATCGGCAACAAGAACATCCCATCAGGCGGCGACGGCGCGGCTCCTCCCAGGGACGCGCCGCCGACTCCGCCGCAGAACCAGGACGTCACGCCTCCTCCGCCGCATGGGGACAATCCCCCGGCGGGCGGAACTCCCCCGCCCCACGGGGACGCTCCCCCGGCGGGCGGAACGCCGCCGCGCGTGGACCCTCCTTCCCCCGGAGGCCCGCCGCATGGCGCCCCTCCGCCCGTTCCGCGCAACAGCCCCGTCCCGACGGGCCTGCACGCCGCCAAACCCGCGGGCTTCGACAGCGGGACCTTGGGCAGCCCTTCCGCTTCCGCCATCGGCGGCGACATCACCCCTCGCAGCGGGATGGTGGCCAATTCCAAGGTCCCCTCCGCCCACTCCTCACCGGCGGGAGCGCCCAAGGCTCCGGAGCCGATCAAGGCCCCGGAAGCCGCTCCCAAACCCGCCCCCGCGCCGACCGCCAAGCCCGCCGACGCGGTCGCGGTCAAAGACGCCCCCGTCCGTCCGGACGTCGCCGCCCAGCACGCCGACGCCCCCGCGCCCGTCAAGAGCCCGGCCGAGCCGCCTAAGGACCTGATCGCGATGGGGCCTCGCCCGGAAGTGACGGCCGCTCCGCATCAAGCCGCTCCTCATCAGCCCAAGCCGGCGGACATGGACGCCAATCTCGGGCGGGGGCCGCCTCAAAAAGGCGGGGACTTCGATCCGCTCCACGCAGACGCGGACGGGAAACTCAAAACCCCCGAGGCTCATGAGGGGAATCTCAAAGAGCCCGATGCCGGAAACCTGAAAGACGGAAACCTGAAAGACGGAAACCTGAAGGACCCCGATGGCGATTTCAAAAATCCCAAGGACGCGAGCCCGAAGGAAGGAAATCTCAAGGAACCCAAGGACGCAAGCATCAAGGACCTTCGGAAAACCAAGGATCAAGGGTTTTCGGACAGGACGGCGGGCGACCCGAAGCCGGCGAAATCTCCCCAGCCTCGCCGCCAAAACACCAAAGAGCCCCGGAAATCCCGTTCCTCGGAAGCTCCGTCCGCCCAGCCGAAGCCCGAAGCTCCGGTCAAACCGGTCGAGTCCAATCCCAAACCCGCCGATTCCGGAACGCCCGCCAAGGAGCCCGCCCCCGCGGCCAAGCCGGACGCCCCGCGGCCGGCGGACGCTCCCGGCAAGCCCGTGGAGCCGCCTGTCCAAGCCCAGGAGCCTTCGATCCGGCCCGAGCAATCCGCTCCCCAGGGCGATCCGGCGGCTCGGCCCCAGGACGCCGGAATCGGGCCCAAGACGGCTCCCGACAAACCCGGAGTCTTCGACCGGTTCAATGACCGGATGGTGAAAGTGGAGAGCTTCCTCGGCAAGCACTTTCCCACCTTCGCGGCGGGAGGGCGGACCGCCGGGCGCAAGCTCACCTCGGATTGGAATCAGACCGTCCTGCGCCATCATCAGCGCGTGGCCCATTTCCAGGCCAACAACCCCAAGGTCACGGCCTTCGTCAAAGGCGCCTCCGCCGTGGCTCAGGCCCCGGGCAACATGCTCGCCGGCTGGGGCCGCAAGCTCAACGGCGTGGCCGACGGGCTGGTCAAGCCCAAGGCTCCGGGGGCCGCGCCGGACGCGCCGCCGGAGCTCAACGCCTTCGGGAAATTCGCCCGGTCCTTGGGCAACCGCCTTCAGGGCGCGGGCCTGGAAGGCCGGACGGCGCTGGATTGGACCGAGGCCCGCTACTCCAAGGTGCACGAGCGCCCCGATTTCATCAAGGCCGCCAAGCAGGCCGATTTGCCCGAGGGTTCGGGCGCGCTTCATGCCCGGACCGACCCGGCCACGGGGCGCATCCTCGAGATCAGCGCCAAGCCCTTCCCGCCCAAGGATGGGGCCGTCGATCTGGAGCTCAAGGTCCTTAAGAACGGCGACGGTTTCGAGCTGGCCGGAATGGCCGTCGCCCCCGGCTCCCGGGGCAAGCTGGCGCCGGCGGCGGCCGAGCATTTGGATTATTTGCTGACGGAATCCTTCAAGTCCCCCTTGACCGCCAAGCACGCCGAAACCCTTCTGGGGGATTCGGGCTTGCAGGGAAAGATCGTCGCGGCCATGAATCCGGCGACCCGCGTCTCCGAGGTGGAACTCCACTGGGACAAAGCCGGAAATCGTTGGAGGGTGGAGCCGATCCCCGGGGATCCCTCGGCGCCGAAGGCCCGAATGCAATTGACCAAGGACCTCGGCTCCGACACCTTCCGCCTGACCGGGTTCTCGGGCAAGGGAGCGCCTCCCGCGGCCGCGGCCAATCTGCAAACCGCGCTCATGAACGGGTTGGCCAACGGCCTGGACCTGGCCCGGGTGAAAGCGGCTTCCGCCGCGAGCGCCGACCAGGGCTTGGCCTTGAAAGGGCAGGCTCCCGCGGCGGCCGAGACGCCCGCGATGCGCGACAACCGCTCCCGCATGGGCAAGGCGGTGGACCAGAGCTTCGAGCTTCTGACGAAATTCGGCCCCGAGGGCGCGGACGCCGACGGATTCGTGAAGGGCCTGCAGAGAACCGACGCCCTGCCCGAGGCGATGGGGGCCCGCCAGGAGGCCATCGCCAAGATGGCCCAGGAGTATCTGGGAATCAAGGAGCCGCTCAAGGTGGTGGCCCCGGACACCGACCCGCTGTCGGGCGCGCAGATTTTCATCCTCAAAAAAGGAGACGAGGTGGTCGGGGTCTACAAGGTCTTCACCAACAACGGCAAGGGCCCGGTGACGATCATGAACGAGCTGGGGGCCGGGAGGACCTTGGGGAGCCTGGGGCTCAAGAAGTCGATCCCGGTGGATTCCCTGGGCGCGTGGCGGCTGGGCGAGAGCGGGGAAATCGGCTACATGATGGCGGGGGCGGGCGGCAAGGATTTCTACGGGTACTTCAAGGAGATCGGCAAGCTGGAGCTGGGCTCGGCGGCCCGGGTCGAGAAGGTGGCGGAGATCCAGGGCCGGGTGGAGTCCATGGCCAAGGCCATGGCGGAGATGCACCAGGCCGGGCCCACCGGAAAAATGGACGCGGGGGAAAAGAAGGCCAGCCTGGATAAGGCCCTCGTCGCCCTGGACGCGATGAAGGGCAAGCTCCCTTCCGAAACCTATCACGCGATGCGCGAGCGCCTGGCCAAGCTGGGCGAGGGTTACCTCACCCACGACATCCCGGGCCACATCACCCACGGCGACGCCCACCCGGGCAATTTCTTCATGGACAAGGACGGCAAGATCACGATGATCGATCTTGAAACCTCCATGGAGTCGGTGAGCAAGTCCGGCAAGGGGACCAAGAGCCCGCTGGGCGACGTGGGGCGCTTCGTGGAGTCCATGGCCTTGAACAACAAGCTCAAGGGCATGAACCTGACCCCCGAGGAGCTCTCCGGCCTCCAGCAGGCGTTTTTGACCTCTTACGCCAAGGAGGCCAAGATCAAGCCGGCGGATTTCGAGGCTCACCGGCAGTACCACCAGGCCCGGATGCAGGTCATCGCCCTCAAATACGCCAAGACCCCCGAGGATTTCAACGGCCTGCTCAACGCGGTCAAGGCCGATCTCTCCACGCTCCCCAAGCCGTCCGTCGTGGAGACGCACGCGATGCAGGAAAACCGCCTGAAGATGGGCAAGGCGGTGGACCAGAGCTTCGAGCTTCTGACGAAATTCGGCCCCGAGGGCGCGGACGCCGACGGATTCGTGAAGGGCCTGCAGAGAACCGACGCCCTGCCCGAGGCGATGGGGGCCCGCCAGGAGGCCATCGCCAAGATGGCCCAGGAGTATCTGGGAATCAAGGAGCCGCTCAAGGTGGTGGCCCCGGACACCGACCCGCTGTCGGGCGCGCAGATTTTCATCCTCAAAAAAGGAGACGAGGTGGTCGGGGTCTACAAGGTCTTCACCAACAACGGCAAGGGCCCGGTGACGATCATGAACGAGCTGGGGGCCGGGAGGACCTTGGGGAGCCTGGGGCTCAAGAAGTCGATCCCGGTGGATTCCCTGGGCGCGTGGCGGCTGGGCGAGAGCGGGGAAATCGGCTACATGATGGCGGGGGCGGGCGGCAAGGATTTCTACGGGTACTTCAAGGAGATCGGCAAGCTGGAGCTGGGCTCGGCGGCCCGGGTCGAGAAGGTGGCGGAGATCCAGGGCCGGGTGGAGTCCATGGCCAAGGCCATGGCGGAGATGCACCAGGCCGGGCCCACCGGAAAAATGGACGCGGGGGAAAAGAAGGCCAGCCTGGATAAGGCCCTCGTCGCCCTGGACGCGATGAAGGGCAAGCTCCCTTCCGAAACCTATCACGCGATGCGCGAGCGCCTGGCCAAGCTGGGCGAGGGTTACCTCACCCACGACATCCCGGGCCACATCACCCACGGCGACGCCCACCCGGGCAATTTCTTCATGGACAAGGACGGCAAGATCACGATGATCGATCTTGAGACCTCCATGGAGTCGGTGAGCAAGTCCGGCAAGGGGACCAAGAGCCCCCTGGGCGACGTGGGGCGGTTCGTGGAGTCCATGGCCCTGAACAACAAGCTCAAGGGCATGAACCTGACCCCCGAGGAGCTTTCCGGCCTCCAGCAGGCCTTCCTCGCGGCCTACGCCAAGCAGGCCAAGATCAAGCCGGCGGATTTCGAGGCCCACCGGCAATACCACCAGGCCCGGATGCAGGTCACCGCGCTCAAGTACGCCAAGACCCAGGAGGATTTCGACGGCTTGCTGGCCGTCGTCAAAATGGATCTGGCCAAACCCACCACCATCGGCGACTCCGCCCCTTGGATGAAAGGGGCGCCCGACTCCGCCCGGCCGCTCCTGGAGGAGCGCGTCTACCGGGACGTCCTGACCGGGGCCTACAATCAGCGCTATCTGGACGACCACGCTTCCGCTCTCCTGCGGGACTACCAGGAAGCGGTGATGTTCGACGGGGACAGCTTCGGCTCCATCGACCGCTCCATGCGCCAAATGTTCGGCGACACCATCGGCGGCCTGATGGCCGACGAGGTGCTGGCCCGCATGATCCGGCGCGCCGAGGAGGGCGCGGCGGCGGCCGGCCGATCGGTCGTGGTCCGCAAGGGCGGGGAAGAGGTGGTCATCTTCGCCAAGAAGGGCGAGGGCCTCAAGATCGCCGAGGCGGCCCGCCACGCCGGCGAGCGCTTCCATGCCGATAATCTGGAATTGGCCGAGGTCCTGGCCCAGTTCGCGCGCAGCCACGGGGTCAAGGGAGACGTTCCGACGATCATGGACGCCGTCCGCCGCCAGGCGGTCGTCGACGCGAAGGCCAAGGCCGCCGGGGCCGGCCAGCCGGAATCCTCGATCAATCTCGAGCAGGTCCGCTCCCGCGTCGGAACGCTTTCCTTGGGCGTGGCGCGGATCGATCCCCAGGGAGCTCCGGACGCGGCCCTGGAGCGCGCGATCAAGCTGGCCGACCGGGCTCTGGACCATTCCAAGAAGGCCGGGGGCAAGAACTCGGTCTCTGAAGTCGCCGACGACGGATCCTTCCGCTTGCGGGACCGCTCGCAGTTGGGGGCCCGGCCCCCCCGGATCGAGCGCCCGCCGGTTTGGGAAACTCCCGAATATCAGCAATCCCTGAAGGCCCTGGGCCAGACGGAGCTCGAGAGTTTCCTCCACGCCATCCACACCGACCCGAAAACCGGGCTCGGCAACCGCGAATCCATCCGGGAGAACCTGGCCGAGCGCCTGGGGGTCTTCGACCGCCTTTACAAGGTCGAGATCGACAATTTCAAGGCGGTCAACGACCATGCCGAGCTCGGCCACGACGCCGGGGACGTCATGTTCAAGGAGTTCGGCAAGGTGGTGCTCGAGGTCCGGGCCGAGATCGCCAAGGAGCTCGGCGTTCCCGAAAGCCAAGTTTTGCACGCGGCCCGTGTCGTGTCGAAGGATTTCCACGTTTTGGCCAAGGACCGGACCGGGGAACTCTTCGGCGAATTGCTCCCCAAGCGCCTGGCCGAAGGCGACCGCCTGCTGGCCGCGGTGGCCCGCCACAAATTCGGCGCCGGGGACCCGGCCTTCCAGCCGACCGCCAAGCAGGTGGAGCAGGTCCGGTCCTGGGTCGCCGAGCAGGCCAAGGCGACCGGCAAGGACCCCGCCCGCGTCGGAACCGCGACCGGCCATCTGGTCAAGGTCGAGGTTCCCGCCCATGGAGATAAGGGCGCGGCCTACGACCGCGCCGTCCAGGACGCCACCACCGTCATCGAGGCGCAGAAGGCCTGGCGCAACGCCGCCGCGCGAACCGACCTCGGCGCCGGGGCCCTGGCGGCCCGGGTCCCGGTGGAGCGCTACATTCCATTTGAGACCTTCAAGAAGCTCCATCCCTCCCTGGAGTCCGGCGAGGTCTACCACAACTATCTTCACTCCATGAAGGTGGCCGACATGGCCTTCGCCCTGGCTTCAAAGCGGCTGCCCGGCGACCAGGCGGCCCTGGTGGCCGAGATCGCGATGCTCCATGACCTGGATCCCCTGCGGGAGCCCGGCAAGGCGGCGCGCGTTCCGGCCACCATCGAGCTTCTGCGGGCCGATTTCGAGGGCCGGATGTCCATCCACGGAGAGAAGGGTCGGTCGGCCTTGAAAGAGGTCTTCGGCTGGGACGAGCGCAAGCTGGCCATCGCCGAGGCCATGATCCAGCGCACCGAGTTCCCCTTCGACGCCACCCACAAGAACCCGGCCTACGCGGGGTCCGGCAATTCCCCGCCCGAGCGCTACGAGGCCATGCTCCGAAAGCTTTCCCCGGCCGACCAGAAGTTCGTCCTGGAAGAAGCCGCCATGCTCTCCGAGTTCGCCGACAAGTCCAGCTGGTACGCCACCGAGAACTTTAACGGGGCCGCCAAGATCGTGGACGCCCTGGCCGGCGAGATCAACGCCGGGATCGGCAAGCCGGTCATGGACTTCTCCAAGCTGGACACGGCGGGCTTCCTTTCCACGATCGGCACCGAGGGCGCCTATGCCTTCGATCGCGGGCTGGCGGCCAAGCTCGGCCTGCCGGAACTGGGGCTTCTGAGCCGGAGCCAGGCCTGGTCCCTTCTGCCGGAGCATGGGAAGGTGTTCGAGGCGAATTTGAAGGGCTTCGAGAACGCCAAGGCCGCGTTGGCCAAGGGAGAGAGTATCGACGCGGCAAAGGCCCTGGGGGCCGCGTCGGCCGAGGCCAAGCTCAAGGAGCCGGTCTTCGGAGCGGGAGATCAGCCCTCGACCCAAGCCGCCCGAACCGCCCTGGAGGCGATGGACCCCGCGGGCGTGCGCGGGCTGGCCTCCAAAGCCGCCGCCGACTTGCTCGGCCTGCCCGGAGTCTCCGGCGGCTCGATGCGGGATTTGGAGCCCAAGAGCCTGAAAGCCCTCGAGAATCTCGCCGCCGACTTGAGCGTTCGGATTCTGGGCGATCCCTCCGCTCCCGCCGGCCGCGCGAGCGCGTCCTCCAACGCGGACGCGCCGAAGCATGATTGGACCGGGGAGAACCAAAAGGCCTTCGGCGCGGCCTTGGAGAAAAGCTTCGGGTCCCTGGCCAAGGACGGTCCGGACGCTTTCGACCGCAAGGCAATCACGGCCGCGGCCGAGGTCGTGGACGCCCTTCCCGCCAAGGTCGAACGGACCGGGCCCGCCGACGCGAAAGCGGCGGCCGACCTGGCGCGAGGGGAGGCTTCGGCCCGATTGGTCCAGGAATACCTGGGTTTGGCCGAGCGGCCCCGGGCCGCGCTTCCGGAAACCATGCCGACCTCGGGCGCGGACGTTTACCTGATGCAGTCGGGCGGAAAGACCATCGGGGTGTACAAGGTCTATCCCAAGGCCCACGCCGAGCAGATGCTGGCCGACGAATTGGCGGCCGGCAAGATCCTGGAAGGTTTCGGGCTCAAGCGTTCCGCCTTGGTCCGGCCGTTGGGGACCTTCCGCCATGGGGACAGCGGCGAGATGGGCTTGCTGATGGAAGCGGCGCCGGGCAAGGATCTCTTCGGGAAATTGCGGGAGGTCGGGCGGCTGGCGCCGGGTTCCGGCGAGCGGGTCGAGGCCTTGAGCGGGGCCGAGGAGCAGGTTCGCGCGGTGGCCGAGTCCATGGCCGAACTGCATCGGGCCGGGAAAGGGAGCAGCATCTCGACCAAGGCGCGGCGCGAGACCCTCGCCAAGACCTTGGAGTACGTCAACGCCTTGGCTTCCCCGGCCGGCAACGGGAATTTCGCCGACAGTTCCATCCCGCCCGAGGTGGCCCAGGCCCTCAAGGCCAAGCTCAAGGCCATCGGCAAGGACTATGTCCGGGGGAAATCCCCGGGCGCGATCGTTCATGGGGATTCCCACCCCGGAAATTTCATGGTCCAGGACGGCAAGGTCGTCATCATCGACGCGGAGTCCCTCATCAAGTCCGTCGGGCCGGGGCTCAAGGGAACGGAGAGCCCGATGGCCGACGTGGCGCGCTTTCTGGAGAGCCTGCCCACCAACAACAAGATCAAGGGGGTCCATCTCGAGCCCGGGGAGATCGCCGCGGTCCAAAAGTCCTTCCTGGACGCCTACGCCAAGTCCGGGGGCTTGAGCCCGGAGGCCTTCCAGGCCCAGATCGCCTTCTTCCGGACCAAGTTCCAGGTGACCGCTCTCCGCTATGCCGCCAACCGCGCCGAGATGGACCTGGTCCTGGACGCGATCCGGACCGACCTGCAGTCCGGGGGAACGGGAATCCGCTCCCCGGAGGTTTCCCCGAACTTCTTCAAACACGCCGAGCGTTTGGAAATCCTGGCCGCCGGTTCGGCCGGTTTGGACCCCGAATCCGCCAAGGGCCTTGAAGGCCTGCGCAAATCCCTGAAGGACCTCCGGGGCGAGGTTCGGGGAAAGCTGTCCGCCCTCCCCGAGCATAAAGGCCTCTCCCCCGCGGAACTCAACGCCTTGGTCCTGAAAGCCGCCTCCGCCGATCCGGCCTACCGGGCCAAGGCCGCGGAGATGCTGGAATTCCTGAACGGCCGCCTGCCCGCGCATCAGCGCCTGGACCTCTCCTCCCCCAAGAGCCTGGAGGCGGGCCTCAAGGACGCCGAAGCCATGGCCAGGATCGGCTCGGAATATCCATTTAAGTTCGGCCCCAAGGCCCGCGGCGCGGCGGACCAGGTGGCGGCGGCTTTGGACGAACTCAAGCTGCCCAAGGACATCGCCCGGGCCGTGGGAGTGGCGGTGCTCAAGGACGGGAAGGTTTTGATCGCCTTCTCCGGAAATCCCGGCAATCCCGAGTTCGTCGGCCCGGTTTCCGCGCTCAAATCCCGCCTCCAGGAGAAATTCCCCGGGGCCGAGTTCCTGATGGGCAGCGGCTTGGCCGAGGGGAATTTCCTGAAGCTCGACCCCGACAATTACGCCGCCGGCGCCTTCTGGTGCGCCGAGAAAACCCTCTTCAAGCCTTTCCGCGACAAGAAACTTTCCTACGACCAGATCTCCGAGGTGGCGGTGCGCTGGCGGGGGGCCGAACCCAACGGCGAGGCCCTGCCGCACAATCCGAATTTTATGAAGCCCTGCGCCCACTGCCTCAAGAACTCAAAAATCATCTTGGGCAATGATCGACATTGAGGCCCTGGTCGACTACGCCGCCGAGGACGATCCGGATTTCCGGAATCGACTGAAAGGGGCCGCTCCCGGCGACATCGCCCGCCTGGAGGCCTTCGCCGGGTTTCCCTTGCCCGGCTCCTACCGTTTCTTTCTGGAGCGCATGGGGGCCGACGCCGGCGGGCTCAAACTGCAGGCGGGCTGCCGGACCGAGCCCTCCGCCGTGCTGGCCCTGCACGAGCGGCTCCGGGAAAATCCGTTTCCGCTTATCCCCAAGGGAACCATTCTTATCGGCGCGGGCAATCTGGGGGAGTTGATCCTGGACCCCCGGAAAACGCGCGAGCCCGAGGTCTGCCTGTACTCCGAGGGGGAATTGGCCCGCCGGGTCTCCGAATCCCTGGAAAAGTTGTTGTTTCGGCGGGTTTTCCAGGCCCACATCGGCCGGCGCTCGAACCGGGCGGACCTGGAGGGGCAGAATGTCGGGCCCCGCCTTTTGGAGGCCGCGGCGCGCCTGCGGGCGGCGGGCTTCGAGACGCTCTGGTTCTCGGAGCGGGACGTGATCCTGGCCCGCAGCCGGGAGGCCCTGGTCCGTCTTCAGGCCAATCCCCCGGCCATGTTCGCCGAGATCGGGGCCCAGACCCCCAAGGCCCTGGCGGAACTCGTCGAATCCTTGGGGCGCTTCGGATTGGCGCCCGGCTGACTGGGTCCTTTGGCCCGTCGAGCTTGGGCCGAACGCCTCTGGGAGGTTTTTCCCAGGCCGCTATAATATAGGCATGTCCGGCCCCCGCCGTTCTTCGGCGTCGGTTCTATCGTTGTCGCTTTGTCTCCAGCTTTCCCAGGGGCTCGTCCCGCTGGAAGCCTTCGCCCGCGTCCTTTCCCAGCCCAAACCCCGGACCGGTCCATCGGCGGGCGTCCTGTTGCGGGTTTCGCCCCTGCTCGCCGTCGCCGCCGCGGGCGTCGCCGCCGGAACGGCCGCCGCGGCCCCCCGCTTGACCCCCACTTTGCCCGGGCTCTCGGCCCCTTCCCCGTCGTCCCGGGGAGCCGTCGAGGCGATGCCGGCGCCCCTGATTTCGCCCCAGCCCGGAGGTTCCACGGCCTCGGACCCGCGGCCCGCCGCCGCCGCGGCCCTGCGCGAGGCCGCGGTGGGACCCAAGGCGGATTTCGCGCCCGTCGCCGACGGCTCTCCCGGCGGGCTTGGCCCGCTGAGGGAAATGGGCTCTTCGGTCTTGGCCGCCTCCGGGGGGGATTTCGCGGCCCGGCCTCGCCTTAAAAAAACTCGCATCGCGGTGAGGGAAGGGCTTAAAGGCATTCCAAATCCCATGGGGTCGATGGCCTCGGAGTGGATTTCAGGTAAAATGAGGGCCGCCTTCGGAGCGGCGGAGAGTTCCATGAGAGATCCCATTCTGACCAATTCCCTGCTCGCCAAGGCGCGGCGTCTGCAGGACGACGTCTCCGACGGGGCCGAGTCCCCGATGGGGGAGGCCATTTCGGCCCTGAGCGAATCCATTCTGACCGGAAACTACGCGCTTGCGCGGCGCCACCTGAAAATTATCGCCGACGCCCCCTTGGAGAAGCGCATGGAAGGCCAGCGGAGCCTGCGGGATTCCTTGGTCATGGAATTGGGGGCCGAAATTCCGGCTTCCAGCCTGGCGGGAAGCTCCGCTTTGACGGCGGCCTTGACCGAGGTTCGCCGCGCGGCGCTGGCCGACCCGTTCGGCCTGCAGGCCAAGCTCAGCGGCCTGGTCCTGGGCGTCGCCCTCTCCAACATTCCCGACGATTTGCGCGCCCTTCAGATCCGACTGACCAAGAAGGCCTCGGCCGCCGCCCGCGAGCGCGCCCTGGCAAGGCCCGTCCAGGGGGAAACCATCCTTCAGCAGAAGTACGAGGATTGCTGGCCCCAGGCTTTCTACCACATGCCGATCCCCGCCATGGCCGCCGTCCGCAAGAAGATGACCTATGAGGAATTTCTAGCCGGGATCGAGGCGATGTTTCCCGAGAAGGACGTCAAAGTCTCGGGCCTCACTTTGGAGGAGTTTAAAAAGGTCCTGGCGCGCCACGGCCTGAAAATGACCTCCCACGCCCCTTCCCAGGAGGAGCTGGCCGGCCTGATCCAGAAGCACGGCGCGGTCTTGGGCGCCATCGGCTGGTTCGACAAGGATGTCTCCGACCTGGACGGGGTCCGCGCCCTACCCTACTGGCACCAGCACGCCGTGGCCCTGGTCGCAGCCTCCGAGGAAGGCGGCGCCCGCACCTTCGTCGTCCGCGACTCCCTGGCCCCCACTCGCGTCCGCTACACCATGGCCGAACTCGACGTCATGTCCTTCGTCGCCTTCGTCATCGAATAATTGGGGACACCCCCCATTTTTACCATTCTTGGTAAAAATGGGGGGTGTCCCTAATTATTTTTTTTAGAGGTGGGGCTGGCGGGAGGGTTGGGCGCGGTCCAGGGCTTTGAGCATCGCGATGGACAGGAGGTAGGAGTTGCGGTAGTG
>CAYHPY010000051.1:0-24832 GCA_964358485.1 uncultured Elusimicrobia bacterium
ATGAGGAACCGGAGGGGGGGGAGCCGCCGCCGCGTGGGCGGGCGGCGCGGGCGATGCCGTCGGCGCGTGGGCGGGCGGCGCGGGTTCGACGGGCGGAGGGGCCGGCTGCGCCGCGACCGGAGCGGGAGGAGGCACGCCCAATTTCACCGTCGGACTATTTTCGGGGAACTGAACCTTCGTCATTTTCTTGGAGGCGCCGTCCCGCTCGGGCAGGGTGATCACATAAACGGCCAGGCAGATGCCCAGGGCCAAAAGCCCCCCTCCGATGAGAACGCCTTTTGGGATGCCTCCTTCGTCCTTTTTCCCCGTGGGCTGAGATTTCGGGGGGGAGGTCTTGCGGGCCGCGTCGGAAGCAGGAGCAGGGGTTTTCGCCGCCTCCTTGGGGACCGGGGTCCTTCCCGAATCTTTCGGGGCCGGAGTCCCGGGCGCGGGATGGGGCGCGGGAGTTTTGTGGGCGCCGGGCTTGCTGGGAGGAGGGCGGTTTCCCGGCTCCTTGGGGCGGGGGGCGGGGGGAACAGCCCCCCCGCGAGCGATCAGGGTTTGCGGTGGAGTCAATGGGCGCGGCGGCGGGGTCGCGCCGCGGGCCGGGGGAGCGACCGGGGGTGTTGAGGCGGGGGGCGCCCCCGCGGGAGTCTCCTTGCGGGCCTCCGGGGCTTTCGGCATTCCAAGTTTGGGAAATTGAGAGGCGACGCCCGGGGTCTCCGGTTTATTCGAAGAATCTTCCGCGGCCCGCTTGGGAAGCTGGGGCATCCCCAGCGACGGGGCGGGCGATGCCGGGTAATCCGGCATCGGGAATGATTGCTTCGGAAGCGGCGGCGGACCGCCCACGGGCAAGGACGGAGCGGGGGGCAATTGCGAAACCCGCGGCTTCGACGGCTCCGGGGGGGCGGGAGGCTTGGCGGCCTCCGGAGCGGCCATCGGAGCCAAGGCGGGAGGCGGAGGTGAAGAAGGAGCTGGCGCAACCGAACGGGCGGGGGGAGCGGCAAGCCCCGGCGAGTCCGGCGGCGGCTCGAAAGGGGAGGCGACGATCTCCAGGGGCGGAAAGGATGCCGGCTCGGGCGACGGGGCAGGAGCGGGTTCGGCCGGCTCGGATTTGGGACGCTCCGGGGCGGCGGGCGCGTTTTCCGGAGGGATGCGTCGGAATTGCTCGAAGTCCCAATGGCAGGAGGGACAACGTGTCGCCTCGTCGGCGACTTCGGCACCGCAGCTCGGACAACGGGAAAGCATTCTTTGGGAAGCGGGCTCGCGGAAAAGCGTCCGGGCCCGATCCTTCTTATTTTACCTTAATGCGCGCGCTTTTTCTTAGAGATGCCCACCAGGTAGCCGATGTTGGAGTGCAGAAGCAAATACCCCAACGCCAAGCCCGCCGCGAGCCTCAGCGCCATGGCCAGGTACTCGCGGGTCTTCGGGTCCTGGATGTCCTTGAGCAGGGGATCGAGCTCCCAGGAATGCTTCGCTTGGGGCAGGTAGGTGTAGGAGAAATCCTCCTGCTCCACGGGGGCGGGAGCTTGGACGGCCGGCGCGGGACCGGCCTCCTCAAAGGATTGCGGCTGAGCGGCCGGAGCGGCGGCCTCTTTCTGAGCGAAGGCGGGAGCCTTCGGATTCCACGGGCTCTGGGACATATTGCTCGGTTGATATTGGGGGAATTGCTGTTCGGCGGTTTTGGGAGCCGCGGCGGGGGCCTTGTCCTTGGAGCCGTCGAACCGGGAGGCCAGAGAAGGAGCGGGCTTGTGTCCCGTGGGCAGGCCGGCCAGGGAAGGGGAAACCGGCTCCCGCGAACGCCGGGGGGCGGGGACCTGGGCGGCCTGCCGGGGAATGGGAGGAGCGCCGAAAGTCGGCTGGGGCGCCGCTTCGGGAGCGGCCGCGCTGACGGACCCTCCCGCCGGGGCGGCGTCCGAACCTTGCCCACCGCCGCCGCCTCCTCCACCACCGCCACCCCCTCCTGCTCCTCCACCGCCACCACCACCGCCCCCTCCACCGCCCCCTCCACCGCCGCCGCTCTTGCCGCCGCCGGAACCGCCGCCCGAACCGCCGCCCGAATCGCCGCCGGAGGTTTTCCGCCCGGAATCATCGGGCTGGCGCGGAGCCTGCCGGGGCTCGGACGGCGGAACTTCGTTCTTGCGGGCGAGTTGTTGGGGCTCCTCGACCGGGCGCTCGTCTTCCGGCAGGCGGGGATCTTCCTCTTTTTGCGTCTCTTCGGGCCCTCCTTCGGCCGGGGGCCGCGGCCCGGGGCCGTCCTCGGGCAAAACGGTGTCTTCCTCCACGGGGGGAGGAGGGTCCTTCTTCTTGCGGGAATCGGGGTCGGGCTTGACGGCGTCGGAGTCGGTATAAACCGGGTAACGCGCCACGGGCTTCTGGTTCCAATTCTTCATGCCCTCGGTGATTCTCTGGCGCCACGGGCGGGTGTCCTTGACCTCGGGAGCCTTGACCTTTTCCCGTCCGGCGGCCTCTTCGGGGGCCGCGCCGCCTTTGCCCTTCCGGGGCTGGCGGCGAGGGGAAGCTTCCTCGGCGACGGCGCCTTTTGCTTTCCGGGGCCGGCGGGGGGACGCTTCCTCGGCGACGGCCTTTTCGGCTCCGGGCTTGCCGGATTCCTTGGCGGTTTCCGTGGGCTTGGCCGCGCGGGAGCGACGCGGCGATTTTTCCCGAGGACCCGTCTCCTCGACGGCGGCCCTCTCGGAGGGCTTGGTCTCGGTCTTCTCCAGGGGTTTGGATGCCTTTTCCCGCCCGGCCCTTTCGTTCACCCGCTCGGAGGGAGCCTTTTCCTCCGGGACCGAAGGCCCTTTGCCTTTCTTGGAGGCGGAGCGCCGGCCCTCGCCCGATTTGGGGGATTTGACCTGCTCGGCTCCGGCGGCCTCGGTGGATTTCACCTCGGGGGCTGCCTTGGTTTCCGGGACCGGCGCCTTGCGCGCTTTGGTCTCAGGGGTGGCTTTGGTCTCCGGGGCGGCCTTGGTTTCGGGAGCCGGAGCCTTTTGGGCTTTGGCCTCCGGGGCGGCCTTGGTCTCGGGGGCGGGAGCCTTCTGCGCTTTGGCCTCCGGGGAAGCCTTCACTTCAGGGGCGGCCTTGGTTTCGGGAGCCGGGGCCTTTTGCGCTTTGGCTTCGGGCGCGGCCTTGGTCTCGGGAGCGGGGGCCTGGGCTTTGGCCTGCGGCTGAGCCTTGGCTTCCGGGGCCTGGGTATGCTGGGCGGCTTTCACCTTGGCCTCGCCGGCCGACTCGATGGCCCCGGCTTCGACCTTCGCCTTCTCCACCGCATTCTGCGCCCGGTCCAAGCCCTTCGAGGAAGAAGAAGCCTGGGTTTTGGCCTTCCCGCCTTTTTCCGGAGCAGCCGGCGGCTCCACGGGCGCCTCGGGGGCGCCGGTCCCTTTTCCTGGACCGCCCTTCGGGCCCTTCCCCACCTCCGCCGGAACTCCGGTGGACTCGGGGATTTGGGGAGCGTCCTTGGCCAGCTTGGCGGCTTCCCGGGCCGTGGCCTCGTTTTTGAGCGCGTCGAGCTTGGCCCCTTCTTCCAAGAGCGCCCGCTCCCGGGCCTTCATGTCCTTCCATCCTTTATACATGAGGCCGGCGAAGAAAACGTCGGTGGCCGTGTCGGTGAGCTTCTCGTAGAATTTCTGGCGGTCGCCGTCCCAATACTGGAAGGTTTTCCCGATGTTGTCGGCCATGCCCACGCCCCATTGGGTCATCATGGTCGTGACCAGCACCGCGTGGGTGACCCGCGCCGCGCCCAGGGCCACCTGGAGGGCTTTGGCGCTTCCGAAGAGGGCCTCGGAGGCCTGCATGGCGGTGATCGCGCGGCCCAGGCCGAAAGTCGCCCAGATCACGGGGTTGAACATGGTCTCGGCGATGTTTTCGAAGGCGCCCGTCGCCACCCCGAGGGTCGTCACGGCCGCGCCCGCGAAGCCGTCCATCTGCCCGCCCATCTCGATGAGGCGCGACCCGTAGGAGCCCGCCCCGTAGCCCGACAAGGCCCCAACCAGTTCCTTCTCGCTGGCGGGCTTGGCCATTTCGGCCGCGTAGGCGTCGGGGGCGCGGTGCGGCGTGATCCCGATCTGCTCGAGCCCCTTGCGGCGGTTCTGGATGGCCGCCCCTTCCAGCTCCCGGCGAGATCCGGGGTGGAGCCGGTCCAGGAACTCACGGTCGCTCATCACCGCGCGCATCGCGGGATTCTTGTAATAGCTGGCCACCGCCTCGATGTTGTAGAGGTCCGAGTCGGCCACCTCGCTGATGATCCACTGGGGGGCGGCCATGAGGCCGGTGTAGACGGTCGTCCCCACCTTGCCGCCGGCGTCGAGGATGTCCCCCAGGACGGGGACGGACATGATGCCGTTGCCGATCATCCCGAAAGTGGAGGAGCCGGAGATTTCCCGGGTGACCTTCTGGTATTCGACGCGTTGGCCTTCCCGCCACCCGCCGACCGCGGCCGAGCCGCTCCATTTCTGCTCTCCGATCCAGACATGGGTGGTGTCCTCGTCGGCCCGCCATGGCTTATACCAGGGGGCGGTGTAGGAGCTCTTGGTCTCGTACCAGTTCAGCCGGGTGCCCTCGGCGGTGTACTCCATCCAACGCCGGGGGTCCTGGGTTCCCTTGCCCGCGGCGTCGACGGTGATGGTGCCCATGAGGACGAAGGTTCCCTTGGAGACCTTGCCGTTGACCGCGGTCCCGGGCGCGATCTTTCCGTTGTAGATTTTCTTGGTCTTGTCGGCGAACTCAAAAACCAGATTAAAGGTGCCCTTGTCATCGATGAAAAGCCGGGCCGAAACGGCTCCGGGCTCGCGTGAAAGAAGCGCGAAATCCGCGAGGAAATTGCCCAACGGGACGGTGAACGCGGCGTCCTTGTCGGCCACCCCCAACGCGGCCAGGATTTCCTTGGCCAGAGCCCGGGAAGCGGCGGTCCGCCCGTCGCCCTTCGGCAGCTTCAGCAGCTCGGCGACGCCGACCTCATAGCCCAGGAGTTTTTGCGACTGATCCAGAATCTTTGTGACATGCTTGCTCAGGATGAGCAGGATCTTGTCGTCGGGGAGGACCACCTTGGTGACCGTAAAGCGTCCGTCCTCCTCCAGGGTCCCGTATTGGGCCTTGAAGGGGGAGGGCCCGCTCTTTCCGGGGAGGGCCACCACCGAGGCCTTGCGGTCCTTCTCCGTGGTGATGAGCAGGCCTTTTTTCCAGTCCTTGACCGAGCGCAGGCCGCTGACGCCCGATTGGGTCTCTTCCGTGACCACCGCGCCGCTCTCGTCGTAAACCGTGACGGTGGTGAGCTTGCGGAGAATGTCGGAAATCTCCTTTCTCACCCGCTTGCCGGTGTTGACCTCGATGACGCTGCTTTCCGCACGAACGATTTCGCGCTTGTCGTCGAACTCGACGGCGGTGCGGATGGAACGGCGGCTCTGCGGATCGAAGACCACCATCAGGCCGCGTTTGCCGCCGTTTTTTTCCTGCCCCTGAAAGCGGGTGGTCCCGTCGGCGAAGCGGTAAAGGAGGCCGAAATAGGTGATCCCGCCCTCCGTCTCCGCCTTGAAAGTGATGTCCCGGGCCCCTTCCGCCGCGGCCCCCATTTCCCAGGGCTCCAGCACGGTCCCCGGAGGCATGGCGTCGGCCAGCAGGGCCTGCTGGATAAAGACCCGGTAACGAGCGAGGTTCACAAGGTGGAGGCCCAGGGCGGTGCGGACCTCAAGCAAAGTCTTAACCCGGGCGCGATAGGCCTCCGCGTCGGCAGGAGCTCCGGAAAAACCGAGCAGTGCCAGGGCCTCGGCTTCGACGGCGCGGAGCTTGGCGACCACGGAAGGAAGATCAGGGTAGGCCGAAGGATCCTCGCCGGCGGCCAAAAGGGCGTCCTTGCCGCCCGCAAAAAGAGCCTGCCGCTGGGCGAGCCGGGCTTCCTTGAATTGGCGATGGGCGGCGTCCGGAAGAAGATCGGCGAAGGGAGAAAGCGCGGCGTCCGCCGAGATGGAAAGGGGCCCCGGGACGGGTTCTCCTTCGGGCGCGGGCTTGGGAGCGGGCCGAGGCATGGCGGCCTCCACCACGGGCGGGGGGAGGATTTCCATGTCGGTCGGCTTGGCCCCCTGAAGCCGGGGGTCCGAAGGATCGGTGAAAGCCACCTCGTCGAAATCGCGCCGCAGGCCCGACAAGGCGCTGACGGCCTCCGGGTTGCCGGCCACGCGGTCGCGCATCCGTTCGAAGATCCAGTCGGCGCGCGAAGGATCGACCGAGGCGGCCTGCAAACCCCCGACCAGGGCGGACATGGTTTCCGCCGATTTTTCCGGGTCCTCCTGGCGCAAAGCCCGGACGAGGGCCTTGAGGCGTCCCTGAATTTTATCGGCGGCCGGGCCTCCCGCCAATCCGCGACCGGCGGCCACGATCTCCCCGAGGCGGTCGACTTCCCGTCGCAGGCGCTCGGCTTCAGAGCCGGTCATGTTGGGGGAAATTTTTTCCAAGCGGTCCTTCAATTCCCGCGCTTTTTTCTCCAGGTCGGACAGGTTCTTTCCCGAGCCGGAGTAGTGGGCCAGGATGTCGTCGGTCAGGTCGCCGAGGTCGGCCTTGATCCGGGTCGCGGCCGGGGACAAGGATGGGGCCAGATGGCCGAAGGCCGCCCCGGGCGCCTGGGCGAGAAGGGTTTCCTCCGCCGACGGCCGAAGCGGCCCCGTAAAGGCCAGAAGCGCGAACAGGAAGGTCCGCTCGGCGATCCGACTAGGTCTTTTGGTCCCGGCCATCTGCTTAAGTGTAGACCTGAAAGTCCCAGAGGTGCAGTGTCCAAAGGCCCAAAATCTTCTGGGCCTTTAGTCCTACACCAGTATACCCCCCTTTGGAAAAAAAACAAGGGGGGGACGGTAAAAAACAAGGGACGCCGCTCCGGGCGGCGTCCCTTGTTTTTTCGGCTTATTAAACGGCTAAAGCGCCGAGGCGATCGTCCAGCTTGGCTCGGACGGAGGTGCCTTCGTCCTTGAGGAGGGAAAACTTGCTGGCTTTGTAGGAGAGAATGGTGAGGAATTTCGCCGGCACGCCGGAGCGCCGGTAAGCGGCCAGCTTGTGGTGTCCGTCCAGCACGAATCCTCCAAAGAAGGAGTGCAGAACCTTCCCCTGGCCCTTGCGGACGGCCTCGGGCACCCCGCGCTGGTAGAGGCCGAGGAGGAGGATCCGGGGGCGATCGCCTTGGCTGATCATGGACTGATAAAGCTTAACGTACTCCTCCTTCAGCGCGTCCCGGGGAACCAGCGGGATGATGAAATCGAACTGTTTCTCAAGAAGCCCGCCCTCCCCGTGGCGGAAGATGCGGGGGCGGTTGCCCTCGTAATGCTCCCAGCCCGAAAGGAGATCCTCTTCCTTGGGATCGGCCACGTCCCAAAGCTCCATGAATTCGGTATTGTGGAAATAGGAGTTCTCATCATCGGAATCGTAGGGGCCGGCCAGATTAACCGAAGTCTCAAAAAGGGCGTATTCTCCCTTGTCCATCAGGTCCAATAGCGGCTGAAGCTCGCCGACCATGGTCTCATCCACCGGTCGGGGGAGCTGGATCGTCTTGGGGAGGTTGGCGACCTTCTTGGAAACCGGCATCTTCGGATCCTGAAGGCACTTGAACCAGAAATGGCAGGTGTCGCAGTCGTTGCCGATCTCGAACTTCCGGTGGCCCTGCATTTCCAGGAAAATGGAGTTGGCTTCGCCGTGCTTTTTTTCGACGCCGATCTTGAAGAAGCCCTTCCCCTGGGAGAGCTTCAACTTGAGCAATCCCTCGGAGAGCCGGGTGATTTCGCCTTTGTGGGCGGCGGTTTCTGATTTCATGGGCATGGTTCGGATTCCCTTCATTGTAACGGAAATCCGAGCGGCGCGCAAGGCCCCGGCGGCCCCGGGGACAACGGCCGCTTGACAGCCCGGCTCCCATCTTTCATACTGGGCGGAGTGAACTCCCTGCAGGAGGCGTTGCTTCGGCGCTTTTTCATCGAGACGACGAAAGCCGTCGTCCTGATCGACGCCGAAGGCAAGATCGGGCTTTGGAGCGCGGGGGCGGCTTCCCTGTTCTCCAAGGGCGCGGTCGAGATGGACGGGCGTCCCGCCGCCGAACTTTTTCACGCCCCCGCCGAAGCGGAAGCCCTCCTGAAATCGGCGGCCCGAGCCGGCGTTCTGACCGGGGCGCCCGCGCTGCTCCGCATCAAGGAAGGTTCCGTCCGCGCCCTCCTGGGCGCCGAAGCCCTCGGCAAGCCCGGCGGCATGCTGTTGACCTTCTCTCCCGCCTCCGAAGGCGCCGCCGCGCCCTCCCCCGCCGCCCTCAAGGCGCTGGGACGGCAGGCCGCCTTGGGCAGGATGACGGCCGCCTTCGCGCACGACATCCGCACCCCCCTGCACGTAATCGCCTCGACGGCGGAAACCCTTCCGGGGGAGAGCGGGGAGTTGATCTTGCGCAGCGCGCGCTGCGCGGCGGACCGCGCCGAGGCCCTGATGTCGTTTGCCCGGCTCGGCGCGCTGACCCTGCGGCCCGGCTCGGTGGAGGCGGTATTCAAGCGCGCCCTCTCCCTGCTGGAAAAAGAGTGCGCCAAGCGTTCCATCCGTGTAAAGAAGGAATTCGGCGACTGCGCCCAGATCCGCCTGGACCCCCACCACCTCCAAGGGGTCTTCCATAATTTGATTCTCAACGCGATGGAGGCCCTGCCCCAGGGCGGGACCCTCACCGCGGCCGCCGGAGGGGGAAAACAACCCTGGGCCGCGGTCGCCGACACGGGAGAAGGAATCCCTCCGGAACTGCTCAAGCGCCTGGAAACGCCGTTTGTCACCACCAAGGCCGGAGGAACCGGCCTCGGTCTTTACCTCTCCCGTGAAATCCTGGCCGACCACGGGGCCACCCTGTCCCTGACTTCCCGGCCGGGCCGCGGAACCGAAGCCCGGATCCGGTTCCCTCGCGCGGATCAATAATTTCGTAATAATATCCCGTTATATTTCTTGTCGGGCGCGCCTGCCGAGGCCGCGCGGGGAGCCAATGGCATGATAAGCAGGCGCTTGATCCTGACGGCCGCGCTCGGATTCATTCTCAGCGGCCGCGCCGTCGCCGGCGCGGCGATGCTCGAATTCCAGGGACAGCTTCAAGACGCCGCGGGCCGGGGCCTTTCCGGAACCTACCTCCTGGACTTTGTCCTTTTCGATTCGCCCGTCGGGGGATCCGAGCTTTGGCGGGAGTCGATATACGTCCAATCCGACAAAGGAATCTACCGCGCCCAACTGGGCCGGGTCAAGCCGATCCCCTCCGAGAACCTGCGGGGCACCTACCGCATCGAGGCCGTGCCCCCGGCCGCGACCGGCTGGATCGCCCGCAGTCTCGGCTCGCAAACCCAGGCCGCGGCTCCCGCCGAGGCCCCCCGCCCGGCCCCGGTGGAAGCGGCCCGCCCCTCTCCCCCGCCGGTCGAAGCCGCCCCGGCCCCCGCGACCATCGCATCGCCCGAACCCGCTCCGGCGCCCGCGGTTTCCCGGGGGGAAGATGAGCTGGAGCGTCTGCGCCGGGAGCTGGAATCCACCCGCTCGGAGCTGGACCGGCGCAAAACCCAGCCCGCGGCCTTGCCCGCCGTGTACCAGGTGCGGCCCGGCGACACCCTGAGAAGCGTCGCGGAAAAGCTTTACGGAAACCCGGAACGCTGGACCGACCTTTATCAAGCCAACGATGACCGCGTCCTGCGGGGCGGAGAACTCACCCCCGGCCAGCGGCTGATCGTGCCTCGCGGCGGCCAAGCTCCATGAACCCCTGGGACGAACAGGCCTTCAAGGAGATCAACGATCTCGACGCGGCCCGTTTGGCGCTGAGGGGGGCCTTGGCCACCATCCGGGATCTTCAGGACCTAAATCTCCGGGTCAAAGGCCAAGTCCAAGACGAACAATCCAAGGTCAAGCAGGTCGAAGCCGCCGTCCTCGAGCTCAAGAGCCAAAACGACCGCCTTAAAGAGGAAGCCGCGGCCCTGGAAGCCGAGCGCCGGGAGCGCCTGACCGGGGAAGAGCGCTGGAAAAACGCCGAGCGCCTCAAGGTCCGGGAAGAGGAAAAGGCGCGCCTCGAGGCGGCCCGCGTCTCTCTTGAAGAGGAGTTGGTCCGCGTCCGGGCCTCGCTCCAGCGCCTGGCGGAGACTTACCGGACCAAGGAGTCCGACTGGGAGCAGATCCGCCGCCGGCTGGAAGAGCGGGAAGGCGAGCTGGTGTCCAGCCAGCGGGAGAAAATCGAGCTGGCCGACCGGTTCCACCGGGATGCCGAGCTTTTGGAGCGCCTGCGCGAGCAGCGGGATCTTGAAATCGGGGCAACCTTGGAGGGCCGCCGCCTGGACCTGGAGTCCCGGGAGCGCGAAATCTCCCAACTCCGCCACGCCAACGAAAATCTTCAAAAAGCCGCCGCCCAGGCCGGCCTGGAATTGGAAAACCGGGTCCGGGAACGGGAAGAGCGCCTTATTAAGGAATACCGGATCAAGGAACAGACCTTGGCCGAGCAATTTTCCCGCCGGCAGGCCGAAATGGAAGCCTCGTGGAGCGAACTGGAGAACGGCCTCTGGAAAAAAACCAAGGACGCCCGGGAAAAGCTGGACCAAGCCTCCGCTCTTCAGTTCCAGGAACGGGAGCAATCCCTCATCGCCCGGGCCCAGGAATTGGAAGCCGCTTTCGAAACGCGCAAGGCCGCCCTGGAGGGGGAAACCGCCCGGCGGATCGGCGAAGCCGAGGCGCGTCTGGCGGAGGCTGAACGCCGCCTCAAGGACGGAGCGGCGGAGGCCGAGAGAAAACGCATCCAGCTTTTCGCCGCCGAGATCGAAAAAGAGAAGCTCGAGCTCCAGGTCCGCCTGGACGAGCGGGGGCGGGCCCTGGAGAATGATTGGGCCGAGCGCCGGGCTCAGCTCGACCGCCGGGCCGAGGATCTTGACCGCGACGACCTTTCCCGCAAGGCTCTCTCCGCCGAGGAAAAGGCGCGCATGGAAGCCGATCTCATCCGCCGCCAGGATGAGTTTACCTCCCGCAAAGCCGCGGAGCTCGAGGCCCGCCACCAAGCCGCCCTCGCCGACCTCCGGGAAAAAGACCGCTCTCTCTCCGAGGCGCACCGCGCCCGGGAGGCCGACCTCGAGGCGGCGCTCGTCCATAAGCGCAACGAGCTCTTGGAGGATTTCAACAAGCGCAAAACCGAATTGCTCGCCCAGCAGGACCGCGCGGCGGCGGCCGAGCGCGAGGCGCTTCAGCGGGAATTCGAAAACCGGACCCGCGCCCTGGAAGACTCCTTGCGGGCCAAGACGGCCGAAATCGATCGGGAAAAGGCCGCCCATGAGAACCAATATCGGGAATGGAAGGCCAGCCATCTCGCCGAGTACGCGGAACGCTCCAAGGAGCTCGAGCGCCAGGCCGACATCCGCCAGCAGGAGTCGGTGCGGAGTTTCGAAGCCGCCTTGGAGGGCGAACGCCGGTCCTTCCGCCAGGAAGCCGAGAAGACCCGCCAGCAGTACGAGCTCCAGCTCCACCGGGCCGAAGAGGAATTCTTCGCCAAGGCCCGCGCCGTCAAACTGGAATACGACTGCATGGAGCGGGACCTGAGGCAGGCCTGGGAACGGCGCCACGCGGAGGAAGCCGAGCGGCAGAAGGCCCTTTTGGACGAAACCCGCGCCACCGGCGAAAAACGCCTGGCCGTCCAGGGGGAGCACGCCGAAAACGAGAAGGCGCGGCTCAAGGCCGAGCACTCCGCCCAGCTTCAGGCCGCCAAGGAAGCGGCCCAGACCGAGCGGATCGCGGTCGAAAACGAGTCGGCCAAGCGCGCGCTTTCAGTCGCGGAACTGGCCGAGAAGCTCAAGCAGGCCCAGGTCGAGCACGAAGCCCTTTGGCAGGATCTCTGGTCGCGTGAAAAAGGTTGGGAGAAGGAACGCCAAGCCCTGGAGGAGCGGGGCAAGACGCACGAGGCCGAGCGCGAACGGCGCTACCTGGAGCTCGAAAAATCCCTCCACGAGCTTTGGACGAAGAAGGAATCCGAATACATCTCCGCCCACCAGGCCGCCTTGGAGTCCCAGCACGCCCGCTTTCTGGCCGACATCACCAAGCGCGAGGAGGCCCACCGAGAGCAGTTCGAGGCCTGGAAGGCCGAGAGCGGCGCGGCCCAGGAGGCCGAGAAGGCCGAATGGATGGACCGACAGCGCCGCTCTTTGATCGCCGAAGGCGAGCGCCTCCGGGCCGACGCCCAGCGGCACCTGGAGGCCCTCAACGCCGAGGCCCGTTCCAAGGAGGAGGATCTCAATAAACGCCGCGCCGCCCTGGAGGAACACCACCGGCGCCGCGAGTCCGAGATCAACGACCGTTGGACCAAGAAGGAGGCCGAACTGGGCCGCGCCCAATCGGCCGAGATCGAGCGCCTGCACGCGGAGCTCGACGCCCGCCTGCGGGAGCGCGAGCATTCCCTCAGCGAGAGCTATCGGGCGTTGGAAGCCGAGCTCCAGGCCAATTGGGGCAACAAGGAAGAGGCCCTCAAGAAGACGGCCGAAGCCCGGCTCAAGAACGAACTGTCCCTCCTTGAAAAACAGGCCGCCGAAAAGGCCGCCAAGCGGGAGGCGGAATTCGAGCTGCGCAAGGAGGCCATTCTCGACGCCGAACGCGAGGACCTGCGGCGCGAATGGGAACGCAAGGCGCTGGAAACGGAACAGCGCAAAGCCGCCCTCGAGATCGAATATCGGGACAAGCTTTCCAAGCAGGACCAGGCCTTCCTGGAGCGCCAACGGGCGGCGGACCGGGAATGGAAGGCGCGGGAAACCCAGCTTCAGGAAAGCCTGGAGGGCGAGCGGGAAGCCTACCGGGCCCGCCTGAAATACGAGCTGGACCGCGTGCGCGCCGACGCCGACGCGCGCATGCGGGAAAAAGACCTCGCCCTGGAGGCCGAAAAGGAACGCTTCCGGGCCGAGGCCAAGGACGCCGAGGCCCGGATCCACGCGGAGCTGGCCGAGGAGAACGCCCGCTGGGTGGAAGGCCAGAAACGAATCATGCTGGTCGAGCGGGAGAATCAGAGGGTCGAACACGAGCGCCTGCTGGCATCGGCCGCGGCCGATTTCAAGCTCAAGGAGGAAGAACTCCTCAAGCGCCGCGACGCCGTCGAATCTCGCCTGCGCCGCCGCGAGGCGGAGATCCAGGAGGAGCACCGCCTCAAGGAACGCGCCTTCGTGGAAAGCCAACAGGGCCTGCTGGCCTCGGAACGGACCGCCCTGGACAAGATGTATTCCAACCGGGAAAAATCCCTGCATGAGCGCTACCTTTCCTTGGAGACGGAACTCCGGGATTCGTGGGCCCAAAAAGAAGCCCTCCTCAAAATAGAGACCGACCAGCGCCTCAACGAGGCGCTGAAGGCCGCCGCGCAATCGGCGGAAGAACTCAAGAGCCGCCTGCAGGACGAGGGCCGCCGGGCTTCGGAAGCCGCCATTGAAAAAGACCGGCTGGCCTTGAAGGAAGAGTGGGACCGGCGGCGCGCCGAGCTGGAATCCGAGCGTCTCCAGCAGGACTCGCAGCGCGCGGAAACCGTCGACCGGGAACGCAAGGCGTTCGACCAGGAGCGCAAACAAACTCTGTCGTCCCTCGATAAACGCCGGGGCGATTTGGACCGGGAATACCAAAACCTCAAGGAACAGTTGGCCAAGCAGGAAGCCGAGCGCCAGGCCGCCTTGGAAAACGAGCGGCGGTCCCTCGAAAGCCTTCGCCTGGAGCTTCAAGCCGAGGCCGCCGCCCGCAAAAACCGCCTGGCCGCCCAGGAAGCGGAGGCCGAACGCGCCCTGCGGGGCCGCGCGGCGGAATTGGAAGCCGTCCACGACGCCCGGCTGGCCGAACTCGACCGGGCCTTCCAGGAAAAAGCCAAGCTCGCCGAGAAGGAGCGCCAGGAGGCCGCCGTGGCCGCTTCCCGCAAAGAAGCCGAACGGACCTCGATTTTGGAGCGGGAACGCGCCGAGGCCGCCCAAGGCCTGGAGGAGGGTCGGAAACGGCTGGAAATCGAGCGCGCGGAACACGAGGCCGCCCACCGGGCCCGGGCCGCCGCCCTCGATGAGGACTTCCGCCGCAAGGAAGCCGAGGCCCGGGCGCTGGCCGCCCGCCGGGATTCCGAACGCCTCGGAGAAGCCGAACGCTTGCGCCAGGAGTTGGACCGCAAGGCCCTGGAACTGCGCGCCGATTTCGAGTCCCGCCGGCAGGTCCTGGAAAACGAGAGGCTCTCCCTGCAATCGCTCTTCGAACAGCGGGAGCGCCAGCGCGCCTCCGCGATGGACGAGGACCGGGCGCGCCTGGCCAAGGCCATGGAGGACAAGGCCCGGGAGCTCGAGGATTCCTACCGCAGCCGCGCCCAGGCCCTTGCCCGGGAAGAAGCCCGGCTCGAGGAAGAACTGCTCGTCAAGAGCCAGGAACTGGAGAACACCCGCGCTTCCCTGCAGGCCTCCATGCGCGAGCGGACCGCGGCCCTCGAAAAAGAGGCTCAAGCCGCGGCCCAAGCCGCCGCGGAGGAGGCGGCCCGGCAAAAGGACTCGCTTGAGAAGCAATTTCAGGCCCGCGAGCAGGAAGCCAAACGGGATTGGGCCGCCAAAGCCGAGACTCTGGCCAAGGAGCGCGAGGCGTTGGAGAAAGAGGCCCGGGCCCGCGAGGAGCGGATCTCCGTCCGCCTGCACGAGGCCGAATTGCGCAAGGCCGAGTTGGAAGGCCAATTCCGTGAGCGGACCGGCGCTCTGGAAGCGGCGTTCCAACGCAAGGAAACCGAGCTCAAGGCCCAGGCCGCCCTGCGCGACTCCGAGAGAGATGCCGCCGCCTCCCGGGACGCCCGCCAATTAGAAACGGCCATGAAGCTCCTGCGCGAGGAGCAAGAGAAGTTCCGCTTGGACACCGAAAGGGCCCGTTCCGCGGCCGAAGAGTTGGCGGCCGGCCGGGAGGCCGAACGGGAGCGGACCTTGGCCCAGGAACGCGAACGCCTGGAGACGGCTTGGAAGGAACTCCACGCCGACCTTGAAAACGGCCGCAAGGAATTGGAACGCGAGCGAGCCGCCGTCGAGTCCCAGGCCGCCCGGGCCCGCGAGGCCGCCGAACTCGCCCGGACCGAACTGGAAGCGGCCCACCGGGAAAAAGAAGTCGCCCTGGAGGTCTCCTTGTCCCGCCGCTCCGCGGAACTCCAGGCCCAATACGCCCAGCGCGAGAAACTGCGGGAGGAGCAGGCCGCCTCACGGCTGCGGGAAACCGAATTGGCCCGGGCCGCCCAGGAAAGCCTTTTCGCCGAAAAGGAGAAACAACTGCGCCGGGAGCTCGAGTCCCGCGAGGCTGAACTGGCCCAGGACGCGGCCCGCAAGGACGACGGCCGGGACGCCACCCTCCGCGAGGAACGGGCGCGCCTGGAAAAGGCCTGGAAAGAGCTGCACGCCGGGCTGGAAAAACAGCGCGCCGAGCTCGACAAGGCCCGCCTCTCCATGGAAGCATCTTTCCGGGAGAAGGCCGCCGCCCAGGAGAGCCTCCTCGCCGAGCGGCGGGCCGATCAGGAAGAGGCCTCGGCCCGCCGCTTGGCGGAGCTCGAGGCCGACCTCGAAAAGCAAAAATCCCTCATCGAGGGTGAGAAGGCCGAGCGGGAGGAAGAGCGACGGCGCGAGGACAGCGACGCCCGCCGCCGCGAGAAGGAGCAAACCGAGGCCCTGGAAAAGGCCCACCACCAATTGGCGGCCCGGCAGGCCGCGGCCGTCGAGCGCGTCCGCAAGGAAGCCGAGCGCCGGCTGTCGGAGGCCCAACGGCGCGCCAAGGCCCGCGAGGAATCCCTCCGCGCCGAATACGAGGCCCGAATCAAAGAAGCGGAGCGCGCCCAGGCCGAGCTGGAACGGGAGAACGAGGAATTGCAGGCCAAGCCCTCTGTCTCCGCCTTGAAAGAATCGGACCTGACCGACCTGGTCTTCGGGATCGCCCACCAGATGAGAAATCCCATGGCCATCGTCCGCAGCCTGGCCGAAGGGCGCCTGGACCGCCCGGCGATCCCCGCCGGCGAAAAGCAGGCCCTCGAGGCGATCCTGCGCGCCGTCAAAGGTTTGGGCGGCCGCCTGGAGGAATTGATCGATTTCACCAAGCCGATGACCGTCCGCTTGGAAGCCTATTCCCCGGCGTCCCTTCTGGAAAAGATCGCCGCGGAAATCCAAGCCCGTTCCCGGACCCAGGGAGTCAAGGTGCTCGTCGAGGCCGAGGAAGGCCTCCCCGAATACCGGCTCGACGCCGAACGCATGAGAGAGGCCCTCCTCAACGTCGCCGTCAATGCCTTGGAGGCGATGCCCCAGGGAGGGACCCTCCGGCTCGGCGCCCGGCGCGGCGAGGCAGGAGCGCTCATGCTGGAGGCCGAAGACACCGGCCCCGGAGTGCCTCCCGAGCACCACGGGGAGATCGGCCGTCCCTTTTTCTCGATGAAGCAGGGCTCGGCGGGCCTTGGGCTGGCCATCGTCAAGCGCGTCGCCGCGGCCCACGGCGGCGAGGTTTCGTTCTCGAGCCCCAAGGGCAAGGGGTTGAAAGTCACGATCCGGTTGGGAGGAGTTCATGGCTGAGATTCTAGTCGTCGATGACGAAGCCGACATGCGCCTGGCCCTGGCCAACGTCCTCGCCCGGGGGGGCCACCGGATCGAGCAGGCGCCCGACGGCAATTCCGCTCTCGAACGATTGGAGAAAGGGGGCGTGGACCTGGTCCTCATGGACATCCGGATGCCGGGTTTGGACGGGGTCCAAACCCTCCGGCGTCTGCGGGAGCGCCACAAAAGCCTGCCGGTCATCATGGTGACGGGCTACGGGTCCGTGGATTCGGCCATGGAGGTGATGCAGCTAGGGGCCAGCCACTACCTTTCCAAGCCGTTCAGCAACAAGGAACTCATCGACACCGTGTCCAACGTCCTGAAAGGGACCGCCGGCGGCTCCATTCTCCGAAAACGCCTGGCCGAAAAAGTCGGCGCGGGGGTGGCCGCCGCACCAGCCGAAGCTTCTCCAAGGGAGGAGTTGGCCCCGGTGCCGGCTGGGGAAATCGAACGCCTCCCGGCGGCCCGCCCGCCCCTGGAAGCGGCCGCGGGCTTTCCCTGGGGCTGGACCGCCCTGGCGGGCGCGGTGGTGCTCGCGGCCGCCTTGACCTTGGGCCGCGGAGAAGTCTCCTATCCCATCGCCTATCAGCACCCCGCGGCCCTGGTTTGGGCGGGAGACCGCCTTTGGAGCGCGGATTGGTTCACCCAGACGGTTTACGAACAGAAGCTGGAAGGGGGCAAGCTCGTGACGCTGCGGTCCATCGCTCTTGCGGGGAGCCATGTGAGCGGCCTGGCGGTCGCCGACGGGCACCTGTATGTCGCCGATTCCTGGAAGCGAACCATCGAAAAGCGGCGCCTGGACGGGCCGTTGACCTTGGTCGAAACCGCCTCCAGTCCCGGGCCGAGCCCCTCGGGCTTGTTCTTTGACGGGCGCTACCTGTGGTCGTCGGACCTGGCCAGCCGGAGGCTCTACCAGCACGACTTGGACCGGGACCTCACCGTCCTGGCCTCTTTCCGGAGCCCCGGCAAAACTCCCTCGGGGCTGTTCAAGGATTCCCGGTTCCTCTGGTCCGCGGACTCCGACACGCGGGTGATCTATCAGCACCGCTTGGACAAGGAGCTCAACGTCATCGCCAAATACACCATGCCCGCCCTCGACCAAGGCAAGGAATCTCTGGCCTCCTTCACCTGGAAAGACGGGGATCTATGGCTGGCGCGGGACGGCCTCTCCCGGATCCTGCGCCGCAAGCTGGGGCAATTTCGCCGCATTTCCGTGACCCCCTGAAAGCGGGCGGGAAGACCGGGATTGCCGTCGACGGCACCGTTGACAGGACCGGGGCAAACCTGGTAGCATTGCCGTGGAGAGCACCTCGCCGCGACCTGTTGGATCGCCGAGACAATCAGGGGGAGAATTACATGGCACAGAACGAAGCCGCTAAGAACGTCGGATTGCTTGTCCTGGGCGCCGCCGTCGGCGCCGCGTTGGGCTTGCTTTTGGCTCCGAAACCGGGCAACGAGACCCGCGAGCAGATCGGAGACTGGCTCAAGGAGCGCCGCGAGAAGAGCGCGGGCTTCATCAACAACCTCAAGGAGCGCCTTCCCGCGAAAAAAGACCAAATCGCGGCGGCCCTCAAAGCCGGCAAGGAAGCCTATTACGAAAACGCCCAGAAAGAGGAAGTGACGGCCTAACCGCCGTCGCCTTCTGAATTCCGGTCGCGGCCGGGCTCGCCCTCCGGGGCGGGCCCGGCCAATTTTTTGGCGACCCGAAGCGCCTCGGGCAGGGACGCCCCCGCCGAGATGGTGGCCTGGACCCCCTGCTGCTGCGTCAGGGTGGTGTAGAGCAGGTTTTCGCGGGGAACCAGGATGTAATCTCCCACGTACATATGGTTGGTGGGGATGTAGACCGTGACGCATTCCTGCTTACCCGAGGGTTTCTCCAGGGAAATTTGGTTGGTGACGAACCCGAAGCTGTAGACCCCCGGGCGGGGATATTCCACGAGCACGACGCTGCGGTAGGTCGCGCGGCTGGCGGGGGAGAAGACGTCGGAGACCTGCTTGATCGTCCGGTAGAGCCAATTGAAGACCGGAATCTTGAGCAGGATGTCCTCGACCCACTCCAGGATGTGCTGGCCCGCGATGTTGGAGGCCAAGGTCCCCGCCACCCAGACCAGGACCAAAGCCACCGCGATCCCAAGACCCGGAATCGGCCTCCCGATGAGACCGACCAACGGGGAGAGCATCCCGTCGACCAGGGCCACGAACCAGGAGAGCAGGATAAAAGTCAGGCTCAGGGGCGCGACGACGAAAAAACCCGTCATCAGGGTCCGCTTGAACCGTCGCTGCCAGGAGGGGGTCTTCATGGGCCGACCGCGATTATAGCATTCAGGCCGGACGCGCCCGCCTCACCACGCCGGCGCGCTTGATGATGTCCAGGCCCCCGCGGCCCAGGCTGGCGCCGCCATCGACGACAAAAACCTCCCCGTTGACGTAGGAGGCCATGGGAGACGCCAGAAAAAGCGCCGCGTGGGCCATTTCTTCTTCGGTTCCGAACCGTCCGGCGGGGACGGACTTGATCAATTCCTCCCGGATCCACTCCTCGGGCCAAATCCTTTCGCGGGACTGCACGGTGTCCACCAGGCCCGGGCAGAGGGCGTTGACGCGCACCCCTTGCTCGGCCCATTCCACCCCGAGGGTGCGGGTCAAAGCCACCACTCCCGCCTTGGCGCTGGCCGAAGGGGCGAAACCCGGCGCCCCCGTCCAGGCGTAGGTCGCCACCATGTTGATCACCGAGCCGGCTTTGCGCTCCAGCATCCGGCGGCCGGCCTCCAGGGTGCAGTGGAAGGTCCCGTTGAGCACGATGTCGATGACCTTGCGCCAGCGCACGGAGGTCAGCGCGGCCGTCGGGCGCATGAAATTGGCCGCGGCGTTGTTGACCATGACGTCCACCCGGCCGAACTGGGCGTCGATCTTCTTGAACAGATCGCGGACCGATTCGGAGTCGGCCACGTCGACGGCCGCCCCCAGGGCCCTCGGACCGGCCTGGGAAATGAGCTTGGCCGCCTCATCGACGCGGGCCAGGTCGCGGGCCGCCAGGACCACGTGGGCCCCATGGGCCGCCATCGCCCGGGCCACGGCAAGGCCGATGCCCGTGCCCCCGCCCGTGATCACCGCCACCTTGTCCTTCAACAGATCCTTGGAAAACATGTCACTCCTCCCAGCGCGGCCGGCGCTTGTCCCGCATGGCCTCGATCCCTTCCCGCGTCATGGGATCCTTGAACAGTTCCCGAAAATCCGAAAGGCTTTTCTCCCAAAGGACGGCGTCGTCCCCGTTGAGCGAGCCCTTCACCGAGGCGTAGCCCTTGGGCGAGAGCTTGGCCAAGGAGCGGGCCAGGCGCTCGGCCTCCCCCATAAGAAAATCGGAGGGATGCACCGCGTCCACAAATCCCGCCGCCGCGGCTTCCTCCGAACGAAGAGTTTTTCCGCGAAGGACAAGTTCCTTGACGGCCCCGGCGTCCCCGGAAATCCGCCGCATCCGCTCGATCAGAAGGCTGGTGGGGGAGAGCCCGAAGCGGATCTCGGAGAGCGCGATCTTTCCGTCGTCGGACAACAAGCGGAAATCGCAGGCCATGGCCAGGATCCAGCCGCCCAGAATGGCGCTGCCGTTGAGCGCGGCCACCGTGGGCTTGGAGAGCCGGAGAATGCTCCGGTAGGTTCCAAGCAGGGCTTCGAAGGGCTCGCCCTGCCGCTCGGGGGGCAAAGAGGTCAACTCCGCCAAGTCGATTCCGGTCGAGAAATAACGGGGCAGGCGGGAGTGGAGCACGACCGCCCG
Source organism: uncultured Elusimicrobia bacterium (assembly GCA_964358485.1). Lineage (GTDB taxonomy): Bacteria > Elusimicrobiota > Elusimicrobia > UBA1565 > UBA9628 > CAYHPY01. The sequence continues at coordinate 20,293 of CAYHPY010000051.1, forward strand.
GACGGCGGGACTTTTTTCGGCCTCCGCGATCTCACGCCGGAGGGCCGCCAAAAGTTCGACGTTCAGGACGTTCGAGGGCGCCCGCTCCAGGCCCAGGAATCTCACCCGCTCCCGATCCTCCCTGACGATCATTCCAACGCCTCCCGCCCCAAGAGGGCCGCCGGAATGTCCGGCGGCAAATCCCCTTCATGGCTTTCCACCCAATTTCTGGCCTTGCTCGGATCCCCCACGGCGGCGGCTTTGAGCGCGGCCTTGGCCCCGTTGGAGGCCAGCCGAATCCCCGCAAACCGCGATTCCTCGCCCAGGCAGGATTTTAAAAACGATTCCAACAAGGGCCAGTCCCGCGAGTCCCGGCTCAGGCTGGGGATCAAGGCCGTCACCCCCGCCCGCCACGGCGCCGCCTCCGGCCACAAGGCCAGCGCGGCCAACTGCCGGGCTTCGATCAAGCCTTCCAGCCAGAGGGGGCCGATGAGCTTTGCCCCGACGGCGTCGCAAATTTCGGGCAGGGCGTCCGCCGTCCTGGCCCAACGAAGAAATAGCCCGCCCCATTTCTTGTTCCATTTTTGCCGGCTGGCCAAAGCCAATTCAATCGCGCCTAGCCGGCCATTTCTTTTTCCGTTCCGGAAAACGTAATCCAGTTCCGTCAAGTATTCCTTTTCCGTTGCCTCTTCCTTGCCGGACGGTCCGTTTTCATCCCTCCGTTCTTTCCAGGCCAAAGAAATTCTACGGATTTCAGGCAACGGAGCCTTACTGCCCAAAGGGGCTAAAATATCCAACAACCCTTGCGAGGCAATCATGGATCCTCGCCTCCGGCGAGGAATTTTAAGCTGTCGAGCACCCGATCAAACGCCGGCTGATGCTCCGAAAAACTCGCCGAGGGCGCGGAGTAGCCCACGGTGTAATACCGGCCGCCTTCGGCGGCCAGGTAAACCGTATGGTTTTCCCTCGGGATGATGGCAAAACGCGCCGGGCGCCCCGCCACGACGGATTTGCCGCCGTCCATGGCGTTGGCCAGGGCCAGCTCCCGCTTGAAAGCGGCGCTCATGGACAAATCCCCGACCTTGGGGTCGTAGCGGGTCACCATGATGCTGGTCCGCTTGCCCGGGGCGGTGGTGCGCAGGGTCAGGTAGATCGAGGGGGGCGCGTCGTTCCAGCCGTCGGACAAGTCCCAGTCGGCCGGGACCTCGAAGGCCAGCTCCCGGCCCGCGTTGATCGTCCGGTACCGCGCCGATTTTTTGGAGGCGGGTTTTCGGGACGCCGCCCGGGGAGCCGGGGATTGTTCGACCTCCAGGCTCCCCTGGGGAGCCTTGGCGGCCGCCCCGAAAACGCAGCGGGCCCTCTGCCCGGTCCCGTCATCCACCGCCTGGGAGCCGGGGGGGCATTTGTGCTTCTTGGGGACGCCGGGCTTGCCGGGAATGGGCACCGCGGGGTCTTCCTTCTCGCATTGGAAACGCTCGTAAGCGTCGGAAGACTCCACCTGGCGCGTTCCCGGCGGGCAAGGGTCCTGGGCCGACGCGAACCCAACTCCAAGCAGCACGCCCAAAAGAGCCGTCATTGCGCCAGCCGGGTCAAGGCCAAGCTTTTCAGGTGGTCGGCCAGGGGCTTGTTGTTTTCCAGGAGATACTGGACGTCGGCGTAGGCCAGGCGGAAAATCTTGCTGTCGCCCACGACGATCACGGTGGCGGAGCGCACGCCCTCCTTGATCAGGGCGATCTCCCCGAGCAGGGACCCGGGACCGAGTTCCGCCAGCTGGGCGCCGGCGTCGCCGAACACCTTGCTGACGGAGACCTTGCCCTCGCAGACGATGAAGATGTCGCGACCGGTGTCGCCCTGCTCGATGAGCCGGTGCTCCCCGGGATAGAGCATCAGGGCGCTGCGGGGGAAAATCTTGGCCACCTGATCCGGCGGGAATTCCGGAAAAAAACCCTCCAGCTTCAGGGTGGCATTGAGGACCGCCGCGGCGTTCTCATCGACGGGGACCGCGAACGGGTCCATGGGCGGCCCTATTTCCCCAGCATGTCGGGATTGCGCATGTGCTCCAGCGCGACTTCCCGAGAGATGATTTTCTTAAGGTAGAGATTTTTGATGGAGGCGTCCTTGGAGATCATACCCGTCTGAAGCCCCGACTGGATGGCGTCGTTGATGGCCTCGAGCTTGTTCTCCCGGATGAGCTGGCGCACGGCCGGGGTTGAGATCAGGATTTCCACGGCGATGGCGACACCCCGCCCGTCGATCCGGGGCAGGAGCTCCTGGGAGATGACGGCCTCCAGGGTGTTGGAGAGCTGGTGGCGCACGCCTTCCTGCTCGCCGGCCGGGAACACGTTGACGATGCGTTGGGCCGTGGAGGAGGCGTCCCGGGTGTGGAGGGTGGTTAAAACGAGGTGGCCGGTCTCGGCGGCCAGCATCGCGGCCCGCATGGACTTGATGTCGCGCATTTCCCCGATGCACAGGACGTCGGGGTCCTGGCGCAGGGAGTCCAGGATGCCGATGTCGAAGGAGTCGGTGTCGGTTCCCACCTCGCGCTGGACGAAGACCGATTTGCAGGGCTTGAACAGGGACTCGATGGGGTCCTCGATGGTGATGATCTTCCCCGGGCGGCCGGTCTGATTGATCCATTCGAGCATCGCTGCCATGGTCGTGCTCTTGCCGCTGCCGGTGGCCCCGGTCACGAAAATGATCCCGGAGCGTTTGTAGGCCAAGTTGCCGACCACGGGCGGCAGGCCCAGGGCCGTGAGCGGATAAGTCTTGGCCGGGATCACGCGGATGACCGCGCCCGCCCCGCCGAAGGCCTGGTACATGTTGAAGCGGAAGCGCCCCAGGTTCGGAAGGCTTTCCGAGAAATTCAGGCGGCGCTCAACGTCGAAGACCTTTTTTCGCGCCTCCGACATGTAGGCGTCCACGAGCTTCATGATGCCCTCGGCGTCCACCGGCTGGTAGGGCAGAGAACCCAAGGTGCCCCCGACCCGGGCGATGGGGGGGATGCCCGGGATCAGGTGCAGGTCCGAGGCGCCCCGGGAGACGACGTCGGAGAGCAGGGTGTTGAGATCGTAGTCGAGCTCGGGCATGGAGTGATTCTAGTATAATCCGGGGATGAAAAACCCCTCCGGCGTGCTGGAAATTTTCAAAGAACTGACATCGGCGCCAACGGCCCCTTTCCATGAGGAAAGCGTCATTAAAAAGGCGAAGGGCTGGATAAAAAACAATTTCGGGAACGGAATAACGGTAAAAGAGCATAGGGGCGGGCTGGTCGTATCGTACGGGGAAAGGGGGGCGCCCGCCCTTGCTCTGGCCGCCCATCTCGACCATCCAGGTTTCTCTCTGGACCGAGTGAACAATAAAGGCGCCCGCGCCGAGCTTTTGGGAGGCTTGCCAAAGGATCAACTCGTCGGCGCGGCCGTTCAAGCATTTGCGGCCGGCGCTCCGGACAACCGGCCGGAGGCTCTGGGACGGTTGGGCTCGCCTGACGGCGAATTATATCCCGTAACCTGGACCTCCGCCCCGCCCCGGGTCCGCCCTGCTTTCGCCGTGCTGGATTTGCCCGCCTGCGAGGTTGGGGGTCCCTGGCTGGCCTCCCGCTCCATCGACGATCTTCTGGGCTGCGCCATCTCCCTGGAGGTCCTGCGGCGCCTGGTCCGGGAGCGGGCCAAGGCCAACTTGATCGTCCTCCTGCACCGCGCCGAGGAGGTGGGGTTTATCGGAGCCCTGGATCTCATCGAGAGCGGGGCCGTGGATCCCGGGACCTCGGTCCTCTCCATCGAGACCTCCAAACGCCTGCCGCGCGCCGTCCCGGGCCGGGGGCCGATCCTTCGGACCGGGGACAAAGCCGTCCTGTTCGATCCGAACCTGGAAGAACTCCTGCGCGAGGCCGCCAAGGGGCGAAGGGTCCAACGCCGCCGCATGAATGGCGGCACCTGCGAGGCCACGGCCTACCAGGCCTACGGCTACGAGGCAGGGGGGCTGGCCATTCCGCTGGTCAATTACCACAACCGGGGCCCCCGCCGGGTCCTGCCCGAGATGGTCAAGTTGGCCGACATCCAACCCGCCGTGGAGGTCCTCGTCGCCGCCGCCAAGCTCTTCCCGGGCAAGACCCTGCGGGGGGCGCTCCGTTCCCGCCTGGGGGCCCGCTTAAAAAAAATGGCCCCGCGCCTGAATTAGGAAACATTCCCGTAACACGCCGGGGTTAGCCTCTGGGTAGGAGAAATCGAGGAGGCTTTCCCATGAACACTTTGATCTTCCTGGCGGCTTTCAAGGGCGGAGCGGCGTGCTCGGTGAGCGGCGCCCCCGTGTGCGCCGCGGTCTTTTTCGGAGCCGGCCTGGCCCTGCTGGGCCTGGGCACCTGGATGCTCAGCAAGGCCCCCGAAGTCGAGCTGGTCCGGATTCAGTAAGCCGGCCGCTCGACGGAACTGTTTACCCCTTAACGGCAACCTGCTATAATCTTCCCGCCTCCGGGCGTTTGGCGCCCGGGTTGTAATTCCGGTGTAGCTCAATGGTGGAGCAGCTCGCTGTTAACGGGATGGTTGTAGGTTCGAGTCCTACCACC
>CAYHPY010000052.1:0-24744 GCA_964358485.1 uncultured Elusimicrobia bacterium
TGTGGGAGCCGGTGCCGCCGGAGTTGTGGAGGTAGTTGGCGTGCTGGGCCGGGGCCGGGGTGGCTTTGAGCAGGGCGGCGCCGATGATGCCCAGGGCGGCGGCGGTTTTGACCACGTTTTCCTTCGTGATCTTTCCCTCTTCGCTGCTCAAGAACACCGAGGCGTCCTTTTTCAACTGGGGCAGGAGCTTGCCCTTCTTGGCCTTGCCCTTGCCGTTTTTCCCGTCCTTGCCGTTCTTCTTTGCCATTGCGACCTCCCTGATTTTTCCGGCGCTTACCGGGTTCTGTATTCCAACCAGGACTCCAGCACCCTCCGGGCGCCCGGGTCCTCCAGCTTCCTGTTGAGAATGTCGAAAATCCCCATCATCTTCTCGCACCAACCGTTGGAGGGCATCTGCCCCCAGAGGCTGGCTTGCGTCTCGAAATTATAGACCGGCATGACGGTGCAGGATTTCTGATAGGCGCATTGAAAGCACATCGGCTGGCCGCCCGTGCTCGCGGCCAGCGCCGCGGCCTTGACCGTGGGATGGTCCAGCAGGTCGCCCAGGCGCGCCCCGGCGGCGTTGCCCAGCTTGAAGAATTCGTCGCCCTCGTTGGCCAGGAGGCGCGCGTCCTCGCCGGTGTAGACGTCCCCGTTCCAGTTATAGGCCAGCCGCGCCAGGCCGTCGGCGTTGGGGAAGCGCCAATGCTCCCCCTCCAGCATCCGCAGCAGCAGGATCATCGCCATTTTTTCGTAGACCTTGACCCCCTTGAGGTTCAAGGCGATGGCGTAGTCCAAAGTCCGCTCGTAAAATTCCAGGTACTCGGCGGAAGTGTAGCCGATCTTGGACCAGCTCCGGCGGGCGAAACCCACGGGGTCCAGGGGGCCGAGCTGGATGCGCTCCAGACCCAGGCCCACCAATTGATCAACGATGGCCTGGTGATGGCCGAAGGAATTGCGGGTGACGGTGCAGATCGCGTTGGGGGAGTCGGCCTTGGCTCCGGCCTTGCGGCGCTCCTGAATCCGGCGCAGGCCCGCCGTGACCTGCTCATGGGTGTTGCCTCCCCAAAAAACCCGATTGGCGTTGTGCACTTCGGCGGGCCCGTCCAGGGAGGTGCAGAAGGAGACGCCCTGTTCCAATAGAAAATCGATTTTTTCGTCGTCGAGCAGGCTGAAGTTCGAGATCAGGCCCAGGTGCAGGGTCTTGCCGTGGGCTTCGTTCTTTTTGCGGGCGTACCGGGTGATGAACTTGACCACGGGCCAATTCAAGAGCGGCTCCCCCCCCTGGAACTCGATCATCAAGGTCGGGCTGGGGCTCTGGAAAATAAGATCCACGACCGCCTGCGCGGTCTCGGGCGTCATGTCCATGTCCGTCCGGGAGGGATCCACCACGCTGGCGTGGCAGTAGAGGCATTTGAAATTGCAGCGCAGGGTCACGACCACGGTGTGCACGTTGGGGCCGCGCCAATCCAGCAGGTTGCGCCGAAGAGATTCTTCCGCCAGGCCCCGGAAGTCCTGCCGGTTGCGCAAAAAACCCTTGTCGGCCAATTCCTTGCCCAAATCCTCTTCGGCCGAGACCTTGCCCGAAAGATAGCGGCGGTAATCCGCCTCGGAGAGGACCGCGGAACGGCCGCCTTCCGCGGTGACCAAAACCTTGCCGCCGAGCGCGCGGAATTGGTGCGCGGCCACGGTCTCCGGATCGGGCCCCGGAAGGCCGGCCAGGGCCGTCAGGCGGGAAGTCTCAACCACCCTTCTCCTCCGGGGCCGGCGGCAGGGGGTTGCCCTGCGGCGGGAGCTTCTTGGGCATGGTGCGCTTGATCTCGGCGGCGGTTTCCCTCATCAGGGCGGCCACCTCGGCCTGGAATTCCGGCGTGCGCTCGGCCGCCGGGGGCTCGGGCGGGGCCTCGCCTCCCCGGGCGGCGAAGATGGTCTGGGTCAGGATGAGTTGGGTGATCTTCTGGTTGAAGCGCCCGACCACGCGGCGGTATTCCTGATTCAGGAGCTCGTTGAGAAATTCCCCGCCGAGCCGACGCAGGGCCGCCGCGTCCTGGCCGCGTTTCTTGGCCTCCAGCGTGATCGCGAAGGCGCGGGGCTTTTCCTCCAGGTAGGCTTCCGCCTGGGAGGCGAAGACCCGGGCGGCGATCTCCAGGCTCTCGCGGGCGTAGACGCCCCGGGAAAGCTCGGTCGAGACGCTGCCATCCTTCAAGTCGGTGGAAAGCTTCATTTCACGCTCCTGGCCGCCGGCGTTTTTTTCGCGGTCTGCGCCTGCGGGGTTCCGGGCGCGGCGGCGTCGTTTTCCTGCCACCGGCACTGGTCGCGCTCCATCCAACGGTCGAAGATGACGCGGTTTTTCGGATCGCGCAGGCGCGAGAAGATCACGTCGAAAATCCCCATGTGGGAAAAACACCAGGCGCTGGAGGGCATCTGGCCGTAGGTGCTCCGCTGGGTTTCGTAGTGGAACACCGGGCAGATGCCGCAATAGGGCTTGTAGGCGCACTGGGAGCACATCGGCTGGCTGTCGAGGATCGAAGAGGACACGCAGGCCCGGGTGGTCGGATGCGCCAGAACCTCGGCCCAGGAATTCTTGAAGACTTGGCCGACCTTGAAAAGCGGGTCGCCCTGGTGGTCCACCATGCGGGCCTCGTCGCTGACGAAAATCTCCCCGTTGTAATTGTAGGCCAGGCAGCCCAATACGGCCCCGGCCGGAGAGCGCAGGTCCATGAAGCCGGGGTCCTCGCCCCGGACGATCTTGGCCAGCAGGATCAGGGCGTTGCGCTCCATGATGTCCTGGCCTTTGCGGTTGAGGTCCAGGACGTAGTCCAAGGTCTCCCCGTAGAACTTGATGAACTCCGCGGCGGTGTAGCCGATCTGCCCCCAAACCCGCTTGGCGTAGCCGATCGGAGAGAGGGGACGGATGAAAATCTGCTCCAGCCCCAACTCCCGGTAGAGGTCCACGATGGCCCGGCCATGGGGAAAGGAGAATCGGGTGGTCGTCATCAGCGCCCCCGGGAGATACGGCTTGCGCTCGCTTTCCCGGCTGCAGCGCGCCTGGATGTTTTTGAGCCAGGCGACGACTTTGGGCTGGGCCTCGCCCCCGCCGAGAAAGGGGCGATTGAGGTTGTGAAGCTCCGCGGGACCGTCCAAGGAGGTGCAGATGGAGACATGGTTGTCGACGAGGAAGTCGAGCTTGTCCTCGGTCATCAGGGTGAAATTGGTCACCAGCGCGATGAGGACTTTGCGCCCCGAGAGCGCGGCCTTGCGCTGGGCGTAGCGGGTCACGAACTTGACCACGGGCCAGTTGAGGAGGGGCTCGCCTCCCTGGAATTCGATGCAGATGGTTTTATTCGGCGTCTCGAAGATGAAGTCCACCGTCCGCTTGGCCGTCTCAAGGTCCATGTCGGTATCGGTCCGGGACGGGTCCACCACGCTCGAATGGCAATACTGGCACTTCTGGTTGCAGCGGAGGGTGACCACCATCATGTGCAGGCTGGGGCCATTGAACCAGTGGAAGGCGTTTTTCTTGACGTAGGAGGTCGCCAGCGCGGGGAAATCCAAACAGCCGCGCAGAAATCCCCGCTTCTCCAGCTCGGGGTGAAGCGGATGCTCGGGCCCCAGCCCGCCGTCCATGAGCTTGCGGAAATCCGCGGGTTCCAGCATGAAGTAATGGCCCCAGTCGTTGGTCAGCAGGAACCAGCCCCCCATGTCCCGGAAATTGAAGGCCGCGAGATTTTCCGGCGAGGCTTGCCGCGGGCGAAACGCCAGGGAAGTCAGACGGCTCATGCGGCGGAACCGCCCCCTTTCGCGGCCCCGGAGCCTTTGGCGGAGGCCCCCGCGGTCCGGGCGGATTGTTTCTCCTCCCAGGTGGCGGCGATGTTCTTGGGATCCTTGGGGGTTTTTTTCTCGTTGAGGGTCTTGATTTCGTCCTCGACCTCGGCGATGAGCCGCTCGATTTCCTTGCGCTGCTCGTCGGATAGCTGATCGGCCGCAGGGGCGTCGGCGGCGGGGGCGGGCAGACGGCCGTTGGCCAAAAGCACGGCCTGCTCGGTGACGAACTCCCGGATCGGCTGATTGAGCTTGGCGATGGCCCAACGCACCTTCTGGGATCCCAACTCAAGCCGAAAGGTTTCTCCCAGCGCCTTGAGGCTTTTCGCGTCCCCGCCCGCTTTCGGGGACAGGCTGACCCGGAGTTTTTTCTCCCGGTCGCCTTCCAGTAAAACAAAGGCTCGATCGGTCAGCAAGTAGGCGGCGCCGAGGATGGGCTCCAGTCCCTCAGCGGAAACGGAGAGTTCGAAGGAAACCGATTCCGACTTTGCGTCGATTTTCCCGGAGGAAACGGTGGATTTATTGGCAGGTTTGTTCGCCATTTTCGGGTGTCCCATTTACGATCCTATTAAGAAAGTGTAACAGGTTCCCCGTCGCATGTCAAACGGCCCAGGTTTTCAGAAAAGGGCCGTTTTCGGGGTCGGCGAGGCGCGCGAAAATCACGCCCGCCAAAGACATTTGGAGGGAACAGAGGGGGCTGGAGGGCATCCGCCCCCAAATCGTCCCTTGGGCCCGAAGATTCCCGGACGCCGGAAGGGCGCAGGAGTCCTTGTAGAGACACTGCGCGCACCACGGCTGGTTCTCCCCCCAGGCCGCGGCGATGATGGCGCGAGCGACCGGAGACTTGGCGAGGTCTTGCCACATGTTCCCCGGCAAGGTCGCCAGGCGCAGGACGCAATCTCCCGTGTCGGAGAGCGCCGCGTCCTCGCTGGAAAACACGCCGCCGCCGGGCTCGTAAGCCAGCTCGTTGAGCAGGTCCAGGCCCGGGATCTTCCAACGCGTCCGCCCCAGGGCGGCCGCGGCCCAGACCTCCCGGATCGGCGCGCCCTCGCGGGCGTGTTCGAGAAGGCGGTCGAGAACAACGGAATAAAAGCCAAGGAACTTTTCCCGGCCCTTCGGACCGGGAATGGAGTTCTCGGGCCGGACCAAAACCTCGCTCCAGCCGGCGGCGACCCATTGGTCCGCCCACCGGGCGGGTTCCCGCGCGTCGGAGGCGACCAGGCAAAGGCCCTGCGCCGCGCCGGGGGGTTCGCCCTTGCCGGGGGCTCCCGAAATCCGGCAGACCGTCTTCCACGCCACCCGATGCTCGCCCAGGAAACGGGAGCGGGGGCCCTTGGGAAGCTTGACGCCGCGGAAAGTCAACGCCGCTGGGCGGCGGACCCACTCGGCCTTGCGTTCGGCGTATTGGACCAGATACCAAAGGACCGGCCAAACGGCGTCGGGCTCTTCGGCCGCCAGCTCCAGGCGCAGCGGCCCCCGCCCGGAGGCGGCCGCGAAGTCCACGGCCAGCCGCGCCGTTTCCAAGGACATCCGCTCTCCGCCGCGGTCGAGAAGGAAAACATGGCGTTCCGGACCCGGCCAAGCCAGGAGGCTCCGTTCCGCGAGCTCCGGGGCGGTCTCGGCCGGGGAGGCCATGGACGGTTCCGGGAACTTCAGGCGGCTCAAGCGGCGCCCCCCTCGCCGTTCTTGGCCTGTTGCAGAATCCGGTGCGCGTCTTCGGCCCGATCCAGGGCAACCTGAGGCTCCAATTGTTCCAGGGGATCCGGCCGGGGAGATGGAAAACCCCGCTCGAAAACCAATGACAGGGCGGGGCCCGTGAACTCCTGTTGGGCCCGGATCACGTCCTGGCGGTAGGCGTGGTTGAGAGCCTCGCTGAGGAACTCCCCGGCCGCCGACCGCGCGGCGGGGGCTCCTTTTCGGCCCTTGAGCTCCAAGGTCACCACAAACTCTTTAGGCCGGGCCTCCAAATACACGTCGGCGACGGCCGAGAGGCTCATCGCCGCGGCCTCCAGGCTCTCTTTTTTATAATGAACCCTGGAGAAACGAAGGACGGCGCCGCCCGGGTTGACCTTCACTTTCGCCGCTCCGGGTTCTCGTCCCAATGGCGGCGGATCCCCAACGGATCGGAGGCGGAGGGGCCGCCCTCGTCGACCAACGCGGCGATTCGCGCGGCGTCTTCCTTGGGAAGCCGCGGAAAATCCTCGGGGCCCGCGGCCGCGGCCCCCGCCACCGCCAACGCCAAGGCCTCGACTTTTCCCCGAACTCCGGCGCGCAGGATTTTCCAGCGCCGAACCTGCTCCGCGTACTCCAATTTAAATTGGGCGGCGAGCTTGCCCCCGCCGCCGTCCCGCGGCCAAAGCGCGGCCTCTCCGGCCCCGGGCCCCAGCAGGACGAAGGCGGTTTCCGTCAGGGCGAAGGCCGCCCCGCGAAAAGCCAGGGGATCGGGCCGGTTCACCTTGACCCGGACGGACTCAGGGTTTGAGGGCTTGCTCATGGACAAGGGAGACCGGGTGGTAGGGGTCGCCGCTCAGCTCGACGGGGCGCGGCGTCGTGATCGGAATGATGTCCTTGGGGTCCCCGTTCTTGATATAACTGCGATGCACCCCGACGCATTGATTCTTGTAAAGGCAGCGGGTCCGGCAGCCCTCCAGAAAGGTCACTTTGAAAGGCGCGAGGGTATTCCAGACGAAGGGCCACAAGGGGGTCGCCACCGCGCACAAGGCGAAGTGATAAAGGCGCGCGTCCCGGAAGCGCCGGAGCTTGTCGATGTTGCGCAGCAGATGCCCGGCGACCTCGGACATGGGCATGGCCAGGCGGTCGCGGTAGCGCTCGGCGAAGCCCTCCAATTCTTCGAACAAAAAGACCACCCGGTCCACCCAGGGGAACTCGGCCAGGAGATAGTCCAGCAGGCCGTCCAAATAACGGACCTGCACTTTCGTCATGATCACCCGGATTTCCACCCTTTGCCCGGGCAGGCGGTGGCGCTCCAAATGGCGCAGGCCCTGCGTGGTCTGCTCGAAGCTCTTCGGGGTCCGTGAAATGCTTTCGTGGGTCTTGGCGTCGTAGCCGAACATGGGGACCGCGATCTCGAAGGGAGTGCGGGCGATCCCGCAGGTCCGCCGGGCGAAATCCTCATAGGCGAACATCCGGCCGTTGGAGAGCAGGCGCACCAGAATCCCCGGAAATTCCGTCCGGATCAAGGCCAGGATTTTCAGGAATTCGGGGTGGGCGGTGGGCTCGCCGCCGGTCAGGTTGAAATAGTCGCGGACCTCGTCGAATTTGACGAAGGTCCGCATGCCCTGCTTGTACTCGGCGAGCTTCCGCTTGATTTCCTCGAAGGAATACTGGGCGACGGTGTCGCGGAAGCCCTCCACCGGGTTGGAACAGAACACGCAGGCGATGTTGCACTGCGGCCAGATCGGGAAATCGGGCATCAGGGTTTGGGGACGGGGGTCAGCTCCGAATCCCCGTTCTGCTTGACGTACTCCTTCCAAAGCCCCTCGCAGCGGTCATACAGCCCGCAGCCGGCGCAGCGCTCGGTCTTGATCCGGCCCGCCACCACCCGGCTTCCCCCGACGTCGTCGTTGCGAAAATCCGGCGCCCAATGCCGGGTCTGGAAGGTGGCGACTTCCCGGATCTCGCTGATCTGGTCCAGGTAGTCCGTGAAATGGCACAGCGGCACGTAGCGGACCACCCAGTCGCGAATGCCGTGCTTGCGGCCGAGGTCCAGGGTCTCCCGCATGAACGGGGCGGCCTCGGAAATCCGGGGAACCAATCCTTTGAAGTTGGAGTAGGCCCCGCCGTAGGTGGGATCCACGAAGATGAATTCGACATGGTGAATCTTAAGCTTCAGAAACAGCCGCCCGATGTCGGGCAGGTGACGCATGTTCTGCTTGATCACGGTGCAGTTGCCGAAGACCCGCTCCAGGCCGAGCGCCCGGACGTTCTCGATGCCCTTGAGCAGTTCGTGGAACGAGCCCGGGGCGTAGGTCAGCTCGTCGTGGAGCTTGGCGTCGTGCCCGTGGATGGAAAAGACCAGGTCCGTCACCCCGGCTTCCACCGTTTGCTTGGCGAACTCCGGATAGGACAGCATGCGCCCGTTGGTCACGACCACGATGTCCTTGAAACCCAGCCGCTTGGCCGCCCGCACCATGGGCAGGAAATCCGAGCGGATCGTGGTCTCCCCCCCGATGAGCTCAAGGTATTCCACGCCGCGGGCCTTGGCTTCGACCATTTCGGCCAGGATTTGCTGGGTTGACTTGTCCGGGAGATCACGCTTATTCAAGTCAATACAGAAGTGACAATGCGAATTGCAGGAAAAGCCGGTGAAAAGGACAAGTTTCTGCGTCCTCTTTACGGGCTTTTCCTGCAATCCTTTCCCGTTCCGTTGTTCCGTTACCGAAACTTTTGTTCTTTTCATCAGTCCCTTCCGTCCATTCGAGCCCAAACATACTTCCCTTTCTGAAACTTCCTCTCAACAAGCCCCATTTTAATTAATGTTTCCGCCGCGTTGATCACGGCGTTCTCATCTTTGCAATCCTTGCAAAGAGGGATGTCCTCGGCGATCTTCAAAAATTCCTTGGTCGCGACCGGGCTCCTGGTTCCCAGCACCTCGAGCACGCACTGCTCGTTGTCGCTCAACACCGCGTTGTCGCGCCCTTCGTGCTTGCCGCGGCCCTGAAAGGCCGCGTCATAGCGCTCCGGAACGCTCTTGAGCGGGGCGATCTCTCCGGTGCCGAACACCCGCGCGTAGCTGGAATCAAATCCGATGCACCGGTCGTTGTAGACGCAGGATTTGCAGGCCTCGGTCTTGACGGTGTGATTCTGCGCCGTCATGTCCAGGTCCCGCATCTCGCCCTTGGGGCTGACCACCATGGTGTTGAACGCCGACCAGCCCAACATCTGCTGTTCGTAGCCGGGAAGAACGCAGGGCGTGAAATGCAGGAGCAGGGGCGGCTTGGGAAAATTGACCTTGGTGAAAACCTCGTAGGCCTTGCGGATGTACGGGGCCATGTCCGTGATGCGGACCCCGATCTTGGGAACGTTCAGGGTCATGTTTCCCTCGTACAGGGGGGCGATGATGACGAAATTGGACAGGCCCAGTTTGAGCAGGAAGAGCTCGTAGAAATCCTCGAGATGCCGGTAGTTCCACTCATTGAGAACGATGTTGACCCCGATGCCCACCTTGAGTTTTTTCAGATTCTCGATGGATTGCAGGCATTTGTCGAAGGCGCCCGGCACCGCGACCAGCTTGTCGTGCAGTTCGGCGGCGTGGCCGTGGATGGAGTATTTGACGAAGGTCAGGCCCGCGTCGGCCAGGGTCTTGGCGTAATCGAAATCGGCGATCCGGATGCCGTTGGTCTGGATGCGGATATAGGTGTAGCCGATCCGCCGGGCCAGGGCGATCAAATTCGGCAATTCCCGCCGGATGGTGGGTTCCCCGCCCGTGAATCCCAGCCGCCGGTAGCCGTTCTTGTAGGACAGGTACATCTTCTCGGCCGCGGCCTCGAAGGCCATGTCGTTGGGAACCTTGCGCCACTCGAAGTCCTGGGAGCAGAACAGGCACTTGGCGCTGCAGTTGTAATTCAGAAGGATGTCGAAACACTTCGGCTCGTCGAAGGCGTCTCTGTCGACATGATCCGCAGCCGGCTGCTTCGGCCGCGGCCCCTTTTCTTTTTTGCCCTTAGGTTCCGTTCCCAAATTCCTTTTCCCTGCCGCCGTTTTCATGTTCATCGACACGCCTCTCCCACATACCCCTTCAGCGCATCCAAGAAAACATCCACTTCTTTTGCCGTGTTATAGGCAAAAAACGAAACCCGGATCGACGAGTCGATCCCCAGGCTCTGATGCAGCAAATGCGCGCAATGCTCCCCGGCCCGCAACGCCACGAAGCGCCCCCCCAACTCATGATTGATGTACAAATTGAAATCCGTCGGCGAGAAAGCCTCATGGGCCGGCGCGAAGGAAACCAACGACCCCGTGGCCAAGTCCTCCGGCCTGCCCAGGATTCGCACCTCGGGAATCTCGGAAATCCCCGCGACGGCGCGCGCGACCAGGGAGCCCACATGCGCGCGGACTCCGGCGGCCGGAAGGCTCCGGAGCAGGGCCAGGGCCTCCGCCAAAGCCACGATCCCGGCCAGATTCGGAACCCCGGCCTCCAATTTTTGGGGCGCGTCCAGGTACTTCACCTCGGGTTCGCCTTCCCCGCCGGGCCAGCGGACCGATCGGACCGTCCCCCCGCCCACCTTTCCCGGCCGAAGCCGGTTGAGCAGGGTCTCTTTGCCGTAGAGCACGCCGCAGCCGAAGGGCCCTCCGAGCTTATGGCCTGAAAATGCCAGAAAATCCGCGTCCAGCGCGGACACATCCTCCCTACGGGAGGAGAGCGCCTGCGCGGCGTCAACGAAAAATTTCGCGCCCCGAGCGTGGGCGATGCGAACCGCTTCCTCCAACGGCTGCAACCCTCCGAGGACATTGGAGGCTCGGGTGGCCGCCACCAGCGCGGTGCGCGGGCTCAACAGGGACTTGAGGTCGGCCGGATCCAGCCGCCCGTCCCGGTTGCGCCAAAACTTGATCACGGCCTCGCCCCGGCCCGCGGCTTCCCGGAAGGGCAGGTACACCGCGTTGTGCTCCAGATCGGAGACGATCACTTCCCGGCGGCCGTCCTCGTAGGGAAAGGAGCGGGCCACGATGTCGGCCGCTTCCGTGGTGCCCGAGGTGAAAACGATTTCGTTCGGGGAATCGGCGCCGATGAACGCCGCGGCGGCCTTGCGGGTTTCGGCCACCCAGCCTTCCACTTTCTGGCTGGCCAAATGGGTGGAGCGCTTTCCCCCGCAGCCGCCCCAATGAAGATAGAAGTCGGCCGTGCGCTCGGCCACGGCCCGGGATTTTAGGGCCGTGCAGGCGCTGTCCAGATAAACCATCTCCTTGCCGTCCACCTTTTCCCGAAGCGCGGGAAACTTTTCCCGGAGCGCCTCCACGTCCAGTCCGGGGGCCGCAGTCTTGGTCTTCATGCCAGCAGGGACCCGTAGATCTCGATATAGTCGCGGCGCGGCCCGGGGCAGGCGTCGCGCATGGGGCAGCCCTCGCACTCGGCCACCTGCTGTTTTTCGGAGAGATGCACGCCTTTTTTATCGGCGCGCATCTTGTTGTAGTCCTGGTGGTGCTCCTTGAAATCCTTGACGAAGCAGACCGGGATGTGGTCCACGTCGAATTCGATGCCCAGGTCCACGCAGGCCCGCATCGCCGCGTTGAGATAGGGCGCCGCGTCCTGGAACCGGGGCATCACCCCGGGATTGTTCTCGGCGCGGCCCATGCCCTTGCAGTAGCTGAACTGGATCCAGGAAAACTTTCCCAGCTTCTCCTTGGCGAAACGGACGAAGTCCTCGCAGTGGCGGTAGTTGACCTTGTGGACGATGTAATTGAGTCGGACCTTGGCGCCCAGCGCAAGCAGGTGATGCACGCCTTCCACACGCCAGTCGAAGGCCCCCGGGGTTTCCGTGACGGCCAGATCCAACTCGGGGGTATGGGCCGAGAAATTGACGTTGAAGAAATCCACCAGGCCCACGATCTGCTTCATCCGGCGGGGGTTGTAGCGGGTGACCATGATCCCGTTGGTTTGGAATTCGATGATCTTGGCACGCTTGCGGGCGTGGAGGAGGATTTGTAGCAATTCCGCGGGGTCCTTGATCATGGGATCGCCGCCGGAGATCTGGACGTGGCCGGTCCGATCCTTGTCGATCTCGCCCAGGAGGTAGTCGAGTTCGAAGGCCCCGCCCCGGCCATGGGAAGAGCAGAAGACGCACTTTATATTGCAGACGCCGTTGATGGGAAGATGAAGGGCCACCGGGGCGAATTATAACACTTTTCCGTCGGAGGGATGCTTAGTTCGGATTGCAACTACCGCCGCAGTTACAGCAATAGAAAGTCACCTGCTGAAAATTCGTGCCGCTTGGCTGGGGGCCTCCAAGCAACATACGCTCCGAGTAAAATCCGATCGCGGTCGTGGCGTATTGGTTCGCGCCGCAGGTCTTAGGGAGACCGTCACCGGTATTGATCGGGGTGCAATCTCCAGAGGTTTGGCGTGCACGGATGGCGCTGCCGGACTCGATATTGAAATTGGTGCCGTTGCTGGCGCTTACGTTGCCCATCCCGGCCAGGAGCTTTCCCATCACCATGGCCCGGTCTTGAACAAGGAGGCTGTTGCTGAGGGCCGGCACCGTGGTCCATTGGCCAGATCCGACCGACATTCCGCCGTTGCTGTGAAACCCGACCAACGCCCCGGCGTTGTAGCCGACGCCCATCCGCCCGGGCGAATCGTGGATGATTTGGAAACGGTTTGTCGAGCCGGTGTAACGCAAGGAAATCCCGTCGGTCCAACCCGTGCCGGAGGAAAGGATCGTCAATTTTCCCGTGCTGGCGTCGGTCGTCCCGATGCCGACCCGGCCGGTGTCGCGCGCCAGGAAAGTGTTGTCGGTGGTGATCATCCGGGTGTAGACCCCGGAGGGCGCGGGGTAGTAGGTCGTCAGCGTGACCGTCTCCGAGCCGAGTTCGGCCACAGGGCAGGTCAGCAAGGCGGCGGCCAAGCCCCATCGGGCAAGACGCGGAGATACGCGCAACTCCAGGCGGACGGTCAGTTCTGCCATCTAGCTTCCTTTAACCCCAGTATAACAGGGCCTCATTGACCTGTCAAGACCGAGCAGCTCACAATCTAAAAAATGCCTATTTTAAATGCACAATCCGCGGATCGAAGCAGTTCCAACCTGGACCCCGGGGACAACGCTCCGGGCCGAAGTCCGTCCCAGAGCGCCGCCAATGCGCCCGGGGCGTCCAGATCGTTTTCGAGGGCCGCGCTGAAGCGCCTCCGGTAGGCGTGGATTCCCGTCGGATTGCCGGCGGTCCGCCCCAAGGCCAGCAGGGCCCGTCCGGACTCCACCAGGGAAACCCGCTCTCCCCGGGCCGATTCCAAGGCCTGCCAGGAAAAAACCAGCGGGGCGCGGTAATGGGTTCGCAGGTTCAGCCAACGGAGGTCCTCCGGGCCGATCTTTCGCCGCGAAAATTCCCCGGGTGGAGCGCCCGAGGCGTCTCCTTTTTCCAGCGGGGCGGCCCGGAGCCAAATGCGCGCCGACTTCGGAGCGGGCCGCTTGGGGCTGATAACGACCTCGGCGGCCTCGGCCCCCGAGGCGAGGGTTCTTTCCGGTATTTCCAGATACGCCAGGACGAGGGTCAAGAGTTCTTTCAAGGACTCGTCGCGCCCGACCCCGCCGGGCCCGATGCGCACCCCCGCGCCTTCGGAAACTTTTTCCGAAGCCCCGGTGAGCTGGTTATGGAGAAGAACCGCCATGTGTTATAATCCTAACATAACGCCCCCCCACGCCGCCGTCCGCCGCTTCCCGAACGTGGCCATCGTCGGAACGGGCCTCATCGGAGGCTCGCTCGGAATGGCCGCCTTGCTCCGGCTCCGCGGGATCAAGGTGGCGGGCTTCGACCGCCCTTCGGTGCTCCGCCAAGCCCGCGCCGCCGGCGCCGTTTCGTCGGCGGCCTCCTCCCTGGAACGCGCCGTGTCCGGGGCCGATCTCGTGATCCTGGCGGTCCCGTCCGGGGAAATCCTTCGGCTCCTGCCCCGAGTCGCCCGCGCGGTCGGCCCCAAGACCCTGGTGACCGACGCCGCGGGAATCAAGGGACCCATAGTCGAACTCGGCCGGCGGCTGTTTTCCGATGGGCGATTTATCGGCGGCCACCCGATGGCGGGCAGCGAGCATTCCGGCATCGCCGCGGCCGATCCGCTGCTTTTCGAAAACGCCCTTCATGTCCTAACCCCGGCGCCGGAAACCCCCCGCCGCTGGGCCAGGGACCTGGCGGCGTTCCACGAGGCCCTGGGGGCCAGAGTGATTTTTCTTGATCCCCGCGCGCATGACCGCGCCGTCGCCGCGGCCAGCCATCTTCCCCAACTGGCGGCGGTGGCGCTCATGAACAGCGTGGGAGACGGCTCCGAGGCGGGGCGCTTGGCCCTGCGCCTGGGCGCCGGAGGCTTCCGGGACATGACCCGGATCGCGTCCAGCCGGTTTGAGCCGTGGAAATCGGTGCTCTCGGCCAACAAGGGGCTGGTCGGCGCCGCGCTGGAGCGCTACATTCGGGAGCTTCGCGCCCTCGCCCGGGGGCTGAAAAACAATCCCGCCGCCTTGGGAGGCGCCTTCCGGCGCTCGCGCCGTTCGCGCAACGCGATCCCCAAGAACATGAAGGGTTTTTTTCAACCGCTGGCGGACCTGGCGGTCTTCGCCCATGACAAGCCGGGGCAGATGGCCGCCATCACCGGAGGGCTGGCGCGCGCCGGGATCAACATCAAGGACATGGAGCTGATGAAAATCCGCGAGGGCATCGGCGGGACCTTCCGCCTTTCCTTCTCCACCGCCTCGGAGGCCCGGCAGGCGGCCCGAATCCTGAAGGGCTTGGGCTTTAAGTCTTCCGCGCTCGGCTGAGCCGTTCCACGGCCTTTTCCAAGTCGGACATTTTCGCGGCGTAGGAGAGCCGGGCCCAACCCGGCGCCCCGAATGGCTCCCCGGGAACCAGCGCCAAGCCCTCGTCCTGAAGAACGCGCTCGCAAAATTCCCCGCCGGACTGAGCCCAGCCCGGGCGAAACCACGGGCGCGCGTCGAAAAACAAATAGAACGCCCCCTTGGGCTCGACAAAGGGAAGCCCCAGCTCGGTGAAGGACCTCGTCAGAAAGCGGCGGCGGCGGTCGAACTCGGCGACCATTTCCGCGATTTCACCCGAGAGGTCCAAAGTCAACGCGGCCAAGGCCGCTTTCTGGCTGATCGAGCAGGCGTTGGAGGTGACCTGGCTTTGAATGGTCTCGGCCGCGGAAACGATTTCCCGCGGGCCGCCCATGTAGCCGATCCGCCAGCCCGTCATGGCGAAAGCCTTGGAGACCCCGTTGACGGTGATCACGCGGTCCTTGATCGCGGCAATCGAGCCGATGCTGAAGGCGCGCGCCCCGTCGAACAGGATTTTTTCGTAGATCTCATCGGAGATCACGGCCAGGCCGCTTTCGGCCACCACTTGCCCGAGCGCCTCCAATTCCTCCCGGGAGTAGACGCCGCCCGTGGGGTTGGAGGGAGAGCACAGGATCAAGGCCTTGGAACGAGGAGTCATCCCCGCGCGCAGGGAGTCGGCGGTCAGCTTGAAGCTCGGGGCCGGGGTTTCCAGGATCACCGGCCGGGCGTCCACCAGCCGGACCATCTCGGGGTAGCTCACCCAGTAGGGGGCCGGGATGAGGACTTCGTCCCCGGGGCCACAGAGGGCCGCAAGCGCGTTGAAGATGGAATGCTTCGCCCCGCAGGACACGAGGATTTCGGCCGGCCCCCAGGAAAGCCCGTTTTCGGTTTGGAATTTTCCCGAAATGGCCTGCAGCAGTTCCGGCATTCCGCGATTGTCGGTGTAGCGGGTAAAATTTCCCCGGATGGCGGCCGCCGCCGCTTCCTTCACCCTCTCCGGCGTAGCGAAGTCCGGATCGCCGGCCGTCAGGCTCACGATGTCGCGCCCCTCGGCTTTGAGTTTGCGGGCCCGGGCGCTCAGAGCCATAGTGGGGGACGGCTCCAACGCGGCCGCGCGCGGGGCCAGGGAAAGAGGGCTGTTTTTCATGAGGCGATTCTATCAATTTGATAGAATCGGCAAATGTCCAAGCTCGAACCCCTGCGCCGCCGAATCAACGCCGTCGATGAGCGGATTCTCAAATCCCTCGGCGAGCGGCGGCGCGTGGCCGCTAAAATCCTGGCCTTGAAAGTCGAGGCGGGCCTTCCCCTGCGGGACTCCGCCCGGGAGGAGGACCTGCTCTCCCGGCTCATCGTCCATGGGCGCCGCCTGGGATTGGACGCGCATCTGGTGACCCGGGTCTTCCACGAGATCATCGACGACTCCCTTCTCTCGCAACAGCAATCCCTGCTCGACCGCGCCAACCGCTCCAAGGCGGGCTTCAAGCGGGTCTGCTTCCAAGGCATCGAGGGCGCCTACAGCCATCTGGCCGCCCAGCGCTTTTTTTCCCGGTCGCTCGACCAGATCGCCTTCATCGGCTACCCGCCCTTCGCCGAGGCCGCCGAGGCCGTGCGCGGAGGGGCCTGCGACTACGGGGTGCTCCCGGTCGAAAACACCACCGCCGGTTCCATCAACGAGGTCTACGAACTCCTCTCCAAGCCGGATCTCTACATCATCGGCGAGGAAATTTACGGGGTGGACCACTGTCTTCTCGGCGCGGCCGACGTCCCCCTGGCCAGCATCCGCCGGGTGCTCTCCCACCCGCAGGCCCTGGCCCAATGCGCCCGCTTTCTGGCGCGGCTCAAGAATTGCCAATTGGAATATTTCGCCGACACCGCCATGGCGGTTCGCAAGGTCAAGGAGGACCAGGACCTCTCCCAGGCCGCGGTGGCCAGCGCCGAGGCCGGGAGCCGCTACGGCCTGAAGGTCCTCGAGCGCCACATCGCCGACCGCAAGGACAACTTCACGCGCTTTTTGATCGTCGCCCCCACCCCGATCAAGGTCGACGCCCGCATCCCCGCCAAGACCTCGATCATTTTCGCCGTTGCGCACGAGGAGGGCTCCCTGCTCAAAGCCTTGAGCGTCCTGCACGCCCACAAGGTCAACCTCTCCAAGCTGGAAAGCCGCGCCCGACCCGGGATGGAATTCGAGTACCTGTTTTACGTGGACTTCGAGGGAAATTCCGCCTTGCCCGAAATCAACCAGGCCCTGGAGGAGCTCCAGTCCGCCACGACCTTCCTAAAGGTCCTGGGGACCTATCCGGTCTTCGCGCGGGACAAGACCCGCCCGCGCACCGGCGCACTTGTCCCGCAAAAAAAGGCGCCGCCCGCCAAGCCCGGGAAGGGCGCGGCGCCCGCCAAGACGCCGGCCAAAACCGGCTACACCTTGGCCAGCCGCCAATCCAAGGCCAAGGACACCGTCATTTCAGTCAAGGGCGTCCGAATCGGCGGCCCGGAGTTTTTCGTCATCGCCGGGCCCTGCGCCGTCGAATCCCGGGAACAGGTTTTCGCCTGCGCCCGCCAGGTGAAGGAATGCGGCGGCCGGATCCTGCGCGGGGGCTGCTTCAAGCCGCGCACCTCCCCCTACTCCTTCCAGGGCTTGGGCTACGAGGCCCTGGAATGGCTCGCCGAGGCCGGGCGCGCCTACGACCTGCCCATCATCACCGAGGTCCTCTCCCCCGAGGAAGTCGAGGGCGTGGCCGAACGCGCCGACATCCTTCAGATCGGCGCCCGCAACATGCAGAACTTCAGCCTGCTGAAAGCCGTCGGGAAAGTCCACCGGCCGGTCTGCCTCAAGCGCGGCATGAGCGCCACCCTTGAGGAATTCCTAAGCGCCGCGGAATACATCCTGCGCCACGGCAACCAGCAGGTCATCCTCTGCGAGCGCGGCATCCGGACCTTCGAGACCATGACCCGCAACACCTTGGACCTGGGGGCCATTCCCATTCTAAAGGAACTGACCCATCTACCCATCATCGTCGACCCCTCTCATGCCGCGGGCCAGCGCTCCCTGGTGGCCCCGTTGGCCCTGGCCGCCCGCGCCATCGGTCCCGCCGGGATGATGCTGGAAATCCATCCCAACCCTGAAAAAGCCCTTAGCGACGGCCCCCAGTCCCTGCGCTTCGGCGAGTTCGCCGAACTCATGCGCCGGCTTTTCCCGGGCGGCTGAGACTTCCGCCAGCGGGCGAAAGTAATTGTCCGAAATTCCAGACATTTCCACCCGAACGAAAGCGATTGCCCGAAATGTCGGACAAATTCCGCTACCTGTCGACCGAATGGTCCCACGGAACGGACGGATGCCCTCCATCCGGGCAGGGAAGAACCAAGGCGCCATGGCCCAGCGCGCCAAAAACCTTCCGGAGGGTCGACACCCTCAGGTCTTCCCCTCTTTCCAGCCGGGCGATTTGGGAACGGGGAATTCCCGCCTTTTTCGCCAATGCCGCCTGGGTCAGTTCGGCGCGCTTGCGCAAATACCAAAGACAACGATTGAGCGGCCAGCGGGCCCAGGCCGCGGGGGCGCCCCGAGCATGTTCGCGCAAGGCCGAAAGTAAATCCGGCTTTGCCAATGCTTCCCTGAGGAGAACCGCGCGGGCGGAGTCTGAAAATTTCAATCCCATACCCTTATATACGAGTGAGGGGATGGTTTTGTTCCATAAAAAATTAAAAATTGACCGAGATTTCGGACAATTGGCGTCTAACGAAAGTAAAAGTCCGAAATCTCGGACAAAACTACAAGAAAATGGGCCCCGAAGCGGAACCCGGACCGGGGCCTACTTCTCGGTCATATGGGCCGCCGGATCCCAATCGGGCCCAGGAGGGTTGCGGACCAACTCCGAGAGGCGCTCCAGATACATTTGGGACGGAGCGTCCCCGGGGATTTCCTTAAGAACCGTTTCGAAAACCGTCCGGGCCTCGGGCCAATTGCGCGCCCGGTAAAGGGACACCCCCTCCCCGAAGCGGACCAGCCAGGCGGGGCCGACGCCCTCGCCCAGGACCTCGAAGATTTCCACGGGTTCGTTCTTGCCTTTGACGACCACCAAGTCCAGCGGGCGGCATGAGAAGGCCGTGCCGGCGGCCTTGAGCGTCGCGGCGGTGGCGATGACCCGAACCCCGTAATGCTTGGTGAGCCCCTCGCAACGGGAAGCGAGGTTGACGGCGTCGCCGATGACGGTGTAGGACCAGCGGTCCTCCGAGCCCAAGGTTCCCGCGACCACGGTTCCGGTGTTGACGCCCATGCCGTTGCGCCAGGGCTTCATGCCGGCCTTGCGGCGGGCTTCGTTGGTCGCGTCCAGGGCCGCGGCCATGGCCAGGGCGGCCCGAAGGGCGTTGGCGGCGTCCTGGGGGCCGGACAAAGGGGCGCCGAACAATGCCATGATGGCGTCACCGATGAATTTATCGATGACTCCATGATGGGCGTCGATGGCGCGGGCCATCCCGATGAAATAGGCGTTGAGTTGGGTGACAAGCTCCTTCGGAGCCAAAGCCTCGGAGATCGTCGTAAAGGAACGGATGTCCGAGAAAAGCACCGTCACGGTCCGCTCCTCTCCGCCCAATTCGATCTCGCCCTTGCTCAGCAGAGCCTCGGCGATTTCCTTGGAAACGGCCTTCCGGAGCACCGAGCGGATTTTTTCCCGTTCCCGCAAACCGGTGGCCATCTTGGTGAAGGCGCGCCCGAGTTGTCCGATCTCGTCGGAGGAGGGAATGTCAACGGAAACGTCGTATTGGCCGGAGGCGACCTGGGCTGTGGCTTCGACGAGCTTCCCCAGGGAGGCCGTGACCCCGGCGGCGATCAAAAGCCCGAGCAGGGCCGTGGCCCCAAGCCCGAGGGCTCCGATCGTCAACAATAGGCGCTGAAGTTCCTCCATGGGCTCCAGGGCCTTGTCCCAGGAGCGCATGACCACCGCCGTGACCTGCGGCGCGGGTTCCGAGGCCAGTAACAAAAGGCGTTCGCCGCCGACATCCCGCAGAAGCGGTTTGCCGACCGGCAGGCCCGCCAGGTGGGGCGCGAAGGAATCCCGCCGGGCCGGATCCAAGGTGGAGGCGAAGGCCTTGCCTCCGGCCGCGAACACGATGTCGGCGCCCGTGAGGCGCTTCAAATCGGCGGCCAGGGAATCGTCGATGACGAAGCCCGCGGCCAGGACCCCGATGATATCCGGGGCCGCAATCGGGACCGCGGCGAACTGGATCGGGGCGCCGTCGAAAACCTGGATCCGGGCCGAGGATTTTTCCTCCAACGCTTCGGCGACCACCGCCAGCTTGCGCAGGGACCGGCCCGCCCGGAGTTTGCGCCGGGTATCGGCCAGAATCAGGCCCTCCGCGTCGGCCACCAGCAGGAGGTCGGCCCCGATCCGGCCCCGATGATTGGAAGCGGCCGACAAAACGGTGGCGGGGTCGGCGGTGGCCACCGCCTGCTTGAAGGCGAAATCCCCGGACAACAATTTCAGCGCCGTCGTGAGTTGGCGCTCCCGGCCCTCCAGCAGCTTCTCGAAAACCGCGTGCGCCGAGAGCAGTCCCGCGCGCACCTCGTTCTCGGCCTTGCGGGTCTCGCGGGAATTGACGGTCCAGAGGCAGGCCCCCAGCACCGCGGCCAGCAGGCTCAGGAAGTAGGCGAGAAGCTTGAGGCGGAAGGACATCCGGTGGGGGCTAGGCCGGGACCCTTCGGGCCCGGCACAGCCGCTGATGGAGGAATGGCCTCATAGCGGCTAGTAGTCGCCGACCGCCGCGCGCTTGGCCTTGCGCGCGGGTCCCAGGCTCGGCTTGAACGCGGCCTTGGCCGCCCCGGCCCCGACCTTCACCTTTTGGCGGGTGGCCTCCACGGGGCCTTTGAGGCGCTCGCTCCACACGGCGAGTTCGTATTCCCCCTCGGGAATCCCCGCCAGGGCCGCCTTGCCGTCGGCGCCGGTTCGGGCGAAATAAGGATTATCCAGGACCAGGATATAACCCAGCATCCAGTCGTGGATGTTGCAGCCCAGCTTGATCACTCCCGGCTTTTCCATCTCTACCGGATCGGCCGGCTCGTCTTTAAACAGCGGCACCTCGAATTTTTTTGCCTTGGAAAAGGAATAGATGTGATGGTGGGTGTTGTCCTTGTTGGGAAAGCGCACCTTTGTCCCGGCTAGAATGGGAAGGACCCGCGGCACGAATTCCTTGTTGATCTGGTCCATGACGGCGGGCTCGGCGGGGGGCGGGAAAGCCCCCCCGGGAATCTCGTAAACGAAAACCACGGCCTCGGCGACGGGTTTGCCCGCCGTATCGGCCACGGAGGCCGCGATTTCCCCGGCCCGCGCGGAGGAGGCGGTCGCCAACAGCAGGACGCCGGTCAAGGCTTTCATCAGAACCTCAATCTGTAATTAAGCTGCCATAGCCGATCGATCTGGGCGCGGGGCCGGACGATCTGCAGGGAGCGTCCGCTCCAATAAATGTATTCCAGCGCGACCTGCTGGCGCAGGCCGAAATCCCAACCGGCGAAACCGGTGACGCCGAACGCGTTCTCCCAATTGCGCACCCAGGTTCGGTCGTAGCGCACGCTCAGCCGCGCCGCGCCCCATTTAACCGAGCCCAGGCCGTAGGCCGCGCTCCAATCCTTGGCGGGCCGCCCGGTCGAATGGACGGTGGCCTTCATGGATTGGGCCAGAAGGGTCACCCGCTTCCACTCGAATTTCCCGCCGTAATGAAAAACCTTCGTCCGAAACACCAAGGTGTCCAACTGGGCCGGCAAGCCGGTCCGGTCGTCCCCGTTATTGGTCCAGTACCCGCTTCCCAATTCCAAGGTCCGGTCGAAGAGCCGGACATCCCCCCTTCCGTAATAACCGAGATGACCGTCATGCTCCTCCAGAGGCCGAACCTTCCGCCCGAGCAGAGGATACTCCGCCGCCAGGTCGCCCTGAAAATCATGCGCCGCGAAGCCCCGAAACCAAAGCAGGCGCCCGATCTGGTCTCCCCCGGAGAACCCTCCGCCGGTCAGGCGGACTTGATGCTCCTTGGCGATGGGCCGCTCCCAAAGCAGTTCCGTCCCGAAAACCCGGATCTCCTCGCCGACCCAGGCGCCGATGGGAGACGGGGTCAGGGTATAGCGGGTGGACCAGGCCGGGTCCGGATGCTCCCAGGAAATATGCGGGATAAATCCCCCCGCTTTGAGCCGGAAGGCGTCGTCGCCGAAGGCCTTTTGGGCCTCCGCGTACGCCTCGATCACCCCGACCTTGGCCGAGCCCGAGGCAGCGTCCATGGTGAAATTGGCCTGGACATGCAGGCGAGCGCCCGCCGGGACTTCGGCGTCCAGGACGACGCTCGCCTGGGGCACCGAAGCCCCGAAGGCCCGCCGGTCCCCGCGCCCATCCAAATCGGTGTCCCGTCCGCCGTAGCGCAGGGGACCCAGGCCGCCGCGCAGCCAGGAAACTTCCCGGTCGGCCGCGGAAGCGCGCAGGTCCAACATCCCGGAAAATTTGACGCCGGCCAGGAGGGAGGAATCCTCTTCGGACTCGAATTTCCCCGCTCGGGACGGGAAGGTCAGGAGCGCCAGCAACGAGACGGCCATGAGGACCCGAGTCAACATTCGTTAATGCTACAATACATCTTCCTTATGGTCAAAGAATTCCGCTATCCGGCCGGCGCGGTGTTCTACCGAACCCTCAACCGCCCCCTGCCCAAAGCGGTCCGCGGCGAGGGCTGTTGGATCATCGACGATCAAGGCCGCCGCTACCTCGACGCCTGCGGCGGCGCCTTCGTGGCCAATCTCGGGCACGGGGTGGCCGAAATCGCCGACGCCCTCTCGGCCCAGGCCCGGAGCCTGGCCTACGTCAACGGCAGCGCCTTCACCACCAACGCCGCCGAGGAACTGGCCTTCGAGCTGACCTCCCTGGCTCCGGCGGGCCTGGACCACGCCTATTTCCTGGGCAGCGGCTCCGAGGCCGTGGAGGCCGCGCTCAAGCTCGCGCGCCAATATTGGATCGAGACCGGGCGGCCCGCCAAACACAAAATTCTTTCCCTGGCTCCGGGCTATCACGGCAACACCTTGCTGGCCCTCTCCGCCTCGGCCCGCCCCCATTACCAAAAAGCCTTCGGGCCCTGGCTGGTGAAGGTTCCCCAAATCCCGGCGCCTTACGCCTATCGCTGCGACTGCGCCGGGCGTCCCGCCTGTCCCCGCTGCGACGGCGATTTGGTGGAAGAGGCCATTCTCCGGGAAGGCCCCGACACGGTCGCGGCCTTCATCGCCGAACCCGTCGGCGGGTCCTCCACCGGCGCGTCCGTCCCGCGCCCCGGCTATTGGAAACGAATCCGGCAGATCTGCGACCGCCACGGCGTGCTTTGGATCGCCGACGAGGTCCTGACCGGCGCGGGCCGCACCGGCCGTTGGGCGGCCGTCGAGCACGAAGGCGCCCTTCCGGACTTGATGACCATGGGCAAGGGCATCAGCGGCGGCTACGCCCCCCTCTCCGCCCTCTTGGCCCCGACCAAGATCATCGACGCCCTGGCCAAAGGCGGCGGCTCCTTCTCCCACGCCCAGACCTTCTCCCATTTCCCCGTGTCCTGCGCCGCCGGCCTGGCCGCCGTGCGCCACATCCGCGCCAAGGGCCTGGTGGCCCGGTCCGCGGCCATGGGCCGGGTCCTGCTCGCCCGCTTGGAATCCCTGCGCCCCCTGCCCTTCATCGGCGACGTCCGCGGCCTGGGCCTGCTGGCCGCGGTGGAGTTCGTCGAGGACAAGGCCTCCCGCGCCCCCTTTCCCCGCAAGCTCAAATTCGCCGAGGCCTTCACGGCCGCGGCCCTGGACGCCGGCCTGCTCGTCTGGCCCAACACCGGCCAGGCCGACGGGGAAAACGGGGACCTTGTCATGCTCGCGCCGCCGTTCATCGTCACGGAAGAAGAGATCGAGGAGCTTCTCTCCCGCTTCAAGCTCGCCCTCGAAAAAACCGCCGCGGCCCTCGCGCCGCAGGGGAGGACAAAATGACCACCGCCGCCCAATTCAAAGTGACCTACACCTCGGCCTCTCTGGACATGGGAGAGTTCCACAAACACTTCGACGCCGCCCTGGCCAAGATGAAGGCCGCCATCGGCAGGGACCATCCTTTGACCATCGACGGCAAGAGCGTGGTCTCCTCGGCCCCGCCGCTGGAGGATTACATGCCCTCCGATTCCGCGGTCCTGCTGGGGCGCTTTTCCTCTGCCCAGCCCGAGCATGTCTACGCCGCGGTCTCCGCCGCCCGCCGCGCCCAGAAAGCGTGGGGAGCCCTGCCCTGGCAAAAGCGCCTGGAATACATGCGCCGCGCCTCGGCCGCCATCCGCGACCGTAAATTCGAAATCGGCGCCGTGATGAGCCTGGAAGTCGGCAAGAGCCGCATGGAGGCCATGGGCGACGCCGAGGAATCCGCGGACCTCATCGACTATTACTGCAAGATCATGGAGGAGAACAACGGCTATATCCGCCCGCTGGGCAAGCTCTCCCCCAACGAGAACACCCGCTCGGTCCTGCGGCCCTTCGGGGTTTTCGCCTGCATCGCGCCCTTCAACTTCCCCATGGCGCTCTCGGCGGGCATGTCCTCGGCCGCGCTCATCGCGGGTAATACCGTGGTCTACAAACCCGCCCAGGACACCCCCTGGACCGGGCTCATGCTCAACGAGTGCTATATGGCGGCGGGCCTGCCCGCCGGAGTGTTCAACTATGTTTCCGGCAAAGCCTCCGCCATGGGCGACGCCCTCTGGAAAAACCCCGAGGTGTACGGCATCGTCTTCACCGGCTCCAAGGAAGTCGGCATGCGCCTGGCCCGGGAGTTCTCCGAGAAATGGCCCAAGCCGGTCCTCATGGAGCTCGGCGGCAAGAACCCCGCCGTGGTCACCGAATCGGCGGATCTGGACATGGCGGCCGAGGGCGTGATGCGGTCCGCTTTTGGCCTGCAAGGCCAAAAGTGTTCAGCTTGTTCCCGGGTTTATGTTGATAAGAAGGTCGGCGCCGCGTTCACGAAACTTTTGCTGGAGAAGACGGCGGCGATCAAGATCGGAGAGCCTTCCGACAAAGACGTCTACTTTGGGCCTGTGATCAACAAGAAAGCCGTCGACACTTTTCTGGGGGCGGTCGAATCGGCCAAAAAAGGCGGGGAAATTTTAATCGGCGGAAAAAAACTCACCGACGGTAACCTTTCTCGGGGCCACTTCGTGGCCCCGACTATAGCCCAGTTGCCCTTGGACCATGAACTGTTCCAACGGGAACTTTTCGTCCCATTCCTTTCCCTAGGGATCGTTTCCGGCCTGGACGAGGCCATCGCCGAGTCCAACAAGGCGGAATACGGCCTCACGGCGGGAATCTTCTCGGCCAAACCCGCGGAGATTCAAAAATTCTTCGACGAGGTCGAATCCGGCGTCTGCTACGCCAACCGCCGCACCGGCGCCACCACCGGCGCCTGGCCAGGCGTGCAGTCCTTCTGCG
>CAYHPY010000053.1:0-24486 GCA_964358485.1 uncultured Elusimicrobia bacterium
CATCAACCGGGTCGGCTGGGAGAAGCCCTGGAAGATCGGCGAGTTCTACGGCCAGTCCTACTTCTGCGACCCTCGCGGGCAATTCGTCGTCACCGGACCGCGGGACAAGGACGCCCTGGTCACGGCCGACCTGGATCTGGACCAAATCCTTGCGGTCCGCAACGTCTGGCAGTTCTTCCGGGACCGGCGGCCCGACACCTACCAGGAATTGGTGGAGCAGCGGCCGTAAGGATGCCCGTCCGGTGATGAACGCCTTCTTCGATCCGGCCATCCGGGAGCACAAGGGGGACCTCTCGGGGTCCCCCTTCTGGAATCCGGACATGGCCCCCACGACCCGGGAAGAGCGGACCTGGGCCATGAAGGACATCATGGTCCTGTGGATCTCGATGTGCGCCTGCGTGCCGACCTATATGCTGGCTTCGTCGCTGATCTCCGAAGGGATGAACTGGTGGCAGGCGGTGCTGACCATCTTCCTGGGCAACTGCATCGTGCTGATTCCGATGGTCCTCAACGCCCACGCGGGAACAAAGTACGGGATCCCGTTTCCGGTGTATTGCCGGCCGTCCTTCGGGATTCTAGGAGCGAATGTTCCGGCGCTCTTGCGGGCGCTGGTCGCCTGCGGCTGGTTCGGCATTCAGGCTTGGATCGGGGGCTGGGCCATTTTCAAGCTGGCCGCCATTTATTTCCCGGCCATGGAAGCGGCCCCGGCGACCTGGCTCGGCATCAGCGCCCCCCAGGCGGGGTGCTTCCTGTTTTTCTGGGCAATCAACATGTTCGTGATCTACAAGGGCGTCGAGTCCATCCGCTTTCTGCTCAATATCAAAGCGCCTCTGCTCATCGTCCTGGGCCTGGCCCTCTTGGGCTGGGCCTACCAGGCGGCGGGAGGCTTTGGGCCGATGTTCGCCGCGCCCTCGGCCTTCGCGCAAGGCCAGCCCAAGGCCGGGCAGTTCTGGAGCTTCTTTTTCCCGGCGCTGACCGGCATGATCGGTTTCTGGGCCACCCTCTCGCTCAACATCCCGGACTTCACCCGCTATTCCAAGTCCCAACGGGACCAGGTCCTGGGCCAGGCGCTGGGCCTGCCCGCCACCATGGGCTTGTTCTCCTTCATCGGCGTGGCCGTCCCCTCGGCCACGGTGGTCATCTACGGCGAGCGCATCTGGGACCCGGTGGTCCTGATCGCGAAATTCACCCATCCGTTGGTGCTGGCGGTCGCGCTCGTGTCCTTGTGCATCGCGACCTTGGCCACCAATATCGCCGCCAACGTGGTGAGCCCCGCCAACGATTTCGCCCATCTCTGGCCGCGGCGCATCGACTTCCGAAAGGGGGGCTACATCACCGGTTTCATCGGCATCCTCATGCAGCCCTGGAAGCTGGTGGCCGATCCATCGGGCTACATCTTCAAGTGGCTGGTGGCCTATTCTTCGCTATTGGGCTCCATCGGCGGGGTTCTCATCTGCGATTATTTCTTCGTCCGCCGCTGCGAATTGTCCCTCCCCGACCTCTACGCCAAGGACGGGAAATATTGGTACTCCGGAGGCTTCAATCCCAAAGCGCTGGCCGCGCTGGTGGGGGGAATCCTCCCGCTCGTCCCCGGCTTTTTGGGCACCGTCGGGGTCGTGGAAGTGCCCCAATTTTGGACGACGATCTATCATTACGCGTGGTTCATCAGCTTCGGGGTGAGCTTCACGCTTTACGCGATTCTGACCGGGAGGGAAAAATAACATGGCCTACGATCTGATCATCAAGGGAGCCACCGTCGCCACGGCCTCCGACACCTATGTGGCCGACTTGGCCGTCTCCAAGGGCAAGGTCGTCGCGGTTGGGGCGGTGGAAGGGACCGCCACCCAGACCGTCGACGCCACCGGCCTGGTGGCCGTCCCGGGCGGCATCGACGTCCACACCCATTTCGACATGCCCTTCATGGGCGCCACCACCGCCGACGACTTCCAATCCGGGACCACGGCGGCGGTGTTCGGCGGGACCACAACAGTGGTGGATTTCGCGATCCAGAAACGGGGCGAAGCCCTGCGGGAGGCGCTCGACACTTGGCATGAAAAGGCCGAGGGCAACGCCCTCGTGGACTACGGCTTTCACATGATTTGCGTGGATCTTCCGGAAAAAAACGTCAACGAAATGGACAAAATGGTGACGGAAGGGATTCCGTCGTTCAAGCTGTTCATGGCTTATCCGGGGATATTCATGAGCGACGATGCCACCATTTTCCGGGCCTTGCAAAGGACCAAGGAAAATGGCGGCATGATCTGCATGCACGCCGAGAACGGCGGAGTCATCGACGTGCTGGTCAAGAAAGCTCTGGCCGCGGGCCAGATCGAGCCCAAGTACCACGCGCTCACCCGGCCCATGTCGGCCGAGGCCGAGGCTACCCGCCGCGCCATTTCCCTGGCGGAGATGGCGGGCGTGCCCATCTATTTCGTGCATCTTTCGGCCGGAGACGCCATGGACGAGGTGCGCCGGGCTCGCGAGCGCGGCCTGCCGGTCTTCGCCGAGACCTGCCCCCAGTATTTGTACCTGTCCTACGAGGATTACGAGCGGCCGGGATTCGAGGGAGCCAAGTTCGTGATGTCCCCGCCCCTGCGGCCCAAGGGCAACGAAGAGCGCCTTTGGAAGGGCATCAACCAGAACTGGCTCCAGGTCGTCTCGACCGACCACTGCTCCTTCTGCATGAAGGCCGGCGCCGGCAAGATCGGCAAGGAGCTGGGCAAGAAGGACTTTTCCAAGATCCCCAACGGTGCGCCCGGCGTCGAGACACGGATGCTTCTGCTCTGGGACGCGGTGCAGAAGGGAAAGATCAGCCTCAACCGCATGGTGGACATCACCTCCACCACCCCGGCCAAGCTCTTCGGGATGTATCCCCGCAAGGGACACCTCATGCCGGGCGCCGACGCGGACATCGTCCTCTTCGATCCCAAGAAAACCCACACCATCTCGGCCAAGACCCACCATGCCAACGTGGACTACAACCCCTACGAGGGCGTCAAGATCGCCGGCTCCATCAGCGACGTCTTCATCCGGGGAACCCGGATGGTCTCGGGGACCAAACTGCTCGGCAAAGCCGGGCACGGGCGCTTTTTGCGGCGCTCGGCGCGCAGTTACAACTAAACGAACACGAGGAACAATTCCATGCCCACCGCGACCAAGACCAAAGCTCCGGCCCAACCCGCCGTTCTCAAGCAATTCATCGGCGGCAAATGGGTGGACGGCAAATCCGACCGGGAGATCGTCTCCACCAACCCCGCCGACACCCGGAAGGTCCTGGCGCGCTTCAAGGGCGCCGACCGCGCCCAGGCCCTGGAGGCCTTGGCCGCCGCCCAGAAGGCCTTCCCAGGCTGGAAGGCCACGCCCCCGCCGGTCCGCGGCCGCGTGCTCATGCGCGCCGCTGAGATCGCCCGCCGCCGCCGCGATGAATTGGCTGCGCTCATGACCCGGGAGCAGGGCAAGATCCTTGGCGAAGCCAAGGGTGAAATTGACAAGGGAACGACCCTGATCGACTGGTTCGCCGGAGAAGGTCTCCGTCTCATGGGAACGACGGCGCCGTCCGAACTTCCCCGCAACCTGCTCTACACCACCCGGCATCCCCTGGGGGTCGTCTCCATCATCACCCCTTGGAACTTCCCCTGGGCCATCCCGGTGTGGAAGCTGGCCCCGGCCCTGGTGGCGGGCAACGCCGTAGTCTTCAAGCCCGCCTCCTTGGTCCCGGCCATGGCCGCCGAGATCGCGAAGATTTTCGAGGAGGCCGGACTTCCCCCGGGCGTTTTGAACCTCGTCATGGGCGCGGGCTCCCAGATCGGAGACGTCCTCGTCGAGGATGAACGAGTCCGGGCGGTCTCTTTCACGGGCTCCAATTCCATCGGCCAGCGGGTTCACACGATCTGCGGCAAGCGCGGAATCAAGGTCACCTGCGAAATGGGCGGGAAAAACCCCGGCATCGTCTGGGAAGACGCGGACCTGGAGCTGGCCCTCGGCGGAATCATGAAGGGCGCCTTCGGCTCCACCGGCCAGCGCTGCACGGCCACCAGCCGGCTGATCCTCCACGAGAAGATCGCGGATAAATTCCTTAAGATGCTGCTCTTCGAGATCAAAAAAATAAAAGTCGGCGACGGGATGGACCCGGCGTCCGGCATGGGCCCGGCCGTGGACGCGGAACAGCTCAAGACCGATCTGGACTACATCGAGATCGCCAAGAAGGAAGGCGCCAAACTCCTGGTGGGGGGCAACCGGCTGACGGCCGGAAACCTCAAGCACGGCTTCTTCATCGAACCGACCGTCTTCACCGAAGTGAAACCCTCGATGCGCATTTTTCAGGAAGAAGTGTTCGGCCCGGTCCTGACGGTGACGACCGCGTCGTCCTTCGAGGAGATGGTCAAGCTGGCCAACGACTGTCCCTTCGGGCTGACCTCGGCCTTCTACACGCAGGACATCTCGCTGGCGATGAGATTTGCCGACGAGATGGAAGCAGGAATGGTGCACGTCAACAGCCCGACCATCGGCGGCGAGGCCCAGGTGCCCTTCGGAGGCGTGAAGGGCTCCGGGGTCGGGGACCGGGAGATGTCCAAGGAAGGCCTGCATTTCTTCACGGAGCTCAAGACGGTGTTCCTGGATTATACGGGGGAGAGGAGAGCGTCGAACCTCTACTAACATGAAAAAGACAACAATTCCGGCTACGGAAAGAATCTCGGGGAACGGAACAAATACGGGAACGGAAGAGATCCTCTCGCTGCGGCAGCGGCATACGCTGCCGCTGCCCCAGGCGATGTATACATCCCCCATTCAAATCGTGCGCGGCGACCGCCAATGGCTTTTCGACGAGAAAGGCCGCCGCTACCTGGATGCTTTCGCCGGGGTCGCGACCGTTTCCATCGGGCATAGCCACCCGCACTGGGTCAAAAAGATCAACGAGCAAGTTTCAACGCTATTTCATACGACGACCCTCTACCTTCACCCCTCGATGGGCCATTACGCCAAGCGCCTCATCGAGAAGGTCCGCCCCGCCAACCCGGAACTCGACGTCTGTTATTTCGCCAACTCCGGCTCCGAAGCCAACGAGATGGCCACCATGCTGGCCAAGACCTACACCGGCAACCATGAACTCGTCGCCCAGCGCCATTCCTACCACGGGCGGACGCAGATGGCCGTCGCCCTGACCGGACAATCCGGCTGGCGAAACACCGGACCCTACGCTTACGGGGTCTACCACACTCCGGTCAATTACACCTACCGCCGGCCCGCCGGGATGACCCCGGAGCAATTCGCCCGGCATTGCGCCGCCGAACTCGAAGAGCTCATCCGGACCTCGACGAGCGGCCGCATCGCGGCCTTCATCGCCGAGCCGATGACCGGGGTCGGAGGGGTGATCGTCCCCGAGCCGTCCTATTTCCCGGAAGCCTATCGGATCGTCAAAAAATACGGCGGCCTCTTCATCGCCGACGAGGTCCAAACCGGCCTGGGACGCACCGGCGGCCACTTCCTGGGCATCCAAAATTGGGGCGTCAAGCCCGACATCGTGACCATGGCCAAGGGAATCGGCAACGGCTATCCCATCAGCGCCGTGATCACGACCCGGGAGATCGCCGAGTCCGTCAAGGGCAAGCTCCACTTCAACACTTTCGGAGGATCTCCCGTGGCGATGGCCGCCGCGGGCGCCGTGTTGGACGTCTTCGAGAAGGAAGGCCTCCAGGACAACGCCGAGGAAGTCGGGACGCATCTGCTGTCCTTGCTCGGAAAACTTGGCGAGCGCGAACCCCTGATCGGGGACGTGCGCGGCAAAGGCCTCATGATCGGGGTGGAACTGGTCAAAAACAAGAAGACCAAGGAACCGGCCCCGGACGCGGCGTTGAAGACCCTGGACCTCTGCAAGGAACGCGGAGTCCTCGTCGGCAAGGGGGGGATGAACAACAACGTCATCCGCATCAAACCCCCGCTCTGCTTCACCCGCAAGGACGCCGAAGCCGTCGCCGACGCTCTGGGCGAGTCGCTCAAAACCTTGAGAGGCTGATGGCGCCGCCCTCCATGACGGAGGTCCGGCGGCCGCTGGGCTGGGCCTTCGTCGCCTCAGGCCTCCTGTCCACCTCGATCATGTGGGGGTTTTCCTTGGTGGTGACCGGGAGAAAGCCCATGGACTGGCTTTCCCCCGACGAATGGGGAAACCTTTTCTTCGGCCAGTTCCTGGTCATGTTTTTCGGGGGAGCCGCGGCCATTTATTCCCGCTTCGTGAAAACCGAACCCCGGCTCATCCAGATCCTGATCGACTTCCTGTTCGGCATCCTGGCCTTCAAAACCCTCGGGTGGGGGGTGGACCTGCTCCTTCGCACCTCTTGGGGCGGGGCCAGGATCTCCTGGCTGGCTTGGCTCGGGATTATCCCCGGGACGCTGCTCGCCGCCTACGGGGCGGCGCTGACCCGGGGGCGACAGCCCGTGAAGATTCTAGAGATTCTGGAAGACTGAGGACCGCGTTGACGCAGACGTCCTTGTCCCGCAGGCGCGCTGTCCATTCGTCCCTGGTCGCGTCCAGAAAAGCCCGAGCCAACTCCTCCGAAAGGATTCGCCCGTTCTCGCCGGTCGGATCGGGCACCAGGCTCTTGAGCCTCCCGAGCCCCAGGCAGTCGAGCAGCGCCAGAGAGAAATTCTTTTCCAAGCCGCCGACGGCCATGAAGCCCCCGTCCTTGGTCGCGTAAAGCCGGTAGAACGGGTGCCCCCCGTTCCACCACTCCCCCGCCGGAGCCGGGGCCTGGCCCGTGGCCGCAAAGTGCCCCAAGGGCATCGTCAGCCAAGAATGCAAGGCTTGCGCCATCGAAACCGTCACCCGGCGCCCCTTGCCCGTCGTTTCCCGCTCCAGCAAGGCGGCCAGGACCCCGATCGCGGCCCCTACGCTCCCGCAAAGGTCGGCCACCGGCGTCCCGGGAAAGGCCGTCCGGCCCTCGGAAGTGCCCAGGCCCAATAGACCGCTGGCGGCCATGAAATTGATGTCATGCCCCGCCTTGGCCCCGTCGGGACCGTCGGGGGGATAGCCGACCAGGGAGCAATACACCAAGCGGGGGTTGATCCGCGCCAATTCCTCATAACCCAGGCCCAGCCGGGCCATCAATCCCGGCCGAAAGCCTTCCAGGAGGACGTCGGCGCGCTTGACCAGGCCGCGAAGCCTCTTCATCCCGGGCGGCTTGCGGAAATCCAGGACCAGGCGCTTTTTCCCGCCGCCGACCATCCAATGAACGAATCCGACCCCGTCGATCATGGGGGGGAGGGTCAAGGCGGGATCCTGGAAGTGGGGAAGTTCGACTTTCGTGACATCCATTCCCAAGTCGGCCAGGATCTTGGTCGCGTAGGGCCCCGGGAGCAATTTGCTAAAATCGAGCACGCGGAAGCGCCGAAAACCCTTGTGGGGGCGCGCGACCCCAGCCAAGGGGCGACCAGGGCGATTGCTGTCGGACATTGCGCGAGTATACCAAACATGAAATCATCTCAGGCGGCGGCCCTGGAAACCCGGTGGGGAGTGCGCAATTACTCCCCCCTCCCGATCCAGCTGGAACGGGGGAAAGGGGCCTGGGTTTGGGACTCGGCCGGCCGCCGCTACCTGGATTTCCTAAGCGCCTATTCGGCCCTCAACCAAGGCCATTGCCATCCCAAAATCGCGGCGGCCATGAAAAAACAGGCTGGCCGGCTGACCCTGACCTCCCGGGCTTTTCGGACAGCGTCGCTTGGGCCCCTGGTCCGACGTCTGAGCATTCTGTCAGGCCTGGATCGGACGATCCTGATGAACTCGGGCGCCGAAGGCGTGGAAACCGCCATCAAGGCCATGCGCCTCTGGGGCCATCGGGCCAAGGGGATCCGCGAAGGCCGGGCGGAAATTCTCGTCTGCGAAGGCAATTTCCACGGGCGAACCACCACCATCGTCGGATTTTCCTCGGACGCCAATTCCCGGGAAGGTTTCGGCCCTCCGACCCCCGGTTTCCGGAGCATCCCTTACGGCGACTCGGTGAGCCTGGAGGCGGCCATTACCCCGGACACCTGCGGCTTTCTGGTGGAGCCCATCCAGGGAGAGGCGGGGGTGCGGCTTCCTCCCGCCGGCTACCTCCGCGAGGTTCGCCGAATCTGCTCCCAGAAAAACGTGCTTTTCTGCGCCGACGAGGTTCAAACCGGATTAGGCCGGACCGGCGACATGTTCGCCTTTCAGCACGAGGACGCCCGCCCCGACCTCCTGGTCCTGGGAAAGGCGCTCTCCGGCGGGTTTTATCCGGTCTCGGCGGTCTGCGGAATAGACGCCGTGCTGGGACTGTTTACCCCCGGCACGCATGGGAGCACCTTCGGAGGCAATCCCCTGGCCTGCGCGGTGGCCGAGGCCGCGCTGGATGTCATAGAGGATGAAAAGCTCCCCTCGAAGGCCAAAAGCCTAGGGAAAAAATTCAAAAACCTCCTTCGAACCCTGAAGGATCCCAGACTCAAGATCGTTCGCGGCAGGGGTCTATTGTGGGGCCTGGAATTCGACCGTCCCGCCCGGCCCCTTTGCGAAATCTTGATGAAGAACGGCCTCCTGGCAAAGGAAACCCACGATTGCACCGTTCGCCTGGCCCCTCCTCTGGTCATCAAGGAGGCCGAGCTCAATCGCGCCATCTCCCTCCTCAAGAAAAGCCTTTCGTCCTGGAAATAAACCCCACAACCAACTCGCCGCCCGGCTCATATTCGGCCCCAAGACGCCCCCCGAACCTGTTTTGACAGGCTAGCCCGGAACTTGGTACAATCGGCGTCCGGGCTGATTCTGCTTTTGGCCCAATCCCTTCCGATGTAAAAAATCCTTTAAAATGATAACGAAATCCAAGTCCGCTCCAAAATCCGGCCGCAACGCCGCCCTCTGGAAGGAGCGCTCGGAGCTCGTTTCCGCCGGAACGGCCGCCTACACCGAACTGGTCATCGCCAAGGGAAAAAACGCCACCCTCTGGGACGTGGACGGCAAGGACTATGTGGATTTCGCCGGGGGCATCGGCACCATCAATGTCGGCCATTGCCATCCCAAGGTCGTCGAGGCCCTCCGGGAGCAGGCCGGCAAGCTCCTGCACACCAGCTTTCACGTCACCGCCTACGAGAATTACCTGGACGTCTGCCGGGAACTTATTCCCTTGATCCCGGGCCCGGGGAAAAAGAAGGCCATCCTCTTCAACAGCGGCTCGGAGGCCGTGGAAAACGCGGTCAAGTTCGCCCGGGCTTTCACCAAGCGGCGGGCGATCATCAGCTTCGATAACGCCTTCCATGGGCGGACGCTCCTGTGCCTGACCCTGGACGGAAAATACAAGCCCCTGCGCCAGGGCTTCGGGCCGCCCCCGGCCGAGATTTACCACGCCCGATTTCCTTACCCCTACCGCCCCGCCCGGGGAGTTCCCAAGGAAGAACTGGCCGCCTATTGCCTGGAGGAGTTGGAGAAGCTCTTCCTCTGCGACGTGGCGGGGGAGGATGTGGCCGCCATCATCATCGAGCCCGTCCAGGGGGAGGGGGGGTTCGTCGTGCCCTCGGCGGGTTTTCTTCAGGGCCTTCGCAAAATTTGCGACAAGTACGGGATTCTCCTGATTATCGACGAGGTTCAGACCGGCTTCGGCCGCACCGGCCGATTTTGGGCTATGGAGCATGACGGGATCGTCCCCGACCTGGTGACCATCGGCAAGTCCATCGGCGCCGGCATGCCCATCTCCGCCGTGGCCGGGCGGGCGGAAATCCTGGACGCCGCCGCCCCGGGAGCCATCGGAGGGACCTACGGGGGAAACCCCATGTCCTGCGCCGCGGCCAAGGCGGTGTTCCAAATTTTCCGGGAGGAAGGTCTGGTCGAAAGGGCCCAAAAAATCGGGCGGACGGTCCAGGAACGATTCGACTCCTTCAAGGACCGCTATCCTATCGTCGGGGATTCCCGCGGCCTGGGCGCTATGCGGGCCATCGAACTGGTGGCCGACAAGAAAACCAAGGCGCCCCTCCCCGGCCCCCGCGTCAAGGAAATCCTCCATTCGGCCATCGACAAGGGGCTCATCCTGATCAAGGCCGGCGTGCATGACAACGTCCTTCGGACCTTGATGCCCCTGACCATTCCGGAAGAGGACCTGCAGAAGGGCCTCGACGTGATGGAAACCGTCCTCAAGGAGTTCAAACTCTGATGAAGATCGCCGTTTTAGGCGGCTTCGGACTCATGGCGGAGGCCGCCCTGCATGATCTTGCGGACAATCCCGCCGTGGACCAAATCCTGGCGGCCGATATCAATACGGAGCGGGCGGAGTTTGTGCTTAAACGGATCAAGAACAGAAAGAAAATAAAGGCTGTAAAAATTGATTTGAACGGAACCAAGGACGCAATTCGAGCCCTGGCGGGCTCGAATTGCGTCTTGAACTGTTCTTGGTATGAATTCAATCTCAAGGCCATGGAACTTGCCTTGGGACTGAAGGCCCATTATGTGGATTTGGGCGGGCTCTACCACATGACCCTCAAACAGCTTAAGAAGGGCCAGGAGTTTCGCTCCGCGAACCTCCTGGCCGTCTTGGGCTGCGGCTCCACGCCGGGCATCACCAACATGATGGTGGCCCGGATGGCGCCCAAATTCGACTCGATCGAGACCGTCGACATCATCGACGCCAGCCACGACCCCTCTTTCAGCGAGGACTCCTTCCTGCCGCCCTTCTCCATTCGGACCATGCTCGACGAGTGGGAGGCCCCGGCGCCCGTCCTGCTGGGCGGCCGCATGCAGGACGTGCCGGCCCACAGCCATCCCGTGGAGGAGGAATTCAAGGCCCCCCTGGGACGGGTGAAGGCGGGAATCGTCATTCACTCGGAAACGGCCTCCCTCCCGGGCTACCTGAAGTCCAAAGGGGTCAAAAATCTCTCGTTCCGGATCGTCTACCCCGAGTCGGTCCGGCGGCAGCTGGCGCTGATCTCCGGGATGGGCCTTTCCGGCAAGACCCCGGTCCCGGTCAACGGGTCCGCGGTTTCGCCCCTGAGCCTGGTCAGCGCCTTGGCCGTCCGCGGCGCTCTGGAGGCCTCGCGCAAACCTTCCGGCCCGCCCAACGATTTCGAGGTCCTGCGCGTGCGCGTCGCCGGAAAAAGCGGCGGCGAGCCGACGATCAGCGCCTGGGATTGCGAGATGACCCCGACCAAGCTTCTTTCGGCCGGAGCCATCGGGGTCGGCTGGACCGGAGCCATCGCCGGGGTCATGGCCGTCCAGGGCAAGACCCTCGTCCCCAACGGGGTCGGGGGCCCCGAAAGCCTGCTGGAACCCGGCGCGTTCTTTCGGGAGCTCAACGCCCGCCGGACTTTCCGTTTCGTCGAAACAATCACTCATCCGCTGCTTCTTTAATCGGCGGTCCATGGAGAACTTATGAAATCGTCTTCCGAAGATATCCTGAAGGATACGTCCCGCGCCCTGGAGCTGATCGAGAAGAATACGCTCTCCGAAGAGGACAAGACTTACCTCACCGAGGCGACGGCTTCGGGCTACGCCAACCACATCAACCCCGGAATCCTGGAGTACCGCAAGGCGGTTTCCACCGAGTACATCTCCATCGAATGGGCCGACGCGGCCAACAGCTTCACCGACATCAAGGGCCGCAAATACCTGGACCTCCTCGGGGGCTACGGCATCTTCAACGTCGGCCACCGGCATCCCAAGGTCGTGGACGCCGTCCAAAACCAGCTCAAGCGCCAGGCCCTGCATTCCCAGGAGCTTCTGGAGCCCTTCCGCGCGATCCTGGCCAAGCTCATCAGCGACATCACCCCGGGGGACCTGCAGTACAGCTTCTTCGGAAACTCCGGCGCCGAGGCGGTGGAAGGCGCCATGAAGCTGGCCATGCTCCACACCGGCCGCAAGTCCTTCGTGGCGACCACCATGGCCTTCCACGGCAAGACCCTGGGCGCCTTGTCGGCCACGGCCAAGGCCAAGTTCCGCCAGCCCTTCCTGCCCATCCTGCCGGACTGCTACCACGTCCCCTACGGCGACGCCGACTACATCGAATCGGCCCTGCGGGCGGCCGACGAGGTCGGCAACGACATCGCCGGCGTCATCCTGGAGCCCATCCAGGGCGAGGGGGGAATCAACGTCCCTCCGGACGATTACCTGCCCCGCGTCCGTGATTTATGCGACCGCTACGGCGCCCTCCTCATTTGCGATGAGGTCCAGACCGGCATGGGCCGGACCGGAAAGATGTTCTGCGTGGACCACTGGGACGTGGTTCCCGACATCCTCTGCCTGGGCAAGGCCCTGGGGGGCGGCGTCATGCCCATCGGAGCCTTCGTCTCCAACAAGACCATCTGGGAACAGCTCTTCCCCGAACCTTGGCTGCACTCCACCACCTTCGGGGGCAACCCCCTGGCGTGCGTGGCGGCCATCGCGGGCATCCACGTCCTGCTCGAGGAAAAGCTTCCGGAGCGGGCGGACAAGATGGGCAACGAAATGATGGCCCGCCTCAAGGCCCTGCGCCGGCGCTTTCCCAAGCTCTGCGTGGACGTCCGGGGAAAGGGGCTCATGATCGGCATAGAATTCCCGTCCGACGCCATCGGCTACGAAGTGGCCAAGGGGCTCTTCGACAACGGTGTGTTGGTCGCCGGGACTTTGTTCTCGGCCAAAACCATCCGCATCGAACCGCCCTTGACCATCACGCAAGCCGAAATGACGACCGCCATCAACACCATCGAGAAGGTGTTCAAAGAAGTCAACGG
Source organism: uncultured Elusimicrobia bacterium (assembly GCA_964358485.1). GTDB lineage: Bacteria > Elusimicrobiota > Elusimicrobia > UBA1565 > UBA9628 > CAYHPY01. The sequence goes on from CAYHPY010000053.1 coordinate 12,697, forward strand.
CAAGCATTTCGAGGGCAAGCGCGTCCCCGTCCGGAAATAAGCCATGGCCGAACCCAAGAAGATGCTCATCGGCGGCCGCTGGGTCGCCGGAAAAGGGGCGACCCGGGAGATTCTGGATCCGGCCACCGAGAAAGTCCTGGCGCACGCCTACGACGCGACTTCCTCGGAAGTCGCCGAGGCGGTTTCGGCCGCGCGGGCGGCCTTTGACTCCGGCGTCTGGTCCGGCAAGTCCCCGGCCGAACGGGGGGCCGTGCTCAACCGCTGGGCGGCGCTCATCGAGGAAAACTTGGCCCCCTTGGCCGCCCTGGAATCCTCCAACGTGGGCAAGCCCCTCAAGTTGGCCCGCGACGGAGACGTGCCCTTTGCCGTCGACAACCTGCGCTTTTTCGCCGCCGCGGCCCGCATGGCCGAGGGGTTGGCAGCCGGGGAATACGCGGCCGGCTACACCTCCTGGCTGCGCCGGGAACCGGTGGGCGTGGTCGCCCTCATCGCGCCTTGGAACTACCCTTTGATGATGGCGGCCTGGAAAGCCGGCCCGGCCTTGGCCGCCGGCAATACCGTCATCCTTAAGCCCTCCGAGCTCACGCCGCTGACGGCCCTGGAAATCGCGCGCTTGGCCGTGGAGGCGGGCATCCCCGATGGGGTCCTCAACGTGATCACCGGGGCGGAAGAGGCCGGCCGGGCCCTGACCTCCCACCCGGACGTGCGCATGATCTCCTTCACCGGAGACACCGAAACCGGCAAGAAGATCATGGGCCAGGCCGCCCCGACGGTAAAGCGCCTCCATTTCGAATTGGGCGGCAAGGCCCCTTTCCTGGTTTTCGAGGACGCCGACCTGGAGGCCGCGGTGCACGGGGCGGCCGTCGCCGCCTTCGTCAATTGCGGCCAGGACTGCACGGCCGCCACCCGCATTTACGTCCAAGAAAGCGTCGCGAAAAAATTCGAGAAGGCTTTCCTGGCCCAGGTGGGCAAAATCCGTGTCGGGCTCCCGTCGGACCCCAAAACCGACATGGGCCCGCTGGTCAGCGCCGAGCAGAGGGACCGAGTGGAAGGCTTCCTGGCCCGCGTCAAGGGAGCGAAAATCCTCATCGGCGGCTCGCGCCCCAAAGCCCTGAAAAACGGATTTTTCTTCTCGCCGACCGTGGTGGGAGGGGCCGACCAAAAATCCGAGATCGTCCAAAAGGAAGTCTTCGGGCCCGTGGTCTGTCTGCTTTCCTTCAAGGACGAAGCCGAGGCCGTCCGCCTGGCCAACGACGTGGAATTCGGTCTGGCCGCTTCGGCCTGGACCAAGGACATTCAAAAGGGGCTCCGCGTTTCGGCCGCCCTGCGTTTCGGAACCGTCTGGCTCAACGACCACCTGCCGCTGGCCTCGGAATTTCCGCACGGGGGCTTTAAGCAGTCGGGCTTCGGCAAGGACATGTCGCGCTACGCCCTGGAGGAGTTCACGGTGGCCAAGCACGTCATGGCCGACACCACGGGCTTGGCACGCAAGCCCTGGCACTACACGGCGGTGGGGGAACCCTGAGAACCGGCGGCTTCAAGCCTTGAGGGCTCAGTCGCCCTTGGCGTCCTTCTCGTCTCGGGCGTCGTCCCGGTCGTCGCGCCCGTCGCCGCCTCGTCCGTTCAAGCCGCGCTGATAGCGACGCTCGGCAGCCCGCGAGGCATGGCGGCAACCCTTGCCGTTGGGATGGTTGCGGCAAATTCGGTTATGGCCACGGGTACAACCTTCGTCGGCCACCCCGTCGCAATCGTTGTCCACCCCGTCGCCGCACCGCTCCCAACTCGGAGGCTTAGGGGCGCAAGCCCCGACCGTCCCGCCGACGCAGGCCCGCACCGTCGCCTGGCACGCGCCGACCCCGCAGGTGAGTTGGCCCAAATCCTCATCGGCGGACCCGTCGCAGTCGTTGTCCAGGCCGTCGCAGGCCTCAGCCCCCGCCCCAAGGAGCGGCTCGCAGGCCCCGGCGTGTCCATACGCGCAATTGGGCACCGGGTGGGCGCAGACGCCGACGCCGCAGACGGAAGATCCCAAATCCTCATCGGTCTGTCCGTCGCAGTCGTTGTCGACGGAATCGCAAGTTTCCTCGGAGGAAGGCAACGGGACGCATTCGTTGGGCCGCCCGTTCAGGCATTTGGGGACCGTGTTGGCGCAGGCCCCGACGCTGCAGGTCACGGTTCCCTCGCACATCCCTCCCGGGAAGGTCGCGACGACCTCGCCGCTGGTCCCGGACGGAGCCGCCTCCAGAACCAAATCGACGAACGAATTGTTCCCGCTCAGAAGGGGGACATGGTTTTCCAGGGTTCCCCCGGCCTGAGCCACGGGAACGGCCGTCCAAGCGGCCCGGAGCGTCTCCCCGTCGGCCCCGGAGAGATTGCCCGAAGTCGTGGCGCTGCGAATGGCGGTCACGGTCTTTTGGACGCGCCATTCGAAGTCCGCGGTCAAAGATTTTTGTCCGTTGGGGCAATAAGAGGTGTCGGTCTCCTCTCCCAGGAGCTCCCCGCCCACGCCCCCGCGGTAAAGCTTGACGCTATGGAGTTCGGGAGCCAGGTAGGCGTACCACACCGAGTAGGTCCCGCCCGTGTGCGGAACATTGGAAAATGCCACCGAAGTCGGATAACACCCCGTCCGCCCGGGAAAGAAGAGGGTGACGCCGAAGGATACGGTCCCCGGCGCCGTTGGGACGCCCTGCACGCCCCCCTGAGTGTTGAAGCTGACGGATTTCTTGGTGTAGGAGTAGTCGAGGGTCTGGTAGGTCTCATGGGCGGAAACGGTGACCGTCCAATCCACCGACTGCCCGGAAAAAGCGGAGGGCGCGGCAAGGGCCAGAAGTCCCGCGAGCAACACGCCTCGGCTCATGACAATAGCTTAGCCTCAAAACCAGGCCTGTGCCAGGACAACCATGTCAGGACATGTCAGCGGGCGTCAGCCCACCAATTCATACCCGTCGGCGACGGTTTGAAGGCGGCGAGCCTCTCCCGCCAGGTCTTCCCGCAGTCTTTGAATCAACTTTTCCAAAGCGGCGTGTTTTCCCTCGGCCCCCCAGAGGGCATGAATCAGCCGGTCCTTGGAGACCGCCCCCTTGGCCTCCAGCAGCATCCGGAGCAATTTGGTCTTCATGGGGGAAAGCGTGGCCAGGTGATGTCCCTTGACCGAAACCGTCCGATATTTCAAATCCAAGCGCACCTCCCCCTTGGCAGACTCCGACGGCTCCACGGGCTTGCGGGGATATTGGGCCAGCAGCCGCGCGATGGTGGCCACCATTTCCTTGAGGACGAAGGGCTTGCGCAGATATTCCCGCGCGCCGGAGGTTTTGATGGTTTTCTCCAGCATGTCGGTGCGGTCCCCATGCCCGGTCATCACGATCACGGGAATGTCCCGGACCAGGGCGTTGGTGCTCAGCAGGCGGAGAACCTCCATCCCGTTGAGCACCGGAAGCATCAGGTCCAGCAGGATCAAATCCGGGTGCAGGGAGAGGACCTTGTCGTAGCCTTCCTGCCCGTTGAAGGAATAATGGGTCTCGTAGCCCTCGCGAAACAACGCCAAGCTCAAGAGCTGTTGGAGGTCGCCGTCGTCTTCGATGATCAGGATTCGCGCCATCGGCCCAATCTACGAAATATAGTATCATCCATCAATGCCGGAGATGACCCCGGGGACGCCGCTCCTCGAGCTCGAGTCGATCCGAAAATCGTTCGGGAAGACCCCCATCCTGAAGGGAATCGACCTCTCGGTCCGCCGCGGGGAATTTCTGACCCTGCTCGGCCCTTCCGGCTGCGGAAAAACCACCACCCTGCGGATCATCGCGGGCTTTGAAACGCCGGACTCCGGGCGGGTCCGCCTCTCCGGCCGCGACGTCGCCCAAGAGCCGCCTTATCGCCGGGACGTCCACACCGTGTTCCAGCATTACGCGCTCTTCCCGCACCACGACGTCTTCGGAAACGTCGCCTTCGGCCTGCGCATCCAGAAGCTCCCCGAGGCCGAGATTAAACGCCGTGTGTCCGAGTCCTTGGCGCTGGTCAAGCTTTCGGGCTTCGAAGGCCGGCGGACCCATCAGCTCTCCGGCGGCCAGATGCAGCGGGTGGCTCTGGCTCGGGCCATCGCCGGCCGCCCGAGCCTGCTCCTGCTCGACGAACCCCTGGGCGCCCTGGACCTCAAGCTCCGAAAAGCCATGCAGTTGGAGCTCAAGGCCATCCAGCGGGAATCGGGCATCACCTTCATCTACGTCACCCACGACCAGGAAGAGGCGATGACGATGTCCGACCGCATCGCGGTCTTCAACCTGGGCGAGATCGTCCAGCTGGGCACGCCCGCCGATATCTACGAGCGCCCCGGCACCAGCTTCGTGGCCGATTTCATCGGCTCGGCCAACTTGTTGACCGCCGAGGTCTCCTCCGGGCCCGGGGCGCAATGGAAGGTCAATTTCGAGGATGAGGCCGAGGTCCTGGTTCCCGCTTCCTCGAACGGAGGGGCGCCGCTCGGCCGCCGCCGGGTCGCGCTTCGCCCCGAAAGGATCGTCGTCCGCCCGCTCAACGCCCCGCCGGTGGAGGGGACGGTCCGGCTCAAGGCGCGGCTGGAGGACAGCGTTTTTCTCGGAAGCTCGAGCCAGCTCTTCCTTTCCCCGTTCCCCCGCTGCGGCCGCCGCATCATGTGCGTGAGCCTGGAAACCTCCCCGGAAGAGCTTCCCAAGCCCGGCTCGGAGGTCTGGGCCGAGATCGAGCACGAGGACATCCTCATCCTGGAGCCGGCCGAAACCCAACCCGCGGCCCCCGGCGCCCCGTGAGCCAGACCCGCTTCACCCGCCGCGATTTTCTCCGCGTCGCGGCGGCGGCCGCGGTCTCCCCCGCTCTGCTGGCGGCCTGCGCTCCCGGAGAAAAGGAGCGCGTCGTCAACTTCTTCAACTGGTCCAATTACATCGGCAAGGAGACCTTGCCGCGCTTCACCTCCGAAACCGGGATCAAGGTCAACTACGACGTCTTCGCCGACGAGGAGGAGATGTTCGCCAAGCTCCGGTCCGGGGTCCGGGGCTACGACCTCATCGTGGGAACCGACTACATGATCCCGCGCTTCCGTGCCCTCAACATCGTGGATCCCTTCCCGCCCGGCGCGCTCCCCAACCTGGCCAACATCTCGGCCCAGTTCCGGCATCCCTCCTACGACCCGGAGCTCTCCTTCACCGTGCCCTATCTCTGGGGCACGACGGGCATCGGCTTCAATAAATCCAAGGTTCACAAGACCCCCTCCTCCTGGATGGACTTGTTCGACGAGCGCTACAAAGGCCGCATCTCCATGCTGGACAATTCCCGGGATTGCCTCTCCTTCGCCCTCCTGGTCAACGGACATCCCGAGGATTCGGCCGATCCCGCGCATCTGGAGGCGGCCAAACAGCTCCTGATCCGCCAGCGCCCGCTGTTGAAAAGCTATTCCAGCTCCACCTACATGGACGGCTTGGTTTCCGGAGAATTGGTGATGGCCATGGCTTGGTCGGGAGACCTGCTCCAGGCCGCCAAGGACAACCCTCAGTTGGATTACGTGATCCCCAAGGAAGGAAGCTATATGTGGGTCGACAGCCTGTGCCTGGTCCGCGGCGCCCCGCACCGGGAAGACGCCCTTCGCCTGGTCGATTACCTTCTCAAGGGGGAAGTGGCCGCCGAGGTCGCCAATCACGTCCGCTACGCCAGCCCCAACGAGGCGGCAAAAAAGCACCTCGAAAAGGCCATCCTAAAGGACCAGCGGGTCTATCCCACCGATCTGAACATGAAGCGCCTGAAATTCCACGCCATCCTGGACCCCGAGCTCTCCCAGCTGTGGAACCAGGCCTGGACCGACGTCAAGGTGCTATGACCTCCCTCAAAACCGCCGCCCCGGCCCCGGGCGCCGTGCACCGGGGGCTGTCCTGGCTCATCCGGGGGCGTCGCCCGGCCGCCAGCCACGCGCTCCTGGCGCCGGCGGCCTTCTGGCTCATTTTCTTCCTGATTCTGCCGGTCGCCTCCCTGCTGGCCCTGGCCCTGGCCAAGAGCGGCCCTTACGGGACCTATCAATGGGCGCTGAGCGGGACCAATCTCTCCCGGGCCTTCGACCCGAAATACCTCGCGATCCTGGGCCGCACCCTCGCGTTTTCGACCGCGACTACGGGTCTCTGCCTGCTCCTCGGCTACCCGGTGGCCTACTACCTCACTTTTTTCGCGGGCGCGCGCCGCGGGACCTTGCTCATCCTGCTCATGGTCCCCTTCTGGACCTCCTGCCTGGTCTCCCTGTATTCCTGGATGATCATCCTCGGGCGGGAGGGCCTGCTCAACAACCTGCTCCTGGGCCTAGGCCTGACCCACGCGCCGATAGGCCTGCTCAACACGCCGTTTTCCGTGATTTTGGGTCTGGTCTACTTCTACATCCCCTTCATGATCCTTCCCCTCTACTCCTCTCTGGAGAAAATTCCGAGGTCGATGATCGAGGCCTCCTACGACCTGGGCGCGGGGGTGGGGGAAACCTTCGTCAAGGTGACCTTCCCGCTGAGCTTGCCGGGGGTCTTTGCCGGATGCATCCTCACCTTCATCCCCTGCATGGGAGATTTCCTCGCCGCCACTTTTCTGGGCGGACCCAAAACCTACCTGCTCGGAAACCTCATTCAGGATCAATTTCTCATGGCCCAGGACTGGCCCTTCGGCGCCGCGCTGACCTCGGTGCTGGTGGCGTTTTTGATCACCGGGCTCTTCATCTATCAGCGGCTCGAGGCCCGCCAATTGATGAAAGCGGGCGGCCCCGAATGAGGCGCGTCGGCTGGCTTTCGTCCTATTGCTGCGCCCTCTACGCCTTCCTTTATGTCCCCCTGGCCGTGATGGTGGCCTTCTCCTTCAACGACGCCCGCCGCAACGTGGTCTGGAAGGGGTTCACCCTCAAATGGTACGGCCAACTTTTCCACAACGCCGATCTCCTGGGATCGCTGGCGACCACGGTCCAAATCGCCCTGGTCGCCTCGGTCCTCGCCACCCTCCTGGGCCTGCTCTCGAGCTACGCGATGACCCGCCATCCCGCCTTCCGGGGAAGGCAGGCCTACGCGGGGCTCATGAACATTCCGCTCATGATGCCCGAGATCGTCATGGGAGTCGGCCTTTTAAGTTTCTACGTGCGCGCCTCCATCCCCTTGAATTTCTGGACGCTCTCCTTCGCCCATGCCCTGATCGCCCTCCCTTTTTCCGCCTCCTCCATCCGCGCGCGCCTGCTCTCCCTCAAGGACGCGCGCCTGGAGGACGCCGCCCAGGACCTGGGAGCGACGGAATGGCAGGCCTTCGTGAAGATCACCCTTCCCCTGGCCCGCCCCGCCCTGGTTTCGGGAGCCCTGCTGGCGTTCACCGTCAGCTTCGAGGATTTCGTGACCAGCTTTTTCATCGCCGGAATCGGGATCACCACCATGCCCATCCAGATCTATTCCATGATGAAATTCGGAATCTCCCCCGAGATGAACGCCCTAGCCACCTGCCTTTTGGCCGTGACGGCCGTGGCCCTTCTGGTGCAGCGCCGCCTCACCCCCGAAGACCATCCGTAGACCTGCCCAGGACCATTGTCCCTCGAGGGTCCCGCATGCTAAAATAGACGGGCGCACGGAGAAATCATGAAAATCCTTTTGGTCGTTTTGGCCGCCGCCGCTCCCGCCTTCGCCGGCTCCGAGGCCGTCTCTCATTCCGCCGCCGCCGGCTTCGCCGAGATCCTCCGCGCCCCGGCCCGCGCGCTGGTTCCCGCCCTTGGAAAAGTCCCGGCCTCGTTCGCCGATGAGGACAAGCTCATCGACCTCCTGGGAGATGCCAGCCCCGCCGTCCGCGCGGCCGCGGCCAAGAGCCTTCGGCATTACGCCCTGACCAGCTATCGCGCGGAAAGCAAGCTTCTTGATACCCTCCAGAATTCCCGGGAAGAGGACTCGGTCCGCCGGGAGGCCGTCAAGGCCTTGGCTTGGGCCGCCCAGCATTACGGGACCAAGAGCAAAATTCTCTCGTTGGCCAAGGACGCGACCCAGTCCGACGACCTGCGCGCCGTCGCTTTCAAGTCCCTCTGGGTCGTCGCCAACCGGGAATACGACGTCCGCTCCGCCCTCCAGGACGCCCTCCGGGGCGCGCGGGAGCCCTTGGCGGTCCGCAAAGGCGCGGCGTGGGCGTTGTTTGCCGACGCGCAGGATTACGGCAGCCGCCGCGACCTTCTGGAGACCGCCCGGGATCCCGGGGCCGACGCCTCCCTGCGGGTGGAAGCCGTCAAAAGCCTTTTCGGGCAGATGTCCCAATACGAGATCAAGAACGCCGTCAAGGACCTCGCCCGGGACTCGACCGAGAAAGAGGCGCTCCGGGAAGCCGCCGTCCTCTGCCACATCCTCCTCAACCACGAGTACGACACCCGGAGCTTCCTTGAGGACCTCGCCCGCTCGGCCTCCAGCGACGTCCTGCGCACCGCCGCCGTCAAGGCCCTCGACCAATCCATCAGCTTGGAGTTGGCGGGGTATTTCCACCTGGCCTTCTACAACGGACGGGCCATCGATCCGCTGGAAAACCAGTAACGGCCGGGGAACCGGAACGGCGGGGGGAAAGCTAGGAGACGGGCTTCAGGGCTTGCCGACGAAAGCCGATCCCTTCCACTCGGTGACGGTGGAATTGACCGCGTCGCGGATTTCGTCGCCCGCGGAGATCAGGCAACAACCCGTTTTGGAGCCTTTCGCGCGCTTGGCGGCGCAGGCCGCGACCTTCTCGAAATTCACGGTGAAGCAGATGGCCCCGCCTATGACGAGCAGGGCGCCGAAGCGGCCGATGATGTTGGCTTCTCTCTTCATGGCCTGATTATACCTCTTGGCGCCGCGCCCGCGCCAGGGACCTTCGGGCCCTCGGGCCCCGGGCCCTTGAGGGCGTCCCGAACGTCCCGCCGGATCTGGGCCTTGAGCTGCCCGAGCCCCGCGAATTTCCGCTCGGAACGGATTTTTCGGATCAGCCGGATTTCCAGGACGCGCCCGTAAAGATTTCCCCGCCAGGCGGGAAGATGGACCTCCACGTGCCGGGCGGCCGTCCCCTCGAAGGTGGGGCGCGTCCCGACGTTGAGCACGCCCAGGCGCGGGCCCCGGAGCGGCCCCCCGCGCGCGAATACGACGAAAACCCCGGCGGGCAGGCGCATGGGGGCGCGGACGGCGAGGTTGGCGGTGGGAAAACCCAGACGCCGCCCGACGCGCCTTCCGGGGACGACTTTTCCCCGGAAACCCAGGACGCGCCTCATTCGGCGACGAGGCGGCCCAGCCGGGGCAGGGACGCCGCCAAAAGCGCCTTGAGATCGTCCAGGGAGAGCTTGCGCGCGGCCTCCAGGCTCAAGGCTTCGCTCACGTTGAGGTCGGCGATGCTGTCGCGCCGCAGGGTCAGGACGGTCGCGCCGCAACCGATCTTGCGGCCCAGGACCTCGGCCAGGGAGCGAACATAGGTTCCGCTCGAGCACTCCAACCGGTGCTCGAGGTCCGGAGCCTCGTAGGAAAGGGCCTGCCAGCGGGCCACGCGGGATTTCCGGGGGCGGGGCGGCACCGCGATTCCCTTGCGGGCGTAGGTGTAAAGGGCCTTGCCCTTGTACTTGACCGCGGAATACGCCGGAGCGGGCATCTCCAGGTCTCCCAAAAAGCCGTCCAGAGCCTCCTGAATGCCGGGCAGGTCCAACGGGGGGACTTCCTTGGTCGCGACCACGTTTCCGGTGATGTCCCCGGAATCTGTCTCCACGCCGAATCGGATGCGGCCGCAATAGGTTTTATCCAGGGCCTGGAGACGCGCCTGCAAGCGCGTGCACGGGCCCACCAGAAGGATGAGAAGGCCCGTCGCCAAGGGGTCCAAGGTGCCGGTGTGGCCGACCTTGACCTTGGACGGCAGCATCCGCCGGAAGGCCTCGGCCGCGTCGTGGGAGGTCCAGCCCTCCGGCTTGTCGAAAAGCAGCATGCCGGAGTAGCGCAGCAAGGCCGCCTCCGGCCCCCAACCCCCGCCGCGGGAAGACGGGGGAAGACGGCTCACGCGTCCTTCTCCCGCCGGATTTTCTCCAGGAGGCCCTCGATCCGGGAGGCGTTGCGCGGGGTGTCGTCGTAAATGAAATCAAAGCGCGGAATGACCTTCAAAGAGAGGCGCTTTTTCATGACTTGGCGGATAAACTCGGCCGCCCGTTCCAGGGCCAGGGAGGTGGATTTGCGCTGGGCGGGGTCGCCGAGGATGGAATAATGGACCCGGGCGGTCTTGCGGTCCTCGCTCAATTCCACGCCGGTGACCGTCATGAATCCCGCCACGCCCGGATCCTTGACCTGCCGCAGGGCCACGGAGAGCTCCCGGTGGATGAGTTCCTGAAGGCGTTGATTTCGATCGAACATGGGAGCGGGCGGCCGTTCAGGCCGGACGGCTCTCGTTGAGGCGGCGGGTCCGGGATTCCTTCACGATGAACTCCAGAAGATCCCCGCGCTGAAGGTCGGAGAAACCCTCGATCAAAATGCCGCACTCCATCCCCTTGTCCACTTCCTTGACGTCTTCCTTGAAGTGCTTGAGGCTGGAGATCCGGCCTTCATGAAGCGCGGTCCCGTTGCGGACCACTCGAATCAGGTTTCCCCGGGCAAGCTTTCCGTCGCGGACGGCGATGCCGGCCGCCTTTCCGCCGCGAACCGCGAAGATTTCCTTGACCTCTCCGCGCCCGACCACCACGCTGACGATCTCGGGCTCCAGCAGGCCCTCCAAGGCGGCCTTGACGTCGGCGATGAGGTCGTAGATGATCTCGTACTTGCGGATCTCGACGCCTTCCCGGCCGGCCAATTCCTGCGCGCGGCCCTCCACCTCGGTGTGAAACAGCAGGGTCACCGCGTCCGACGCGGAAGCCAGAAGCACGTCGGATTCGTTGGCGTTGCCGATTCCGGAATGCACGATCCGCACGCGGCACTCCGAGGTGGAGAGCCCTTCCAGGGAGTCGCGCAAAGCCTGGATGGACCCCTGGGTGTCGGCTTTGAGGACGATGTTCAAGTCTTTTCCGGCCGCCGGCCCGCCGGACAGGGCCGAGCGCAGGCCGACCAAGGTCATGTGCCGCTGGTGGGCCAAAGCCTGCTCCCGGTGGATGACACGGCGTTTTTCGGCGATGTCCCGGGCCTGCCGGTCGTCGGTCACGACGCTGAAGACGTCTCCGGCCTGGGGCAGGCCGATGAGGCCGAGCACCTCGACGGGGGTGGAGGGGCCCGCCGACTGGACCCGCTTGCCGGTATCGTCGACCAGAGCCTTGATCTTGCCGTAGCTGAGTCCCGCCACGAAGGCGTCTCCGACCCGGACCGTTCCGGCCTGAACCAGGACGCTGCCCACGCTGCCGCGCTTGGTGTCCATGCTGGCTTCCAAAATCACGCCGAAGCCCGGGCGGTCCGGGTTGGCCTTGATGTCCAGGACCATGGCCTGAACGGCGACCATCTCCAGGAGGTTGTCCAGGTTCAGCCGCTTTTTGGCCGAAACGTCGACGAAAATGTTCTTGCCGCCCCATTCCTCGGGAGTCAGGCCGTGCTGGCCCAATTCCTGGCGGATGCGTTGGGGGTTGGCCCCGGGGAGGTCGATCTTGTTGACCGCGACGATGATCGGGACGTTGGCGGCCTTGGCGTGGTCGATGGCCTCCACGGTCTGCGGCATCACGCCGTCGACGGCGGAAACGACGAGGATCACCAAGTCGGTGATTTTGGCGCCGCGCGCGCGCATGGCGGTGAAGGCCTCATGGCCGGGGGTGTCGAGGAAAACGACCGACGCCGCGCCGACCTTCACCTTGTAGGCGCCGATATGCTGGGTGAT
>CAYHPY010000054.1:0-23664 GCA_964358485.1 uncultured Elusimicrobia bacterium
CGCGGTCACCCCGTTGTCCGGGACGTCCGTATTGACCCGGAAGAGATGGGTCGTGGCCGGAGGCAGACCGGTCAAGGTGATGGAGGTCGTTGATGCCGGCGCAAAGAACATCTGAGGAGGGGCGCCGGCGTCGGCGCAGGTCAGGCTGCCCGTGGCCCATTCGACGAAGTAGATCTGTCCCGGCGGGTTCAAGCGGTCATCCCACTCCAGGGAAATGCTGGTCGAAGAGCGGGCCACCGCGCGCAGGTTGGTAGGAGGGTAGAGGGTCAGGTGCGGGTTGGCCACTGCCATCGCCGAGCCCGTGATGGAAGCCTCCCGGGCCTGGAAATGCCCCCGGGCCGTCGCGCCCCCGGCCACGCTCAGGGAGGCGTTCGGGGCGTACAGAATGGCCCGCAGGAACGCCCCGCCCGCCACGCGAACCGGCAAAACCGAATCGCTGAACACCGCCAGGTCCGTGGTGAGGCCCCGGTTGACGATGGCGCGCCCCTCCACCGAGATCGGCCCCCGGACGAACAGGTTGACCCTTCCCGCTACCTCCAAGGCCGCCCCGCCGGTAACGGTTAAGCCTGAAACCAAATAAGTCCCGGAGGCCAGGCTCAAGGTCCGGCGGCCGTCGATGACCAACGCCCCGTCCCGGTTAAATCCCGGGGGAGCGGGCAAGGCGGAGGCTTGGATCGTTTCCAGGAGCGCGGCCAGGTCCACCGGGGAGCAATCGACCGTCCCCGTCGAGACGGTTCCGGTCACGGCGGCCTTGCCCACGCTCCGGAGCGTTCCCGCCGACACGCTTCCGTTGAGGACGGCGTTGCCCGCCAGGCTCACCAGGCCGTTGGCGGCCAGATTCCCGTCCAGACGGGCCGTTCCTTTGACCTCGATGCCCGAGCAGGCCCCCAGCAGGCGGCCCCCCGCCAGGAAGTGGGCGATGTCAAAGCCCGGAACCTGCCGCACCGTGGCCGCTACGGCGCGGGAAACCTCCGGGTTGCCCACACGGTCCACGGCCGAGAAGCTCACCGTGTGGGTTCCGGGGCTCAAAACAAAGGCGGTGGTGAAATCAATCAAAGGGCCGCCGTCCAGGAAATAATGGATCGCGGAGACGCCCGAGGCGGTATCCGTTGAGGCCAAGCTGAGCTGATCCGTGGCCGATATGGAGAGGCTCCCGTCGGCAACAGCCACGCCGTTGACGAACAGCTCAGTGCTCGGCGCCTGCCCATCCGAGGTCAAGGACAAGGACTTCGCGGCTTCCAGGTTTCCCGCCAGGTCGGCGGCGCGGTACTCGATGGTGTGGGTTCCGGCGGCCAAGGAAAAAGGAGTGGTAAAGGCAGCGAAGCCCCCTCCGTCCAGGGCGGTCTCGATGCGGGCCAGACCGCTTCCAGGAATGGGGTCCTCGGCGGTGAAGCTCACCAAGGCTGAGGTGCTGACAAAAAGGATTCCGGCGGAGTCCGTGAAGGAAGAGACGCCGACATGAATTGTCGTCACGGGTGCAATGGTGTCCGGCGTAGGGGGAGGCGGAGGAGGCGGGGGAGGGGGTTCAGCCGGGGCCACGGGGCTAGAAGCGAACACCGCGAATAAGGCGCAGGTTTGGGAGATCTCGGCGGTTACATCGGCGTTGGGCTCATCGGTGATCGGGGCGTCCAGGACGGCGAAAGAGCCGTCGGGGCGCAAGGCGGCGACCAGGAGGTTGTCCAAGGGAAATCCCAATGTGGCCGAAGCCTGCGGGTTATAGCTTAGCTTGATGATTCCCGGCGGGTCCAGCGTTGTCGCGGGTGAGCACGCGTCATAGACCCGGCTGACCAAGTGCAGGCCCTGGGCCCTCATCGCGTCCAGCCCCGCCGGCGGCGCCGAGGCCTCCGAGGCCGTTATCCCGGCCGCATTCGAGACTAGTTCCATATCGCCGACCTCGACCACCGCCGGGTCCGGGTAGTCCGGCGCCTCCAACTGCAGGCGCTCCGGGAACTCGGACAGGTCCAGGACGCGGGCGGGCGGCTCAACCGTGAAGGTCAGCTTGTCGCCCCCGGGGTCGGCCGTGGCTTGAAGCTTGGCGCGCACGCCGTTGGTGCTCACCCGCACCACTCGGGCCAACTCTTCTTGGCCGGGCGTCAGACCCAGGGCGTCGTAGGTCACGCTCGCCTGGAAGGGGGCCGTGATGAGGGCCGTGAGGGGATGCGGGCGCAGGAATAGGGCTGCGTCCCGCGGGAGCCCCTTAAACCCTCTTTTGGCGGAGCCCGCCGTCTGGCTGAGGAGCAAGGGCCCGAACTTCCCGACGTTCACCCTGGAGGCCGCAAGGCCCAGCCCGAGGGGCACGCTTTGGTCCGGCCCCGCGGCCACCGGCACGCCGCCCGGGGGGGTCCCGGTCGCCAACACGAGCTGGCCGAACAAGGAGTCCCCCGCGGAGGTGATTTCCGGCTCGAAGTTCCTGCCCGAGGCGCAGATTTCCCCGTTCTGGGTCGCGGATAGGCAATTGATGGAATTGATGGCGGCGGGAGCAGCCGGGGTGAAGCTCAGGCCCAGTTTGAAGAAGCGCTGAACGGGGACATATTCATTGGGGAGAACGCTCGGGACCAGGACGGCCTGAAGCTCCGCGTCGATCGCGGCGTCGATGAGGGTCCGGGCCGGGCCCAAGGACTCGGGCTCGGGGCCGGTCCGCAAGGTCAGGATCACGCGCCCGATCACTTGACGGCCGATGGGCAAGCCGCTTAATAGGCCGATTTCCCTAAGCCTGACCCCGACCGGGTCGTGGCGGAACGTGTCGCCGGTGATAAGGTCGCGCACGTTTCCGACCGGGATGACCGCGCCGGGGAGGGCTTTGGACTCCCCCTCGAAGAGATCGTACAAGGGCGATTCCTGGGTCCCGGTGCTGAGCGTCGGCGTCCAAGGGTAGGGCTTGGCCGGGGAAGGCCCCGCCCAAGAGCCCTGCGCCGCGGTCAGCCCGGCGTCCAGGACCCCGCCGTCCTTATCGCGCAGGAAGAACTGCCAGGCGCGCTGGACGGCGTTTCGGGAATCGGGACGCCCGTTGGGCGGGATCAACTCGACCGTGCCCAAGGGGTCGGCGAAAAACGCGGCGCTGTTCAAATCAAACGTCTTCGAATCGGACTTGCCGGCCAAGGGCAACGAGCCGGTCAGCGAGAGATTGAGGGGATCCTCGAGCGGAGCCTTGACCGATTCCAACCGGAGCAAGTCCCTCGTTCCGGAGAAATCAAGCCTGAGCTTTCCGGCGAAGCCCCCGGTCGCCGCGGAGAAGACCGAGGTCGAGCCGGTCGAGACCTCCACCGAGAGCGCCTCGACGGACCAACGGGAGCGGGTCTCTTGGTTGTTTCGATCTAAGACGGACAGCGTGTGCGTCCCCAGGGCAAGGCCGGTGAACCGCCCGCGAACGGAAGTCACGCCCGCGGGGATGGCGGCGGGGTCGAGGCCGGCGGGCTCGGTGATTTCAAGCAGGCTTCCGGGGGGACTGGCGACGGCCACGGATTTGATGCC
Source organism: uncultured Elusimicrobia bacterium (assembly GCA_964358485.1). Taxonomy (GTDB): domain Bacteria; phylum Elusimicrobiota; class Elusimicrobia; order UBA1565; family UBA9628; genus CAYHPY01. The sequence continues at coordinate 3,472 of CAYHPY010000054.1, forward strand.
GTCGGGATCGGAGGCCGAAAAGATTCCGGAGCCGCTCAGGCTTTGGCCCACGATGGTCGAGGTGCCAAGCCCCAGGTACATGGGTTCTTGACCGCCGGAGATCATTGCAAGCGCCGGAGCGCGGGCGATCTTTAATCGCACTCGCGTTTCAACACCACCGTCGCTGCCCAGCCCTGCCTCATCCTCGAATTTCGACCAGTCGCCGTTTTCCCAGGCACGGACGGTCAATGGTTTCGCGTCCAGTTTCCCGTCGAATTCGTCCCGTGCATCCACCCGCAGGATCGCCTCCCCATTAGGAAACGAGGCCAAAGATGTCAGTTCGCCCACCCAGGTATCATTGGCATAGATCGTGGTGGTCCAGCCCCCGCCCACTGGCGAGAAGGCCGCCTCGGACGCCCCCGCGACCAGCTTGACGCTCGGCAGGGAGCCCAACTTCATCGGCATTGAAAACTGAAGGCGCGCGGTGATGGTCTCCCCGGATGCGGGGAGGTTATTGAGAATGAGGAGGCTCCTTCCCCCGGACTCGGATTTAATTTCGTCCTTGTAGATGTTGCGGGGCTGCGCTCCGCCGCTTTGTTGTACTTGAATCTTTTTCAGGATTGGGTCCCGGGCCGCCCAAGAGGCCGTTGCGCGGAGGCCATGGAATGCCTGTCCAGTGATGGGGAGCACGTCACTATGCGGGCGCACAAAGGAGGTCAGCTCGCTCGGGCTATTCGGCGCAAGTTCAATGGTATAAGAGGGAAGCAGTCTATTCGCCCCCACGAAGTCGTCTACCGATCCGACGGGGCCGCAGCCCTCGACCTGATAAGTGAACCCGCTCACGGCATTTAGATGGGATTGAACCACGCCAACGAGCTCGGATGTCCTATCATCCCTGTGCCGCGCAAGTTCAGCGCTCACGCCCGGGACACCGGATACATTCTCGTGAATCAAAGATCCCGAGGAAGTGTGGATGTCCACCACGGCAAGAAGTCTCGGCAGCGAGGCAGCGGACATAAAATTCGCGAGCGCAGCCGCCTCGGCACTCGAGCCTGCCGAAGGACCCTGGTACACCAGGCTCAGCTCTTTGTCATTGCCTGTATGGCCGCAGATCGAGTCCGTGAAGCCCCATGTTGGGCCCGCCATGTTCCGATTAAGGTCAGTTCCGCGAAGGATGCTTCGAACCAGAGCATCTCCCGCCGGCTGGTTGCTGTCAATCGTCGTCCCGGCAGGCCAGAGGTCCGCGCCGCCACCGGCCCCTTCAAGGTTCTTCCTTCGCAGGCGGCCGTGTCGGATTTGGCTGTCGGCACCAAAGAATGTGGCCTCCGCCGAATCGAGTTCCCAGAACTCATCCGGATGTTCCTCGGTTAGCAATCGGCCATCCACGTTCAACGACGGTACCACGTAGACCTCGGCGTTATCGAGAAGATACTTGCTAAGCGACGAGGCGGGCGCGGAGTTGTATTCTTGAACCAGCTTCCCGGCGAAACGAGCGGCGGCCTCGGCACCCAGCCACTCCCGCGCATGGACGCCTCCGACAACGAGAATCTGGGGCTTCGGGCCGCCCGGGTCGTTCTTCCGTGCGGTGCCTGCGGTCGAAACTCGATAGGCGTAGATGGGCTTGCTCCGCTTTGATGTCGTTCCAATCTGGATGCGAGAAACAAGCGCCTCGCTCAGCCCATCCATTCCGGCAATGATTGCCTCGTGGGTACGGAAGCCGCTCGCGGTAGCGGACGGCTGGGGTATCGGAGGTTCGAATCCCAGAACGGCCTCGTTTGCTCTTGGGGGCTCTGACGCCTCCCGCACCATCCGCTTGAGTGAGGCCCCTTGGGTAAGGACCGGCAACAACAAAAGTAGGGTGCCAGCGAGAATCCGGCGGATACTCTCATGTAGCCAAGGGCTAGAGTCTGCTTCGAATGTGCCGTGCATAGATCCGCACTTGATCGTTTCCGGCCTCCGCAGCAATCTTATCGAGGAGAGGTAAGGCCCTGTCACGCGGTGCCCCGTCCTCGATCAGACGCCGGAGTTCTTCCGCCATGTGTACAACGATCTTGTGGCGCCATGGCGTTCCAGCGTCGATGACCGTGCCGAGACGCTTCGCGATTTCGTCGAGGCGTTCCTCGGGCTTGAATTCAGTGTTTAGAATGGACCCAGCACCTCGGCGCTTGTGGTCGTCAACCGTGGTCGGCGACCAATAGAAAGAGGCGAGCTGGTCACGGCGTTGCGCGGGAGACTTGCCGCCCAGCGCTCGGCCCCACTCCTTGGCTGCCATATCAATGCGAATGCGCTCGGCAGTCTCCTGCGCTGTCTGACTGAATCCATAAACCGGTTGCTCGGCCCCGTCGAGCCAAGCCGCCCGAAACTTCACAGCGGGACTCAGACGCGCGATCCGGTCCAGGGCTGCCAAGGCTCTCTCGTCAGGATTCTCTTTAAGGATGGTAACCAGATTAAGAAGATTTCGTTCGCCATCATCGCTGCCCGGCTTGAATCGATCCAGTGACCGCAAGATAGCGGGGACGATGTCGCCCTTTGCCTTTAGCTGCTCCAGTCGCCGCTCGGATTCCTTCTTATGTTTCCCCGGCACGGTGTAGTATCCGCGATGGGGGCGCTTCGGAGCGGGCGGAAGAACCGAAAGTGCGTCGGCAATCTCCTCCCAGGAAACTTCGGGTCGAGAACCCGCCGCATTCCCTGTGTTGGCAGTTGTCGAGAGCACTATGAGGGCCCCTAGAAGCAATGGCGTGAGGCGATCTGCGCGCAACGTCCACAACTTCTTTCGGATTGGGATAATCACCCCTGTCCCCTCGCCCGCAAGTCGTCCATTTTATTCGCCACGATCGCCAGGTTCGTTCGCATCTCCCAGAGGTTCGCGTTGAGCCAAACAAGCTGCTGGATGAGAGCGCGCTGGAACGGGTCGTTCAATTCTTCCTTGCTGACCCAGGGAGCGACAAGAGGCGGCTTCGACAGCGGACTCGGCTTGTCCATGCTTAAAGCGTAGACAGCGATCTCCACGAAATCACCACGAAATGCGGAGGAGGGCGGTCGCGCCCAGGGGGCCTGAAAATAATGATGATGGCAGAAGCGGTTTTCATGGGCCCGACAAAGGCGCGCCTCGGTAAAAAAAGGTCCTGGGTCTTGACAGGACGCGCGCTAAACCAAGGCCGCTACGAGGCCCGGGTCGAAGGAATAGCCGATGGCCTTGTGGTTCTGAAGGCAGCTGCCGCCGCGGCCGAGCTTGCCGCGCAGCAGGGATATCTTATTTCCGAGGACATGCTCAAATGCGGCGCTCTCGTCTTCCCAAAACATCTCCCAGAGCGCTCGAGACCGATGGACCATCCGCGGGCGGCGCAGAAAGAAAGCCAGGAGGTCCAGCTCCTTAGCCTCCATATGGGTCGGCGCCCCATCCACGGTTACCTTGCATGTCTCGGGATCGAACCTGAGCCAACCCAGATCATAGAACCCGTTCGCGGCGAGGAGGCGGTCTTGCCGGCGCTTGAGCGCCAGGAGCCTCGCCTTGAGCTCATCGTCAGAGTAAGGCTTGACCAAGTAATCATCGGCCCCGAGATCAATCCCGCGAACGCGCTCAGGCGTCCCCGATTCCCCGGAAACGACAAGCACGGGGATTCGGAGCGCCAGAGGGTGCGCCTCTCGCCAGCGCAGGATTTCGACGCCGCCCAGGCCCGGGAGATGCATGTCGAGCACGATGAGCTCGAAGGGCTTGCGCTCAATCAGGCCCAACGCGGCCTCGCCGGTGCCGGCCAATCGCCACTCAAATATCGCGGCGTTCAGGTTGCCGAAGAACCACCCATAACGATCTTGATTGGACTCGTCATCCTCGATCACCAAGACTCGGATTCTCCCCATAATCGGTCTTGATTCTAACCCTTGGGGACGAGCGCGTCAACAGAACTTCAAAATGTGAGGCCAAGCCCCCGAAAAAGCCGCCGCTTGTCCCAAGCTCCGCCGTCACGAAACCGCCGGAGGGCCCGGCCCGGTTTTAGCGGCCGCCGCTAGAAGCGCCCGCCGATCGAGATGGTTTGGACGGTCCCCAGCGCCCCGAAGGGCGCGAAGGAATAGTCCACCCTCAGGCGGCCCCAGCCGAGCCCCAAGCCGCCGGTCAGGCCGCCCCAGCGTGTCGCGGACGGACCGCGGTCTTGGAGGTAGCCGGCCCGCAAGGCGACGACGGAATGGAGTCGGTACTCCGCGCCGAAGCTCCCGGCGGTTGTTCCGCTCTTGGGCCGCCGCTGGACCTCGCCCGTCAAAAGCAGGCCCCGAAAAGGCTCGGCCGAGGCCCCGGCGGCGAAGGTCAGGGGCAGCGGGGAGGCCTGCTCCGAAAAGCGCAGGTCCTGCCCCAGGTTTCGCACCGCGGCCCCGAAGCGCCAGGAGAATCGCGTGCCCAGGTCCAAAACTCCCCCGGCGTCCAGGGCCGTGGCCCCGGCCGAGGAATCCGCCAGGCGCGTCTGCGCGCGCTTGACCGCGAGCCCGGCCGAGAAGCCGCCGCCCACCCGCCGGGCGTAGGCGAGGCTCGCCGAGTAGTCCGAGGCCGAGAAGGTCCCGGTCGGACGGCGGGCGGCGTCGCGGCCTTCCTGCGCGGCGTAACCCATTCGGGCCAGGCCCACGGCGACGACGCCCATGTCGCTCTCGGCGGGATAGTAGGCCGTCGCGGCGGCCCGCCCGGATCGAGAGCCCAGTTCCTCTTTCCTTAAGACACCCCGGTTGCCCAGGGGGACGGCGGCGGCGAGGGCGTCGTAGGTATCCCCCAGGTAGAGGGCATGGGTCGCCCCCGCCTCCGGCCGGGTCACGGAGGCCAATCCGGCCGGATTCCAGTAGATCGCGTCGGCGTCCGCCGAGAGCGCGACCGCCGCGCCGCCCATGGCCGCGGCCCGGGCGCCGCCCCCGATGAGCAGGAAAGAGGCGGCTTCCTCGGCGCGGGCCATGCCCGCCGCCAGGAGCCAGGCCACCGCCGCGACGATCATTTTATGATGGCGCATTTCCCCGCCTTGACGGCGCTTCCCGCCCCGCTCTGGCGAGCGGTGACGACGAAACGATAAACCCCGCTCGGCACCCCGGCCGCGTCCCAGCGGTATTCGTAGGCCTGCTCCACGCCTTGGCCGTCGTCGATCCCCTGGGGAGGACCGGGGATCCGGGTGGAATGAACCAAGGCCCCGGCCGCGTCGTAGACCCGCAGGTCGAGCTCGTCGGCCCAACCGGCCTCGACGTGGAAGGTGGGGCTCACCCCGCCCCGGGCCGGATTGGGATAGGCGTAGACCTCCCCGAAGGACAGGTTTAAATTGAGCGCCAGTTCCTGGAAAAGGCCGAAGAGGGTGAAGTGGTCGGTCTCAAAACGCACCGCCCCGATGGAGGACTGGGCAAGGGCGGCGCCTTGGGCGGCGGGGGCGGGCTTGCCGCCCGCGCCGGGAGCGGCGGTCATGGGGAGCCACTTCTTGCCTTCGTCATAATAGTAGGGCTTGAGCGAGGCCACGGGGATGACGCCGCCGTCCACCATGCCGTCGCCGTCCTGGTCGGGGACCGGGAGGCTGACGGAGAGGCTCTTGGCGAAGGAGCGGGTCCCGCTGGCGAAGCTCAGCGACCGGAACACCCCCACGGATTTGAGCAAGGCGCTGCCGGAGGCCGGCGGCGGCGCCTGCTGGGCGGGCACGGACTTGACCACCAAAGTGTCGGCCGCCGCGACGGACCCGGCGGGGATCACCACCTCGGTGCCGTCGCCCAGGGAGACGATCTGTTCCTGGTCGGGTTTGACGACCGCCGAGAGGCGGTGCTCCTCATTGGGGTCCGCGTCGGGGTTGCCGTCCTCGACGATATCGGCGTTGGCGTCGTCGAGAATCACGGTGATCCAGGGCGGATCGAGGTCCCGGCGCCCCTGGAGGTCGATGGCCACGGCCCGGACCAAATGCGTCCCGGTGCTGACCCGGGCGTCGGAGACGTTCCAATAGACCGCGTAGGGTTTCTTGGAATCCGTCGAGGCGATCATGGTCCAGGCGGGGACGGTTTCATAGCGCTGCTCAAAGACCACGGCGGAGACCGGGCAGTCCGTTTCGGCCATGACGGTCACGGCGTTGCCCCAAAGCTTTTTGCCGTCCTTGGGAATCTTGATCCGCGCCGAGCAGGCGGCGTCGGCCGGGGTGGAGAAAGAGGCGGGGGTCCTGGGGCCTTCCTGGCCCGCTTTGTCCACGATGGAAACCTGATAGGCGTAGCCGGTCCCGAAGGCCAACCCCGAGGCATCGAAGGAATTTGCATTGGACTCGAGAATGAGATGCCCCGCGCCGTCATAGACCCGGTAAGAGGCAAGGTCGGGGAGCGTCGATTGGTCCCAGGTCAGCTTGGCCGAGGTCCCGGTGGGGCCGAGCGCCGCCGCCAAGTTCGTGACCGGCCCCGGCGGCAGGTCCACGCGCAAATGAACGATCGAGGTCGGGCTTTCTTGATTGCCCGCCCCATCGGTCGCCCGGGAGGCGCATTCATAGGAATGGAAGTCCTTGAGCTTGTTCAGCGACAGCTGAAAAGCGGCGGTTCCTTTGGCGACCTGCCAGACGGGCGTTGCCTCGGCCAGATCCCGGAGACTGACCTCGACTTTGGCCACCCCGCTCCGGTCGTCGGCCGCGGTCCCGAAGATGGTCGCGGCCGTGGTGCTGAGCACGGTTGCGTCCTCGGGGGCGGTGATCTTGGAGAGGGGCGCCGCCTCGTCCGGAGCGGCCGGAGTTTTGAAAGACACCGCGGTCTTGGGACCCTCCTGGCCGGCTTTGTCCACAATGGAGATGGAATAGGAATAGCCGGCCACGAAAGAAAGTCCGGCCGCGGAATAGTTGTTGGTCGAGATCGTCGCGATCAACTGCCCCAGTTGGTCGTAGACCCGGTAGGCGGCGAGGTCGGGGAGCGTCGACTCATCCCAGGTCAGCTTGGCCGAGGTCCCGGAGGAGCCGAGCGCCGCCGCCAAGTTCGTGACCGGCCCCGGCGGCAGGTCCACGCGCAAGCGAACGAGAGAGGTCGGGCTTTCTTGATTTCCCGCCCCATCGGTCGCCCGGGAGGCGCATTCATAGGAATGAAAGTCCTTGAGATTGTTCAGCGTCAGCTGAAAAGCGGCGGTTGCATTGGCGACCTGCCAGACGGACGTTGCCTCGGCCAGATCTCTCAGGCCGATCTCCACCTTGGCCACCCCGCTCCGGTCGTCGGCCGCGGTCCCGAAGATGGTCGCGGCCGTGGTGCTGAGCACGGTTGCGTCCTCGGGGGCGGTGATCTTGGAGAGGGGCGCCGCCTCGTCCGGCGGGGGAGGCGGGGGAAGGGCGTCCCAGGGATAGACTCCGGTGTGGGCGGGATCGCGCCGGAACAAGGGCCACTCCCGGGCGTAAGGGGCCACCTGCGAATTCATGTCCCGAACGGCCCAGAACCGGTCTCCGGCCATGGCTCCCACGGTGTCACCGTAGCGGTCCTGGAACAGAATCTCCAACCGCCCGTCTCCATCCACGTCCCCCACGACGGGAGAAGACACCACCCCGGCCCCGACCCCGAAGCCCCCGAGGCGAGCTCCGTCGGAGCCGCGGAGCAGATGCAGCACGCCCCCCGCTGCGGTGACATAGACGTCCAGGCCCGCGCCGGGCCGGCGGCGGGCCAGAGCCGGGGAACTGAGGACCGCGCTTCCCAGGTCGGCCGACCAGCGCAGGCTGCCTCCGGCCCCGAAGCAGTAGAGGCGTCCATCGGCGGAGCCGAAAACCACCTCGGGCCGCCCGTCGGAATCGAGGTCCCCGACCGCGGCGGAGGAGACGATCTCCCCCCCGGTCTTGTAGCTCCAGAGAATCCGGCCGGTCTTGCCGTCATAGGCCCGGAATATTCCGTCCGGGGCGCCGATGAGGACCTCCTTGATCCCGTCGCCGTCCATGTCGGCCAGGGCGGCCGAAGCGCGGACATGCCCCCCCAGGACCGCCTTCCAACGCACCGCGCCGGTTTCGGCGTCCAACACGAAGAGATTCGGCGAACCGGTCGAAGCCTGGTCCGCTCCGAAGACAACTTCCTTGGAGCCGTCGCCATCGAGATCGGCGATCGCGGGCGAGGACCAGATCCACGCCCCGGCGTTGAAGGTCCAGCGCGCCGTCCCGTCCGGGCCGTTCACGGCCCGGAACTTGCCGTCGAAGCTTCCCCCGAACACGGTCGGCTTTTCGCCCGGCTTGAGGACATCGGCGGCGGGTGTGGAGACGTGATGATTGCCCAGGATGACCCGCCAGAGCCAGCGGCCGAGGCGGTCCCAGGCTTGGAGCTGGTTGCCGGAAGTCGTTCCTCCCAGCATCTCGGGGTGGCCGTCGCCGTCCAAGTCGAAGAGATTGACGGAGGAATGGGCCTCGTCGTTCTGCGTGTCTTTCCAGAAGATGGCGCCCCCGGTCGAGCTGAACAGGAACCACCGCCCCGAGGGGCCCCCGCCCAGCGGGAAGAATTCCTCGTTGCCGCTGGCGATCTCGAGGCCCGAATAGTCCGGCCGGATTTCGCCGATGGCGGCCGACGGCCCCGGCACCATGCGGTAAAAGCCGCCGTAGACATGCCCGAAGGAAAAGCTCCAGGCCGGCGAGAGCCCCTTGGAGACCGGGAACTCGTTGGGCGCCCCGGCGCTTGCCGCGCCCGCGCCCGTCGGGGGGCCGTTGCCTTCGGCGTCGGTGGCGTCGATGAAGTAGGCGACTGTTCCGCCCCCCAGGGCGTAAAGGAAATCGGCGGGGATCGCGGCGCGGTAGAGAGAGCCTCCGGCCGGGAGCATGGGGACGGTGTAATAGGCCCGGGCCCCGGGTTCCCAATAAGTCAGGGAGACCGCAGCCACTCCGGTGTCATCGGTGACCGTCGCCTCGATCGTCACGGGCCGGTCCTCGGGGAAGGGCCCCGCGACGGGAGCGTGCGCGACGGCCGGGGGCCGGGAGTCGGACTGGACCGCGTCCTCCAACACCGTGACCGCCGCGCTGGAGGCGTCGGCGGCGTAGATCCGGTCCGAGGCCTCATCGGCAAAGAGGTCGACGGGATAGCCTCCGGAGCGCAGGACCGCGACGACCGCCAGAGACTTGCCGTCGATGACCGTGATGGTCCCGTCACCGGAATTGGCCACGTAAACCCGGGCGCCGCGCTTTTTGACGGCCACGGCCCTGGGGGAGGCGCCGACCGGGATGGAGGCGATGACGGAATCGGCCGCGCCGTCGATCACCGAGAGGCTGTTGGAGCCGTAATTGGCCACGAAGATCCGGTTGAGGTTCGGATTGACCGCCACCGCCTTGGGGAAATGGCCGACCGGGATTTTCTTGAGGGTTTTCCCGGACGCCAGGTCCACGACTTGGACCGCCCGCGTCGCGTAAAGGACCACGTAGGCCTTGCCGGTGGCGGCATTGACGGCCGCCGCCCCGGGGGAGTCGGAGGAAGGGCCCAGCGGGATGGTCTTGATTGGAAATTCGGTCTGGGCGTCGAAGAGGGACAGCCCGCCCTGGTTGAACGGCGGCTCGTTCAAATAGGTCTGCACCGCCAAGAGGCGCCCCGCCTCGGGATAGGCGGCCAGAGCGGAGACGTTCCAGCGGTCGTAAGGCACGGTCTGGATTTCCTCTGCGTCCAAGTGAACCTTGCGGATGTGGGCGTTGGGGGCCGTTCCGGAGCGGACGAAGGCTTTGCGCAGGCCGGGGAAATAGGCCAGGCCCGTGGGTTCCCCGTAGGTTTCCGGAATGGTCTTTTCGGCCTTCAGGGTTTTCGGGTCCAGGAAGGCGACCGCGCCGGTCACCCCGCAAGCGGCCAGCGCCACCCCCGCGTCCGGGGCGACGGCCAGCGCCGTGGGTTCGTGGCGGCGAAGGTCGATCGGGACCGTCGGCGTGTCGGCCTTGAGATCGTAGACCGACACCGAGTTGGATTGATGATTCGGGGCAAAGGCCAACCCCGCGCCCAAGTCCAGGACGATCGCCGCGGGGGATTGTCCCGCCGGATGGGTTTTGAGAACCTTGAGCGTGGCGGGGTCGATGACCGCCACGCGGTCGCTGAAGCGCTCGGCGCCGTAGAGACGACGCCCGTCCTCATCCAGGGCCAGGTCCCACATCAGGCCCCAACTCGCGGCGCTGGAAACCTTGACCAAGGTCCCGGCGGCGTCCGTTCGCAAGGACCACAGGCGGCCGGATTGCGAGAGATAGAGGGAGTCTCCATTGGCGCCAAGCGCCAGCGCGTAGAGATAGTCCGAGCCGAACTCGAGCTTTTGGAGTATTGAAAAGCTCGTCTTATCCAGCACCCACAGGGCGGTCCGGTACTTGCCGGCGGCCGCATCGAAAAAATTGAAAGTCAGGTAGGCCCGCGCGCCGGCGATGGCCAGGCGCGCGCCGTAATGGTCCTGCGGCAACTCGAGCGACGCGAGCACGGAGCCGTCGGCGGGATCGAGCCGGGAGAGGCGTTGGGAGAAGACGGGATTCAAGGGGTCGGCCCAGGAATAGGCGTAACCGTAGACGAACACCGCCCCCCCGTCCCGATCGACCGCGAGCAGGCTGGGGCTGTGATTTTTCAGGGCGAAGGTCGCCACCTTCTTGCGCCCCGCCGCGTCGATGACGTGCAGGAAGTTCGACGCCAGGGCATAAATCTTTCCCCTGCCGGGGTCGGAGGCCAAAGCGGATAGATTCTGCATTCCCCCGATGGAAGCCAGGGGCCGCCGGGTCGGAGCGTCGATGACCACCAAGTTTCCGCTGTAGTAGCCGGCGACCCAGAGCTCGTGGCGCGCCCCATCCATCACGGCGGTCTGGGGCGCCGAAAGGCCGAATTCGCTCGCGCTCAAGGGGAAGGTGCCGACGACGCGCGGCTCCGCCGCCCCGGTTAGGGCGCAGAAAACCGTCAGCGCGGCCGCCGCCGCGAGCCTCAAGGCGCCTGCTTCCTGAGCGGGAAAACCCGGCTCTGGGTCCGCTCCCCGTCCTTGATGACGACGATCGCCCGGTAAAGCCCTTGAGGAGCCTCCCGTCCTTGGGAATCTTGGCCGTCCCAAAGACTCCGGCGATTAAGCCCCCGGCGCGCGCCGGGCGAGGCGGCCGGGATGCGGTAGTCCCGCAAGGAAGCCCCATCGGGCCCGAGGACGGCCACCGCCACATCGGCGTCTTTTTCAAGGCTATACTCGACCTCGAAATCGGAAGGCGGGCGGACCAGGGGATTTTCCAGGCGCTCGGGTTTGGCCGGAGCGGCCGCCGCCGCGCCCGCCGCCATGGGCTTGGGCCCGCCTTTTTTGAGGAACTTCAAGGAAGGCCGTTCCCCGGGCGCGAGGGTCTGGGAAACTTGGCCGCCGGGGGGAGCGGGGACGCCGACAAGCGCGTCCGAGGCTATGGCGTGCTTTTGAAAGAGGGCGGCCTCTTCGGCGCTTCCCCTCGGGGGATTGCCTTCGCTTGCGGCCAAGCCCGGCCCCGGGCATAGGGCCATTAGACTCGCCAGGGCGAGCGAAAACCGCAAGGAGGGCGCGAGTCCGCCTCGGCGGCGCACTTTCAGGAACCCTGGATGCAAACGCAGTAGTCGGGCGGCGGGACCGCGCCGTGGCGCGAGCAGGCTTGGTCCCCCCAGACGAAGGCTCCGCAGGAGCAAGAAAACGGACCCCTGACGGCCGGTGGTCTTGCGGAAGGCGACGTCAATACGGCGCCTGCGCTTCGGTTTGCCATGCCCCCAGTATAGGGCAGGTTCCGTGCTTCTTCAATTCACAAGCGAGTAACTTAATGTAACACCGATGTTACTCGGATTGGGCCAAGCTCCCGGGTCTGCCCGGCCCTCTATTGCGCGGTCCCGAACGCCTTCATGCGGATGGCCCGTTCGCGGCCTCCCAGGGAAACGAACTCCCTCCCCCCTGCGACCTCCCGAAGGCGCTTGACGTAGACGTTGCGGTCGTCGGGGTTGCCGCTCAGGATGAAATAGGACCAGGAGACCAGGATCGAATACAGCCGCCCATCGTCCCCGTAGCCGAAGGATTCCATCCAGGCTGCGTCCCCGTTGCCGTCACCCAGCAGGCGGTTGCCGGTCATCTGGGACGGCCCCGGCGCGCCCGGCCCGACCGCGACGGCCACGAGTTCGGCCCCGGGAAGGCGGAATTGGAAGCTCTCCAGGGGAAACTCGTTCTTGGCCCGGATGGCCGCCCGGGTCAGGCGGATTTCGATGCCGTCCACGGTCCGCTCCTCGCGCCAAAAAACGGAAATGCCCTCGGGCCGGGCCGGGGCCAAGCCGGAGGGCGCCGCGGGCGCCGGGAGGCGCGAAACGGAGAGGCCTTGGGCGCCGCAGGCCACGGTCAAGCCGCCGTCCGAAAGCGCGAACTCCGAGCGGCACGGCGCGCGCCCGCCCAAGTCGGCCGTCGTGATTTCCACGCGCGCGCCCCCGGAGGGCGCTCCCGTCCAGCTGATCACGCAAACCGCTTGGGGATGGGTGTCGCAGAAAACGCCGATTTTTCCCAGCTCCGCGCGCTTGATCCGGCTGGGTTGCCGGAAACCCCCGTTGCTCCAGCGGACCTCGGCGTCGAGCGCGTCGAAGAAGGCCGCCGCCGGCGCCCCCGCCACGGCCGCCGAGCCCTGGTCCCAATGGTCCACGACCCCCGCCGACGCCGCCGTCGCCAAGAACCCCGCCGCCAGTCCCGCGGCCAATATGCCTTTGATCATTCCCGCCTCCCGGGCATTTGCGCCCGGTTTCATGATACGCCCAAACGCGAGGCCGCGCCTGAGGCCTTAGGGCGTCCGGAAGGCGGCGGAAGGCCTGGAAACGGAGCTTCACGAAGGCGCCCGATTCCGGAAACCGCGTTCCTTTAGGCGGGGCCGCCGGGACGGCTTTGGGGAAATCGAAACTCGTGGTCGCGGGGGACGCGGCCCGGCACTAGCAACTCCGTCGCGTCCAGGATAAACCCGCAGTGCCGAGGATGCCGTGCTCTTGCCGGCAGGAGTCATCGGAAAACCCCCGGCTCCGGGCATCAAATGCAATTTTTTTCCTGGAGCCAGGGGGTGGGTCAAAACCGGCCAAGGATCATCCCTGGAGGCGGCTGTTTCTAAACGGGCCCTACCGAGTCGCCTTGGCCAAATCCCATGCCCAGGCGCTCTGAGTTGGGGCGGGCGTGTGGGCCGACGGCCGTACCGTCGGGGCGGTTGACAGGGGAATCGCCGGGCTTGACGGGGAGAGGAATCAGGGGTTACACTGCGGAAAGGATGGCGATGTCAATCCGCGCGGCCGCATTGCTGGCCTTTTTGAGTCCCGCCGCCTTCGGGGCGCCGGCCGAAGGCGATCATCCCTCCCTGACCTCCGACGGTCTGATCCAGGACGCCGGAGGCGCCCTGCTCAAGATTCCGGAGGCGCGGCGGACCGTCCTGGTCGCGGGTCGCGTGTTCGGTTGGGACAAGGAGCGCGGCTGGGGCCCCAAGGGCCCGCTGGGCGACGCCGAGCGGGCGGCCGTCCGCCGCGCCGTCGAGGAGTTCAACAAGCTGGAACTCTCCTTGAAGCTGGACTACGCCGAGAGCGACGACGCGGGCCTCTCCTTGGCCAATCTCTGGCGCAACCGGGACAAGCTCGTGGTCTACTGGGCCGAAGACGCCCCGGAGGGCGGCTTGGGACGCCCCTATCAATGGCGCGGCGGCTCCTACATCACCGGCTGCAGCACCGTGATCCGCGACCGCGACGGCAGGCATTCCTACCGGTCCAACGCCCAGGTGCCCGAGGGGGCGGAGATCGCGGGGGGAATGATGTTCATGGTGGAGCTGACGCCCCGCCTGAGGACCCAGTTCAAGTGCAAGGAGGACGGTCCGGTTTACGTCGCCCTGCACGAGCTGGGCCATTGCCTGGGCCTCGGCCACCGGACCCCCGCGCCGTCCATCATGCACGGGACCTGCGGGACCGCCTACCTTCCCAACGACGCCGACAACTTCCGGCGCCTCTACGGCGCGAAATAGAAAACCGCTATGATAGCCGGATGAACCGCCGACTCGGGTCCCTGGCCGCCGGGGCGATCGTCATGACGGCCTGCACAGGCCTGCGGCGGGGCCCTTTCACGACCGGCTCTCCGGACTTCAACGGCGGCCGCGCGCACGAGGAGGTCTTTGCGAATCTCGGCCCCGCGGCCCCGTTCCGCGCAAACCGACCCCCTTTCCCGTTCAAGGCGACGTCCGCCCCACAGAGGCCATGAGACATCCCCTTTTGCGGCTTTCCCCGGCTCTTCTCCTTTTAGTCCTGGCCTGCGCCGCGCCCGGCAGGCGCGCCCCCCAGGACACGGGCCCCATCAGCTTTCCGGTCCTTCCGGTCCGCGCCCGGGTCGAAACCGCGGAGAAGGCCGGCTTTTGCGCCGGGGAGCATCTCCCAAAATGGCTCAACTGGAGGGCCTTCAACTGGGTCGAGCGCTCCACCCATACGGTTTGGCCCCGGGAGGTCCGGGTCGTCTGCTCCCAATCCAAGCCCCTGACCTTCGCGCTGGAGGTGTTCGCCTGGCCGGAGGGGACGAGCGTGGCCCGGGTCCAACAACGATTCGACGAAGACTCGGACGCGGAACACAACGCCCGCGCCCATGTTTTCGCCCACGGGTTGGCCAAGAATAAGAAAGTCATCGCAGCCGGATTGGAGGCTTATTTCAACAACCAATTCGAGGTGGCCGAACTGGGCGCCGAGGCCTGGTTGAAGGGCCGCTGGAAAGAGGCGGTCCGGGCGCTCTTCATGAGCCTGGAGAGCGACATTGCCGCCCCCGGGCGCTCCGCGCTCAACCTGGGGCTCTCGCAATCCTTTGCCGGATTGGATAGACCGCTCCAGGCCTTCTGGTATCTCCGCGCCTTCCAATCCGAGGGCGGGGACCTCGATAAGGCGAAATGGGACTACTTCAAAGGCAAGGCGGAAGAGATCCAGCGCGCCATGATGGCGTGGGACCAAGAAGAATCCGTCCGCCTCAAGGCCGTGGCTGAGGAGGCGCGAAGCCTGGCTCTTGAGAAGCGCCACCACGCGAGCGTCCTCCGGTACAAGGACCTTTTCGCCGAATCCCCCTGGGCTGCGGAGTACGCCGACCTGCTTTCCAAGACCTACCGCGTCATCGGTTGGAAACGCCTGGCCGCCCACTGGGAAGGACGGGCCCAGGCCGCGCGGCGGCTTTCCCGCGACCGCGCCGGCTTCGAGAAACTGCTCGAGCGCCTGCGCTGACGCGGGAAAGGCCCGCTTGACGGACTGAGGGTAAAGCGTTATCGTCGCAGGTGCATGAGCGCCCCCGTCTCCCTGAAGGACAAAACCGTCCTGGTCACCGGCGCCGCCTCCGGCATCGGGCGGCGGTTGGCCCAGGACCTATTCTGGGACGAGAAATGCCGCCTGATCCTGGTCGACAACAACGCCCCGGAGCTTTCCATTATAAAGGAAGAGCTTGAGCCCGCCGGGGAAGGCGACCGCGTGGAGGCCTTCGTCTGCGACATCGCCTCCGACGAATCGGTCGCGGCCCTGGCGGCGGCGGTGGGTGATCGCCGCCTGGACGCGCTGGTCAACAACGCCGGGATCACCCACCTCGGCTCCTTCGAGCAGACTTCGTTCTCGGATTTCGAGCGCGTGGTCCAGGTCAACCTGCTTGGCACGGCGCGGCTGACCAAGGCGTTCCTGCCCCATCTGCTCCGGGGAAAGGAGGGGTTTATCGTCAACGTGGCCTCGATGGCGGGGCTGGTCGGCGCCCCCGGCATGAGCGCCTATGTGGCCTCCAAATTCGGGGTCGTGGGCTTTTCCGAGGCCCTGCACGCCGAGCTCGGCTCGCGCCTGGGCGTCGGCGTGGTCTGCCCCACCTTCGTGCGGACCAATATCGTCAAGGACGCCCCCGGGCGAGCCGAGTCCTTTCTCAACGCCGTCGGCTCCAAGCCCGCGAAAGTCTCCAAGGCCATCATCCGGACGATCAAGGAGCGCCACAAGCTGGTCCTGGTCAACCCGGACGCCTATTTCTTCTATTATCTCAACCGCTTTTTTCCCAACCTGGGAGAGAGCGTGGTGAGCGCGGGCTACAAGATGCTCAAGGCGACGGGGGTGGTCGAGGAATGAGCGAACTGAACTTTTTTGACGGCTACCGGCAGGAGCCGGTCTCCATCCGGGGCGCGGCCGGAAAAGCCCCCATGTTCTTCCGGGATTTTCACCTCATGGGCGCGATGTTTTTGGCCGATCTATCGAAGGCCCGCGCGGCCCTGCCCAAGCGCTGGCACCGGCCGTTGCGCCTTCCGCTGGGCAAGGCGGTGGTCGCCGTCCACTGCATGGAGTACAAGGACAGCGACATCGGCCCCTACAACGAGATTTCCCTCTCCATCGCCTTGAAGCGCGGCTGGCTGCCGCTCTTGTCGCTGTACCAGGCGGCGCGCTCGATGCAGTCGAAGACCTTCCACGCCTACATCAAGGCCCTGCCGGTCACCACCGAAGTGGCCCTGCACGGGGGGCTCGACTATTTCAACTACCCGAAATACCTAGCCGACATCTCCTTCCGCGAGACGCTCACGCACCGGATCTGCACCTTGCGCGACAAGGACTCGGGCGACGTGATCCTGGAGTTCGAGGGCAGGCGCGTCGGAACCTGGTCCTGCGCGGCCAAGGACGACAATCTCATGACCCTCTACACCTACCCGGAGATCGGCGGGCGGGTCCACCGCGCCAAATTGCTCGTCAACCGGCGCGAATGCGGGTCGGCCTACTTGCGCGGGGCGCGCCTGCGCTTGACCGCCCACCCCCACGCCGAGGCGTTCCAGGAGCTGGGCCTGGGCCCGGTCGTGGAATATCTTTACGCGCCGCGCTGCCAAGGAGTGCTCTTCAAGCCGGAGGCGTTGTGAGCCCGCGCCGCCGGATCGCGATCATCGGCGGGGGCATGGCGGGACTCACCGCGGGCTACTACCTCCGCCGCCGCCACGAAGTGGTCCTTTTCGAGAAAGCCGGAAGGATCGGGGGAAACGCCTACTCCCTCAAAATTCCCCAGGGGGACTTTCTCGACATCGCCGTGGCCGCATTCGGCATGGCCGGCTACAAGAACTTCTACGCCCTCTTGGCCGAGCTCGACATCCCCACCGAGCCCTGCGCCAGCTCCTATTTCAGCTTCCACAACCTGGAAGCCAAGGAAGGGCTTTACCTGACTCCCTCGGTGGGCGGCGCCCTGCACCAGGGGCTGGGGCTGTTTCGGCCCGCCAATCTCCAAAGCCTGGCCAAGCTCTTCATCGGCCTCCAGCGCGCCCAGCACCGGCTTTCCTCGGGGGCCCTGGACGGCGTGGCGATGGGCCGTTGTCTGGAGGACTTGCCGGAGTTCTCCGGGGACGCCAAGATCATCTTCCTGTCGGCGCTGTGCCTTCTGTCCTCCATGGAGACCCGGGAGATCCTGGCGTCTCCCGCCGCTTTTTTTCTCAACAAGCTCCGGACACACCACGACGTGATTTCCCCCAAAGCCGTCTATTCCGTGCGGTGCATCCGCGACGGCACCCGCCGTTACGTCAACGCCTTGGCGGCGCGCTTTCGCAAGGACATCCGCCTCGACGCCCGGATCAAGACCGTGGAACGCCGGGAACGCGGGGCTTCGGTCGTCATGGAAGACGGGTCCCGGGAGGAGTTCGACGCGGCGGTTTTGGCGTGCAACCCAGACCAGGCCCTGTCCCTGCTGGCCGCCCCGACCGCGCTCGAACGCGAGCTCCTGGGCGCGTGGCGCTACAAGGACGGCCGGGTGGTGGTCCACCGCGACCACGGAGCCTTTCCGCCGCGGGATCTTATCGAGGCCTACACCTTTCTTTACCGGATGAAGGACGGGGTGATGGAAACCTCGGTCAACGGGGCGCTCTGGCACGAGCCCCAGGCTCCCAAGGATTGCGACTACATCAGCGCACAGCATCCCAATTATCCGATCCGCCCGGACCTCGTCGAGCTCGACACGATCCTGCGCACGCCGATCTTCGATTTTAAGTCGGTCGCCACCACCCCGCGCCTGCCGGAGCTCAACAAAACGGGCCCGTTCTATTACTGCGGGAGCTATTTCGGCTACGGCCTGCACGAGGACGCGGTCACCTCGGCCAAGGCGGTCGCCGAGCGATTGGGCTGAGGTGTTGCCCCGCCCCGGAGCGTGGAGAGCTTCGCCCCCCTGACATGGTCCTTCTACCCCGAAGGGCGCTGATCCTGGCTCTGGCAGCCTGGTTGGCCGCCCCGCCCGCGGCCGCTCTCTTTCAAAAATCCCAGGCGGACCTGGTGGACGCCGAGCGGCGTTTTGACTCGGAGTATTTCCTGGACCTCCTCGGCTTCTCCCCGCCGATGTCCTGGGACGACGCCTGGGCGGGTTCCACGGCGGCCTACCGGATCAACGGCGCCAGCCTCGACTGCTGCGACCTGCTCCTGCGCCAGGAGCTCAAATTCTCCCGGCCCCTCACCCCGGGCCTGGACTTTTCCTTCCGGCTCGTGCAAAACGGGGACAAGGATCAGATCGAGCTCCACCATTTCCTGGAGCTTGAGAAGACCCTGGCCGGTGGATTTGCCGCCCAATTATTCGGGGAGCCCACCCCGGCCAAGGAAGACGCCGACATCGGCGTCGGCCTAGCCTGGTCGCCCCGAAGCGCGCCCGGCCTGCGCTTGGCCGTGCGGCGAACCTGGGTCGACTTCGTCTTCAACCAACGGGGCTCGACCTCCCAAAGCTACACCCGCAAGCCGCTGACCGACGAGGCCCGGGCGCAATGGTCCGGCCGGAACGACCGCGCCTGGGCCGCCCTGGAGTTCGACCATCCCCTCCGGCGCGCGTTTCCCGATGAGGGCCGGCTCTACTTCTACCGCCGGACGACGGCGCGGGCCGGCTGGCGACGGACGGGGAACCCGTTCGGCGGACAAGCCGAATACGCCTACGAGTTCCTCCGGGAGGGCGACCTTCGGAATCCGGACCCCGGCAGCCGCTCCGTGGATCACCGCCGGCAGGTCCATTCCCTGGACCTGCGAGCCGACGCGCTCTTGGGCGACAAGGACCGGCTGGAGGGAGGGGCCCTCCTGCTCAATCGCGCCGCCCGGTCCGATTTCGTCAACCAGGAGATCATCGGCGTCTTCTATCGGCGCTGGGAGCTCCAGCCCCATCTGCGCTGGTTCCGGGAGATCTCGCCGCGATGGACGCTCGAGCTGGGGGCGCTCCTGGCCCTGGGCGAGAACCGCCGCCGCTTTCCCTCCGGCCGGGTCCCCTCGGTCTTCGAGACCACGGCGGAGGCCAAGCTGGACGCCGCCGCGGAGTTCCGCTTCTCCTCCTGGGGGCGGCTTTCCTTGGTCTCCAACCTGGACCTGGATTCCCCGGCCCGTTTCTGGGACGGCGGCGGGGTCCGGGCCCTGTTTGTTTTCTGACCTATCTTTGGTAGGTCCCAATCACCTCGGCTTGGGCCAGCACCCGTCCGGCCATGGCCATTTCCAATTCGGGCTTGGTCGCCCCGGGAGGCAGGTCGAGCTTGCGGTCCAGGGCGTAGAGCTTGAAGAAATACCGGTGGGGCTTGCCGGGGGGCGGCAGGGGACCGAAATAACCGATTCTCTCGAAGCGGTCCACGCCCCAAACCAGGCCTTGGCGGGCGCCGCCCGCGACGACCTGGGTCTTGGGCAATCCCTCGGGCAGGCCCGCGGCGCCCGGGGGAATGTCGTAAATCAGCCAATGGATCCAGGTTCCGGGCGGGGCGTCCGGGTCGTCCATGATGAGGGCCAGGCTTTTGGCCCCGGCGGGGATTTCCGACCATTGCAGCGCGGGAGAGAGGTCCTCCCCGTCGCCGGTGTGCCGCGCGGGAATCGCCGTCCCGGCCTTGAACGCGGGGGTTGTGATGTTCACAGGGCCGCCTCCAAGGCGTCGTAGCGCGCCGCCACCGCGGACACAAACCGCCGCTTTTCGTGGAAGGGGCCGTGGAAGAAGCTTCCCTTGAAGCCCGCGATGACCACGCGCTTGAGCTCGGCGCGGGTCAGGCGCGCGTGCTCGACCACCAGCTCGGTCTCCCGGCTGACCGTGGTGTTGGAGATCAGCCGGTTGTCGGTGCAGAGGCTGACGGACAGCCCGTGGTCGATCATGCGGCGGATGGGGTGGGCCGCGTAGGATTTGAGCGAGGGGATGGTCTGGAGGTTGCTCGTCACGCAGACCTCCACGCCGATGCGCTGGCTGGCCATGTAGTTGGCCAGCTCCTCGACGTACTTCTTGGGGTCCTCGATGGCCGGGTCCTGGATCATCCCGTGGGCGAACAGGAAGGTCCCGTGGCCGATGCGGTTGGCGTGGCACTGGGTGATGGCCTGCCAGATGGACTC
>CAYHPY010000055.1:0-23182 GCA_964358485.1 uncultured Elusimicrobia bacterium
ACCGCGCCATCGCCGACCAGGCGCGCACCATCCGCATCCCGGTGCACATGAAGGAGCTCATCTCCAAGCTCACCAAGGTCGGCCGCCGCTACCGGCAGGAGTACGGCCGGGATCCGACGCTGGAGGAGTACACGCGCTCGCTGCACATCTCGATGGACAAGGTCAAAAACGTCCTCAAGATCATGCAGGAGCCGGTGTCTTTGGCCACGCCCATCGGCGAGGACGAGGATTCCTATCTCGAGGACTTTATCGAGGACAAGACGAGCCTGGCCCCCTCCCATTCGGCGACGACCTTCCTGCGCCGGGGAGAGGTGGAAAAGGTGCTTTCGACCTTGACCGACCGCGAAGCCAAGATCATCAAGCTCCGCTTCGGGATCGACTCGGGCTATCCCAGGACCCTGGAGGAAGTCGGCCGCATCTTCCGGGTCACCCGGGAACGGGTCCGGCAGATCGAGGCCAAGGCGATCCGCAAGCTCCGCCATCCTTCGCGGAGCAAGTCGCTTCGGGACTACCTGGAATGAAAAGGGGACGGCGGCTCCACCGGTTCATCGAGAACCTGGTGATCGGGCTGGCCGTCCTATTGTTCGGGGCGATCGTCTACGAAGGCATCCGGCGCCTGCCGGGCCCTTCCGCGCCGGCGGCGCCCTCCCGGCCCTCGGGGCCCCCGCCCTTGGAGAGTTCTCTTCCGGGGGCGGCGCCGTTCGGGATGTCGCGCACGATGCCCGCGCCGGCCTCCCTGCCGGCCATCCATTTGTCGGGGTCCGAGCGGCGGCGGTCCAAGCCGGTCGAAGTCCCGGCCCCCGGAAAGGCTTCTAAGCCTTAGGCCTTTTGAGAAGGTCGCGGAGGATTTCGGCGGCGATGTCCCGCCCGCCGAGGCCGAAGGCCAGGGCCAGCGCCAAGCCCGCCGAGGCGAGCACGATCTGGACGGCCGAGGAGATCAGCGCCGTGTGCAGTCCCAACTGCTCCATGGCCGTGATGGAGGCAAACACCAGCACTCCCCCGTAAATCAGCTTGGCCAGGGCCTCTCCCCCGCGGACGTTGTTGGCCGTCGAGGCGCCGGACACCACCTCCGACAGGAACCTTCCGAAGAGCAGTCCTCCGAAGAGAATCAGGATTCCCGAGATCAGCCGGGGGAGAAACATCAAAAACCGCTCCAGCAGTTCCGAGACCGCCGTCATGTTCACCGCGTTGGCCGCCGAAACGATGAAGATGAACAGCACGAACCAGTACACCAGGAAGGAAAGGCCGTAGGCCGGGGATTGCCCCATGCCCAGCCGAGCCAGCACCTCGTTGATTCCGACCTTGCTGGTGTAGTCGTCCAGCCGCGCCTTGGCCAGGACGCCCTCCACCGCGGTGCGAAGCAGGCGCGCGGTCAGCATCCCGGCCAGGATCAGGAGAAAGGCCGCGGCCAGGTTGGGGAGGTAAGAGTACACCCGGTCGGCGGTGCTGACGAACGGTCCGGCGACCAGGTCCAAGACCCCGTGGTTCATGCTCCAACGATCGTAGCAAATATTGTATTTATGAGTTCTTGCCTCCCCCGACCCCCCCGCCGTCGCCTCTCGCTCTGCGATCGGCCCTCTTTCTCTCCGCCGCCGCCCCGCTGATCTTTTCGAATGCGGTCGTCGCGGTTTTCACCTTGCCCAAACTGGCCGTCCTTTCCGGCGCGGCGCTGCTGGCGGGGGCTTCGGGCCTCTGGGGCCTGCGTTCCCCGGCCGGCGTTTTTCGGGGAACGCCCTTGGACCCGGCGCTGGCCGCGGCCGCGGCCAGCTTATTGGTTTCAACCATATTCTCATGGGATCCCCGGTTGAGCATTTTGGGAATGTACAACTACTACGCCTACGGGCTTTGGGGGCTCGGGCTGGTGGCGTCGATTTATTGCGCGGCGGCCTCGATCGGGGAGGCAGAGCGGGAAAACTTGTTGAAATTCGCGGCCTTCGGCGCGGCCCTTTCCGGGCTTTACGCGGTTCTTCAGGTCCAGGGCGTCGAGCCTTTCCCCCAGGTGGGGCAGGTTTTGACCGGCCGGCGGGCGATCTCGACCCAGGGCAGCCCGGTCTCCCTGGGGGCCTATCTCGCCCTGTTTTTTCCGCTGGCGGCCCACTGGGCTGGAAAGCCGGGCGGCCGCTTCCTGGGCTGGGCCGGGGTCGTTCTTCTCGGGGGCGGCCTGCTGGCCTCGGGGTCGAGGGCCGCGTGGCTCAGCGCGGGCGCGGGCGCGGCGGTGGCGCTCTTGGGCTCCGGGCCGTGGGGCCTGGGCGGCAAGATCTCCGCCCGGAAATTGGGCTTGGCCGCCGCGATCCTCTTGGCCTCCGGGACGGGGATCGCGGTTCGCCTCTCCGGAAGAACGCAAGCCGCCGGGGTGGATTCGGCGCGGTTGGAGGTCTGGAAAATCGCTTGGAACTGCTTCCGGGACAATCCCTGGATTGGAATCGGGCCGGACGCCTTCGAGCTGTATTTCAGGAAAGCCAAAACCCCGGCCTACATTCAAGCCGCGACGGCCGTGGAGTATCAGGCTCACGCCCATAACGACATTCTTGAGGCATTGACGACCACCGGCGCCTTGGGGGGGGCGGCCTACGCCCTGCTCCTTTATATGGTGATTAAAGCCGGTATGGCCGCATGGTCCGATCCCGCGCGCAGATCCCGGTCGGCGGCGCTGGCGGGAGGACTTCTGGCGTTGTTCATCAACATGAAATTCAATCCCATCCCCCTCGAGGTTTTGGCGGCCGGGGCGTTATTGGCGGGGGCGCTGGCCCCGGCCAGGGGAACGGCCGGCCGGCTCCGCGAAATCGCTTCCGCCGCCGTTTTAGCGGCGTTCGGGCTGGCCGCGGCCTCGGGGGCCTGGGTCTTGGTCCGGGCCGACGCCCAGGTCAAGGATGCCCAACGGTTAAAGGCCTCGGGGCGGCCGGAATTGGCGCAACGGCGGTTGGAGGCGGCCTTGGCCTTGCGCCCCTGCGAGTTGGCTTACTCCGTGGAATACGCCAATTTTCTCCACGCCCGCGCGGCCTCCATTTCCGAGCCCGCGGTCCGTCTTCAATTGCTCGACCTGGGGGCCGCCGCCGCGGAGAAAGCGGCGGCCTGCCATCCGGCTTCTCCGATCGCCCGTTACGCGCTGGGGGTTTGCGCGCTTTTCCAGGCCCAAGCCGGGCGGCCGGAACGCTTGAGCGCGGCCGAAATGGAACTGGACCGCGCCCTGGAATTGGATCCGCTTTTTGTCCCGATTCTGCGGGCGCGGGCCCGCGCCGCGCTGGTTCGGGGGGACAACGCTCTTTTCTCGGCGTTGGAGGAAAAAAGCCGCTCGCTGGAAGGGCTTTCCCGACGGTAGGCGTGCTTGAAAATGGTGACCTTAATCACCATTGACACCCCATGGGTCTTCTGCTACACTTGTCGAAACTCAGCACCCGTTCGTTTCGGAAATAATGTTTTCCGCGCTTCTCACTGCCGAGAGAGAAAGGCCGCGGCTACGCGATATTTCGCGAGCCGTGGCCTTGTCTGTATTGTTGGTCCTCATGTCGCCGTTCGGGGCCTACGCGGCGACGCTCACCGCCGCCAACGGGCGGATTTATTTTCTCCGCGCGGGCTCCGCGGGCTGGGGGCCGGCCCAAGCCGGGCAGGTCCTGGCGCCCGGGGATCGGGTTCGCACCGAAAGCGGCGCCCGCGCCCAAGTCACCTTTCCCGATGGGACCAAGATCGAGATCGGTCCCAACGGTTCGTTCACCTTGCAGGAATCGGGGACCAAGGGCAGCACCCTCCAGCTTTCGATCGGGTTCCTTCGGGCCTGGGTGGCCAAGCGGGTGGATCAGCAGTTCAAAGTCCGCACGCCGACGGCGGTCTGTTCGGTCCGAGGGACCGAGTTCACCGTGGACGTCAATCCCCAGGGAGACACCCGGGTCGAGATGTTCTCCGGCCTTCTGGCCGTCGCCGACCAGAACGGCAACGAGGCCCTGGTCAAGGAAGGCCAGACCATCGGGGTGACCGGACAGGGCCTGGGCCAGGTGCAGGGCGCCGGCGCGGCCCAGGAAGGGCAGGGGCCCGAATCCAAGCGGGAGGCCTTGCGCCGCGAGGTCGGGCTGGGCCAGAGCAAGGAGGACGTGCAGGCGGCCGCGGCCTTGGAACAGAAGAACGCCGTCTATCAGCAGGGCAAGGCCATCATCGACGTCAACGGCAACCGCGTCCGCATCGAGGAGTACATCGTGCGGCCCGAGCCGGATCAATTCAAGCTGGTGGTCTTAAACGAGCGCCTGGACCGGTTCGACTACTTCTACTACAAGGGGACGTTCAACACCAAGCTTCCGGACGACCTCTCGACGGCCCTGCGCCAGCTCCCGGGCTGCATCGGGACGGCCTGCCAGTATTTCCTCACGGGTTACGAGACGGCCCGCTCCAACACCACCGACAACATGATGGAGATCGCCACCGGCGGCCATCAAGTGGACGTCAACAACAACGGGGTCGCGGCCGACAAGGTGGAAGCGGCCTACGACCCGGGGACCGACCGCTTCCTCGCCTTGGCCGTGCCCAATCCCGGGGGCGTGGGAAACGAAAAATTCTACAAGACCCTTTTCAATTCGAACACGCTGACCTTCAACGGCGTCATGCATTCCCAGTGGCGCTCGGCCCTGGGTGGAGGGGCCGACATCGGCAACATGAAGTCCGCCGCCTCGGGGGGGCACGTCACCTTCACCAACGTGACCAGCGTGGTCCGGCCCCCGTTCTGCGGGCCGCCCAACTGCACCCAGTTGGAGGCCGGCCTCATGCACGACACGGTTTACGCGGAAAGCGCGGACGGCAAGATTTGGGAGAAATACGAGAGCTATATCATCTCCGATGAGGGGAAAATCGCCAAGCAATCGGATTTCTTCGGGATCACCAGCGGGAGCCAGTACAAACAGATTCTGCTCAACTGGAATTTTCAGATGATCGTGACGGCGTCCGAGTTCAACGGGCGCAAGATCGACCTTGCCGTCGAGCCGAAGATTTTCATACAGTCGGGTTTGATTCCGTAAAGCGCCGTTCGCCGGACGAAAGCCGCGCCGAGGTTCGTCTTTGAAAAAGCCGAGAAAAAAGTTTCGCGCCAGGAAGCTTCTGGCCGCGGGAGCGATGTTGGTGTGCTCCCGGGCCGGAGCGGTGGACGTCATCCCCGTCTACCGCGGCCACCTCATGGGCGGCCAATACTTCCTGAAAGGGACCAACGCCTCCTTGAGCGGCAACGCCGCGCTCCTGGCCGCCCCCGTGCTGGAATTCAACGAGCGCTGGTCCCTCATTCCGGTCTACGGCGGCAACTATCAGGGAACCAAGGGCGTGGCCGACGGCGTGCGGGCCGGCAGCCTTTTTCAGCAGCAGATGGACCACCGGGTCTCGTTTACCGGGATCTATTCCGTCATGGGGACGGCCTGGAAGGTCAAGCCCACCGGCGGCTACAAGCGCTACTTCCTCAAAGAGACCCGGGACGAGACCTGGGGGCGGGGGCTCTTCGACTGGGAAAAGATCAACGTGGGCTTCGAGCTGGAGAACGCCTATCGGGAGCCGTTCTCCTACCGGGCAGGCTTTGAAGCTTTCCGCATCCGCTTCCCCAATTACGAGTCCCTGGAATCCCAGGTGGGAACCGATCCCTCGGGCAACCCCCTCGGGCGGGAGCAGGCCAGCAAGAACCCGTTGGACACCTACAATTACCAGGTTTCCCTTTCCGGGAGCCGGCCCTTCCCCTACGACAATCCCGTCGTTTCCCTGTCGGCGGCTTACAGCATCCTTTACCAGTTCTACCCGGACCAGCGGATCGTCAACCGCGCCGGGCAATTCCAGGAAAACAAGCCTCATAAGCGGGGGGACTTCCTTAATAGCGTGTCCTTGGGGGTCGGCTACCCCAAAACTTTGGGGGCGGGCAAAGAGGCTCCGCGTCTCAACACCTCGTTCTCCGTCACCGCCTCGCACAACGGCTCCAACCAGAACACCTTCGACGCGGCCCGGACCATGTACATCCATGATTCCTATTCCTACTACTCCTGGGGCGCCGGACCGGGCGTCAGCCTCGGCTGGGGGGACCAAAAACAGCCTTCCTCGGTGGGCCTCGGTTTTCAGTTCACCCGAACCGGGTATATCGGCCGCCAGGCCCAGAACGCCGACGGCCTCTACCTCAACCGGCACCAGGTCCAGGACCGGTACGTGACCTCCCTGGCCTACTCTTACCCGCTCGCGCCGGGTTTTAATTTAAAGACCGCGGCCAACGCTCTTTGGGCCACCTCCAACAATTACTACGAGAAGACCTACTCCTACACCTACCGGACCGCGAATTACACAATGGGGATCACGTATGAATATTAAGGCGATTCTGCTCGGCGTTGCCCTGCTCGGCGCGGCGGCCGACGCGGCGGCGACAATTTCGGTGGAGTTCAGCACCATGACCTACCAGGGGCGACTGAAAGAATCGGGCTCCGCCGTCAACGGCAACCGCGACGTACGCGTGTATGTTTGCGACGCATTCACGGTCGGCGCCTGCTACTCCGACACCCCCGTCCAAAGCGTGGGGGTGGTGGACGGGGTCTTCAAAACCACTTTCACCTTGCCGGGCGCCGTGGATCTGGCGGTCGGCGCCTGGTTCCTGGAGGTCAGGGTGGGCCCCGTGGGCGGGGGGCTGACCACCCTGTCGCCGCGGGAAAAATTGACCTCCTCGCCCTACGCCATCGCCTCGGCGATAGCGCGCTGGGCCGATAAGGTCGACCCCTCCGGCATCCTGCCCGGAAACCTGGGGAGCGGCGTCGTCATCAACCCGGGCTCCATCGGCACCGGAGTTCTGGGCACCGGCATCCATTTCTCCAACGGGTTCGGGGTCGGCACCGCCCTGCCCACGGCGTTCGTGCAAGTCTCCTCCGCGGGGGGCAACGGCGACTCCTACGTCATGAAGGTCACCACGGGAACCGCCGACGTGCTCTCGATTCGGGGCGATGGACGGGTGTCTTTCCACGCCGGCATGACCCCCGAATACGGGGCCAATGTGATGTTCGGCGACTGGGTCCACGGCGATCCCAATTCCGTCGTCGGCATCGGCCATCCGACCGGCAAGGTCCTGACCTTGGCCACCCAGGAAGACTCGATGAGCAACATCGGAACAGTGTCGATCAAGTTCGGCCAAATGAACCTTTCCGACATGGCCGAGATCCGGGCTGTCAACGAAGGGGGCCAACCGGTCAATCGGACCGCCGGATTGAGCTTCCTGACCGAGCCTCCCGGCACGGGCCAGCCGGTCGTGGAGCGCCTGCGCATCGCGGGCACGGGGCATGTCGTGGTTTATTCCACTCTGAGCGTCCAGGGCAACTCCTTCTCGGTCGGCGGCTCGACTCTGGTCGTCGCGGACGGGAATGTCGGGATCGGAACGGCGTCTCCCTTCATCATGGGGCCGGGCGCGCGAGGCTTCGAGGTCCGCGGGACCGTCGATTCGACGATCCTTAACGTGGCGACCGCCTATTCCGGGTCCATCGGGGGGAGATTCGGCGATCTGTCGATCTCCAATCCGACCGCGATCACCGGCGGCGGGGATCCCAGGGGCGTGATCCTGCGGGCCATCCATGACACCGCCACGGACGCGGGTGCGTTGGCGCTCTTTACCCGCTCCTCGGGGTCGGGTGGATCGACGGAACGGATGCGCATCGCTTCCAACGGCAGCGTCGGCATCGGGACCGCGGCTCCTTCCGGCCTCCTGCACCTGCACGCGACGGGGACCAACGGCGTGCACCTCAAGGCGACCCAAGCGGCGAGCCCGACGATCACGACCCCGGTGGGCTGCGGGACTTCGCCTTCCGCGGCGGTCGTCGGGGGCTCGACGGACTTCGCAGGGCAAATGACCTTCACCACCGGCACCGGGCCCAACGGCCCCTGCGCGACTTCCCTGGTCTTCAACCAGGCCTACGGGGCCGCCCCGAAAGCGGTGCTCCTGACCCCGGGCGGGGAAGGTCCTATCTATTTCGTGAGCGGGGTCGCCTCGTCAAGCTTCACTTTCTCGATCCAGGGTTCGACCAATCCGGTGGCGACTTATTCCCTCAACTACATGGTGATTGAATGATGTCCAAAAAAACGCCCATCACCGCCCTTCCGCTTTTGGCGGCCCTGATGGTTTCCGGAGGCTCAGCCTGGGCCACCGGCCCCCAGCAGAGCACCATGACCTACCAGGGACGGCTGTCGGAGTCCGGCTCCCCCGTGACCGGGGCCCGGGACGTGCGCGTGGACGTCTGCGACGCCGTGACGGGGGGAAGTTGTTCCGTTGGAAACACGCACGGCGTCTCGGTTTTCAGCGGGGTGTTTCGGACGACCTTCACGGTTCCCCCCGGCGTCATCTTCTCGACTTCTCAAAAGTGGGCCGAAATACGGGTCGGCCCGGTGGGCGGCGGCTTGACCGCCCTTTCGCCCAGGGAACAGCTCACCGCCGTTCCCTTCGCGGATTTCTCCAGGCGGGCCGGGGAGTTGAGCATCAACCCCAACGGCGGGGGCTTTGTCTCCGCCGAGGATCAGGGTGTCTCCTTCGGGGTGGGAAACCAGGACCATCACTCCATGTGGGCCAACGGGGACTTTTATTTCGGAGGAACGATCTTTGGAACCCCTCCCGCCGCCCGGCTGCACGTTTCCAGCTCGGGGGCGACGTCCAGCTCGGCGGTCCTGCTGGTGTCCAGCGGCTCGGCCCCGGGCCAGGAGTTGTTCGTGGTCAAGGGGGACGGTCGGGTGGGCATCAATACCACGGCCCCGCAAACCTACCTGCACATCGTCAATCCTCTGGCGGCCGGTAATCCGGCCGTGGTCATCTCCCGGCACGGGACCACCGGCGGGGGGCAAGGCATCCATTTCAAGCATAGCGGCGGCACCCAAGGGGCTCCGACCGCCGGAGGCAACGGGGACCCGGTGTTGTTCATCGTCGGGGCGGCGCATGACGGTTCCTCCTATCGGGAATTGTCGGCCATCGAGTCCACCATCGACGGCCCGGTGAGCGTCGGCAGCGTTCCCGGAAACCTCAGGTTCTATACCGCCCGCGCCGGGGTGGGCGGGGTGCAGGAAAAAATGCGGATCACCAGCGGCGGAAGCGTGGGCATCGGCGGCATCATTCCCTCCGCGACTCTTCACGTTTCCTCACCGGCCGGAGCGGGGTCGACGACGGTCCTGCTGGTTTCCAGCGGGACCCAGCCCGGAGCGGAGCTCCTCCAGGTCAAGGCCGACGGGATGGCGATCCCCAAGAGCCTCAAGGTGGACGGCAAGCTTTTCGCGGGGGGGGCGTCCCAGGTCAATGGGAACCTCACAAACTGCGGCGGGGGAGGCGCGTCCGTGGTCGGCAACGACGTCGCCGGGCGGATCACGATCGGGACCTCTCCGGGGATCACGTGCACGCTGACCTTCACATCCCCGTGGCCCGCGGCGCCGGTTTGTTTCATCAATCGGACCACGGCCAACGCGGATATGGCCAAGGTGGAAGCGACCTCCAGCGCCAGCGTGTCGTTCCGGGGAGCGGCCTCGAGTTTGCTCAATACCGACGTGCTTGATTACTTTTGCCTGGGATATTGACGCGGATTGAATTGATTTAAGATGAACGGAATCGAACGCAAGTCCACAAGGAGCCTCGTCGCGGCGGCGGCCGTCGCCGCCCTGACGGGTCTGCTCTATCTTGAGTCCGGCGCGGCCGGCCCCAAATCCGGCGGCTCCTTCACGGTCGAGGACGATCTGACCACCGGCTCGGCGGGCTCCGTCGGCCTGACCGGCGGCTCCTATGAGGTGACCGGCAGCCTCGGACAAACCGGCTCGGCGGTCCTTTCCGGGGGCTCCTTCCTTTTAGATGGCGGCTATTTCAACTTCCCCGCCTCCGCGGGCCCCGGGGTAAAAATTTTCGCCGGCGGCTCGGGCGTGGCCTCCAACGGGGCCAACTGGATCGGGGGCGTGGCCCCCGTCAGCGGCGACTATGTCATCTTCGGCGACACCGCCCCGAGCGTCTCCTGCACCTGGGACCTGCCGATCATTCTCAGTTCCATGACGATCGCGGGGGCTTACAACGCCCAGATTTTCTTCAATAGCCCCATCGTCGTCAACGGGCCCTTCGAGCTCCTCAACGGCTCCACCGCCAACTTCACCACCAACGCAGGCTACAAGCACCAGTTCTTCGGCCCGATCACGGTCCAGGCCGGGACCTTCCATGTCGGCGGGACCACCGTGGTCGCCGTGGGCTCGATGACGGTCACCACCGGCAAGTTCGAGATCCATGACAAGGGGCGCTTTGAGTCCACTTTGGTCGATGTCAACACGGCGGGCGCCTTCAAGGTCTACGACGATTCCGTGGCCGGGATGCCGGTCTTGACCGGCACCAGCACCAGCAATTCTTGGCAGCTCCTGCTCAACGGCCGGGTGGAAATCTCGACCGGCGAATTCAGGAATATGAGCCCGCTGGGCATGAGGATCGGCTCCGGCGCCCAGCTCATCAGCGTTTCCTCTTTTACGATAGTCCAGGAATTGATTTACGGGACGACGGGAATCAACTTCTTTGACACGGGAGGGGCGATCGTTTCCACCTTCACCAATATCAGCTTTTCGGAGGGCTTAGGGGTCAATGTCCGCGGCGACATGCTGGCGGCGGGTTCGCGCATCACGATGCAGAAGGCGCGCGGGGCCAGCGCGGGCCCCAGCTTCGAAAACGACCCGAACGGCCGCGTCGACTGGCTCAATTCGGTCAATACCGGCGCGGTGTTGGCCGTGACGGGCCTCGGGGTGGGTAATTCCTCCGCGGGGCAGGGCCAGCGCAAGTTCGCCCGGGATTCCGGGGGAAACCTGTATTTCGCCTATCTCAAGCTCTTCAGCGCCAAGAAGCGGGTGTTCGTCTCCCGCTCGACCGACAACGGCGTCACCTGGGCGGACACGACCGGCTCGCCCGTTGAAACCGTCGGCGACGAGGGAGCGGGCTTTGACCAGAACCCGCCCGCGCTGGCCATCGACCAGAACAATGTCCTTCACCTGGTTTGGGCGGGCGTCAACGATACTCTCGACCTGGTCGGGGGCAACGAGGGCAAGATCGTCTATTCCTCGGCCACCACGCCCGGCAGCGTGTGGTCCGCCGCGGTCAAGATTCTAGGTAGCTCCTTTGAGGGCGGCGAGGACGCGCCGGCCATCGCCGTGGACGGACAGAACGGCATCCATGTGGCTTGGTACGGGCAGAACTCCGGCTCCGAGCATGGCCGGGTGCGCTATTCTTCGAGAGCGGTTTTCGGGGGAGTCTTCAACCCCTATGTGGATATCTCCTATGACAGCGCCGACTCCCGCTTTCCCTCAATCGCAGTGGACGGGACCGATAATGTCCATGTTCTCGCCGTGCGCCGCTCGGCTTCGGGTTCCGGAATTTACGAGCGGGTGGTTCATTCTTCTCGCACCCCCTCGGGGGGCTTCAACCCCTGGCAGACGCTTTCCTTGGTGTCCGGCTTCGAGCAAGAGGGGCCTTCCTTGGCCATCGAGAGCAACAACCGCCTCCATGCCGTTTGGAGCGGCGCGGACGCGACTTATGGGAACCCCCAGGTCAAGCATTCTTCCCGGGCCGCCAACGGCGGAGCCTGGTCCTCCTACCTCAATATCGCCCCGATCGCGTCGGCGCCCCAACGCAACGCCTCCGTCGCTATGGGTTCCGGCGTGGACATCTCCGCGGTTTGGCATGGGAGCGATACCAACAACTCGCTCATCAACGCCAAAATGGCCGAATTCCACGGGGACTCGTTGGTCTGGGAGCCCTGGCAGAATGTCTCCAATGGCGCGGGGAACCAGACCGGCGCCGCGATCCGTTGGGCCGGGTGGCGCAATAACGGCGGGAATATAAATGTCGCCTGGACCTCGGACCCGGGCAACACCTCCCTGGAGGTGCGCCAGGAAACGATGTTCGATGATCCCGCTCCCCCTGGCTTCGCTTCCGGCGGCCAAGGTGGTATTCCGTCCGTCACCAATCTATCCGCGACGCAGGGAACTAACGTCGGGTCGGTCCGGCTCAACTGGGTTTGGCCGGAAGCCTTGGTCGCGGGCGCTTCCTATTATATCGAGTACTCGACCAACTCGGGCCATTCCTTCAGCACCACGACGGCCCAGGTCGTCAAGGCCACCGGCCCGGTCACGGGCGGTTCGCCGACCTCCTTTGCCGTCGGCGGCCTGGACGTGGGCTTCAACAACACCAACTCCAACGTCTCGCCCACCTACCACTTCCGCTTGTGGATCACCACCGGGCCGGGGGCCTTCTCCAATGCCTCCAACCCAGCTTCTTCCCAGCCTCAAGCCCCGGCCGCCTTCAACCGCTCAAACACCGATTTCGGCGGCGAAGGCACCCCGGGCGGCGGGTTCTTGGAAACGACCTTCATGCCCGGGAACTCGGAGGAGAAAGCCCTGGCCGTGGCCTACTCCGCCAGCGCCATCTACATCACGGGACGCTATTTCAACGGTTTGAGCACCGACGTCTTCGTTCGGAAATACAACTCCGGGGGCGGGACGGAATGGACGCGTTATTACAACAGCCCTTCCAACGAAAATGACGAAGGCCGGGGCATCGCCGTCAGCGGCGGAAATGTGTATGTGACGGGTTTCGAAACCCGAAACGACCTCGGGCAGGGCCGCAACATCTTTGCATTCAAGCTCAATTCCTCGGGGGTCCGGGAGTGGTTCATCAGCGGCAGCGCCGTGGGAGACGACGAAGGCAACGGCGTCGCGCTGGACGGGGGGGGCAACGGCTACTACGCCCAGACCGAGTTCGTTTCAGGGCAAGGGAAAAACGCCGCCATCGCCAAAATCGACACCAACGGGCTCTCCCTGTGGACGACTTTTTACAACGGCGCCTCAAATGGCGACGACGAGGCCTTCGCCATCGCCCGCGACGGGGCGGGGAATCTTTACTTGGCGGGGAGGGAGTTCAGCAGCGGACAGGGGGACAATATCCTGGTCCAAAAGTACAACAACGCAAATCCCCCGCTATTGACCTGGACCACCACCTACAACGGCCTTCTGGGCGGCGACGACCAGGGCCGGGGGATCGCCGTGGATGGGTCCGGAGTGGTCTACGCCGCGGGATTTGAGACGGTCGGCGGGCAAGGAGAGAACATCTGGGTCCGCAAGTACACCAACGCCACCCCGCCCCAGGAAATGTGGACCCGGTCGCAGGACGGCCCTTCGAACGCCAATGACCGCGCCAAGTCCGTGGCCCAGGACGGGACCGGCGTCTATGTGTCGGGCTTTCAGACCTCGGGCGGCCTGGACCTTTTCGCGGGCAAGCTCGCCCAGTCCAACGGCCTGCCGGTCTGGACCACGACCTACGCGGGCAACGGCGGGGGGACGGATGAGGGCGAATCCATCGCGATCAACGTCCCCGGCGACGTTTTCGTGGCGGGCTTCGAAAGCCGCTCCGGGCAGGGCTCGGACATCCTCCTGCGGAAATTCAACTCCGACGCCTTCGGCTCGGGAGTGGCGGCGATCAACAACCTGGCGGCGGCCGCCAATCCGGTTATGGATAGTTCCATTCGGTTAACTTGGACCTATCCTGCAACGCTTACCGCCTCGGCATCATTCTATATTGAGTTCTCGACCGAGGCCGGACACGCATTCAATTTCAATAAAGCGCAGTTGGTTGTCACCACCGGGCCGGTAACCTCTTCGGACCTGGCCACGGTGGACGTCTACGGTTTGGACGTTGGAGTCAACGGGGCCGGCGCCGAAATGAGTCCCGATTATGCATTCCGGGTCTGGATCACGACGGCGCCGGGGGGAGTTTTCTCAAACGGCTCCAATGTCGCGGCTTCCAAGGGCTCTTTGCCCCCTACCTTGATTGACGGTCTTGTTTCTAACGGTTCCTCGGGGCCCGGCAGTGGTTGGCAGGCCACTGTGCAATCTCCGGGAGCCGGAACCGACGTCATCTATGGCGTTTCCAAGGACCCGTCCGGAAACGCTTATGTCACGGGTGCATCCGGCAATAAAACCTTTTTTAGAAAATATGACCCAAGCGGCAATCCACAATGGACGAGATTTTACAAGCCCGCGTTGGGGCTGCAATCCTTTCCCCGAGCCGTGGCTTACGGCTCCGATAACAACATAGCAATCGCCGGTGCCGAGACTCGGACCGATATCAACCAGGGGGTCAACGCCTTCCTTCGCCGTTACAACTCCAACGGCCTGCTGATCTGGGCCACGACCTATAACCGGGTCGGCACCGCGGTCGATGAGCAGTTCTACGGCGTGGCCGCCAACGCCGCGGGTGACATCTTCGTGACCGGTTGGGAAAACCGGACCGATCTGGGCCAGGGGGAGAATTGGATCACCCGGCGCTATGACAGCAACGGCTTGGTCCTATGGACCACGGGCTACAACTTTCCAAACAACGCCGGCGACAAAGCCTATGCGATCACCCTGGACCAGCCCGGCGGTGGCCTGTACATCGTGGGCTACGAGGATACGGCCGGTGAAGGCCGCAATGTGAGGCTTCAGAAGCTTGATCTAAACGGTTTGCTTCAGTGGACGACCTCCTACAATAGCTTCGGCTCAAATTTGGATGAGGGCTCCGGCGTCGCGGTGGACGGAGGGGGGGTCTACCTTGCCGGAAACGAACAACGCGCCGACCTAAGTCAGTCGGATAACATCCTGGTCCGCAAGTACAGCCATGCCGGACTCCTGCAGTGGACTACCTCTTACAATAGCCCGGCCAACTCCATTGATTTTGGCGCGGCTATCGCGGCGGAAGGGGGCGGCGTCTTCGTGGTTGGGAGCGAACGGCGCGACGACCTTACCCAGGGCTCTAACATTTGGGTCCGAAAATATGATTCCGGCTCAGGATTGGTCCAATGGACCACGACCTACAATAACCCGACCACCAACAACCACGATTACGGTAACGCGGTCGCCGTCGCTTCCGGCAATGTTTTCGCGGCCGGCTCGGAGATGGTGTCCGGCCAATCCGAAAACGCTTGGCTGCGCAAGTACAACTTCGACGCCTTCGGCGGCGGCGCCGGCGGCGGGGTCCAGGCCTTCGTCCAATCTTCGGGCTATGCTCCCCCGCAACTGGCCGCCAGCGTCAACGACCAGCGCATGCTGGGCTTGCGCCTCTGGACCCAGGGCGGCGCGGCCAACCTCAACTCCCTGACCGTCAGCCTCTTCGGCGACGCCCCGGCCCCCTCGATTTTCGCGGCTCTTTTTAAGGACAACAACCAGGACGGCTTTAAGGACGGCGGCGACACCTTCCTGGGGGGCCTCGCCTTCGCCGCCGGGTCCCCGCCCAAGGCGACGCTCTATCCTTCCCCGGCCCAGGTTCTGGACTCGACGACCCAGCACTACCTGGTCACCTTCAGCTACAACAATCTCCCCGCCGGCAAGCGCCTGGAGGCGGCCTTGGACCAGCCGAGCGACCTGGCCCTCTCGGCGGGCTTCACGGATGGGGCGGGCTTCCCGGGCCACCGCTCGGGAGAATCGGTCGTCGTCGCGGAGCTCTACGCCAAGCCCGCCAGCCAGATTCCGACCTATTCGACTCCCACGGCCCCCAACAACGGCGGCTTTGACACCGGGCTCTTCGCCAACGCCGGCCAGCAGGTCGTGGTCGAGGCGGCGGGCTCCTGGCACGATGGCTCCGGCTTCTTCAATCCGGCCGGCAACATTGGGGCGGGCAACTGCGGCTCTTGCGTGGTGACCAGCACCAACACCGCCCGCCTCATCGGCCGGGTGGGCGGGGGGAACTGGTTCGCCTTGGGCCTGAGCTCGACTTTCACGGTCTCCGGGAGCGGCAACCTGTTCCTCGGGATGAACGACGACAACTACGACAATAACTCCGGCAGCGTCACGATCACCTATCGGTCCCTGGCCTCCAACACCGTCAAGGTGTGGGTCGGCGGCAACGCCTCCTTCCCCAATAAGGCCTCCATCGACGCCAACTGGCTCGGCGGCCAGAAACCCTTTAATGGGGAGCGGGTGGAGTTTTCCTCCAACACCACTTTCGACTGCGATTGGGACCTCAACAACCTAGCTTTGGGCTCGCTCGAAATGACCACCCACTACACCCGAGTCCTCAAGCTCGTCAGCCCCAGCGGGAGCGTCGGGAACACTCTCGTCGTCTCCACACACGCGAGCATCGCGGGCGGGACCTTGAGCCTGGGCGACGGCCACACCTTGGAGGTCCAGGGCAATTTGGTGGTGAAGGGAAGCGCGACCTTGGACATGGGCCCGGGTCACGCGACCCGGCATGCCACCGTCCGGACCAAGGGCCTGACCCTCAAGGGCTCGGCTTTCCTGCGCAGCGTCATCCCATCTTCCATGTTCCACGCCGAGTTCGTGCCCGTTCCCGGGGCCGGACTTTGGGCCTTCCGGATCGAGGACGCGACCGTCACGATCCGGGACCACGGTCCGGTGGTCTTCAACTCCGGGGTCATCGACGTCCTGGAATCGGCCAAGATCAACGCCTTCGACGGCGTCACCGTGGTCGGCGACCTCAACAACAATGCCCCGAGCCTGGTCCTGCATTCCGCTTCCGCGATCACCCGGACGTTCAACGACTGGGAATTCGTCGGCCCCCACGTCTCGACCAACGTGAGCGCCGCGGGCGTGGCGTCGGGATCGAACATCACCTTCTTCAACGCCACCGGCGGCCGCAACGGCACGCCCTTTGAGCAGGACCTCTCTCAGGGCGTGGTCTTCTGGAACCCCGACGGCGGCGGGACCGGCTCCATTGCCGGGACGGTGTCCTATCCCGGCTCTCCGTCCGGCCTCCTGCAGGTCCGGTTCTCCACCGAGTCCACGGGTGGAACCAACGGGGTCGGTTTCACCAACGGCTTCAATCTCAGCCAATCCTCCGGCTCGGCGACTTACACGGCGGGAAGTCTCCAGGCGCCCAACACCTGGTACATGTTCGCTTTCAAGGGCGGGGCCAATCCCTCCGGCCAGGACCCCCGCGGGGGGTTCGGCAACGCCGGGTCCTTTAAATCGAATCCGATCTTCCTCAATTCCGGGGACTCCCTCACCGGCAAGAACATCGCCATCGAGGATTGGGGGACCGTCTCGGGCGTGGTGACGGTCAACACCGGGCAGGTCGGCACCTTGCGCGTGTTCGCCTGCCACGGCAACCTGCCGTGCTCTTCTCTGGAAGCGGCCGGCACGGCTCCCGGCGGCGGAGGCTCTTATACCCTCGACGCCAAGGCGGCCGCCGATTACACGATCCTGGCCTTCATGGACGTCGACAACGACAAGGTCTTCGACGACTTCGAGGCCTACGGAAGTTCCTCCGTGGTTTCCGTTTCGGGCCTGGCGACCACCTCGGGCGTCAACATCACGCTCACCGGCGGCTCGGCGGCCTCCGGCGGGACGGTCTATTTGACCACGGCGGCCGCGCATTCCGGGGCCGTGGCGGCCAACACCCCGCAGGCCATGATCCGGCTCAAGCTCTATTCCGAGACCCAGAACTCCACCTTGAACGCGCTCAAGCTCGAGTACACCGGGGACTTCCCGGGATCGGCGGCCGGTCTTTCCGGGGTCACGCTCAAGATCTATGAGGACACGAACGGAAACGACGCCTTCGACGACGGCCCGACCTCCTTCGACGCTTTCAAGGCTTCGATCTTCCTGAGCGGAGGAATTTCCTCTGGGACGCTCGCCTTCCCTTCGGCGGATACGATCCCGGCCGCAAGCACCCGGACTTATTTCGCCGCCGTGGACCTGGGCGGCTTCAATGCCGCCTCGGCCGGAATCCGCATCAGCACCAGCGCCGATTTCGGCCTCTCCGCCGGGGCCATGGCGGCGCAGGGGGCGTTGTACCCGGTTGCGGCCACGGCTTCGGTGGGGACCAGGATTCCGGGCAACGTCTTCGCCCACCCGGACGGGACGGGCGGACAGTTCACCGGTTTCTTCGTTTATAAGGGCCAGCAGCTTTCCGTCTCGGCCGTCGGCACCTGGGTGACCGTTTCCGGTGGAGCCCAGGTCGGTCCCCAAGGCGCGGGCAACACCGGTTTCAACACGGTGCTTCCCGCCGCCAAGGTCGGCGAACTCATCGGCCGGGTCGCGCCCTTCGGGGGCTTCTCCTCCAGCACCTGGATCCGGGTCGGCGCCAGCACCAGCGGCGTGGTCGCGCCTCACAACGGGGAGTTGGTTCTTGCCATGAACGACCTGGTCGGGGCCTACGGGGACAACTCCGGCGCGGTCCTGGCCGATTTCAGCGTTTCGGGTTCCACCATAGGCGCGGTCGGCGGGACGGTCTATTACGATGGCGGGACGGCGGGCATGATGACCCTCCAGGCGGTCCGGGGCAACGGGTTCGTGCAGGCCTCGACCCAGATCGCGGTCGGCGTACCCGCCACCTACGCCTACCAGATCGGCGGCCTGCCGCCCGACTTCTACCGCGTCCGGGCTCAGCACCAGGGCGCGGCTTCACACCAAGGCAGCAGCTTCGCCGAGGTCGAGGTCGTCGCGGGCGCCACGGCGTCGCTGAGCGTCAAGGTCTTCACCGGCGTCAACAACATCACCGGCAGCATCCTCTACACCGGCAATCAAAACTTCGGCAACTTCATCATCGCGGCGACGACCCACACCGATTTCGAGCGCCAGCCGGTCTTCTTCGGCACCGCCAGCGTGGCCTCCCCCGGCGCCTATTCTTTGACCAATTTGTTCGCGCCCAACACCTATTACCTCGTCACCTGCCGCGACGGCAACAACGACTTCGATTGCGACGGCCCGGAGGCCTTCGGCAGTTACGACTCCTCCACGGGCTCGATCAGCCGTCTCCCGTTCCACCTGGCCCCGGTTTCCATCACGCCCGGGGCGGGAGCCGCCGGGATCAACCTCACGGTCCTCGACAAGGGCGCCATCAACGCGACCATCGGCGTGCCGGGCGGCTCGGGCGGCAAGCCCGTGGTCGTCGAGGCGGGCCAGGGTCCCCGCGGCGCTCCGGGCTACTTCCCGGAGAACCGCCGGCGGGTCATTGTTCCGTCGCCGCTTCCGGCGGGGGGAATCTTCGCCGAGCTCGGCCTTCTGCGGCCGGCGACCAATTACTCCTACTTCGCTTACCTGGACTCCAACTCCAATGATTCCCTCGACGCGGGGGAGTTCTTCTTCGAGAACCCGACGGAGATCCGCGTGGATTCCTTCTCCGCGGCGAACTTGAACTTCGCCCTGGCCGGTGTGCAGGTCCCCGCTCCGCCCGCCGGCTTTTCCGGGGCCGCGGGGGCGGGGAAGGTGGACTTCGGCTGGAACGCCGTCTCCGGGGCGACTCTCTACAAGCTCCAGAAGGCCGACGGGTCGCCCTACGCCTCGGTGGCGGCGCCGACCACGACTTACGCGGACGCGCTTGCGGCCAATACCTCCTCCCAAATCCGGAAGGTCGTGGCCAACAACTCGGCCGGGGACGGCCCCGCCGCCTTGGGCGGGACCGGCTATTCGCTCGCCGCGGCGCCGACGGGCCTGAGCGTGGGCGGGGTCGGGGAGACCGGCGCGACCTTGGGCTGGACCCAGAACAACCCGGCCGGGACGAATTTCGAGATCCATCGGGCGACGGGCGACGCCGCCCCGGGCCCGTTCGGGCTGGTCTTTGCGACCGTGGGCTCGACCTTCAACGAGGCAGGCCTAGCCGCGGCGACGACCTACTTCTGGCAGGTCCGGGCGGTCAACGGCAACGGCGTCCCCTCGGCCTTCACCGCCCAGGTCTCCACGAAGACCAACGCCGCGACGTCGGATTCCATTTCGGGAACGCTCACCCACGCCGGCAAGCAGACCGGCTCCATCGTCGTCCAGGCCTCGACAATGGCGACCTTCGTCCCGATCGCCCACTTCCACGCGGTGCCCAACCTGCCGTCCCAGGCCTATTTCCGGACGGTGACCGGGGGCTTGAGCTACTTCATCCGCGCCTTCGTGGACTTCGACGGGGACGGCTCCCTGGACGCGGGCGAGGACCGCGGGATTTACGGCGCGCCGACCGCCATCGGGCCCGTTTCCGGAAACATCCCCGGGATCAATTTCTCCATCGCGGTGGACACGGTGGCCCCCAACAGCCCGGCCGGCGTCTCGGTCTTGGTGGCTTTGAACCGCAACACCATCGGTTGGAATCCTCCCCTGCGAAACGAGGACGGCTCCACCACCGTCGACCTGGCGGGCTTCGTGGTCGAGCGCTCGACCGGCGGCGGGGCCTTCTCGCCCTTGCACCCCGGCGCCCTTTCCTCGGCGACTCTGACTTTTATCGATGACAAGCCGGTCGCGGGCCTGCCCCACGCCTATCAGGTCCGGGCGCTGGACTTCGGTCTCAACCGCTCCTCGGCCTCGGCCTCCGTCTCCGTCAATCCCAACACCGGCGGCACGATTACGGGCAAGCTCAGCACCTTCACGGCCACCACCTCCGGCCTCTTCCGGGTGCGCCTCTCCACGGACCCGGCCCCCAACCGCGGCGTGATCGCCCAACGGGACCTGGGTTCCGAGGGCGGCTTCGCCTTCACCGGCCTCTCGA
Organism: uncultured Elusimicrobia bacterium; assembly: GCA_964358485.1. Taxonomy (GTDB): domain Bacteria; phylum Elusimicrobiota; class Elusimicrobia; order UBA1565; family UBA9628; genus CAYHPY01. The sequence goes on from CAYHPY010000055.1 coordinate 20,438, forward strand.
CGGGAACCTATTACCTCCGCGGCTTCCGGGACCTCAACGGGGACTTCATCCAGAACAATCTCAATGAGCCGTCCGGAACCTTCGGCGGCCTCAACACCCCCTTCCCGATCTACGTCTTCAGCGGCAATACCGCGGCCAACTCCAACGTCGACGTCTGCGACCGCAACCAGATCCCGCCCAGCTCGACCCCCGTGGTCAACCTGCTCGCCAACGGCTGTCCGGCCAAGGACAAAGGGCCGGGGCACACGACCTCCCTGCTGTCCTTCCCGGTCGGGGGCGGCGCCGCGGGCTCGGTCGGCGTCGGTTCCGAGATCGACGTCTCCGTCTCGCCGATCGGCGGCGCGGGCGACAGCGAGATCGTCATCCTCGATCCCTTCGGCAACGTCGCCATGCGCGACAACCGCCCCGGCGGGGCCTACGCGGTCCTGCGGGTCAATACCACCGGCGTTTACCTGCTGGAGCCGACCTCCTTCAGCCCCGGCGTCTACGGCTCGGCCACGGTCTCCTTCAACGTCCGGGGGGGCTTTGCGGGGTCGATCTTCGGAGCCGTCTCGTACGGCGGGGGGCAAGGCGGCTCAATCAAGCTCCAGCTCTTCAGCAGTCCGGACCCCTCGGCCTTCCCGATCCACGTCATCAACCCCGCCGGCTTCGGCCCGTATTCCTTTCCAGGTTTGGCCGATGGAACCTACTACCTGCGCGGTTTCCTGGATTCCGATGGGGACCAGGTCCGCGATCCGGGGGAGGCGTCGGGGGCGTTCGGCCCCACGACTTCGCCGACCCCCATCACGATCACCGGCGGCGTTTCGAGCCTGGCGGGCTCGCCGGCCGACCTCTCTCTTTCGGACCCCGCGTTCGGGGCGATCACCGGGGCGATTTTCTATAGCGGCAGCCAAGCCGCCCCCATCCGCGTCGAGGCCGGGCGCAAGAAGTGCCCCACCTGCTCGGACCTCACCGTGGCCGCCTTCGCCTCGACCTCGACCATCGGCGGGACGCCGAAGTCCTTCCTGCTGTCCTTCCTGCCGTCGGCGACCGATTACGTGCTCAGGGCCTTCGTGGACGGCAACTCCAACTTCTCCCCCGACATCGTGGAAGCCCGAGTCTCCTCCTTCCCCGTCAACGTCGTGGCGGGCTCGACCGCTTCGGTCAGTTTCGTCATGGAGGACCCGGGCGCCGGCTCCTCGGGCGACGGCAAGGTCGTGGGAACCTTGGGCTACGGGGGAACCGCCACCGGGACCATCTTCGTCGGCCTGGCCCGCGACACGAGCTTCAGCTACCTCGACTACGTCCTGACCCTTTCCGGGCCCGGGAATTTCACCAAGACCGGGGTTTTGGACAACACGACCTATTACATGGCCGCCTTCCGGGATACCAACAACAACGGCAATCCCGACGACCGGCTTGGGGAGCCGAACGGCGTGGGGGCGCCCGTGTCGTTTACCAGCACCCCGACCTTCCAGAGCCCGCCCGCCATTTTCGTGCCGCTTTCCGGCACCGTCACGACCTACTTGGACCTGATCGATCCCGCAAACGGGCGCATCGAGGGCCAGGTCTCCTACTCCAGCGTCTCCTTCGGGGGGGCGCCCATCCGGGTCCAGGCCTATCTGCCCGGGGTCTTCGGGGAGAACACCTACTCCCAGACCCTGATCTCCAGGCAGGCCGGGACCACGCACTACGCCTACGCGGTGCCTTTCCTGGCCGCGGCCACCTATTACCAACTCGAGGGCTTCGTCGACACCAATAACAACGATTCGATCGATTTCGGCGAGCCCTTCACCCAATTCCCTGACGCCGTCGCCGTCTCCTCCGGGGCCGGCTCCACCCCGGCCTCCGGCAAGAATTTCGTGATCTTCGACGCCGGCAGCTTCGGCGGGGGCGGAAACAGCGCCGGCGCCGTCGACGGCTTCGTCCAGTACTCCGGGTCGCAGGGCGGAAACATCATGGTCCGCTTCTTCGACAACGCCGGGTTCATCGGCGTTCCCGTGACCACGGCGGTCATCCCTGGTTCCGCGGGTCCCGGGACCTTCGGCTTCTTCAAGGACCAGCTTCCCCTGAAGACCTTTTACCTCGACGCCTTCAAGGATTCTACGGGACAGGGGACCTTCGATCCCGCCTTCCAAGCGCAGGGACGGCTTAACGGCGGGGCGGGCGTGGTCCTCACCCAGAACCAGCCGTTCGGCAAGGCCGGGACCGGTTCGATCTTCGACCCGGGCTCCACCGCGGGGGGGAGCCAAGCCATCTCCGGCTCCCTGCGCTACAACGGCTCCCAGGTCTGCTCGGTCGGCGGCTGCAAGGTCCGCTCCATTCTCTTCCCGCTGGGAATCGACCAACCCGTCACCTTCGCCGAGGCGGCCTTCGGGGCCTCGACGGCCTATTCCTTCAACGGCCTCGCCTCCTCCACCCCCACCTATCGGAGCCAGCACTTCGCCGACCTCAACGACAACTTCCGCCCCGACCCCGCCGAGCCGGTCATCGTTTCCAGCGCCTCCGGCATTCCGTTGGGCGGAGCCGTCAGCGTCTCCAACCAGAACTACATCCTCTGCGACCGCCAACTCGTCTCCCCGGGCGCCGAGGTGACGGCGTCCTTGTCCTTCTCGGACTGCACCGCGCCGGACCGGGGCGGCGCCTTCCAGAAGCTGTTCGCCTTCCAGGGCAAGCGCGGCCAGCCGGTCACGATCTCCAACGACGCCGTCGGCTTCGCCGACACCTACCTCACCCTCTACGACCCGCTCGGCAAGCTGATCTTCA
>CAYHPY010000056.1:0-23076 GCA_964358485.1 uncultured Elusimicrobia bacterium
AAGGCGATCCTGCGGACCAGCGGCCAGGGATAGTGGAGTTGGACCCAGCCGTCTCCCACCGCCACGCCGTGAAACGAAGCGAGGATGTGCCAGGCAAGAATCAGCCAGGCCAAAATCGGCGCCAAGGGAATCAGCGGCCACCAATCGTTTTTAAACCAGCGCGCGCGGTGCGCGGCGAGGGTCAGCCAGACGCCCAAGGCCGCGGCCAGGAAAAGGAACGCGCCCAACCAGCCCACGAAGACTTCCGGAGTGTGGTCCAGGTGGATCCAACGCGCGGCGGGAATCGGGACATAAATCGCCGCGAGCCGGACCCCGGCCGCGGCGACAATTCCCAGTTGCAGCCCCCCGCGTAGGAATTTACCGGCCGTCCCAGCAACGGCGGGCGGCGGGGAAGTGTTGCCGGATTTGCGGAGTTCTTCGGCCAAGAGGGCGGCGAGCTCCAACGCCTGCTCGAAGGCCTGGTCCCGGACCACGCCGGATTGGGAAATGTTCAATTTAAATTTGGGATGACCGATCCGGACTTCGAAGAGCTTCGGACCTTCGGGCCAGGGGAGCTCCTCGACCAACGCTCCCATGGCATAAAGCCTGATCCCGGGTCGCCCCGTCGACGCCAATTCGCCGACGAGGGCGTCCTCGGTTTCCAGGCGGGCCCGGGGCGTCCAGGATTGGACCGCGGTCCCGTCCAACTCCAAGATCGGGCCGTTGGGCGCGACGGCGTCCACCGCGGCCGCCAGGCAGCGTTCGCGGCGCAAGAGCGCCCCCAGGCCCTTCCAAGACACTTCCAGGACGGTCATGGCGTCCCGGCCGCGATGGCCGGGTTTGAGGGTGGCCTCTCCAATTTCCAGCCGGACCCGCCGGGCTCCTTCTCCGGAAGCGATCGTAACCGACGACGGAGCCAACCCGACGGCGGCCAGAAGGCCCACGGCCAGGTGGCGTCCCGGGGACCGGTCTTCCTCATCGGAAAAAAGCGGCCCGTACGGGTCCTTGACCGTTTCCGGGGGAATGGGTCGGCCGTCAAAAATCATTCGCAGGCCCCGGTCCAGGCGCACCAGGTGGATCCGGGTCGCCCCGGAGGCGGCCGCGCAGCGGATCCAGGGGATGAGGAAGCCGTCCGGGTCCCCAAGTTGAAAGCCTTGAAGCTTTTCGAGGGCCTTGCTCCGTTCCACCTGGAAGCTCCCGCTGGCGATGAGCACCGGCGCGCGGACGGCCTGCGCGGCGGCTTGGGGGGCGCGCCCGGCGCGGTCTTCCCCGATGAAGCGGTAATCTTCCGGAGGGGGGGCCGGGAGGGAGAAAATCCCTTCCGAGGGAACCCTCGGCAAGCGCCGGAACACCTCCCGCCACGCGGCCCATAGGTTTCCCAGCGCCTGGTCGTAGGCCAAGGCCAGCGTCCAGAGCAGGGAGCCGCCCAGCCACAAACCGGCGGTCAGGGCCAGGCGGACCATGTTCTCCCGGGAGCTTTCCCCGCCGCCGACGTCGAAGCAATACAGCCAAAGGGCCAAGGCCGGGACGGTCATGGCGGCGCCGGGAACCAGCGCGGCCAGCGCCGTCCGTTGAATTCGAACGTCCTCGTAAAACCGGGAAATCGGCCTCACCGGGGCCAATCGTACCATTCCTGGTCCCGGGATAAGGTTGGTAATAATTCGTTATAAATCCAGGATAGGGCTTGACAGGTCAAGGTCCCGGGGCTAAAGTAATGGGGATGAGTTGGGAGGCCCCGATGAAACCCCGAAACACCCTGTTTCTGGCCGTGCCGCTTTTGCTCGCCTCGATTTCCGCCGCGCAAAGCGCCCCCGGAAGAGTGGACCCGGCCCTGCCTGCCGCCCTGGGGATCAGCGAGGAGCAGATCTTGGACCTCTGCAGTTACAGCCAGGACGTGCTGAGCACGGGGAAACAAAGCTACTGGTCCACCTATTGCGAACCGGCGCCCAAGCAGAAGGAGTTGGTGGACGCTCAGCGCTTCTTCAAAAGCGACTTCGATTCCCACGTCTTCTCCGCCCCGAACCGGAAAGCCCAAGTCCAAGAGTTGGCGAAGGTGTTCACCGAGGGAGAGCTGGCCGGCGTCAAGGACGACTCCAACCGGGAAAAGTCCCAGCAGGTCTACCTCTGCATGGTCAAGGCTGATTGCTTGAGCGGAAAGGCCCCCGACCAGCTGGCCGACATCGAGCCGCCCGTCAACTCCAAAACCTTCCCGGCCTGGCTGCCCGCGGCCGAGGCCAATAAAATGCTTCCGTTTCTGCTGATCTACGAGAACGAAAAGCTCCGCCAAGCCAAGTTCAAGGAGCTCAACGTGCCGGTCAACGACGGCGAGCGGGAGAAATTCTGCAAGAACGCCGGGAATAAGGACTCCTGCGCGCGCTTCGAGGCCAATCAGCGCCAGATCGAGACCAATAAGGCCGCCCTGGACGGGATCAAGGGCATCAGCGATCCCGCGGTGCTTTCCCGCTACATGGAAAACGCCGTCCAGCGGACCGGGGACGTGGGCCTGCGGGACAACGGGGTCCTCGGCCAATGGAGGACCAGCACCGATGATCCGAGCATGCCGCTCAAACCCCAGCAAAAATTGAATTTGCGGGAGGCGCCCGCGCCCGCTGCCGCGCCCCAAAAGTCCGGGGGAAGCTCCATCTCGATCGGCGGCCTTTCCATCGACACGGGGACTTTGAAGAAGGCCGCCGGCGGGGCGGCGGCGGGGGCCACGGCCATGCTGGCGTGGCGTTCCGGCCGAAAGAAGGGGGAGCGGGACGCCTCGGAGGAGGACAAGCGGGCCGAGGCCGGGGGGGAGTACACCGGCCCAAAAACCGCCGACCAGGCTTCCTCGGCCGTGGTCGACGGCAAGATCGTCCGGGAAAAGCTCAGTGCCCCGGAGCAGGCCGTCTACGACCGGGCCCACGCCCTCTGGAAGGCCGACGGCCTCGGGGACGGTTTCGAGGATTTTGAATCCTGGTTCACCAATCCCGGGAGCGGCCAACGCGCCATGGGGCAAAATAGCACGACTTCCACCGACGCGGCTTACAAGTCCCTTCTTAACAAGATCAACTCCATCAACGGCCGGGCCAATCGTTGAGGGTGGCCTTTAAAAGGATCGGCCCGCCGCTGGCGGGCCTTTTCTTTGTCCTGGCGGCCTGCTCCAAGCCCGAGGCGCAGTGGACCTTGCGCGGCTATCGGGGCCGGGTGGAGCCTTCCAGCGAGGTCAAGCTGTCCGCCTGCCGCCGGGGGGAGTTTCGGGGCGGCCCCGCGATTCGCTGCGATCGGACCAATCGCTATCGGAACAGCCCCGACACCGCCTCGGTCGAGGAATATTACCGGGAGTCCCCGGAAGGCCTCCTGGCCTTGGGCAGCCGCCAACGCGGGCGCTCCACCGTCCGCGGCGCGGTCCAGGAAACGGAAACCTGGATCTACCGCAATCCCCCCTATCTGTTCCTGCCCAAGGATTGGACCAGCGGAAAATCCTGGCGCTCCTCCGGCACGGACGAGACTATGGGCGTCGACGCCGAAACCGGGCGGAGCACCCGGACGCAGCTCAAGACCGCGCGGACTTTGCGGGTGGCGGGCCGGGAATCGGTGAATATCCCGCTTGGAACCTTCGACTGCCTGGTCTTGGAGGCCACCAACCGGACCAGCTCGGAGGACGCCGTTCTCTCGGCGGTGGTGGAGAGCAAATCCCGGAAATGGTATTCCCCGGAGCTGGGCTGGTTCGTCAAGGAGGTCGTCGGCGGTTCGGTCGACATGGTCCCGGGAAAGGCCGCCGGGGGAGTCCTGCCCGGGCCGGCTCATTCCAAGCGGGAATACTCGCTGATCCTGGAGGAGGCCCGCCCCGGAAAGGCGGGTGCGGGGCCCTTGGCGGGGATTTGGGAGCCGGGCCTAAAATGAGCTACCATCCGTCCATGAGGACGCTCCCGGGATGATCCGCCTGCTCTTCGGCTTTTTTTTGATGCCGTTTTCCGCGATCTTGATCGCGGCGGCGGGAAAAAGCCTGGGCCGGGTCTGCATGGAGGCCGCGGCCACTTTCCCATTCCTGGCGGGAGCGGGAGCGGCCGCCCTGGGACGGCTGGCCGGGGATTTGGACCCCAAGGGCGTGGGCGCCTGGCAGAGGCGGATTTATGTTTTCGGGCACGAGTTCACCCATGCGGTGGCGGCCTGGGGTTCGGGCGCCAAGGTCCTGGGATTTAAGGCCGGGGAGCGGTCCGGCCATGTGGACCTTTCCCATTCCAACGCCGCCGTCGCGCTGGCGCCCTACTGCGTTCCGATCTATGCCCTGGCGGCCGTCCTGGGCTACCGGCTCCTCAGCTGGTCCCGGCCCGAGCTCGCCGGTCCGTCTTTGTTTCCCTTCTTGATGGGGCTCACGCTGGCCTTCCACATGATCGCCACTTTGGAGTGCCTTTGGGACGTCCGCCAGCCCGATTTGAAGGACGCGGGCGGGGTCGTGTTCTCCCTGGCGTGGATTGCGGCTTCCAACGCCCTGCTCGTGATGCTGATGCTCAAGGCTCTGTTTCCCAAAGTGGTTCCTCTCGGGGAGGAACTGGCCGCCTCCGGCCGCCTGGCGGGGGCGCTGGTCACCTGGGGCTGGGGTTTGGCCCTGCGGCTCGTCGGCTGAGCCACGCTCCCCGCCTATAAAGAAATATACAGTTCTTCTTTATTGTTAGAATATCCCCGCGATGTGCGGAATTTTGGGGATTTTTCGGCCCGACGGCGCGGGGGACCCGGGTGAATTCCGGCGGCGTCTGGCCTGCGCCGGCGATTCGATCGCCCACCGTGGGCCCGACGCCTCGGGCCTTCGGGATATTCCTGAGCACGGCGTGGCCTTCGGGCACCGGCGCCTTTCCATTCTGGATTTGGATCCCCGGGCCGATCAGCCCATGTCCTCGGCCGACGGCTCCCTGCTGATTTCCTTCAACGGGGAGATCTACAATTTCCGCGAGCTCCGCGCCGAGCTTCAAAAGGCGGGCATGAGTTTTCGCACCGAGTCGGACACGGAGGTCCTGCTGGCCGGGTATCGGGCCTGGGGCCTCGACGGGGTGCTGTCCCGGGCGGCGGGCATGTTCGCCTTCGCCTTGTACGACGCGCAAGCCCGGACGCTGATCCTCGCCAAGGACCGGGCCGGAAAGAAACCCCTGTTCTTCAGCGAGCAGGGCGGCGAGCTGATTTTTTGTTCCGAACTGCGGGGCCTGCTCAAGCTCCGCTCCAAGGCCCCGGAGCTCGATCCCGCGGGGCTTGACGGGTACCTGTCGCTGAAATTCACCCCGCCCGGGCGGACCTTGCTGCTGGGGGTCAACAAGCTGGGGCCGGGGCAGGTCCTGGAGATGGAGGCGGGCTCGGCGCCCCGGGTCCGCCGCTATTGGTCCCCGTTGGGACGCCGGGGCCCGGCCACGCGGGCCGAGGCCGTGGAAAAGATCGAGGAACTCCTTCTTCGCGCCGTCCGCCGCCGGCTGGTGAGCGACGTTCCCGTGTGCCTTTTCTTGAGCGGGGGCCTGGATTCCAGCCTCATCGCCTCCGCCCTGGCCGAAACGGGGGCCAAGGACATGACGGCCTACACCATCGGCTACGATGACCTTCCCGGCTACAGCGAATTCGAGTACGCCCGGGAGGCCGCCCGGGCGTTTCCGGTGCGCCTGCGGGAACTGGTCTTGAGCTCCCGCGAGGCCTTGGAAACCCTCGAGGACCCATCCTTGGCCCTCGACGAACCCGTCGCCGATTGGGTCTGGGTTCCCCTGCACCACCTGAGCCGGCAGGCTCATCGGGACGGCTACAAGGTCGTCCTGGTCGGGGAAGGTTCCGACGAGCTTTTCTTCGGCTACGACTCCATGGAGAAAGGGCTCCAGGACCTGCGGCGCATGTCCAAACCCCTTCCCCGGGCCCTGGCCAAGGCGGGCTCCCGGCTTTTGGCCCCGGTTTACCGAACGGCGCGGCGGGGGCACCGGCGTTACGATCTCATGCGGCGGGTGGCCGGGGGCGAGCCGGTCTACATGGGCAGTTCGGCCGGCTGGCCGCGTTCCCAACGCCGCCAAATCGCCGGGCCCCGGCTCATCGAGGGCGGGGACCCCTCCGCGGGATCGGATTTCGTTTCCGGCCTCTACGGGAACTATTCCCGGGAAGCCGTGGACCCCCGGGACGAAGGCAATCTCGTCTGCTATGTCGAGTTTCTCTCCAAGATGACGGAGACTTTGCTTCAACGGGTGGACCGCGTGACCATGCTCCATTCCCTGGAGGCGCGCTGTCCCTTCCTGGACCACGAGCTCGCCGAATTGGCCTTCTCGGTGCCGGGGGATTGGAAGCGCGCGGGCGGGCTCAAGAGCCTGCTCAAGGAACTGGGGCGCAAGCGCCTCCCGAAAAAAATCGTGGAGCGTCCCAAGATGGGCTTCTCGTTCCCCTTCAAGGAATGGCTGCGTGGGGAGCTGGGCGCGATGGCCGCCGAACGGTTCGAGAAAACCCGCTTGTTCAAGGACGGGTGGATCAACGGGGAATTTTGCCGCGATCTTTTGGCGGAGCACCGCATGGGCTGGGGAGACCATGCCCCGCGGCTGTGGCAAATGCTGGATTTGGCGCGGTGGTACGACCGCTGGGTGGCCCCGTGAGCGAACCCGTCCGCCGCCGCCTGGCCATCGCGTCCCGGATCGTGGACGGGGTGACGGGCACGACCACCACCATCCTCGAGCACACGCGACGCTTGGCCGCCCTGGGCTGGGAGGTCGTTGTTTTCGGGGAAGCCGTGGACGAGAAAAGGATCGGCCAGGCGGGGGGCGTCGCTCGGCGCCTGGTGGGTTTTCCCTGGGGCTCCTACGTCAAGCGCCGGCTTTTTTCCTGGCAGTTCAACCGCGCGATTCGCGGGGAAAAATTCGACATCCTGTGGGGCCACGGAGATACTTTGGATCAGGACGTCCTGAGCCTCCACAACTGCGTCCACCTGGCCCACGAGGAAATCCACGGCGCGCCCCTCCCCGAGGGTTCGGGGGTCGGAAAGCTCCACGCGGAGATGCTTTCCGGCCGCAAGTTCAAAATTCTGATCGCGAACTCCCGATTGATGAAGGACGACGCGGTCCGGAGATTCGGCGTTCCCGCGGAATCGGTCCGGGTGATCCATCCGGGCTTTAGCCAAAGCCGCTTTCGTCCCCAGGACTGGCCGCTAGGGGCGCCCCTGCGCCGCGAGCTGGGCATGGCCGAGGGGGAGATCCTGCTCGGCCTGGTGACCTCCGGGGATTTCGTCAAAAGGGGCGTGGCGCTTTTCCTCAAAGCCGTGGGCGGGCTTCGGGAGGAGCTCCGGAGCAAGCTCCATGTCCTGATCGTCGGACGGGAAAAGGACCTCGAACCTTATCGCCGGCTGGCGGGAGAGGCGGGTCTGGGAGAGCGGGCGCGGTTTCTGGCCCCGCGCCCGGAGGTGGAACGGATCTACCACGCCCTGGACCTCATGGTCCACCCCGCCCTGTTCGAGGAGTTCGGCCAAAGCGTGCAGGAGGCCATGGCCTGCGGGGTTCCGGTGGTGACGAGCGCGCGGGTCGGGGCGGCGGAGTTGCTGGCCCCCGATTGCGAGGCCCGGCGCCAGCTTTTGAACCGGCCCACCGAGGAGGGCGTCCGGGCCGCCCTGGAAAAGACCTTGGGAGATCCCGCCTTGCGGCGCCGCATCGCCGAGGACGGCATCCAGGCCTGCCGGGACAATTCCTGGGACCGGAATTTCCGGCTCACCTCGGAAATCTACCAGTCCCTGTTGTCCTCCGGCCATGGAGGGGAGGGCGCGTGAGCGGGCTTCGGGGAGTTCTTCGGTGGACGATCCGCTTCTTTATGGGCGGGGTGAAGCTCGGCTTCAAGGCCTTGGCCCTGGGCTTTTTGCTCCTGGTTCTGACGCTGACCGCGGCGTTTTTCGGGATCCGCAAGATGGTCGATGAGGACAAGGCCCGGGGCTTTCTCGCCGCGGAATTGAGCCGTCTGCTTCGGCGCCCGGTGGAGATCGACAGCCTTTTTTTGACCCCCAAGGGCGTCAAGTTGAGGGGGGTGCGGGTCGGCGAGGCCGGGGGCGAGCCGGGCCGAAATTTCATCGAGAGCGACTATGTCGTGATTACCGTCAAGCTTCGGCCCCTGCTCGAGCGGCGCCTGGAGCTCGACCTGGTCAAGCTGGTCGGTCCCCGCATCCGGCTGTCCCGGGGGGAGGACGGCCGCTGGAACGTGGCGGACATTTTCTCCTCGACCCGCGCCGCGGCCGGGGCCCGGCTTCCGGTGGCTCTGCCCCAAACCATCGCCTCCGATCACACGGTGATCGAGGACGGAAGCCTTTCCGTCGACGACCGACTCCACCGGACGCGTTTCGACGTGAGCCGCTTCAATCTGGTGGTCAAGAATTTCGACCTCGCCCGGCCATTTCCCATCACGGTGTCCTTCAACAACGAAAACCTCTTCGGAGGCCGGAAGCTTTCTTCCTCCTGGTCCGGCTCGGGGGAGATGACCTTGGCCTCCGGGGTGTGGGAGTTGGCCGAGGTGAAAGCCTCCAAGTTCAAGCTCGACTTGGACGGCGTCGCCGTGAAGGGCTCGGGAAGCCTGTCCAATTTCTCGGAGCCGGTCATCGGGGTGGAGGCGGAATTTCCGGCGATGACGACGGAGCGCCTGCGGCGCTATGTTCCGGCTCCGCTCGATTTCTCCATGCCGGCCAGCCGGTGGAAGGCGGCCTTGCGCCCGGTTTCCAAGACCCTGCTCGAGGTGGAGCGCCTGCGGGTCGACGCGGGTCCTTTGAATTTCTCGGCTTCGGGGCGGGTGGATTGGGGCGGGGCGCGGCCGGAACTCAAGGGCGAGGCCGCCCTGGGCGAGGTGTCCTTGGCTTGGGTACCGTCGGTTTTGGGACGGTTGGCGCCTTATCAACTCAAGGGAACCGTTTCCGCCCAGGCCAGCGTCTCCGGGTGGCCCGGGCGGCTGGCCGTCCACAAAGGCCGCGCGCGGCTGAGGTCTTTCGGCGGCACCTTTCGGAACTTTTGGTTCACCGGAGGGGACTTGGACGCCACGGCCTCCGATGATTTCACCAAATTCAGCGCCGTCGGGTCCCGGGGGGCGGTTTCGGCCTTTCTCAACACCTTCTCGGACATCCGTCTCTCCCTGCGCCTGGAAAAAAAAGACCTCAAGGTGGACGATTTCTCGATGAAATGGGGCGGGTCCGAGCTCAAGCTCAAGGCCCGGGTGCAGGACGTCTCCGATCCCAAGGAAGTCGTTTTGTCCGGGAGCCTGGATCGCCTGCGCTGGGAGAGCGGTCAGCAATTGGTTTCCGCGATCGTCGAGCGGATCTCGGCCTCCACCGAGCCCGCGGCGCCCCCTCCGGCGGCGGAAAAGGGCGAGAAGAAGACTCCCTGGGTGACGACCTTCAAATACGCCATTCCGAGGAAGTTCCCCGACACCATCGGGCACATCACGGTGGGGGACGTCTCCCACGAATACTTCGACATCAAGAACTTCGACGCCTTGTGGGAGCTTCGAGGAGTGTCCCCGAGCCTTCGGTTCGTCAACGGGGATCTGCGCGTGAGCTTCGGCCCGGGCCGCATCAACGACGTCCCCGCGGTCCAGAAGGCGCACGGGTTTTTGGAGATCGTTTTCCTCCCTTTCGTGTTCATGCACAAAATGAACAGCCTCTCGGTGCTGAGCGCGGCCACGGCCTACCCCCGGACCTTGGACTTCAAGCAGATCGAGGGAGAATACAGCCTTCGCAAGGGCGTGGCCACGACCCGCTATTTTCACGTCGACAGCCCCCAGCTGATGGCCTACGCCGACGGCGCCGCGGACTTCGGGAAGGAAACCGTCGACATGAACATTTTGACCCGCCTGACCGAATACCGGGGGGGCCTGCCCGAGTGGTGGGTGGATGAGCTGGGCCGCCCGGCGATCGGGTTCCGGGTGAAGGGGAACCTCAGTTCGCCGGACCTGGAGCCCCGCCTCAATAAGATGAAATCCGACGAGATCGAGCGGGCCCGGGCCGAGGGGATCAGCCGCGCCCGGAAGGAATTCCGCGCCGAGGAACGGATCAAGGAGCTGTCCGGAGAACGCCCCAAAGGAGAAACGAAATGACCGCGATGAACAAGATGGACGTGCTGGGGCTTTTGCAGGAACACGGGGCCGTGGTTTCCGGCCATTTTCAGCTCGCGTCCGGACTGCACAGCCCGGTCTACATCCAAACCGCCTTGGTCCTGCAGTACCCCCACGTGGCGCAAAAAATCGCCAAGGCGATCGCCGCGAAATTCCCGCAAGCGGTGGACGTGGTCGTCTCCCCGGGCACGGCCTCCGTGGTGTTGGGCCAGGAGGTGGCGCGGGCCAAGAAATGCCGTGCCATCTTCGCCGAACGCACCGGGGGGATGATGGGCTTCCGGCGGGATTTTCGGCTGGAAAGGGGGGAGAAAGCCTTGATCGTGGAAGACGTTCTGACCACCGGACGCCTGACCGGGGAATTGGTCGCCCTGCTGATGGCTTACGGGGCCAAGATGGTCGGAATCGGAGGGATCGTGGACCGTTCCATGGCGCGGCTTCCGCTGTCAGTGCCGGTGCGGACCTTGGTTTCCTATCCTCTGGTCGTCGCCCCTCCGGACGGTTGCCCTCAATGCGCGGCCGGAGTGCCGCTCAAGGACGTCGTGGCCAAGCCGGCGGCGGGTTTCGGGGAGGACGCGGAATAAGCCGCCCGAGGGACGGGCTTTGGACCCTTCTGGCCGCGCAGGGGGTGCTTTCGGCGGGTTTGGCCCTCTCTTTCCCGTTCTTCGCCCTGTATCTGCACAAGGTCCGCGGCATTCCGATGGATATGGTCGGGGCGGGGCTGTCCCTGGTCCTGGGCGTTTCCGCGCTGGCCCAGGCTTGGGGAGGGGAGCTGGCCGACACCCTCGGCAACAAGCCCGTGATGGTCGGGGCGTTGTTTCTTAGGACGATCTGCGTGGGGGCCATGGCTTGGGCGATCGAGGACGGCTGGGGGTATCCCGCCTTGGTGGGCCTTCACGCGGCCGGCGGCTTTTTCGGACACTTCTTCGACCCCGCTCTCCGCTCCTGGCTGGCGGAGGGCACCGCCGCGCGGGACCGGGTGGACGCCTACGCGCGACTGCGCGTGGTGGTCAACGCGGGCTGGGCGATCGGACCCGCGATCGGGGGCCTGATGGCCGAGCGGTCCTACACCGGGCTTTTCACCGCCAGCGCCGCGGCCTGCGCGGGGTGCCTGATCCTCGTGGCTTGGGGAATTCCCGCCGGGGCCCCCGTTCGCCAATCAGAGGGGTTTTCCCTCAAGCCCCTGGTGGCGGCGGCCCGGGACCGGAGATATTTGGAGTTTTGCGCCTACGGGGTGATCATCGCCGCGGTGATGGCCCAGTTGGTGGTGAGCCTGTCGGTGCATTCGGTGAGCTTCGCCGGGCTGACGGAGCGGGAGGTGGGCCTGCTGTTCACGGTCAACGCTTTGGTGGTGGTGGCGACCCAGACGGCGATCACCGGGCGCCTGCGGCGGTCCCGGATCACCAGCGCCTTGGCCGTGGGAAGCCTTTTTTACGCGCTGGGATTCGGGGCGGTGGGATTTGCCCGGGGGTTTGCCGCCATGGCTCTGGCGGTGGTGGTGGTCTCCATCGGGGAAGTCATCGTCTCCCCCGGGCTGACGGCCTTGGCCGCCAACATGGCTCCCGATAAATTCCGGGGGCGCTACCTGGGATTTCAGGGACTCACCCAGAGCGCGGGTTTCGCGCTGGGACCGTTGTTGGGAGGGGCCGCTTTGCGCTACCTCAGCCCGCATTGGGTCGCGGGCCCTTGGATCATGGTTGGAGCGGCCGGGGCCGTGGCCGGGGGCGGTTTTTTCCGCCTCCGGCGGGTCCTGGCCGACGAAGAGGAAGGATTGGAGGTTTCCCGTGATTGAGCGATACACGCGGCCCGAAATGGCCAAAATATGGTCGGACGAGCACCGCCTGCGCTTGATGGTGAAAGTCGAGGCGGAGCATCTTCAGGTGCTGGGGGCCGAAAAGGGGATCGGCGCCGCGGAGCTCAAGAGCATGAAGGGCCTTTTGGATCGGTCCTTTCTGGAGAAGGCCCGGGCCCGCGAGGCCACGGCGGGTCACGAGGTGGTAGGCTTGGTCGGCGCCATCGCCGACGCGGCCGACACGGCGGCGCCGTCCTTGAGCCGCTACCTGCATTACGGGTTGACCTCCTCCGACGTATTGGACACCGCTCTGGCCCTGCAATTGAGGGAGGCCGCGGACCTCCTGATCGAGGATTGGCGCGCCGCCGCCGACCGGATCAAGGCGCTGGCGCGCAAGCACGAGAGAACTTGGATGGCCGGCCGCACCCACGGCATCCATGGGGAGCCCATCACCTTCGGGGCCAAGCTGGCCGGTTGGCACGCCGAGGCCCTGCGCAACATCGACCGCTTGGCGCGCGCCCGCAAGCTCATCTCTTTCGGCAAGCTCTCCGGCGCCATCGGGACCTTCGCCCACCTTCCCCCGTCCTTGGAGGAGGAGGTGTGCCGCCGGTTGGGCCTGGCGGCCGAGCCGGTCTCGACCCAGGTGATTCCCCGGGACCGCCACGCGGAATTTTTCGGCGCTCTGGTCCTCTCGGCCTCGGCGGTGGAACGCTTCGCGCTGGAAATCCGCCACCTTCAGCGGACCGAGGTCGGCGAGGCGGAGGAGCCCTTCGAGGAGGGGCAGAAAGGCTCCTCGGCCATGCCGCACAAGCGCAATCCCGTGCTCTGCGAGAATCTTTGCGGTTTGGCGCGGCTGATCCGCACCTATCAACCCGCGATCTCCGAAAACGCCGCGCTTTGGCACGAGCGCGACATCAGCCATTCTTCCGTCGAGCGGGTGGCGATCACCGACGCCTGCGTCCTGCTGGATTTCATGCTGGCGCGCCTGCGAAAGGTCCTGGAGGGCTTGGTGGTCTATCCGGAGCGCATGCGCAAGAACATGGACCTGAGCCGGGGCATGGTCTTCTCCCAGAAAGTCCTTTTACGCCTCATCGACGCGGGCATGCCCCGCTTGGCCGCCTACGACGCGGTGCAGGCGGCCGCGATGAAATCCTTTCACTCGCAAAAGCCGTTTCTGGAGACCCTCTCCGTCGAGGCGGGGGTGGTCAAGCGCTTGTCCAAGAAGGAGCTGGCCGCGTGCTTCGACTTGGAATCCTACGGGGGCGCGGTCCGGGAGATGCTCAAGAGAGGAGGCGTGTATTGACCCGAAGGCCCCCGATCTTTTTGCTGACCGATTTCGGCCGCGCCGATCCGTATGTCGGCGTGATGAAGGCGGTCATCCTGTCCCGGGCCCCGGGGGCCGCGATCGTGGATTTGGGCCATGAAATTCCTCCCCAGGACGTCCGCGCGGGGGCGTTTCAATTGATGGTGGCCGCGCCCTTTTTGGCGCCGGGCTCCATCGTGGCGGCCGTGGTCGATCCCGGGGTCGGGTCGTCGCGCCGGATCCTTTGGGCCCGCTCGGCGGAGCGGCAATACCTCGCCCCGGACAACGGCTTGTTGGATTGGGTGGCGGGGTCCGATCCTTTTCTGGAGGTTCGGGAGGTCTCCTCCCGGGAGCTTTGGCTCGATGAGGTGAGCTCCACTTTTCACGGGCGAGACATTTTCTCCCCCGTCGCGGCCGCGCTGAGCCGGGGCCTTCCCGCCGCGCGGCTGGGCAAGCGCGTGTCGTATCATCCCCGGACGCCTTTCCCGGAGCCCGTCCGAATGGGCGGGGGTCGGCGGGGGGAGATTCTGGCCGTGGACCGTTTCGGCAACGCGGTGACCAATCTCCGTCCAGCCGACCCGGCTCGGGGCGCCTCGTTCCATTTCCGCGGGCGGGCGCTGGGGCCCTTGCGGACCCATTACGCGCAGGCCCCCGCTGGGGCGCCCGTCGTTTTGACCGGTTCCTGGGGTTTCGTCGAGTTGTCGATCCGCGACGGGAATTTCGCGCGCAGCCGCCGCGCCCGGCCGGGGGACCCCGTCGATGTCTTCTGAAATCCTGCAGCTGCACCTCAATCCCGGCCGGGAGGCGCGCCTGTTGGGGGGGCACCTTTGGGTTTTCTCCAACGAACTCTCGGCGGTGAAGGCGGCCGACCCAGGGGTTTTGGCGCGCCTGACCACGGCCGGGGGCAGGCTTTTGGGCGTCGGCTACTACAACCCGGCCAGCCTCATCGCGTGGCGCCTGCTTTCCCGGGAGGGCGAAGAGATAGACGCGGCCTTCTTCGCCCGGAGGCTGGACGCCGCTCGGCTCCTGCGGGAGAAGTTGTTTCCGGGTGAATCCTCCTACCGCCTTTGCTTCGGGGAATCCGACGGCTTGCCCGGCTTGGTCATCGACCGCTATGAAGATGTTTTCGTGATTCAGGCCATGGCGGCCGGGATCGACCGGCGCCTCGGGCTGATCGGGGAGGCCCTCGGCCGCCTGTTCAAGCCCCGCGGCATTTTCCTCAAAAACGACCATAAGTCCCGGGTGCTGGAAGGCCTGCTTCTCGAATCCCGTCCGCTGTCCGGGGAGGTCCCGCCCCGGGTTCTCATCTCCGAGGGGGGCCTGCGCTATTGGGTTCCCGTGGCCGAGGGCCAGAAGACGGGCTTTTATTTCGACCAGCGTGAGAACCGGGCCCTGCTCGCCCCCTTCGCGAAGGGCCGGCGGGTTCTGGACCTGCACTGCTATACGGGCGCCTTCGCCCTGGCCGCCGCCCGGGCGGGGGCCGCCGAGGTCAAGGCGGTCGACAGTTCCGGCCCCGCGGTGGAATTGGCCCGCCTCAACGCGGCCGAGAACGGCCTGGGCGGGGTCGTTTTCGAGGAAGGCGACGCCGAGCGGGCCTTGGCCCGAGCCGCGGCCGCTCCGGCTTCGGCCCGCCCGAACATGATTCTCCTCGATCCTCCGAGCCTGGTGCCCGCCAAAAAGCACCTGCCCAAGGCCTTTCGGGCCTATGTCCGGCTCAACGCCGCCGCGCTTTCGGTTTTGGAGCCGGGAGGGCTGCTGGCCACCAGCACCTGCTCCCACCATGTCTCCCGGGAGGCCTTTCTGGACATTTTGCGTCACGCCCAGGCCAAGAGCGGGCGCCGGGCCCGAATCCTGGCCCTGCGCGGGCAAGGCGGGGACCATCCGGTGCTTTTGGCCATGCCCGAAACCGAATACCTTCATTTCGCGCTTCTGGAGGTGCTGTGATGGAGGCCGACACATCGCGGAAATTCTCGCCATCGAAACTCGACACCTATAAGAACTGCCCGCGGCGCTATCAGTACCGCTATGTCGACCGGATCGACCGGCGGGAACGGTCGGCGGAGGCTTTCGTCGGGACCATGGTCCACGCAGTGCTCGAGGACCTCTATGAGAATCTGCGCCAGGGAAGGACGACGACGCTGGAGCAGGCGCTTGAGGCTTTCGAGCGCAACTGGAACAAGGACTGGGGCAAAGACATCGTCATCCGGGACCAAAAGGCCGGCCCGGAGGACTACCGGGAAATCGGGCGCGCCTGCCTGAAGGCCTATTTCGAGACGCATGCCCCGTTCGACCAGGACCGGACCGTCGAGGTGGAAAAGAGGATCGGGTTTCCGCTGGACGCCGGGGGGGTTCTTTACCTTATAGAAGGCTTCATCGACCGCCTGGCTTTGGGCAAGGACGGGGCTTTCGAGATCCACGATTACAAGACCAGCAAGCGTCTGCCGACCCAGGAGGACGTGGACGCCGATTGGCAATTGGCGATCTACGACTTGGCGGTCCGGCATTCCTGGCCGGACACCAAACGCGTCCGGCTGATTTGGCACTACCTTCGCCACGGCAAGGACCTGATTTCCGAGCGGGAGCAGGGGGCCAGGGAAAAGCTCCGGGCCGAGGTCGCGGAACTCATCCTCAAGATCAAGAGCGACCACCAATTCGAGCCCCGCCAGAGCGCCCTCTGCGACTGGTGCGAATACCGCGACCTGTGCCCCTTGTTCCGGCACGCGGAAACCCTGGCCGAGCTTCCCGCCTCGCTCCGGAAAAAAGAGGAGGGCTGGCGGCTGGCCGAGCAGTACGGCGGGTTGGAGCTTAAGAAAAAGGAATTGAGGGAGGAAATCCGCCGCTTGGAACGGGAGCAGGAGGGGCTGGAGCCGGGGATTCTCCGCTACGCTTCGGAACACGGCGTTTCGGTCGTGTCCGGAGAGACCGGGGACCTATCGATTTCGACCAAACCCGACCCGAAGTTTCCGACCAAGACCTCCGATCCCGAAGGTTTGGCCGCCCTGGAGGGGGAACTTAAGGCAATCCCGGTTTGGCCCGAGGTTTCAAAGCTCGATCCCCACCTCCTGTTCGAGGGCTTTGAGGGGCGAAGGTGGGACGAGGACACGCTTCTGCGCTTGGAGCCGGTGATCAAGCGCTATCTGACGATGGGGACCAAAACGGCGATTCGATTCCACCGAAGGCGGGGGGAAAAAGAGGAAGACTGATCCGCTCGGCGCGCCGCCAAGACGCGGCGCGCCGGCCGACGCAAGGCCCCGGCGGCGCGGCCCGGGGCGTACGCTTGGCGCTAGTACCGCGGCCTGGCGATGGGTCCGAGCATCGCGGCCAAGCTCATCATGTCCGAGCGGAGCCTTTCGTGCTGGGCCTCGAGTTCGTTCCACCCTCTCGCCAATTCCAACGGTTGATCTTCCCGACCTCGGCCGCGGCGGCCTCCGTGCCGTTCGGCCTTTCGAGCAGTCGTCCTCTTCATGGAAGTATCCTCTTCTTGGGGGCGCGAGCTACACTCCCAGTATAGCCCCCGAACCCGATTTCGTCAACACCCCTTTTTGCCCGTAGGGCCTAAATTTTTTAGGGCCTTTGGACCCCCTATTTCGTGGTACAATAAAACCCCATGAAAAAATTCATCGCCCTTTCCCTGCTGGTCCTGGCCCCCGCTTTCACGCAAGCCTCCGGTCCCGGACAGCGCCGTTTGCTCGTCGGCTTCGCCGACGAGACGGGCCTGGCGGAGCGGATGGAAGCGTTGACGCGGATCGGCGCCCGCCCCATCGAGGACATCGCCGAGTTGGGAATCACCGTCGCGCAAATCCCGGTGGGAACCTTCACCACTATGGCCGACATGGCCGCCAAGGCCGGACCGGCTGTGACCGCCATCGAGGAAGACGTCACCATCCAATGGCTCTCCGGTTCCGGTCCGCGTCGGGCGCCGGCCTTGCCGGGCCTCGATGAGGTTCTTTCCGCCGTTCCCGGCCTTTCTCCGCTGGTTCCCGGACCCAAGGAAGTTCCTTGGGGCGTGGCGCGGGTCAACGCTCCGGCGGCCTGGGCCAAAACCCGGGGGCAGTCCGTCCGGGTCGCGATCCTGGACACCGGCATCGACTCCACCCACCCCGACCTGGCGGGCAAGGTGGTCGAGTGCTACAACGCCCTCGACAAAAAAGCCTCCTGCGCCGACGACAACGGGCACGGGACCCATGTGGCCGGCACCATCGCGGCCGCCGTGGATCTCAAAGGGGTGGCCGGCGTGGCCCCGGGGGCCTCGTTGGTGGCCGTCAAGGTGCTCGACGGCGACGGCTCCTCCAGCCTGACTTCGGTGATCAAGGGCATTATCTGGTGCGGCAACCACAACATCCAGGTGGCCAACATGAGCCTGGGAGCGCCCACCGGCTTCATTTTCCTGCGCGCCGCCGTCATGTACGCCAAGGCCAAGGGCGTCGTGCTCGTGGCCGCCGCCGGCAACTCCGGCAAGGCCGTGGAATATCCCGCGGGCTATCCCGACGTCATCGCCGTCTCGGCCGGCGACCCTAAGGACCGGATCGCTGATTTCTCCAGCCGCGGCACCAAGGTCGAGTTCATCGCCCCCGGGACCGACATTCTTTCCACCGTGCCCGGAGGCCGCTGGGAAGCCTGGGACGGCACTTCCATGGCCACCCCCCATGTCGCCGGCCTAGCCGCCCTGGCCGTCTCCCGGGGCCACCAAGGCGTTGCCGCCGTCCGCTCGGCCTTGACCTCCGCCGCCCGCCCCCTCCCCGGCCTCACCTCCTCCGAACAAGGCCGCGGCCTAATCAACGCCTCCCTGATTAAATAGGGGACACCCACCATTTTTACTTTTCTCGCGGGGGGGCCTCCCGGGGCCCTTTTTCGCGAATCTCCTTCCTAATCGCATTTCCAGGGTCGAAAGGAATTCGGGACTTCCCAGCGGGCGTCCGCTTCGTTCGTGTTCCCGGAATGACCTCGGATCGTAGATGTCGCCCCCGCCCATCAGGGGCCGTTCGAAATTCGAAATTGATTCGCTCCTGACAAGGGGATCTCTGCGATTCTGAATTCGCGCGTTTGCGCTGCTCCAGGGATAATCTTCCGCTTTCTCAACCAATCCGGCGCGGACCGGATTGAGCTCCACATAGTTCATCGCCCGAAGGCAATGTTCCTCATCCATGGGAAAGGATGAAAATCGCCCTTGCCATAAATGCCCCGTCCAGCCTTGGCGCTCATTGATTCTCGCGGTGTAGTGTTGGTGAACATTCCCGAGCGTTTTCCGCATGCTGTCATTTTCCAAAGGAATCGCAACAAGGTGGACATGGTTGGGCATCAGGCAGTAGGCGAGGATTTCGATTCGGTGCCGGCGGCTGAACTTGGCCAACAGGCCGATGTAAGCGTGATAATCGGATTCCTCGAAGTAGGTCCTTTGGCGGCGATTTCCCCGCTGGGTGATGTGATGCGGGATTCCGGGAATGACGACTCGGGATTGTCTAGGCATACCTATAATACGAACGAGCGGGGTATTTTGTTCCCGGATATGTCGATTCTAAGACGGGAAAGTAAAAATGGGGGGTGTCCCCGATTTGGTCAATGGGCCTAGGCGGAGTAGGACTTGGGCCGGAGGGATATAGGACTTAGGACCTAGCGGGAAATAGGCCCTCGGACCCAGGCGGAGAGTGGGACTTTTGTCCACAATTGGGTCAGCACTGGTTATGGTCCTCGATCCGGGAACCCCTCCACGGATCGATAAAGGAGAAAGAAGATGAAGAAGATGCTGACGCTGGTCCTGATGGCGACTTCGGGACTGGCCGCGTGGGCGGCTCCGACCGCCCCCAAGGCGGCCGGACCCAAAAGACTGATCGTGAGCTTCAAGCCGGGAGCCACGGCCGCGCAACGCGCGCAGGCCCTGAAATCCCTGGGAGCCAAGACCCTGGCGGTGATCAAGAGCAACGGGACTTCCAACGACGAGTTCGAGGCGATGCTGGTGGAGTCCTCGGCTTCCGGTCCCGTGGCCAAGCCCTTGGCCCCCAAGGCGGGCTTCCGCAACGACATCTTCGGCAACGCCGCCTCGGGCGGGTCCTTCACCGCCGCGGAGGAGATGGTGACCGTTGAGGAAGACGTCCGCGTTCAGTGGATCGAGTCGGCGGCCCCCAGCTTTCAGGCGGCGCCTCTTCCTTCCTTTAGTGGAGTCATGTCCGGCGTTCCGCGCTTCCAGCACAACGCCGCGGTCTCGGGGGAGATTCCCTGGGGCGTGCGCCGCGTGAAGGCGCCGGCCGCTTGGGACACCACGGAAGGCAAGGGAGTGAAGGTGGCCGTCATCGACACCGGGATCAAGGCCAATCACCCCGAACTGGACGGGCAGGTGGTGGGCGGCTACTCGGCCATCGACGATTCCGAGGCCTACGAGTCCTGGCAGGACGACAACGGCCACGGGACGCACGTGGCCGGGACCATCGCGGCCAAGCGCGACGGCAAGGGCGTGGTCGGCGTGGCCCCCAAGGCCAAGCTTTACGGCGTCAAGGTTCTGGACGCCGACGGCTCCGGAAATCTCAGCGACGTGATCAAGGGCATCATCTGGGCCGCCAACAACAACATCCAGGTGGCCAACATGAGCCTGGGTTCGCCGATGCCCAGCGAGACGATGCACCGGGCCCTGCGTTACGCCAAGGGCCGGAGCATGGTGGTCGTGGCCGCGGCCGGCAACTCCGGCGGCAGCGTGGGCTACCCGGGGGCTTACCCCGAGACCATCGCCGTCTCGGCGGCCGACTACAACGACAAGCTGGCGGATTTCTCCAGCCGCGGGGCGGAGGTGGATTTCATCGCCCCCGGAGTCGACGTGGTCTCCACCTGGCCCAACAACAACACGGTGAGCCTCTCGGGGACCTCGATGGCGGCTCCCCACGTGGCCGGCTTGGCGGCGTTGGCCGTGGCGCAGGGCGCGCGCGGTCTGGGCGGGCCGGACGGCGTGATGTCGGCGCTCAAGAAGTCGGCGAAAACCATCGGCCTGACCGCCACCGAGGAAGGGGCGGGCATGCCCGACGCGGGCCGCTTGATCGAGCAGTGATCGGAGGGGAATTGAACCTGGAAAGAATCTAACGGGCGGTCGGACGCGAAAAGGAGGCTGCCGGCGGAAACGCCGGCGGCCTTCTTATTTAACCAGCTTGAGGTCGAATGGGCCGGAGACCGACACCATGAGCTCGGTTTTGACCCAGCCCTTGGTTTTGATGGTGTGGGTCATGCCCGCGGGAATGACGGCGTAGCCGCCCTTGCCCACGGAAAAGCTCTTGTCGCCCAGCCCGACGGTCATGCCCCCTTTGACCACGAAGAGGACTTCCTCGTGCGAGTGGGCGTGGGGAGGCAGGAAATAGCCGCCCGGAAAGCGCACCAGGCTTTGGATGGCGCTGGTCGCCTTGTCCTCGTGGATGAGGTGGTACTCGGCACCGGGGGGGACGCTTCCCGACGCCTTGAAGTCCAGCTCGCCAGCGTCTTTGACCACGGCTCCCGCCGGTGGGGCGTCTCCCGCCAGGGCCAGACTGAACAAGGCCGCCGTCGCCGCGATCGCCGGGAGAATATTTTTCATGGCCCGAGTCTAGCAAATCGAGGGGCCCAAATGGCCCAGGGACCATTGTCCCGCGCTACGGCCCCGATGGCCCATGCGCTCGGCTTCCGACCTGGGTACACTCAACGCATGAACCCAAAGGAGGCTCATTTAATGAAAAGCAGATTCGCCCTTCGCCGATCCCATGGCTTCACCCTTCTCGAGTTGATGATCGTGGTGGCCATCATCGGCATCCTGGCGTCCATCGCCATGCCCAAGTTCGCCGAACTCATGGTCAAATCAAAGGAAGGGGCCATCAAGGGGAGCCTGGGGTCCTTGCGCTCCGCGGTGGGCATTTATTTCGCGGACAACGAGGGGAAGTATCCGGCCGATTTGACCGTCTTGACCGCCAATGCTCGCTACCTTAAGGAAATGCCGTTCACCAAGGGTCTTCCCCTTCATTCCGATTCCTCGGCCGTCGCCCTCGCCATGGCCGCCGACGACTCCGCCGGTTGGACCTACAACGCCACGCCCGGAGACGCCAATAACGGGATGGTGATGGTCAACTGCACCCACACCGACACCAAAGGCTCGATCTGGAGCAGTTACTGAGGCCGCCGGTTCAGCCTTTGCGCCCCAGCCACTTCTCCAGGTCCTTGTAGGACAGGCAGTTCAGGAGGTCCTCCTTCCTGAGCCAGGCCCGCCGGGCGATCAGGACGGCCAGCTTCATGTATTCGAACTGGTTGGCCGAATGAGCGTCGGTGGAAACCGCCAATTTCGTCCCCACCTCTTGGGCCCGCCGGGCCGTCACATCCGTCAAGTCCTGGCGCTCCGGCTGGCCGTTGACCTCGATGGCCGCTCCCGCCCCCCGGGTTTCCGCCAGCACCGCCTCGGCGTCCACCGCGTAGGCCTCGCGCCGGCTCAACAGGCGCCCGGTCAGGTGGCCGACGATGTCCAGATGCGGGTTTTTGGCGGCCCGCCGGATGCGGGCCGTCATTTCCGGCTCCGGCATGCCGAACGAGGAGTGAACCGAGCCGATCACCACGCCGATCTCCTCCAACACTTCGTCGGGATAATCCAGGCGTCCGTCCTTGAGGATGTCGACCTCCATGGAGCGCAGAAGGCGGATGCCCTTGACCTTGGCCTGGACCTCGGTCAATTCCTTGAAACTGGCCCGCAGGCGGTCCACGGAGAGCCCGTTGGCGACTTTCAGGGACTGGGAATGGTCTCCCAGGGCGGTCCACTCCCAGCCTTGGTCCTTGGCGGCGCGGGCCATCTCCTCCAGGGAATTGCGGCCGTCGGAGTGGGAGGAGTGGTTGTGGAAATCCCCGCGGATGTCCGAGAATTCCACCAGGCGGGGCAGGCGGTTTTTGGCCGCCGCCTCCAGCTCCCCGCGGTTTTCCCGCAGTTCCGGCGGGACCCAGGCCAGGCCGAGCTTGGCGTATACTTCCTCCTCGGTTTTTCCCGCCAACGATTTTTTTTGCTCCTTGTCGGAGACTCGAAACACCCCGTATTCGTTGATCGTGAGCCCCATTTTCTGGGCGTGCTCCCGGAGGACCACATTGTGGTCCTTGGACCCGGTAAAATACTGGAGGGCGGCCCCGAACGAGGCGGGAGGGACCACCCGCAAATCGCATTGAATGCCGGCCTTGAGCAGGACCGAAGCCTTGGTGTCGCCCGCGGCCAGGACCCGCTCCACCTGGGGCAAGCGGGTGAACATCGAAATGGCTCCCGTCCCCGTTCCCGCGCAAAGAATGTCCAGGTCCCCGACCGTTTCGCGGCCCCGGCGCAGGGAGCCGGCGGGGGAAATTTCGGAGACCCCGGGGGCGCCCCGGAGAATACCCAGAAGCTCGTTCATCAAGGTCCGGGCTTCCCAGTAAATCATCCGCTTTCCCGCCGAGGCGGCGAAATCCAGCCCCTTGAGAATGGAGGCCTCGAGCTTCTCCCCGAAGCCCGGAAGGCCCCGGAGCTTTCCGGCCCGGCACGCGGCGCCGAGCGCCTCCAGGGAGTCCACCTTGAGGGCCGTGTAGACGGCCTTGGCCCGCTTGGGCCCGAGCCCCTGGACCTTGAGCAGTTCCAATAGGCCCTTCGGGGTCTTGGCGCGCAGTTCGGCGAGTTCCTTGAAGACCGGCGCGCCCTTGAGTTCCGCCAGGTGGGCGGCGATCCCCTTTCCGATGCCGCCGATGGCCAGGAGCTCGGCCTCGCTTTGGCTTTCGACGGGCTTGGGCAGGCCCGCCAGGACTTGGGCCGCCCGCTGGTAGGCCCGGATGCGGAAGGGATTGGCCCCTTCCAGCTCCAGAAGCACGGCCATCTCCTGGAAGAGTTCGGAGATTTGGCCGTTGTTCATCAGGCGGGGGCCGTCGGGAGCGGAAAAATGGTGGCGGGGGACAGGATCGAACTGTCGACACCCGGTTTTTCAGACCGGTGCTC
>CAYHPY010000057.1:0-22837 GCA_964358485.1 uncultured Elusimicrobia bacterium
CCCGTTCTGCATGCTCGACGAGGCCGACGCCGCGCTCGACGACGCCAACGTGGAGCGCTTCACCAATATCCTGCGCGAGTTCCAGGAGCGCACGCAGTTTCTGATCGTCAGCCACAACAAGCGGACCATGGAAGCCGCCGACGTGATCTACGGCGTGACCATGGAGGAGATGGGGGTCAGCCAGTTGATCTCCGTGGACTTCCGCAAGAAAAATCCGGGAGAACGGCCCGTCGCGCGCCGCCCGGCCGCGCCCCCGGCCTCGGCGGAGCTTCCGCCTCCGCCCAAGAAACGGGAGTTCGCCGCGGTCGCCGCCGCGGCCGCGCCCGCGGAGCAGGCCTCCATGGAATCGGCCGCCCCGCAATCGGTCCCCGCGCCGGCCGAGGAGCCCGCCGCCCCGGCCGCCTCCGAAGCCGTCCAGGGGTCCGCTCCGGCCGCGCCGCAAACGCCTTCCGAGGGCTCGGAGCCTCCTCCGGACCCGGCGGCCTAGGCCGCGGGGTCCGAAGCGGGGGTTTTTTAGTAGCATAGCCCCTCATGCTCTACGGGGTCTTCTCCGACATCCACTCCAACCTCGAGGCCCTGGAGGCCGTTCTGGCCTTCTTCGAGGGACAGGGAGTCCAAGGCTACATTTGCTGCGGAGACATCGTGGGCTACGGCCCGGACCCCGACGCCTGCTTGACCCGGATTCGGGCCCTTCCCAACCTTTCCATCATCTGCGGCAACCACGACCTGGCCGTCATCGAGCGCCTGGATGTCAACTGGTTCAACGCCTACGCCAAGGCCGCGGTCTTCTGGACACGGGAGGCTCTCTCCGCGGACAACCGGGCCTACCTGGAGAGCCTCACGGCCAACGTGGAGGGCCCCGAGTTCTCCTTGGCCCACGGTTCCCCGCGCCGGCCCGCGGAGGAATATTTGCTGAGCGTCCAGGTCTTCCGGGACAACATGTCCTTGGTCCACAAGTGGCCGTTGTTCATCGGGCACAGCCACATGCCCTTGTTTTTCACCACCAATGAGGACGGCCAGCCGGAGATGTCCTGGCTGGTGGACGGCCAGGAGGTTTTGGTCACCCGTATGCCCTTCGGAATGGCCCCGGCTGCCTTCAATCCGGGCTCGGCGGGACAGCCCCGGGACCAGGACCCCCGGGCGGCCTGCGGGGTCTATGACTCGGAGCGGGGGGCTTTCCGCTTGGTCCGCCTGCCTTATGACGTCGGCGCCACCCAGAACAAGATTCGGGACGCCGGCCTGCCCGAATTCCTGGCCCTGCGTCTCGGTTTCGGGCAGTGAGGAGGGGTGGTAAAAAACCGGAGGGTTCGCCCCATTTTGCGCTTGCAACGGCGGGCCTCGTAGGCTAGAATACACCGGCTTGACGGATTTGAAGCAAATAGGGCTGTAATTAAAGTTTTAATGTCTGACACCAGGAGGCCGTGAAGAAAATGAGGAACTTTCTGAGGTACGCCCCCATCGCCGCCCTGCTCCCTTTGAGCGCCTTCGCCGCCCCCACCTTTGAGACCTCCCGCTTTGAAGCCGAGACCGCCTTTCGCGCGGCCTTGACCGGTCCGCGCTTTCTGGCCGATCAGCCCGCGAACGAAGTCTTCACCGCCGGCCCGGTTTCCGCAGGCCTGCCGGATTCCTCGGATTTGGAGAAGTTCCTTAAGGAACGCACCACGCTGGCCGTAAGCCCGGAGGCGTCCATCCAGGCCGTCGCGGCGGCTCCGAAGGCCGAGCTCAACCTGGCCTCCCTGCTCAACCGCCACCTGCGCAACCAGCTCAAATACTCCTTGGGCGGCAAGGAAGTCTACGTCAGCGGCTCCTTCGACCGGGCGCAGAACGCCTACGTCTCGATCTTGGTCGAGGGCAAGGCCCCGGTTTTCTACAACGTCAAAGGGCTCCTTGATAAGGAAGAGCTCATCGACATCGGGAGCGCGCGGTACAAGGTGTACCTCTCGCCCAACATCATCAACAAGATGAAGAGCCAGATCGTCATCGAGAACGCCGCCAACGAAGACGAGGCGGTCCGGGTCACGATCAAGAAGCTTTTGGACTCCATCAGCGCGGCCGGTGACGATGTCAAGCTGACCGACCAGGCCTACAAGGCCTTCTACTCCGACGACATCAAGGACGCCAAGGCCGATCCCAACGTCAAGACCTTCTCCTTCATCCTCACCGAGGCCAACGGGGAAATCCACGTTTTCCTCGTTCCCGCCGAGCTCGTGCCGGCCGACAAGATCGCCACCTTCAAGATGTTCAACAACAAGCAGCTTGGGCTCCAGCAGGTCGACGGAAAGCTTAAAGTCTACGAGCTTTAAACCCCGCTAGATAGTCGAATTAGCGTTAAAGGGCCTACGCTATTCGCGTAGGCCCTTTGACTTTCCCACCGTAGGCCATCGGGCCCATGCCCCCCGCGTTCTCCCATGGTAACATTCGGATAGATAAGGAGAACATCATCCATGATCATCCGAAAAAATCCCGCCGGAACGAATCGAAAACAGCCTGGAACTCCGGCGGTCCGGCCCCAGACGCGCCTCACCTATGAAGGAAAGCATCAGGCCTATCTTTGGGTGACCGGAAAGGGGCGCGTTAAACCGGTGGTGAAATATTGAGCGACTCGGAGGCCGCCAGGTGAAAAATTCCAAGGCCCGCGCCGCCGCCGCGGCCTTGTTTTTTTTAACCGGAGAGGCCCACGCCGGCAATCCCAGCATGGCCGAGGACTTCGCGGCCATGATGAGCTGGCTGAGCCAGGAAATGGTCCACGGCCTGGCCTTCAACGCGGGCTCCACCTTCGATCCGCCCTACGAGGTGAAAGGCTACCGGCTGGCGCCGGACCTCTCCCTGGGCATCGGGGCCATGCCCTTGGACAAGGGAAAATTCCCCGACCCCCAAACTCCGGCCCTGCGGGACCTCAACGCCAAGAACATCTTCCCGGCGAAGGTTTTGTTTCCGAACCTGACGATGCATCTTCGCGCGGCCTTCCCGGGCCGCCACGATTTTTCCCTGCGCTTCACGGACATGACCACGCCGTCGGGCTACAAGATTTCCCCGAACACCACCGGCAAGGGCCAAAGCAATTCACTCGGCTTCGGAGTGCGCAAGCACTTCCTGGGGGGGGAGAATCCCCTCCTCTCGATCGGGGTCAACTACAACCACGTTTTCGGGACCTTCAAGTTCCAGACCAAATTCAACGTCAACAACGTCAACGGTTTTACCGCGGACTCCGACGTTTTCGGCACCATCCAATGGAGCGTCAACAGCCTGGGAGTCAACGCCATCTTGAGCCAGCGCTATGGAAACTGGACCCCGTTCGGCGGGATCGGCGGCTCCTACACCACCGGCTCGGTGCGGGCGCGCCTGGAGGTCCTTTCCAACACGCCCCTGATCTCGCCGATCATCGGGGAATCCTCGCGCAAGCCGGAATCGGCCTCCGCCCGCTACATTTTCGGCACCCAGTGGGACCGCAATTGGGTTCACTTCTTCACCAACGCCGAGGTCAAGGCCGCCGGCGTCCACGCCGGGGAATCCTGGATCGCCCACGCCGGCTTCCAGCTCCCCTTCCGAATCGGTTTCAGCCGGAGCGGGGGCGACAAGAAAAAGCGCGCGCCCAAGGCCTACGAGGAAGCGCCCAAAGAGGATTTCGAGGAGGCGGCCCCGGAGCGGCGCAAGGCCCCCGCCCGGACGGAGAAGATCAAGGCGGAGGACCCGGCGGATTCGAATTCGGAACTGATTTTCATTCAGTAAATCTCAAGTGAGAGGGAGACCATGCGACCCGTGAGAATGGCGGTGAAAAGGGGAGTTTCGCTCGCGCTCTCTTTCTCCTTGCTCGTCCTGTCTCCGGGGCTGGATTGCTACCGCGCCGTCGCTCACGCTCAGGGCGCGGCCTCCCGCGGCGTCGTCCGCCGGGGGCTTCCCGCGGCGCCCTCGGGCGCCGCCTCGATCCGGACCGCCCCGCCCGCCCGGGTCATCCTCCAATCCCCCGTCGGAACCTCCTTGCGGACGCTTCCTTCCGCCCCCGGAGCCCAGGCGGCCCCGGCCGCCGTTGCCCCCGGTTTGACCGCCCCCGCCGCCCTATCGCTTCGCTCTCTGGGAACGGCGGAGGCCAAGAACGCGCCCGCCGCGCCGGGAGTGGAGGCCACGCCTTTCGAGCGCATGCTCGGCGCGCTGGAGGCGCCGTCGCTTTTGGAATCCCTGCCGTCTTCCCCCGCGTCCGAGGCCTCCAAGGGAGCGGGGGAGGAGGAGTTCAACCTCCGGCTCGGCCGGGCTCCCCGCGCCGCGCTTCCAGGCTCCGACGCGTCCATCGGAGAAACCTCCGGCGGCCCGGCCCGCTTGGCCCGGCCGGGCCGGAGCTCCGGCCGGGACGCCGAAACCCTGCCCGCCGTCTCCAAGGACCCCGCGTCCATGCCCAAGGAGCGCTCGACTTCGATGTTTCCCGCGGCCATGGCCGCGGCCGTCGGCGCCCTCGGCCTGATTCTGAAGGCTTCCGCCGCCGCGGTTTCCGGCCTGACCCTGTGGGCCGCGGGCGGGCCGGCCGTCGACCCCGGGGCGGGGCTGGCCGGCGCCATTTCCTTCGCCGGCTCGGCGGTCTTGGTCGCCGCCGCGGCGTTGGCCGGCGGGGCGCTGGTTTCGGCCGGAGTGTTCGCGGCGGTCATGTTCCGCGGGCGGAAGGTGAATGATTCCGAATTCTTCGCCTTCATCGAGAGTGAGACCACCTCGGGCCGCATGGACCCCGGCGTCGCCGAGCGCATCCGAATTCACAAGCCCGGCCCGGGCTTTCCCGACCTGACCTACGGCTACCACCAGGGCGGCCTGATCTACCTGCGCCGGGAGCTGATCGCCTCGCCGCTGTTCTTCAAGATGACCTTGGCCCACGAATTGGCCCACCTGCGAGCCGGCGCCGCCCGGGGCCCTCCCCGCCGCGGCCTTCGAGGGCTTGGGAGGACCGTCCTTTCCGAGCTCAGCGCCAAGGCCGCCGAGGTCCGGAGTTTCAAGTCGCTCGCGCCGTTCACGCTGCCGCTCATGGACCGGATCATGCGCAAGTCCCAGGTGTCTCTGCGCCTGGACCATCCCTTCGAAGTCCTGGTCCTCAATCCCGCCTCCAAGGAGCTTTCCGATCCCCAGGTTTACGGCCTGCTTTCCGGCGGGCAGGCCAAGGTGGAGACCGTGGCCGCCGCGGACCCGATCGCCGAACTTTCCAAGCCCGAGCGGGCCGGACGGGCGCAGGCCGTGGTCATGGACGGGACGGCCGCGATTTTGCCCAAGGCCGAAAGCGCCCAGGGCAAGCGCCTCGCCCGGGCCCTGCGCCAGCTCGACAGCCTGTATCTGCTCGCGATGCGCCGCACCTCGGCCGCCCCGGCCGCCGGGGAGAACGGATTCGTAGCCGGCTCCAAGGACGAGAAGCGCTTCCTGGCGCTGGCCAAGGCGGCGCGGGAGTTGGTCCCGGGGGACGCGAAGGCCCAGGCGACTTTCGAGGGTAAGGTCCGGGAGCTTTGGCGGGAGTTGTCCGCGGCCCAACTGCCGGACATCGGCCCCACTCGTTTCATCGAGGGCTTGTACGCCAGCCTGCGCAATAAGGGAACTGCGTTCCTGGCGTTTCGTCCCGGCGAAAAGGGCGTGCGGGAATGGGAGCGCCTCCTTCGGTTCTGGGAAGAGCCCGGGGGCGGCCAGTTCCGGGTGGCCCGCGTGGATCTGGAGGACGGCAGCCACTTCCTGGTCGTCCGCAAGGTGGAGGCCCGGGTCGGGGTTTGGCTGAGGCCGCGCTCGGGCACCCTGGAGCGCTCCATCATCGGCGCCGACTCCGACCCCGCGTTGGCCGCCGAGGCTCGCGCCGCGATGGAGGCCGCCGGCTTCAAGGACCAGCTTCCGGAATTCGACCGCTTGGGCATCGAGGTCCGGGACGTCTACGGCTCGCGCGACGGCCGCCAGGAAATCTACGTCACCATCCCGCGCCGAAACGTCGACGCGGTCAAACACATGGTCAGCCGCCTTTCCGCCCAGGTCGGCGCCTCCCAGGCCGATTTCGAGTCGCACCTGATGAACTCGGCCAAACTCCAGAGCGTTCCCCCGATCTGGGATCTGGGCATCACCGGGGCCGGGGGCTCGATCATGTGGATCGGGACCGGCGGCGACGCCACCCGGCCGGATTTCGGCGGCCGCCTGGAGGTCATCGACCGGGTCGGCGAGGGGCCCGAGGACTGGATCGGCCATGAAACCCACGTGGCCGCGATCTCGATTTCCGGAGACTCGACCTACACCGGCCTGGCCAAGGCGGCGACCGGAATCGTGGCCAAGGTTTTCTCGCGGGACACCCCGGGCGCCTCCGACGGCGGCATCATGGGCTCGGCGGTCCTGGCCAAGGAGCGGGGGATGGACGTCATCAACGTCAGCCTCGGAAGCCGGGGCACCTCCGGGGACAATCTTTCGATCTTCCTCTCGAATCTGACCCTCCAGAAAAACTCGAAGGGCGACCCGATCATCGTGGTGGGCAGTTTCGGCAACGCCGGGCCCTTCGACCGCACCGGGTCCCAGCCATCGGCGGGGGTCAACGTCATCGCGGTGGCCGCGGCGGCCAAGAGCGTGGGGGACGGCCGTCCCGAAATTTCCTTCTACAGTTCCGTCGGCCCGGACGTGGACCCGCGTTTCGCCGCCAAACGGGTGCGGCTCAAGCCCGACCTGACGGCCATCGGCGGGGACGTCGTCACCGAGCCCGGCAACCCCGACGCCTACAAGGACGGCATCACGGCGGCCAAGTCCAAGGACATGGCCAAGGGGCCCTCGGATACCGAGGACGGCCTCCACACCCGGATGTCCGGAACCTCGATGGCCTCGCCCATGGTGGCGGGCGTCGCCCTCCTCTTGAAGCTTTCCTTTAAGATGACCGGGGCTTCCACCGCTTTCACCAAGGAGAACCTCCCCGTGGCGATCAAAGCCATTCTCATGGAGACCTCCGACGACCTCGGCGTCCCGGTCTGGTTCCAGGGCTCGGGTCTGGTCAATGCCTGGCGGGCGGTGCGCGCGGTGACCGGGAGCGTGGGGCAGGCCTTGGCCCTGAAAGCCGGAACCTTCTTGAACCGCCTCGTCGGGAGGCCGGCCCCGGCCCTGACCGACCCGTGGGGTTGGATCGCCGACTACAAAGCCGTCATGGACCTGGAGGACAAGGTTTACGCGGGCTCCCTGACCAATAAGACCGAGGGGGAGGCCCGGGTGGAGGATCAGGCCTACGGGGATCTCCCCGGCATCAAACCTCCGGGCTCCGACGCCGATCCGGCGGCCAAGCCGGTTTCCACTCCGCTCTTGCCGTCCCGGGCCGCGGTTGCCGGGGGGTCGGAGGCCACCCAATCTTTGGCCGCCTTCGAGGCCAAGAGCGCCGAGGCCCTGCCGGCCCTGCTCGAATATCTGAAGCACCCTAACTGGATCGTGCGCCGCCAGGCGGCGCTCGTGCTCCTGAATCTGCGAATGCCGGCGGCCGCGGCCGACCTGGCCCGCGTCGCCTCGCAGGACGGCGACCGCCGGGTCCGGCAGTTGGCCTTGCTGGCCTTGGCCGAAGTCCAGGCCAAGTCGATGGCCCCTTATCTGACCTTGGCGGTCCAGGACGCCCGGTGGGACACGTCCTTCTACGCCGCCTACGCCTTGGCCCGACAGGGGGATTCGAGCAAGGTCTCCATCCTCACGGAAGGGACCCGGCACGCCGATAAATTCGCGCGGTTTACGGCCGTCTGGCTCTTGGGCCAGTTGCGCCGGCCGCAGGCGGAGCAAGCCGATGCCCTGGCCGCCGTCGTCCGGGACTACGGCGAGCGCGGCAACATCCGCCATCTGGCGGTGGCCTCGCTGGTCAACGCCGTCGCCGTCGCCCCCGACTCGGCCACCGAGGCCGTCATCCGCAACCTGCTTGAAAGCGCCGGGCCCCAAAACCTGGCTCTGACCCGGACCATCGCCAAGTTCTTCCCGGTCGCCTTTCAAAGCCAGGCGGTCCTGGAGCGCCTGCGCAAGGAGCCGCTGCGGACCGTGGCCGCGGGCTTTATCGAGAGCCATCGGGGCAGCATCCAGAAGCCCGGCGCCCTGGGGGAGTTGGTCCGCCTGCTGGCCCGCCAAATCGGCGTGTCCCTGGATCAGCCGACCCCCGTCCCCGATCCCCAGGGCAAGGGCATGGCCGGGGTCGATCCCCTTCTGGGGCCGCTGGACCTGGTGATCGAGATTCCGGAGGGCGCCGCTCCCGAGGAAGCGGCCGCCGAGCTCGGCCTCGAGCTTTCCGCCCGCTACGAGGGAGAGGTGCGCGCGGTCCTGCCCTTGTCCCGCGGGGTCTGGGTCTCGGTCCCTGAGCACAAGGTGTACGCCCTGGCCCGCGCCCTGCGGGCCCGCGGCTGGATGATGCGCCGGGCCCAGCCCCTTTACTCGCAAGCCGCCACCGGCTCCACCGCCAAGGCCGTCGTCCAGATCGAAAAGGGCGTGAGAATCGTCGCCATCGGCGCCGATCCTTTGCACGGGACCTCGGAAGCCGCGGTCATGGCCGAGATCGAGCGGGAGGCCGCGGCGGTCAAGGACCCCCTCGCCGAGCCGACGATTTTCGTCCTGGAGGTCGGCGGGTCGGGTTCGGCCAAGCGTCCGCTCCAGCGCCTTTTAAAGCGCCTGGCCGACGAGCATTACGGCTTGGTCATCGCGGCCGGCAATCTCGGACCCGCGGGCGGGACCTTGCTCCTTCCGGTGGATGAGGGCCGGGCCGCCATCGTGGCCGCCGCCGGGCGCGACGGCGCCCTCAAGAATTATTCCTCCCGCGGTCCCCCGGACAAGGCGCCGTTCTCCTGGGCCGATTACGTCGAGGACGGGGCCCAGGCCGGTACCGCGGTGGCCGCGCGGCGCAGCGCCGTGAAGCTCGCGGCCCTGACCGTCGCCCTCAAAGCCGGCAAGGAGCGCCTGCCGAACAATTGGTTTCTGGAAGTCATCAAGACCGCCCAGTCGTCCCTCAAACCCATGGTCGGCGCTTTGGAAGGCACGCCGGGAATCTTGGACGACTCCTCCGAGCCTCTCGGACCCTTGGCAAAGGGTTCCTCGGGGGCTCCCGCCCCGGGCGGCGACGCCGCCTCCGAGCTCTATGACCTCCGCCAGGTCCTGGGCGACGGGACCCGGACCCCGTCGGGCCCCATCGCTCCCTTCGTCTTCCGCCCCGCCTCCGGAGGCTCATTTCGCGCCCGCGCCTCGGGCTTGGAAGGCTTTTTATACAGCAAGCTGGAGCTGGAGGCCAAGGGTCTGGGGGCCGAACAGCTTCCGGATTATTTCCGCTACCTGACGGCGCTTCTGGCCCCGGTTCCCTGGGCGGGGACGATCGCCCGGGAAATCCGCAAGATTGAAAGCGGCGGGATGTCCCCTGAGGAGAAAAATTCGGCCCTCAACCGCGTTCTGATCTCGGCCGTCCGGGAACTGCAGGCCCGGGCCGGGGTTTTGGACGAGTCCGGCTGGTCCCGGGACGCCTCCACCTACATGATCCTGGCCCGGGCCTACAACAAGATGAAGCCGGGAAAGAATTTCTTCGATTCGCTCGACGATTCGGAGCTCCTGGACATCCGGCGGCGCACGAAGGCCGACGTGCTTTGGATCCTGGACATCTGGGAGATCGGCGACTTCCGCCGCTGGGGCACCGGCGGCGGCTCTCCGTACGCCATCAAGGGCTACCGGGTCAAGCCGGACTTGGGCGGCGAGGCGGGCCTCAAGAGCTTCATCGAGCGGGCCCACCGCCTGGGCTTCAAGGTGGCCTTGGACGAGATCCCCAACCACGTTTCCCTGGACTCGGACCTGGTCAAGGAGCATCCCGAGGCCCTGCTCCACATGGTCCCGCCCCAGCACCTTTCCGAGGCCGAGATCATGGCGGCGGTCCCCCGGCAGACCCATGGGGACCACGCCCCGGTTTTCTTCCTGGTGGAAAACGACCACTACCCCGAGAACGGACGCCGGGTCAAAAAGCGCGTTCTGCTCCACCATCCCCTGACCGATTTCGGGGGGGACATGTGGGTGGACATGGCCCAGCGCGATTTCAGCCGGCCCGTCACCCGCGCCCAGGAGTCGGCCGAGGTGCGCCGCCTTCACGCCGAGCTGGGCGTGGACATGGTCCGCCGGGACATGTCCTACGAGGTTTTGAACGCCCGCTTCTATCCCCGCTGGCTCAAGATTCTTTCCGACGAGCGCGACCGCTCCTCGGGTTGGGTTCGCGACGAAATGGACCGCATGATCGCGGCCTTCCAGGAACGTTGGGCCGCGCTGGGCGGGGCGGAATATCTGGAGGAGGCGACGCGCAACTCCCAGGCCGCCGTGCCCCACGCCGCCGCCATCGACGAGGCCTACTCCAACTTCACCGAGCTCAGCCGCTCGGGCTCAAGCGCCGTCTACAACAAAAACGACCACGACCTCTCCATGGGCCAGGCCGGGCTCTACGACTCAATGACCAGCGGCGACGGCCGCCGCATCCGGGCCGCCCTGCGGCACATCGCCTTCCGCCGCTGGCAGAAGGGCGGGGCGGGCAGTCTGCAATTCGTCGGCACCCACGACGGCGGGGAAGGCAACCCGGTGGACAAGTTCGGCCGCAACTTCAAGGCCGCGGCCCTGAGCGCTTTGCTCCTGCGCCCCATCCTCCTATATAACGGCGTGGAGCTGGGCTCCACCCAGCGCGAGCAGATCATCGGGGACCTGTCCAAGTCCGTGGACACGGCCAAGGCCATTCCCTTCGACATCCCGGTCCTGATCGACTGGAAGGCGGTCCGCAAGGACAACCAGGAATATCTGCTGAAGCTTTTGGATTTCGGGGACCGGAGCCGCAAGCTTCTGGCCGAGGGGTCCATGGAGGTGCTTGAGCCCAATTGGGAAGATACTCGATTGGCCGCCTGGTCCGTTGCGTCCGGAGGGCCCGCCCTCATCGCGGCCGCTAATTTCGGCGATCGGCGGGAAGCCGCAACCTTTTCTTTCGGGGAGGGTCCGTTGAAGGATTTTGGTTCCTTCCGTCCCAAAGTTGGGTCCCGCTACGTTTTCAAAGACGCTCTCAACAACGGAAATGACGGACAGCCCGTGTCGTACGAAAGATCCGGAACGGAACTACGCGAGAATGGGCTATTTATCGAGCTGGACCCCGGAGGGGTCCATCTCTTTGAAGTGTCCGAAATCCCCGCCGCTCCCATTACCGGCCCCCCCGGGGCACCGACCGCGCATCCGGCCGGCGGAGATTCTTCCGTTCCCGAGGTCGTTTCAAAACCCTCTTCTTGGGATCTCTTGACGGAAAAACTGACCAAATGGGCCCTCGTCCCCTTCACCCTTCTTCAGGTTCCCCAGATCATCATGAACATCACCAACCTGATCGGCGGCAACCCCGAGGCGCTGTCCATTCTCCCCTGGATGGGCTACTCGACCGGCATCCTGGGCAACATGCTCCTGCTCTCCTACTTCGCCTCTCAAAAGGAGAAGGGCGCCTCCTTGGTCCAGGGCGTGGGCGTGATCACCAGCGCGGTCGTGGTCACCCAGATCTTCCTGGCGGGCTTCATGCCGGGGTTGGCCTTCGCGGTGGTCATGCCCGCCATCGTCGCCGGCTTGGTCCTTAATTTCCTCCAACTCAAAGGCAAACTGCCCGAGAAGCTTTGGAAGGGTTGGTCCCGCGCCTCGGGATTGCTCGGCTTGGCGGTTTTGCCCCAGGTGCTCTGGGCCACCTTCGCCCCGGCCGCCATGGCCTCCATGATTCCCGCGATCGCGGCGGGCGTCCTGGGCCTGGGCATGCTGGGCCTGGAAGCCTCGGGCAAGATGCCCAAGGGCCTCAAGAACGTCTGGGGCGCCCTGTCCGCCTGGACGGCCACCTTGCTCTTCATGTACGGCCCCGTGGCCCAGGCCATGAGCAACTACACCCATCCCGAAGGGATGGCGGGAATTTCCGTCGCCACGCTTTTGCTGGCGATGGCCGGAAACCTCTTGATGCTCCCCCGGGCCGTGCTGACCAAGAACCTGATCTGGTACACCGGCAGCGGCTGGGGCGTCTACGCGGGCGGCCTCCTGGTCCTGGCCTGGATGTACGCCCTCGGCCTGGTGTCTTCCCTGCTCTTCTGGCCCGCGGCCTTGGCGACGGTGGGCTGGACGGCGTTTTTGATCTACAAAGCCCGAAAGGAAGTTTCCAGGTAATATCCTGGTCGCGGCCAAAATAAAAAGTGCCGATTATTCCGGCATTTTTTATTTTTTCAGTTTTCCCGTCGAAAGTGAATTTGTAAAAAAATCAAATTATTAAGGTGTTTCTTTCCTTGGGCGCGACCATTCCGGGAATTTAACCTGCCCCTAGACGCCGGTAAGCGGCCAGAATAATTCGCTCCGTCGTCTCCCACCCGATGCAGGCGTCGGTCACCGAAACCCCGTATTTGAGCCGCCCGCCGCGCGTCCCGGAGGCCGCGATGGGTTGGTTTCCGGCGTGGAGGTTGGACTCCAGCATCATCCCCAGGATCGACCGGTCGCCTCCGGCGGCCTGCGCCAGGACGGCGTTGAAAACCTCGGCTTGCCGGCGGTGATCCTTGGAGGAGTTGCCGTGGCTGCAGTCCACCATGATCCGCGATTTTAGACCCGCGGCGCTGAGCGCTCTGCGGCAACGGGCGATGGAGGCCGGATCGTAATTGGGTTTGGCGCCGCCCCGCAGGACCACGTGGCTTTCGGGGTTGCCCCGGGTCCTATAAACGGAAATGCGGCCCCGGGCGTCGACTCCCAGAAAGTGGTGGGGGGAAAGCGCCGAGCGCATGGCGTTGATGGCCACCTGGATGTTGCCGTCGGTCCCGTTCTTGAAGCCGATGGGGGCCGAGAGCCCGCTGGCCATTTCCCGGTGGGTCTGGGACTCGATGGTCCGCGCGCCGATGGCGTACCAGCTCACCAGCTCTCCCAGGTACTGTGGAGTCACGGGGTCCAAGGCCTCGGTGGCGGCGGGCAGGCCCAGCCCGGTGATCTTAAGGAGGAGCTGGCGCGCGCGCTTGAGCCCTTCCTCGATGTGGAAGGAATCGTTCATGAAAGGGTCGTTGATATAGCCCTTCCAGCCCAAGGTGGTCCGGGGTTTCTCGAAGTAGACGCGCATCGCGATCAAAAACCGGTCCGACACGCGCTCCGACAGGGCCCGCAGGCGCCGGGCGTATTCCAGGGCGGCCTTGGGGTCGTGGATGGAGCAGGGGCCCACCACCAAAAACAAGCGGCGGTCCCGGCCTTCCAGGATGTCCTTGAGGGCGGCGCGGGCCGCGCGGACGGTTTTTTCCGCGGCCTGGGTGACAGGGAAGAGGCGCTGGATTTCCTCCGGGGACGGGAGGGGGGAGTGTCCGGCGATCTTGAGATTTTCCAGCGCTCGACGGCGGGCCATGCCCAATCCTAGCAAATCGGGGCGAAGGTCCCGGTCGGGCCTAGGCCCAATTCCGCCCCGCCTTGGGCCCTTTCGGACTATACGGTCCAAGGGCGGGGGGGAGTATGATAAGGGTGCGTCCGGGAGCGCCGTTTCATTTCCCGGCCGCGGGAGTCGCTTATGAATCGCCGCCTGATCAAGCTCGCCGCGTCCGGGGTTTCCCTTTCCATCGTCCTCTTCTCTCCCGGGGGAGCCGCCCTCGAGGCCGCCGCCCAGACTTTCGCCGCCGGGGCCGCTTCCCGCAGCGGCATGTCCACCGGTTCCGCGGCCGCTTCCGCCCGGCTCCAACGCAACGGTTCCCCGGTCCGCTTTTCCACTTTGGGAACCAACCCCGGCTTGAAGGCGGGCTTGGCGCCTTCCATGGCGCCCGGCGTTTCCGCCCCCGGCTCCATCGGCGGCTCTCCCGTCGTCTCCGCCGCGCTCTCCCCTGAATCGGCCGGAACTCCGGCCTATGTGCCCGGGTCCGAGGAAGCGGCGATGTTCAATTTCTCCCACGAGCAGGCCGTCCCGGCCGAAGCCATCGGCGCCCTGACCGAAGCGGTCCGTCCGGACGACTCGGCCCAAACCGACGCCCAGCCAGGCTGGCGCCTGGACAGGATGTATGACGGTCTTTCCCAGCGCCGCGCCTCCGATTCCTCCGAAGCCGTTGCGGCCGTGCCTTCCCGCCACCTCGGGACCCAGCTTGGGCGCTCCCTCCCAGGCTCCGAGATCAAAACCGACGTCTCCGCCCCCACCCCCGTTCCGGCCCGGCCGGTGAGGGCGGCAATTTCCAAAACCACGCTGGCCGTCGGCGTGGTCCTGGCGGCGCTCGCGCTGGGCATGTCCACCATCGCCCTGGCGGGCGCGGCCCCCGTGGTCACGGCCAGCGCTTCTCTCATGTGGCTGGCTTCGGCCCAGCCCCTGGCCAGCGCCGGCGCGGCGGTGGTCGGAGCCCTCTACGGCCTGATCGCGGCGCACCGCAAGGCCGGCGAGACCGGCACCCCCGAAGTCCTCTCCTCGGTTCTCCGCTACGGAGTCATGGCGGGCGCCGGCGTGTTCGTTCTCATGAACCTGACGCAGGCGCTGTTTCTGGGCCTGCCCTTCCTGGCGGCCCACCCCGTGACCTCCTCGGTCGCGACGGCGGCGCTCGGCCAGGCCGCCTTCCAGGGTAAATTCACCGAAGCGGCCACCACCCCGGCCGACCGCTTGATGACGGCCTTCCCGGCCGTCGCGGCCGCCTTGGGCCTGAGCCTGGGCATCGCCTTCATGGCTCCGAGCATGCTCTTGGCGGCCTCCGTGGGCGCGATGTCCTTGGCCGGAGTCGCCGCGGCCGTCTACGCGGCGGTCTACCAGCCCGGCAAGTCCGCCGTGGACGGCCCGTCCAAGATGGCGCGGGGCTTCGTCCTGCAGAGCTTGATGACCGGCATCGGCCTGGCATTGACCGATCCGCTGATGGTTGCGCCCTTCGCGATCATGGCGGCCTGGGGTCTCTGGGAAGTGGTCTCCACCAGCTTCAACGCGCTGGTTGCGGCCATGCCCGACCTGCCGGCGCGGTTCCGGAAGAAGTAAGCCGATAAGGGCCGGGATGTTGCGGTCTCCGGAAGGGGACTCTCATGCCCGGACCGCCGGAGTCGGACCTCGCCCGCGTTTGCGCCCGGAAATTGGCCCTCGGCCATCTTGCCGAGGCCCGGGACGCTCGGCGCTCGCTCAAGAAAGTCTACGAACCTGAAGGTTTGCACGACCTCCGGGTGTCCCTCCGCCGCCTGCGGGTCGCGCTGAAGGCCTACCGCCCGTATCTCGGACGGGCGGGCTCTTCCAAGATCCTCCGG
Organism: uncultured Elusimicrobia bacterium; assembly: GCA_964358485.1. Taxonomy (GTDB): domain Bacteria; phylum Elusimicrobiota; class Elusimicrobia; order UBA1565; family UBA9628; genus CAYHPY01. Next base: position 15,181 of record CAYHPY010000057.1, read on the forward strand.
GACCTGGCCCGTTTGATCCGCCCCACCGGCCGCTTGCGGGACCTGGATGTGGCCGCCACGGCCTTGCGGCGCCTCCGTCCCCCCGCGCGGGGGGCGGTGGCCCGGAGAGTCGAAACGGAACGCCGAACTTTGATCCGGGCCCTGAACGCCCGAATTCTGCCCGGCCTCAAGGACGCCGGAAGGCGATTGATAAAACGCCTCCGGGAACCGCCGTCCGGAAAGGGTCGGCCGATCTCATGGGATGATGCCTGGCAGTTGGCCGTCCTGGACGCCCGGAACCGTTTGACCCGCCGGGGCCGGGAAACCGGGAAAGGGGAATTGGAACAGGCGCACCGCGTGCGCATCGCGGCCAAGGCGCTGCGTTATTTATTGGAGCCTTTCGAGAAGAAACGGCCCGGGGCGGACAAGGAGCTCCTCAAGGCCCGGCACCTTCAGGATCGGTTGGGACGGGAGCGCGATCTGCGCATGCTTCGGGAATTGGGAATTCCTGCCCCGCGTATCTGCCGCGGGTCCGGCTAGACCGGCCCATCCGGCTGTGGCTAAAAAAATGAAGCTGAATTTATGCTCTCGGAAGGCGGGCTGCCCCATTTCGTGGTAGAATCGGCCGGAAAGCGCCTTTTCGGGAGAGGCGTTCCATGCGGCGGGCGCGGTTTCGGTCCGGACCGAGTTCTACAAGCCTGGCACTTGGGGGAAAACCTTTTACTCGGGCGATTATGATATTCGGGCGAACATTTCTTAAATGGTTTCTGGGTTGGGCAGCTGTTCTTTTGTTGATCCCAGCCGTCTGGACCTACACCAACTTCTTCCGGATAATCCGGTCCGAGGGGCAAGAGGCAACTGTGTTTGCACACAGTCGCGACTACTCCACCCACCACCGCGCCGCCTGCAAAGCGGCCATGAGGCGCCGGTCCTCGAGCTGGAGCTCGGTCTCGTCGATGGCCGCCTCGACGTGCTCGAGGTCTTTGCCGTTGAGGTCCACCGTGTGCGGCAGGCGGAGGGTTTCCCCTTTGCGGTCGAGGAGCACCAGGACCTCGGGGCGCATGGGGCGGTTCGCAAAGACCTGGCAGACCACGCCGACCTCTCCGGTGGAGAGGCGGACGAAGGAGCCCGGGGGAAATAGGGTCATGCGGCCGGCCAGGAGGCGTACCGCCTCCCGGTCCAAGGTCGGGTCCTCCAGGCGCAGGAGATATTTGAGGCCGGCATGCGGGATGACCGAGCGGCGGAAGCTTCGGGGGTGGGTCAGGGCCTCGTAGGTGTCGGCCACGCCCAGGATGCCCGAGGCCACTCTGACCTCGTCGGAGACGGTGTGAAAGCGGGGCTTGCGGGGGCCGCGGGTTTTGCGGTCCCGCTCGTGCAGGATGATGTCCACCACCGTGCGCCAGGTGCCGTCCTCGTCGCCCGCCGAGCGGTCGAGCAGCCGCGCGCTCTCGGTGACATGGAGCTGGAGGTCCTGGTATTCGGAGGGGGAAAGCGTTTTGCCGCCGGAGGCCAGCTTGAGCCAGGGGGTCATGCCGATGTCGTGCATGAGCCCGGCCAAGGCCAGGCGGAGGAGTTTTTCCCGGCCCCAACCGAGGGCGATGGCCATGCGGATGGAGTAAATCGTGACGTTGACGGCGTGCCCCGGCAGGTAGTTGCCCCCGGTGGAGCGGACGGTCAGGGCCAGGAGGTCCTGGTTGTCTTCCAGGAGTTCCTTGATGAGGTCGTCGGCCACGCGGGCCATCGCCTCCAGCATGGCGCGGTCCATCTCCTCGGGCGTCCGGAAAACCTCGCGGACCAGGGCGACCGCCCGCCCGTAAGCCTTGCGGGCCCGTTCCCCTTTGTGGGGGTCGGAGGAGACCGCGGGCTTGGGCTTGGCGCCCGCCTCGAAGTCCTTGGACCAGGGATTGTTGTTTTCGCTCAAAGGAGTTTGGAGGGCAGTTGCAGGGCCTTGATGATGGATTTCAGGACGGTGCGAAGCTCCAGGACCTCATCGGCCAGCTTGGAATCGTTCGGCGCCGCGCCCGGGACGGGAGGGCGGGAGATGATTTCGTCCATCTTCTTCTCGAGGATGGCCACCCGTCGGGAAAGGGAGTTGAAATTCTCTTGGAGCCCCTCGATCATGCCTTCGTTGTCATCAATGGCCAGGCCCAGGCCCTTGAAAGGATCCGACGGGGCGCGGGGCGCGGGGGCGGCGGCCTTATGGGTCATCATGCGCACCGCGACGGCCGCCAGCATGAAGGCGGCGGAGGCGAAATAGAGGATGGAGGTCACCGGAACGCCCTTGGGCGCGTGGCCCTGAGGGGGGGCGGGAACCCGCGCTTCGGCGGCCGGGGCCGGCTCCGCGGGAGCGGGGGGCTCGACGGGCGCGGCGGCCTGGGGAGCCTGAACCGGGGCGGGCGCCGCCGGGACGACGGGCGCCGCCGCGGCGATGGTGTGATCTCCAAGCCGAACAACCAGATCGGTGCCCTCATTGCTCACTCGGAAGGGGGCCTTTCCGGAGAGGTCCACTACCACCCGGGTCACGGCCGGGGAGGTCTTGAACTGGCCGGAGCGGACGCTTTTCATCCAAACGCCCAAGCCCTGAAGAGTCTTGGAATTGAAGGCGGTCTTCGTGTCGGCAAGCTCCACGACAAGCCGGTCGGGGCCGCTGGTGATGAACGCGGAGTGCTTGACGGCATGGCTGGTGTGGATGCGGATCTGGTCGGGGGTGACGTCGATTCCGTCCAAGGTGGCCGCTTGAACGGCGGCGGGCAGAGCGGCAAGAAAAGTCGCGAGGGCCAGAAGGCTGAAAGATTTCATGTTATCTCCGTTCATGCCTCTAGGGTAGCCCCGCAAGGGAAAAATAGCCAGGGTCGATTGGTCCCGGTGCCCGTGGGCCCTATGGTCCCCCGCGGGAGCTTCTAGAAATCCAGGAGGCGCTGGACTCGGCCTTCCACGAAAAATAGAGCGGAATGCTCGCTTTTTTCGGATTGGGCGTAGGCGTTGACGCTGCGGATGGCTTCCCGGAAATGGGGGAGAAAGCCCTCCATGGCCCGGGCGTCGGCCCGTAGGCCGCAATATCGGACATCCACCAAGGCGCCTTTGCGGGCGACCATGGCTTCGTTGTACCGGAAGACCTTCTCCATGGTTTTGGCGGAGATCATCCGCGAGTCCGGGAACAACAGGAAATCCCCGGCCAGGGGGCTGCGCCAGCGGCCGTCGCGCAGGCGTTCCACCAGGAGCTCCCGGCGCAGGGCCGAAAGCCCGATGCGAAGTTCCGCCGAGCGCAGGCCCGTCAGGGCCGCCAGCTCGTGGATTTCGTAGGCGTCCTTGGAGGTGCTCAGGACCCGGAAGACCCAGTAGGCGCCGGCCGTGGACATGAGCGCCTCGTATTGGGCCACGCTGATCGGCCGCGCCTCATGCCGGGTCAGCTTGGCCAGCGCGGCGTGCGCCGGGTCCGGGGGGGCGGCCGCCGGGTCGTGCGTGGTGAAGGACTGGATGAACCAATCGGTCAAGTCCCGGGAGCCCAGCCAGGTTTCCAGGTAGCCCTCGATCAGGGACCGCAGGTCGCGGGAATCCATCGGCAGGCGCAGGAGGGTGATCAGCAAGGGAAGGCGCTTGGGCTTGGGCAGGTGGGAGCCTTTCTCGATGCGGAGGTAGTTGGGAAAGGTGCATTGAAAAACCTGCTGACCGCCGTTCTTATGGAAGAACTGGTAGGCGGTGGAAAACCCCGCCTCTTTGCGCAGGCGGGAGAAGGTCTTGGAAAACGGGGTGTCCATGGTCTCACGACATGATATCTCCCGGCGCCGTGGCCGTCAAGTCGTCCAAAATGTTACCATCGCCCGGTGAGAGGGAGCGTGACGGCTTTGCTCGGGCTTTGCGCGCTCCTCGGCGCCTGCGGCCCGGCCGCCGAAGACCGTTCGGCGCGCACCATCGTGGTCTGGGAGCAGGAGGACGCCCATGTCTTCCCCTTCGTGGACTCGGTTTTCGAAGCGTTCAAAAAACTGCCCGGCAACGCCGATGTCCGAGTGGTCCGCAACCATTACCACACCGAGGACCTGCGCCAGCAGTTCTTGACGGCCTCCATCGCGGGCAGTCCCCCGGACCTGCTCATGAGCCCCTCGGACACCACCGGGGTCTATTCCGTGGCGGGCTTTCTTCTGCCCGTGGAAAATCTTTTCGACCTCTCCCGCTACAACAAGGCCGCGGTCGAGGCCGTGGCCCTGGACGGGCACGCCTGGGGGGTGCCTATGACCAACGGCAACCACCTCATGCTCATGTACAACAAGCGCTTCTCTCCGAAACCTCCGGAGACCACCGACGAGCTGTTCCGCTTCTGCGCGGCGAAGACGAAGGCCCATAAGCTGGATTACTGCATGGCCTTCAACCTCGGCGAGCCATTTTGGCTGATGCCGTGGCTGGGGGCTTTCGGGGGCTGGCCCATCGATGGCAAGACCCCCACTTTGGACACTCCGGCCATGCGCGCCGCGGTGGGTTTCGTGGTGGATTTGATCTACGAAAAGAAATTCGTCCCCCCGGAATGCGACTACAACTGCATGGACGCCCTGTTTAAAGAGGGGAAGGTCGCCTTCATCATCAACGGGGATTGGGCCGTCTCCACCTACCGGGACAAGCTGGGCGCCGATTTCGGCGTGGCCAAGATCCCGAAGCTCTCGGCCACGGGCCGTTGGCCCACGCCGATGGTCAGCGGCCGGTATTTCTTGCTAAGCTCGAAACTGGACGGCGCGAAGCTCGAGCTGGTCCGCCGCTTCGTCGAGTTCTACACCAACGAGGAGAACCAAATCGGTCAACTCAAGGCGCTCATGAGGCTTCCCTCCTTGAGCCGCGCGGCGGGTTCCAAGACCCTCGCCGGAGATCCCCACCTGAGGGCCTCGATGGACCAGGTTTTGGCGGGCCGACCCATGCCCATGGCCACCGAAATGCGCGCGGTTTGGGATTCCATGCGCCCCTACCTGGGCAAGGCCGTCAACCGGCAGGCGACTCCCGCGGAAGCCGCGGCCAAGATGCAGGTCGAGGCGCTTCGGAAAATCCGGGAGATGGCCGACTGATGCTCTGGCCCGTCCTGCAGGTTCTCCAGTTCGCCCTGCTCCTGGCGGCGTTCGTCGCCCTTTTGGAGGGCTGGCTGTATTTCCATTTCACCTATCACGAAAAGCCCTGGTTTTTTCCGGTCGCGGTCCTGGGCACCGTCGGGCTGGTCCTGGCCGGGGTCCTGGCGATGACGGGCGGGCGCCTGGACCCGGCGCGCATGCCGGCGCTGGGGGCCGGCGCGGCCGCGGGGGAACTGCTCACGGCGTTGGTGTTCCGGCACTGGGTGCGCGGGCGGCACGCCCTGGCCTATATGCTCCTGGCCCCGGCTTTGCTGGGATTGGGCCTGCTCATCGTCTATCCGATGCTTTTCGAGATCTACCTGGCTTTCCACGATCTCAAGCTTTCCACCATCCTGGCCTGGAGCCGCACCGGGGAATTGCCGTTCGTGGGCCTCAAGCATTTCCGCAAGGTGTTCACCTCCTCGCCGCTCTCGGAGGTTTCCTTCTGGCAGTTGGCCCTGCGGACGGTCTGGTGGTCGGCCGTCAACGTTTTCTTTCACGTGGCCGGGGGTTTTGCCCTGGCCCTGCTGCTCAATCGGGTGACCCGGGGCCGGGGTTTGTACCGGATGCTTCTGATCGTGCCCTGGGCCATGCCCCAGGTGGTGGCGGTGCTGGCCATGCGGGGGGAATTCCATTCCCAGTACGGCTTCGTCAACGCGATGCTCGCCCGGGTCGGCATGGCTCCCGTCCAATGGCTGGGCCAGCATCCCTTCCTGACCTGCACGATCATCAATGTCTGGCTGGGCATCCCGTTCATGGCCGTGATCATTCTGGGGGGCCTGCAGTCCATCTCCCGGCACTACTACGACGCCGCGGCCATCGACGGAGCCTCCGCTTTCCAACAGTTCCGGCTGATCACTTTACCCCTGATCCGCCCCGTCCTGGGGCCCGCGGTCACCCTCGGCACGGCTTGGACCTTCAACAACATCAACGTGATCTACCTGGTCACCGGCCAGGCGGGGGGAACCGAGGACGCGGACATCTTGGTTTCCGCCGTGTACAAGGCCGCCTTCGCGTTCTACCGCTACAGCTATTCGGCGGCCTTCGCGTTGGTCGTGTTTCTCATCCTTCTGGCGTTCTCCCTGGCGTGGCTGAAATTCACGAAAAGTTCGGAGTCGGTCCATGGCTGAGGGCCGGGGCGGGGCGTTCAAAACCGCGCTCTGCCACGGCGCCCTCATCGCCGCCTGCGGGATTTCCGTCTACCCCCTGCTGAGAATCCTGGCCGTGTCCCTGCGCCCGGGGGACAAGATCATCTCGACCGACCTGGCCCTCATTCCCGAGGGCGCCTCCTGGGCGTCCTACGCCAAGGTGCTGACGGAGACGGACTTTCTGATGTGGCTGTGGAACTCCCTGGTCATCACGACCGCGACCTCCTTCTTGGGGGTGAGCCTGGCCGCGACGGCGGCCTACGCCTTCTCCCGGTTCAAGTTCCCGGGACAGCGGGCGGGCATGGGCCTGCTTTTGGGCACGCAGATGCTGCCGGGCGTGATGCTGCTGCTGCCGCTGTTTTTGATGATCATGCGCCTGCGTCTGATGAACACCTATTTGGGGATGGTGGTGGCCTATTCGGTCTCCTCGGTGCCGTTCTCGATCTGGATTCTCAAAGGCTACTTCGACACCATTCCCAGATCCCTGGAGGAAGCGGCCCTGGTCGACGGCGCCTCGGCGATGGGCGCTTTCTGGCGCGTCATCCTGCCCCTGTCCACCCCCGCCTTGGCCATCGCCTTCCTTTTCAACTTCACCCAGGCCTGGAACGAATACCTGATCGCCCGGGTCATTTTGACCGATTCCGTCCGCTACACCTGGACCCTGGGGCTCTTCGATCTTCAGGGCCAATACATGACCCAGTGGGGGATGTTCGCCGCGGCCTCGCTCATGGTGACTTTGCCGGTGATGGCGGTTTTCCTGTATTCCTCGAAATGGCTTTTGACCGGCATGACCCTGGGCGGGGTCAAGGGGTAGCTCCATGGCTTCGGTAGAATTCAAGAATATTTCCAAACGGTTCGGCGGCCACGAAATCCTCCAGGACGTGAGCCTGAAGATCGCCGACAAGGAGTTCCTGGTCCTGGTCGGACCCTCGGGCTGCGGCAAGAGCACCTTGTTGCGCATGCTGGCGGGCCTGGAGGAGGCCACCGACGGGGACATTCTCATCGACGGACGGCGCGTCAACGCCCTGCCTCCGCGGGACCGGGAGATCGCCATGGTCTTCCAGGATTACGCCCTGTATCCCCACATGAGCGTGGAGGAGAACATGAGCTTCGGCCTGAGGCTCCGGGGCCTGCCGAAGGACGACATCGCCCGCCGCGTTTCGGAGGCCGCGGGAATCCTTCAAATCGGCTCCCTTCTCAAGCGGACTCCGCGCCAGCTTTCCGGCGGCCAGCGCCAGCGGGTGGCCATCGGGCGCGCGATCGTGCGCAAGCCCAAGGTCTTCCTCTTCGACGAGCCGTTGAGCAACCTGGACGCCAAGCTCCGCGAGGAGATGCGGGTCGAAATCGCCAAACTCCACTTGAAGCTGGCCGCCACCATTCTCTACGTCACTCACGACCAGGTCGAGGCCATGACCTTGGCCGACCGCATCGCGATCGTCAACG
>CAYHPY010000058.1:0-22755 GCA_964358485.1 uncultured Elusimicrobia bacterium
TGGCCCGAGGGCGGCATGGGCGTCAAGTATAAGTACGGTTGACGCCGGCCTTCGGGCTCTCGCGTTCGTTTACTCCCCCGCGGCATCTGGGTGAACTCCGCTCAGGACCGAGTTCCTCGGCGAGGTCCATCCCGATCAACAGCGCATACGCAGAATCAGATCAGGGACTCACCAGCGTGCAGCACATCATCGGCTCGAAGAGGGCCCAGAGACTCCAGGCGCTAGTCGCAATTGCGCCTGCAAGCCCGACCCATAGGGCCATGCGCTTGCGCCCCTGAAGGCTCGCACCTCCGGGTAGCGAGATAAGACCAAGACGCAACTTGGTCGCCCAGACCGTTCCCTTCGGGTGCACGTCCGCAAGGTTAAGCAGAAGTCCGCTAAATGAGACTGCGAAGGCAATGATGAATAGAGGTCGCGCGGCTGTTAGCCAGTATCGCGTGATGGAGGGCAGTTCGGCCCCAAAGGACGCCAAGACACGATTCAGGTGGTCCCAGCGCACGTTGATAGTACCTGAAAGTAACGACCAACCAAGAAAGACGGCGAGTTCCAAACCTGCATCGGGCCGCAATTGATTCAGCATGATTTATAGTTTGAAACTGCTTCTTCGCTGATGTCCACGACCTTCCCCCCGAAAACTGGGCCATTTAAAAGTTGAGTCCGAAGTGATATTAACACTAACGGAGGACTCAAGAAATGGCGAAGCGACACACCGAGGAGCAAATTATCGGCGTCTTGAAGGAATCGCCGAGGCGCTCGCTAAGAAATTCGGATTGGATGCCGATGGAGGGGAGGTTCGCGTTCGGACGCCGTGGATCCAAATAACCGTGCTCCCATGAAAATACACCCTTATACGGCCTGGAGGCCTTTTTGTTCCATTTTATCATCGAAGGGGGGGGGCGGGGCGGGGAGGCCGTCCTCATCCCCGCGGCCAAGCCCGTCCCGGCACGGCCGTGACCGCCTTGGAAAGCGGAAACTCCCGTCCGGTCCGGCAGACCAAATGCGCCCGGGAGACCGAGCCCGGGTCGGCGGCAATGAACCGCTCCAGGGCGGCGGCGTCCCCGCGGCTCGGGTTTTCCGCGGCCTTGGCCTCGGCCAGCCAAAGTTTGCCGCCGTCCTGCATGAGCAGGTCCACCTCGTGGCCTTCCCGGGTGCGCCAATACCACAGGGCGGGGCGGCCCCCGGAAGAAGCTCGGCCCCGCAGGGCCTGGTTGACCACGAAAGTTTCCCAAAGGGGTCCCAGGAGCGGCCCGTCCCGCAGTTGTTTCCAGGTCGAGATTCCAGCCAGAAAGCAGGCCAGGCCGGTGTCGGTCAGGTACAATTTGGGGGACTTGATCAGCCGTTTCCCGAGGCTTTTGAAGTAGGGCTCCAGTAGGAAGACTTGGTGGGACGCTTCCAGGACCGAGATCCACTCCCGGGCCGTGCTCACGGCCACCCCCGTGTCCCGGGCCAAGTCCGCGAAGGAGAGGATTTGGCCGCTGCGCAGGGCCGCGGCTCGAAGGAAGCGCTCGAAATCTCGAAGCTTGCCGACATGAAGCAGATTTCGGACGTCCCGCTCCAGGTAGGTCGCCAGATAGCTTGAAAAAAACAGCGCGGGCTCAAGGCCGCGGTCCACCCAAAGTTGGGGATAACCGCCGCGGAGGAGGAGGTCCTCCTCGGGCGGGTCCTCCCCCAATTCGGCCCCGGAAAGGGAGCGAAGCTCGATCAGGGCGCACCGGCCCGCGAGACTCTCCGAGACTCCTTGCATCATCCCGAATTGCTGGGAGCCGGTCAGCAGGTAGCGGCCGTTGACGCGGCGGCGGTCGATGGCGACCTTGAGGTGCCGGAACAAGGAGGGGGCGTATTGGACCTCGTCGATGATGGCGGTCGGTCCCAGGGACGCGAGGAAGGATTCGGGCGCCCGTTCGGCGTGCTCGGCGGCCGAGGGAAGGTCCAGCGTGACATAGGCCGCCCCGGGAAACAGCCTTCTCAGCAGGGAGGTCTTTCCGGCTTGGCGGGGGCCCGTCACCAGGACGGCGGGGAATGAGGCCGCCGCTTTCTTGATCGAGTCCCCGACAATTCTATCGTACCACACTATTAATATATACTATGGTATCGAATAAATGTCAATACCCTCCGGAGACATGCGCGCCCTCAAGGACATTGGCAACCGGCCCGGGGTTCTGTAAGATATCCCGGAGCGCCAAAAACCCATGAACAATTTCAAACGCCGCCCCCGTTCCGAAGCCCTTTTTGAGAATTCCCGGAAAGTCCTGGCCGGAGGGGTCAACTCCCCGGTCCGGGCCTTCAAGTCCGTGGGCGGGACCCCCGTCTTCATGGCCTCGGGCAAGGGCTGCCGCCTGACCGACGCCGACGGGCGCTCCTACGTGGACTATTGCCTCTCCTGGGGCCCGCTGATCCTGGGCCACGCCTTCCCGAAAATCACCGCCGCCGCTTCCGCCGCCGCGCGCAAGGGAGCCAGCTTCGGGGCGCCCACGGAGGGCGAGACCAAGCTGGCCGAGCTCGTCCAGGCGGCTTTTCCGTCCATGGAGCTCATGCGCCTGACCAGCTCCGGCACCGAGGCCGTGATGAGCGCCCTGCGGGTGGCCCGGGCCTTCACCAAGCGGACCTTGGTGATCAAGTTCACGGGCTGTTACCACGGGCACGTGGACAGCCTGCTGGTGGCCGCGGGCTCCGGGGCCATGACTTTGGGCCAACCGGATTCGGCCGGCGTGCCCCGCGCCTGGGCGCAGACCACTTTGTCCCTGCCCTACAACGACACGGACGCCGTGAAGGCGGCCTTCCGGCGCTGGGGTCCGGAGATCGCGGCCGTGATCGTGGAGCCCGTGGTGGGCAATATGGGCACGGTGCGGCCGGAAGACGGCTTCTTGGAATCGCTCCGCGCCGAGACCGCACGGGCCGGGGCCGTGCTGATTTTCGATGAGGTGATCACGGGCTTTCGGTTCCGTTTCGGGGGCGCCCAGGGCATCTGGAAGATCAAGCCGGATTTGACCTGCTTGGGCAAGATCGTGGGCGGGGGCTTTCCCATCGGGGTTTACGGCGGGCGGCGCGAGATCATGGAAAAAGTCGCGCCCCTGGGCCCGGTGTACCAGGCCGGGACCTTGTCGGGCAATCCCGTGGCGGTGGCCGCCGGCATCGCCACCCTGGAGACCTTGAAGTCCAAACAGCCCTTTTCCCGCATGGGAAAACTCGCCGAGAAGCTTTGCGACGGCCTGGCCAAGGAGGCCAAGGCCGCGGGAATCGCGGCGGGGATCAGCCGCTACGAGTCCATGTTCACCGTCTTTTTCTCGCCCCGGCCGGTGCGGGACTATGTCTCGGCCAAGGAAGCCGACACGGCGGCCTACGCCCGTTTTTTCCACGCCCTGTTGGCCGAAGGGATTTACTTTCCACCGGCGCAATTCGAGGCGGCCTTCGTTTCCGCCGCGCACGGGGACAAGGAAATCGCCCAGACCTTGCGCGCCGCGAGCAAGGCCTTCGCCGCGGTCAAGGGCGTCTAAGACCTTCCAGCCCCCGCCGGGCCTCCTGGTTGGAGGGATTGAGCCTCAGGGCCTCCCGAAATTGGGCCTCCGCCTCCGGCTTTCGGCCGAGGAAGGCTAGAAACGATCCCAGGTTGGCTCGGGCCGGCGCGTAATTCGGATCGGCCCGGACCGCCGCCTCCAATTCCTCGAAGGCCTCCTTGGGACGGCCCTTGGAGTGGAGGATGGCCGCGATGTTGACATGGGCGGCGGCCAGGGACGGGTCCAAGCGCAAGGCTTGAAGGTAGCGCGCCATGGCGGCGTCCAGTTTCCCTTGGGAGCCCAAAGCCACGCCCATATTGTAGGCCGCGTTGGCATATGTCGAATCCGCCCGCAGGGCGGATTCGAAGTTTTGGATAGCCTCTTCCGTTTTTCCTTTAGAAATCTTTGCGTTTCCCAGCTTGTTGTAAGCGTAAGCCTGCCCCCCGGTCCGGGCCGCGTCGGTCCAGAGGGTTTCCTCGTCCTTCCAAAGTTCCGACTGGCGACTTGTCATCACGCCCAGAAACAACAGGACTCCCGCCACGATGGCGCGGGTGGGGAGGGAGAAGCCGCTTTTTAGGAGGCCCCCCGCGGCCAAGAGGGGCCACGGCAGGCAGGAAAGGTAGCTGTAGCGGTCGGCCACCAGCTGGAGGCCGATGGGCACAAGGCCCAGGACCGGGGCCAAGGTCAGCGCGTAGGCGGTCCAGGCCGCCAGGAAGGCCGGGTAGGAGCGGCGAAAGATCACGGCTGCGGCCGTCAGGCCGCAAACCAACGCCGTCGCGTTCATGAAACCGGGCTCGAGGAGGCCCATGGCTTTGGGTCTTTCATAGAACGGCATTAAATTCAGGGGGAAGATCGTTCTGGTAAAATAAAACATCAGCCCGTAAGCCGCCTGTCCCAATCGTTCATATAGCGAAAGTTCAGCTCCGGAGCGAAGCGCTCCGGAGCTTTCTTGACCAAAAACCCCGATCACCACGGCTCCGAGGGCCAGGGTAAAGTAAGGCAGTTTTCCACCCTGTTTTTTTTCCAGGGGATAGTGGTCCAAAATCATGAGAACGAAAGGCAAAGCCACCCCCGAGCTTTTTGCCATCAACGAGCCTGCGAAGCAGGCGAGCCCCAATTTTTTCCGTGATTCCAGGTAGAATCGGATTGTGAGCAAGTAGAAGAACCCCGACAGGACGTCCCTTCTTTCCGTAATCCAAGACACCGATTCCACCCGCAAGGGATGGATCGAGAACAGCAGCGCCGCGAACGCCGCCGCCCACGGAAGGGCCGGGGAGCGGCCGGCCGCCTTTTCCAGAAGCCGCAGGGCGATCCCGTAGAAAAGCGCGGCGTTGAGGCTGTGGAGCAACAGATTGGTGAGGTGAAAGCCGAACGGGTCCAGGCCCCAGAGCTGGAAATCCAGGGCGTAGCTCAGCCAGGTCAGGGGCATGTAGAGGCCGATGTCGGAATTGGTGAACATCCACTTCAGGCGGGGCCAATCCAGGCCTCGAAAGCCCGCGTTGAGGACGAGGAGGGTGCGGTCGTCCCAGATGAAGCCCCCGCGTAGTCCGGGCAGGAAGGCGATAAAGGTGGCCGCCGCGATGAACGCGGGAATCATCCGGCGATTCTACTAAACTGTGGTTACCAGCCCTCGGTGGACTCGAGGGTCCGCAGGGAGCGCAGGACGGCCGGCTCGGGGGCGTGCTCGGGGACGAGGATCGAGCCGCCGATTTCGGTGATGGCGGCCTTGAGATCCCGGTCCAGAGGATCCAGGGCGAGATAGGCGGCCGCTTGCGACCAGTATTCGACGGCCCGATCCATGAGGACTTCCAGCTTCGGCCCGAGCAAGGTCATGTCCGGCCGGGGTCCGGGGAAATCGGGGTCCAAAGTGAAGCCGGACGCCCCCCGGGCGTAGCCGTGGCGGCGGCGCCACTCCTTGGCCTCGAAGATGATGTCGATGGGGCCGTGGAGCTGGATGATCCAGGGGTCGAAATGGCTGGGTTCGTGCTTGATGACGGTAAAGCGGATGTTCACGGGCATGTGCCAGAGGCGGAGCGCGAAGCCCCCCGGATTTTTTCCGACCACGCCGTTTTTGTCGTAGGACACCCGGATGGGGGCGGCCAAGGTTCCGTTATCAACCAGGGCCTCGGCTCCCGCCGGGGTCGCCAATAGGGCGGCGACGCCCCGCTTGGCCCACAAGAGGGCCACGCCCTCCAAAAATCGGTCGTACTCCTGGGCGGTCGCGTTGTCCAACGCGGCCCGGTGGTCTCCGATCGTGTTCCAGGCGAAGCCCGCGCCGTTCTGCATGTAGGAATGGCGGTGGCGCCACACCGCCAGGCCGTTTTGCCCCAAATCGACCGCGGCCTCGGCCACGGTCCGGCGGTCGGCTTGCGTTCGGAACGAGACGACGACCTTTTTAAACCAAAGAGTCGCGGGGACCTTCCCTTCGGTGGGCGAAGTCCACTCGATGGGCCCCGAAAAAGCGATCTCGTCGCCCGCCTTGGCGGGGCCGCCGCCCAGGCCGGGCTCCAGGAACGGGGCGTACATTCGTAGGGTGAATTCCTTTTGGATGGGGCGGGTTTTACTCGTTTGGGCGGTGTAGCTGGCGGCGGAGTTTTGGAATGCGGCTAGAAGGGCGCCTCGGGGCAGCGGGGGGGGAGGTCCCTCTGCGCCGAGTCCCATTCTTTCGACGAATTCGATCACTGCGCGAGGCCCGCCATGGTCCCTTCCTGCACGACCGGGGTCTCCACCAGGGCGTCGGCTTTGGCGGCGACTTCTCCCGCCGCCGCCTCCGCGATGGGTTCCGGGGCCGCGGTGGCCGCCGGGTTGACCAAGCCCTCGGAGGCTTGGTAGGCCAGGTAGGCGATCAGGCTGCCGATGGCGGTCAGGATCAGGCCCTGCATCCACTGTCCGTGGCCCACGGCGATGTAGAGGCCCAGGACCGCCGCGGTTCCGGCGGCGAGCATGGCGCCGATGTAGCAGGCCTTGGCGATGTAGTAGGCGATCCAGGACACGTAAGGGATGCTGGCCTTGGCCAAAAGCCCGAACAGGTAGGCCGCGATCATCAGAATCCCGGCGATCTTGACCAGGTTCCAGGCGGTGTCCACCAGGGGCTGCCACTCGGTCACGTTCTCGCCCTGGTCGGGCATGCAGACGCCGTTCTCGATATGGGTTCCCGCCCCGCAGGTCGGGGTGGTGTCGGGAGTGGTGCTCTCGATGGGTCCTCCCGGGGAGGGCTGGTTCGGGGTGCCCGTGGTCTGGCCGCCGTCCACTTCCCCTCCGACGCCCGCGCCGGCGCCGGTGATGGCCGTGCCGGCCATCTTGGCGTTGTCGAAGGCGCTGGTGGCGTTGGAGGCGTTGGTCTCATCCACGGTTCCGGTCCGGGCGACGCTGGAGTATTGGGCGGAACGGGTCAATTGGCGCTCGGCGATGCCGCGTCCGCGTCCGCGGAGCGAGGGCCGGGAAGCGGTGGCCCGGCCCGGGGCGGCCTGTCCCCGCATCGCGGAGACCTTGAAAGCGTTGGTCGCGGCGGAGAGCTGGCCGAACGCCCGTCCGATTCCGCCCGAGAGGCCCGCGCCTCCCGCTAAAGTGGAAGCGCCGCCCCGGTTGGCGCTGAGCGCGCCCACCCGCTGGCCCGCTAGGGCCGCGGCGGTGGGAACGACGGTCGCCTCGGGGGCCGGCGCGGCGGGCGCTTCGGGCGCCGCCTCCGCGATCGGACCGCCTTGGTCGCCGGCGGCTGCCGTCTGTCCGGCCGCGGCGGAATCCTGGGCCGCTTGAGAAGGGTTGGAAGCCCCGGGGACGGCCCCCGCGGGCATCGCGACTCCCATGCCTCCGTTGATCATCCCCAGGCTGTCGGTGACCGGCGGGCGCATGCCGGGAAGCTTGGTCAGGTCTCCGTCATATTTGTTGGCGGGCCGGGACGGGCCGTTGAAGCCGGCGGCGCGCCGGGCCTTGGCCTCGGCGTTTTGGGCGCGGGCCTGGTCGTTGCCGTACTGGATGGCGGTGGCGCTCAGCGCGGTGATCACCGCGAGCATCCCCACTTTGCTGCCCAGGACGGAAAGGAGGGTGACGGCGCTTCCGTCGGCTCCCGGGAACCAGGGCAGGCCGCCCTTTTTGCGTTCCTTCTTCTTCATCTTGGCGGGGGCGAAGTTGGGAAGTTCGGGCGGCATTTGCATCGCGCTCATTTTATCCTCGGATCCCGCCGGCGGATTTGCCGTCTATGCCTAGCGAAGATCTTGGGATAAGGTTAGCCGCAACTCCGCCTCTTGTCCTGGGCCGAAGGGCCCTTCGGCGGGACCAAAAGGCCTACTTTACCGACCTTTATCAAAAGGAACAATTGAACAATTGGGGACACCCCCCATTTTTACCATCGATGGTAAAAATGGGGGGTGTCCCCAATTAAAAAGAGTAGTTGATGTCGATGAAGGCTTTCATGCCTTCTTCGCCGAAGCCGAAGTCGATGGAGCCGACGACTTGGGGGCGCGCCACGGCGCGGACGGCCAGGCCGGCCAGGGGGCGGAGGTAGCGCCCGGAGAGGCGGCCGGGGTTGTCGAAGGCGGTGCCGACGCCCATGAAGGGGTCGATCTCGATCTCCGTGGTGACCCCGGCCAGGGCCACCGAGTACACCGTGTAGCGGTGCTCGTAGTTGACCACCATCGACCCCCGGTCCACGTAGCGGCCGTCGCCGAAGGCGCGCAGGCTCCCCTTGCCGCCCACGGTGGGCATGAGCCAGAACGGGGCGTTGGCCAGCTGCTGGTCGTACCGGATTTGGGCGCCGTCGGCGTGCTTGGCGTCCGGGGAGGTCTTGCGAAACCACCGGGCGTCCATGCCGTAGCGCTGGAAGTCGAAGGCGCTGCCGAAGCCCCGGATGGAGGTCTCGGAGTACATGTTGAAATAAACGCCGTTGCTGGTGGTGGTTCCGTGGTCGCGGGTGTCGTAGTCCAGGCGGGTTCCCAGGAGGTTGGTCTGCTGGCGGTGGATGGGGCCGACCCCGGGGAAGAGGTGCCGGAAGGAGGGCAGGTTGGGGGTGCGGCCGTCCTTCATCAAGGTGGACGCCAGGTTGTTGTAGCCGTGGAGCTTCCAGGAGCTTTCCTTGACGACCGGGACGCCGAAGGAGACCTCGTACTGGATGGTGTCGTCGATGTAGTTGGCCTCGCCCCCCTGGGGGGAGTCCGGCCCGAAGCCGAAGAAGCGCTTGGCCCCGTCCACGTTGTACTGGACCTTGCCGTAGGCCTTCCAGTCGTTGCCCAGGAAGTGTTCGTCCTCGTACCGGGCCAGGAGTTCCCGCTCTTCCTGAAGGGAGCCGGCCGCGCGCAGGATCAGGGAGGAATTGTCCGTGGGGTAGTTGTAGTAGCGGTAGGTGGGGATGCCCTTGAAGATCTTGTTATAGGTCAGCGAGGGGGCGTGGATTTCCTGGATGCGGTCCCCGCCGCCCTTCTCCTTAAGAACCCAGATGGGCATAAAGCCGATGGTGCTGCCGCGGTTGGGGTCGGTGTCGATGATCGGCAGGCGCACGAGCATTCCGCGCGGGACGTTCTTGAGCATCCAACGCAGGATCCAAGGGTTCTCGTCTTCCTTCACCGGCGGGGGCAGGGGGGGAGCCGTGGAGGGCACCTCGATCCCCGAGGAGGGAGGGAGGGCCGAGTAGGAGGGCGGCGTGGGCTCCGGAGGCTTGGCGGTGTCGGTGGTCACCGACACCAATTCCCCCACCGAGGGGATCACGAGGGGTTTGCGCTTGTCCTGACCCAACCCTAGGAGGTCGTCGGCCGCGGGGGCCTTGAAGGCGACGGGGGTTTCGGGGGGGTTAATGGCTTCCACTCCCTTGAGGCTCCCGGTTTTTTGAAATTGGGCAGCCAGGGCGATGAGCATCATGGCCATGAAGCCGGTCATACGGTCACCTCCCGCCCGAGCCGGCTAAGGCTCCAGGAGGCCTGTTCCGCCAAAATCGGATCGGGGTCCGAGCTCCGCGCCTCGAGGGTCTTGAGGTGCCGGGAGTCGCCTGAATTGCCCATGGCCAGAAGGGCGTTGCGGACCAGGCCCCTCCGGCGGGTCCTTTCCACGGGGGTCGCCCCGAAGCGCTTGCGGAAAGCGGGTCCGTCCAGGGCGGCCAAATCCTCCAAGGGCAGGCGGCGGTCCTCCACGGCCTGAAAAACCCGGCTGGGGCGGCTGAAGCGGTTCCAGGGGCAGACTTCCTGGCAGACGTCGCAACCCAGCACATGATCCCCGATGCCGGGGCGAATCCCCTCGGGAATGGCGCCGCGGTGCTCGATTGTGTAGTAGGCGACGCACTTGGAGGCGTCCAGGACTCGTTCTTGGGGGAAAGCGTCGGTGGGGCAGGCCTCGATGCACTTGCGGCAGGAGCCGCAATGATCAACCTCCGACTTTTCTGATGTCAATTCCGTGTTTAGGGCGATTCCGGCTATGAAAAAATAAGACCCCAACTTCGGCGAGATCACCATCGTGTTCTTGCCGATCCAACCCAGCCCCGCGTAGCGGGCGAATAGCCTTTCGAGAAGCGGACTCGAATCCACGAAAATCTTTCCTTCCGTCCCCGGATTCCGTTCCTTCACCCAGTCAAGTATTTCGTTCAATCTCTTTTTCAGTTCGTCATGGTAGTCCGGCAGAACGCTATACCTGGCCAACACCCCCGTCCCCGGTCGGGCCGTTTGTACATTTTCTTCCGGCTGAGCGTACGAAAATCCGAGCAGTAAGGCCGACTTGGCCTCCGGATACCAGCTCCGGACATCCCCTCTGCCGGGCCGGTTGTTTTCCATGTAGCCCATGCCGGCCTGCATGCCCCGGTCCAGCCAGGATTCATAGGCCCGGGCCTCGGAGATGGGGAAAGCGGAGACGATTCCGGCCAGGTCCGCCCCCTTGGAGGCGGCGAAGGCCTTGAGGTCCTCGGAAAAGGAGGAGGTGGTTATGATCCCGGCTCCGTTTTGACGATTTTGTAAACCCGGGATCCCGCGGGAAGCTCCACGGTGGCCTGCTCCCCGATCTTTTTTCCGAGCAGGCCCTGGGCCAACGGGGAGTACACGGAAATCTTGCCCTCGGCGGGGTCCGACTCGTCCTCCCCGACCAAGGTGTAGGAGAACTCATCGCCGTCCTCCATCTGGAGGGTGACCTTGACGCCGATGGCCACCACTCCCGGGGGGGTTTTGATTTCGTCGGTCAGGCGGACTTTCTCGAGTTTGGTGTCGATCAGCGAGATCCGGTTCATTACCTCGCCCAGGCGTTCTTTGGCGCTGTGGTATTCTGCGTTTTCCTTCAGGTCGCCCTTTTCGCGGGCCTCCCCGATATCGATGGAAAGCTGTTTTTTCATGCCGTGAAGCTTTTTGAGCTCTTCCTGAAGCTTCGCGACTCCGGCCCGGCTAAGATAGACTTCGCTCATGGTGGGCGATTATACCAAAATCCCCGTCAATGACCGCGGGCCAAGGGATGAAATCGCTTCACGACCTGGTGGGTGATCCAGTCCGTGGTTTTAGGGGCGAATTTTAGCAGGCGGAACAGAAAACCCGGGGCGTCCCCGTAAATGAGCTCGGGGGTCTTTTTGAGCAGGCAGGCCGTGATGGCTTTGGCCACCTGCTCGGCGGATTTCGGCCGGATGAGCCCGGCAAGCTTCTCATCGTTGATGCTGGCCGCGGCCATAGGGGTGTCCACCGAGCCCGGGCACATGACGGTGAAGGTCACCCCGGTCCGGTAATACTCCCTTCGGAGGGCCTCGGTCAGCCCGACCAGGGCGAACTTGGAGGCGCAATAGCCGGCCATATAGGGCAGGCCCATGAGGCCCGCGATCGAGGCCACGTTGAGGACATGCCCCGTTCCCCGGTGCAGCATGTGGGGAAGCACCGTTTGGATGAGGGCGGCGGCGCCCAGGAAATTGGTCCGCATCAGAGCTTCGAGCTCGGCCAGATGCTGGTCGTGAAAATGCTCGGTGGCCATGATCCCGGCGTTGTTGATGAGATAATCCACGGCGCCCCAGCGCTCCAGGACCTGTTCCACCGCCTTGCGGCCCTGGGCGGGGTCGGAGACGTCGCAGGAGATCACCATGGCCTCGGCCTCGGACTTCTCGACCAGGGCGGCCAACTCCTTGAGCTTGTCGGTCCGGCGGGCCGCCAAAGCCAGCCGGGGCCGGTGGCGCGCCAATTCCAAGGCGGTGGCCCAGCCGATGCCGCTGGAGGCTCCCGTCAGCAGGATGATTTTATCGGTGAGCAAGTCACGCCGCATGGGAGGTCTTGTACCATTTGTCGAACTCGGCGAGAAAGGCCCGCAAAACCGTCTCGGGCTCCCATTTTTTCCCGGTGAGGCGCCTTAGGGAGGTGGCGCTTTTCAGGGCCGGGGGGGCGTTGACGTTGATCCCCACCCCCAGGACCGCCCAGTCGACCGACCGGGAGTCCCCGGCCGCCTCGGCCAGGATGCCGCAAAGCTTGCGCGGGAGGCCTTTTTCCAGGGCCAAGAGGTCATTGGGGGGTTTGACGAAGGCCTCGACCCCGGCCAAGCGATAAAGCCCCGACCGCGCGGCCTCGGCCGCGGCGATGCCCAATTGGGCCAGGCGCTCCGGGTGCCAGGCTGGGCGCAAGACCAGAGAGAAATAAAGGCCCCCCAAGGGTGAACTCCAACTCCGGTCCAGGCGCCCCCGGCCGGAAGTTTGAACCTCGGCCCAGACCAAGGTCCCGGCCGGCGCCCCTTCCCGGGCCAAGGTCTTGGCCACATCCTGGGTGGAGGCGGTCTTTTCCAGGCGGAGGACCTGGGACACCCCCGGAAAGGGCTTCAAGGAATTTCCAGGCTCAGGTCCAGGGCGGGCGCGCTGTGGGTCAGGCGCCCGATGGAGATCCGGTCGGGCCCCAGCTTGGCCAGGGGGCGGATGGTCTTCAAATTGACGTTCCCCGAGACCTCGATGAGCGTTTTCGGCGCTCGGCTTCGGATCATGGCGATGGCCCGCCGCAGAAGGGGGGCCCCCATGTTGTCCAGGAGAATATATTCCGGCCGGGCCTCCACGGCCCGGGCCACCTGCGCCAGGTCGGCGGCTTCCATCATAATTTCAACGCCGCGATAGCGGCGGCGAAATTCATTTATTCTTTTCGTAGGTTCCGTTCCCGCGTTCCAATGGTTGTCCTTCAGCAAAACCATGTCGTACAACCCCATGCGGTGGTTATGCCCCCCGCCGCACCGGACGGCGTATTTTTCCAGGACGCGCCAGGCGGGTAATGTTTTGCGGGTGTCGTAGACACCCGCCCTCAATCCGTTGACTTGGTCGACGTAAAGTTTCGTTAAAGTAGCTATTCCAGACAGATGCTGTAGAAAATTTAAAGCCGTTCTCTCCGCCGTCAATAGATTCCGTCCGCCCGAAACTTTCATCACGGCGTCCCCCGGGCGGACGGTAGAGCCGTCCTTTTTCAGTATCCGAACCGAACAACCGGGAGCGGCGCGGCGAAAGACCTCGGCGGCGATTTCCGCGCCGCAAATAACGCCGACGGCCTTGGAAACGATCCTTCCGGAAAGAACAATTCCGGCGGGGAGAAATTCCTTGGTCGTGAGATCTCCCCGCCGGGATAGATCCTCTTTGATCGCCGCCTTGATCAGCGGCATGGCGGCCCGAACGATTTGACGGGAGTTCATCGGCCGCGGCGACTTCGACTTTAAATTACCCATTAATTTGCTCGCTATTTTATATTTTCACTTTCACCGGTGGAAGTGAAAAGTTTTCCGGTTCCGTTACTTCTTCGCCTGCTTTCGTCCCCTCGGAGCGGCTTGCTTGGACGCCGACATCTCCCTCAATTCAAAAAGCCGGTCCCGCAGCATGGCCGCGGACTCGAAATCCAGATTATCCGCCGCCTGGTTCATCTGCTCTTCCAGGTCCTTGAGCAAGGTGGGAACGTCCCGCGCGGCGAAAGCCGCGGAGCTGTCCCGGAGCAAAGACAGGCCCTCCCGCTTGGCCGCGGTCTGGAACTCCTCCAACTCATGCACCGCCTTGACGATGCTCTTGGGCGTGATCCCGTGCTTTTTATTATGCGCCAACTGCTTCTCGCGCCGACGCTCCATCTCCGCCAAGGCGCGGGTCATTGAGCCCGTCCGAGTGTCGGCGTAGAACACCACCTCCCCACCCAAATGACGGGCCGCCCGGCCCGCCACCTGGATCAAAGTAGTTTCCGAGCGCAGAAAGCCCTCATGGTCGGCCCCCAGGATGGCCACCAAGGACACCTCGGGCAGGTCCAGGCCTTCCCGCAGGAGGTTGATGCCCACCAGGACGTCGAATTTGCCCGTGCGCAGGTCCTGCAGGATCTGGATGCGCTCCAAGGACTCGATGTCCGAATGCAGGTAGCGCACCCGCATCCCCTTGGAGGATAAGAAGGTGGCCAGATCCTCCGCCGTCTTCTTGGTGAGAGTCGTGACCAGGACCCGCTCCTTGCGGACGGTCCGCTCGCGGATGCGGGCCATCAGGTCGTCCAATTGACCCTCGGAGGGATGGACGATCACCGGGGGGTCCACCAGGCCGGTGGGGCGGATCACTTGCTCCACCACCTCGCCCTTGGCCTGCTTGAGCTCGTACTCGGCGGGCGTGGCGGAGATGAACAAGGTCTGGCCCTTGACGGCCTCGAACTCTTGGAACTTGAGCGGCCGGTTGTCCAGGGCGGAAGGCAGGCGAAATCCGAAGTCCACCAAGGTCTGCTTGCGGGAGCGGTCGCCTTCGTACATGCCGCGAAATTGGGGGAGGGTGACATGGGACTCGTCGACGAAGAGCAGGAAGTCCTTCGGGAAAAAGTCCATCAGACAGTAGGGCCGTTCCCCTTCCGGCCGCCCCGAAAGGGGGCGGGAGTAGTTCTCGATTCCGTTGCAGAAACCCATCTCCCGGAGCATTTCCATGTCGTACTGAGTCCGTTCTTGGATCCGTTGCGCCTCCAGCGGTTTGTTCTTTTTTTTGAAGTACCGGACCCGCTCCTCCATCTCGGCGCGGATGTCCACCAGGGCCCGCTCCAGGTCCGGCCCCTTGGTCACGAAGTGCTTGGCGGGGTAAATCCACTCCCGTTGCAGGTCCCGGTATTTCTTGCCGGTCAGCGGGTCGAACTCGGAGATGGCGGCCACGGCTTCGTCTCCCAGGACGATGCGGATGCCGGTCTCCATGTAGGCGGGGTAGACATCCACCACATTGCCCTTGAGGCGGAACTTGCCGCGGGTGAACTCCGTCTCGTTGCGCTCATAATGGATCTTGACCAAAGCCTGGGCCAACTCCGTGCGCTCGATCTTGTAGCCGACTTCCAGGGGGATGGAGGACTCCCGGTAATTGTCCGGGGAGCCGATGTTGTAGATGCAGGACACCGAGGCCACCACGATCACGTCCCGGCGGGAGAGCAGGGAGCTGGTGCATTTGAGGCGCAGGCGGTCGATGTGTTCGTTGATGGCGGAGTCCTTCTCGATAAAGGTATCCGTGGAGGGGACGTAGGCCTCGGGCTGGTAGTAGTCGTAGTAGGAGATGAAATACTCCACGGCGTTGTCGGGGAAGAAGGCCTTGAACTCGGCGTAAAGCTGGGCGGCCAGAACTTTATTGGGGGAGACGACGAGGGTGGGGCGGCCCAGGTTCTGGATGACTTGCGCGGCGGTGTAGGTTTTGCCGGAGCCGGTCACGCCGAGGAGGACCTGGGCGGGGGCGCCTTCTTTTAAGCGGCGGGTGATGGCTTCGATGGCCGCGGGTTGGTCGCCGGCGGGTTGGAATTTGGACTGGAGGCGGAAGTCGGGCACGGCTTCATTATAGTAGAATGGCCCGCATGCCGGCCGCCCCTCTCGTCGTGGAACTCCGTCTGGACGTCCTGAAGGTGTTCGTCGAGGCGGCCTTCACCACCTCTTTTGACCGCTGGCTGGCCAAGCCGGGCACCTTGGAGGGAGATCCCTATGATGCTCCGGAATTTTCCTTCGATTTCCGGGGCGGGAACGGCCGATGCGAGGGGCGCTGGATCGAGGTTTCCTGGATCCCTTCGAAGTTCGTTCTGACCTGGACGACGCGGGCCACCCGGGGCATCAAGACCCGGCTCATCATCGTGACGGAGAGCGAGGGGGATTCCTGCACGGTGCGGTTGACCCATGAAGGACTTCCCGACGAGCAGTCGCGCCGGGAGCACGAGGCGTTTTGGACCGCGTCCCTGAAATCCCTGCCGGCGGCCCAGCCCGGCTTCATGCGGGGGGAACCGCCGGCGGCGCCCAAGACGCCGCCCAAGGTGGAGCCGGGCTTCTGGTTTTGGGGGAGCGTCCCGGTGCGCATCCTTGAGACCCCGGACGGGGGATTGGACGCGGAGCGGTTGGACCGGAAGACGGGGAAATGGGTGCGGGACGTCCGGATGATTTCGGAGGTTTACTTCAATCCCGGCGGGAGCACGCCGGCCGAGAAGGTGGGTGAGAAGAAGTTCTACTCCCGCGTCGCGGGGATGCTCAAGAAGAACTGCTAAAATCCGTTCCGTGGACCTCCGCCCCCTAGGCCGCACCACCCTCAAGGTCACCCCCCTAGCCCTCGGCACCATGAACTTCGGCGCCGACTGGCACGGAGTCGGCGCCGCCGATGAGAAAACCGCCGCCGCCCTCCTGGACCTCGCCCTGGACGCCGGAATCAACATCATCGACACCGCCGACATCTACGGCTGCGGCGCCTCCGAGACCATGCTGGGCAAGCTCCTCAAGGGCCGCCGCCAAAAGGTTCTAATCGCCTCCAAGGTTCTCGGCCAGATGAAACCGAGCGATCCCTCCACCGGCGGTCTCTCCAGAAAACACATCCTCAAAGCCGCCGAGGACAGCCTCAAGCGCCTGAAAACCGATCGGTTGGACCTGTACATGCCCCACGGTTGCGATCCCCAAGTCCCGCTGGAAGAAAGCCTGGAAGCTTTCGCCAAACTGCTCAAGGACGGAAAAATCCGCGTCCTGGGCGTCTCCAACTTCGGCGGCTCCCATTTGGCCGAGGCGCGGAGCGCCGCGGCCGAAAATAATTTTCCTCGGGTCGAATTCGATCAGGTTCAGTACAGTCTTGCCTCTCGTTTCATCGAGGACGACCTTATCCCCGAATGCCGCAAACAATCCGTTTCCATCATGGCCTGGAGCCCTCTGGGCGGCGGCCTGCTCACCGGTAAGTACGCATCGGCGGGTCCCCGTCCCGAAGGGCGGCGTAAAGTCCCCGGCCAAGCTTTTCCCAGCCTGCCGGAAGCCCGGCTGACCGGCGTGCTGGAGGTCCTCAAGCAAGTGGCCAAGCTCGAGGGCCTGACTCCCGCCCAGGCCGCCCTGGGTTGGGTCATGGGCCGCCCCCAGGTGGCCTGCGCCGTGGTCGGCGCCCGGACGCCGGAGCAGCTTAAGGAAAACCTGGGCGCCCGCCCGTTGTCCGCCCGGTCGATGTCCTTCCTGGAACGGGCCTCCAGTCTCTGTTTAAAGGCCTAGACAGAGAAAAATCGCCAGTCTTCCATTGATAATTTTTCGTTTCGGGGCTATCCTTCAAGAAGATGAGCTCGATGCGTCTTCCTCTGGCGTTTCTTCTCCTCCTCCCGGTTTGCGCCCAGTTACGGGCTGCTGATCCGCTCCCGCAAGGAGAGAAACCCCCCAAAGAAGCGCTTCTGCGGGACGTTTTCCAGGCGCAGTTCGGCAAGGAACAGCTCGCGCAGTTCGAGCCTCATCCGACTCCTGGACAGCTTGTCCAACGGATGTCCCCCGAGCAGCGCCAGGGTGCGCGCGCCAGACTCGGCGAGCTTGAGCTGGCCGCGAAGACTCCGGAGGACCTAAAAGAGATCGCCAGGGGTTATCTGATTCTGGACGAACACGCGCCAAACGCCGGCGATGGCGCCATCCGGGTGGCGGTGAAATTGCGGGAGCTTGAGCCCGAGAAGTCCGACGGATTTACGTTGGCGGCAAGCGGGTTCCAACAAATGGGCGACTACCCCGCCGCCGCGCAATGGGCCCGGGAAGCCTTGAAGCGCAATCCCGACGATGAGACCGCCAAAGCCGTCTTCATGCTTTCAGCCGGAAGGACCCGGCGGGGTGGCCCTGACGCGCGTGGAGTCCCCCCGGAACGAGGGCCCAAGGCCGACGGTTTCGACCAGGGCGTCCCCGATTCCGGCGCCTCCCCCGAGGCCCTGGACCTGATGCGGGAGGCGGTCGTCGCCCGACGCGCGGGAGACATGGACAAGACCTTCCAACTCGCAGCGGCCGCGATGCGGGCGGACCCGGCCTCAAAGGGGGTTCAGGAGTTCTATCGGAGCGTCGAGGAGGATCGGAGCAAGCACGGGGAGACGCCGGAGTACCTGCGCCGATCCAGGGAAGCGCTGGACGCGGGGCGAGGGGACGAGGCCGTGATGTGGGCCCAGAAGGCGGCGGAAAGGTCGCGGCATCCGACGGTTTACAAGATTCTTGAGGCGACCAAACGGCATGCGGCGAACCTTCCGCAATCCGCGCCGAGCAATGGTTCGGGAACGAGCAAGGCCCCCGCGAACGGGGGATTTCCGCTTTGGCCCGTAGGAACAGGCCTCGGCCTCTTGGGAATTGGGTACGGCATCTATAGGGGCGGCAGGCATTCATCCGAGGAGATGGAGGACTCGGTTCAGAAATCCGGGTTCTTTAGCGATCCCCTGGGAACCGTTTCCGACATCGCCTCCCGCGCGAAGATATTCGTCGAGGATCATCCGTACGCGAGCCTCGGAGTCGGATTGGGCGCCCTGGTCCTGGCCGCCGGGCTCGCCGGTCCTTCCTTGCTGGCAGGGGGCGGCGGGTCGTTCATGAGCGGCGGTGGCGCCGCCACCCTGGCACCCGCCGCCGCGACCTCGGTGGCCGTGCCTGCCGGGGGCGTGGGGCTCGCTCAGGCCGGACCGGCCGTGGCGGCCGGCTCCTTGCTCCTCATGGCGGGTGACTCCAAGGACGCCACGAAGACGGATAAGGGGCAAACAAAACAGCCCTCGGTTGACGATAGAAAGGATAGGATAGACGTCGAGGAGATTTTTGAGGACCCAAACCTCCTTTCGGGGAAAAGCCCGCAGGAGGCAGACGCAATTATCGAGAGGTCCTCCAATTGGAAGGTTGAGGCGCTTGGACGAGGAGACCATAAGGGGCAGGGGTGGGCGCTTCGGGAATACGACGCCGCCGGCAGAAAGACGGGGAGATTGATCCGCTGGCATCCCGGGGGCGGCCATCACGGGCCTAATCCGTACTGGAAGGTCTCCAGCCCGAAGGGTGGCGTCTCGCCTGGGATTCGATAATGACTCGGAAAGAAGATCTGGCTTGGACGATCGCAAACACCATCGTCAGCTTGAAGAAGCTGGCGGCCTCTCACGAGGAGCAATTTGAGCTCCTGGACAAGGAGGATATGGGGAATTGCGCCGATGAGTTGGCGCTGGAGTTTGACGACAGTTTTCCAGTCCTCAAGGCGCAGTGGGAAGATGCCGGTCTCACGAAACACCAGATCGAGGCGCTTTCGGCGGTTGACGTTCTATTGGGTCGCATGAGCGGTTCGAAGAACGCGCATCTGTGGACGAGGAAGGCGCTAGAGAACTCTGAGGAGTGGAAGCAGGTAAGGCTTCTAGCCGCGAAGGCCTTGAATCTTCTCCCTTCGGAGAAGAATCCGGCGAGGCCCGCGGACTAGGGGCAATAGCGGCATATCGACCCCGGGAAGAACTCCTGTTATACTGAAATATGAATATTCCGCAACCGGGGGAACCAAGCTCAAACTCTAAAGGCAGCGAGCGCGAGTATTGGGCGGCCATGGACAAGTTGGTCGCCCGCCAGACGCGGTTGGGCCGCTTTACCGAATACCCCGACCCGCAAAGCGCCAAGAAGCATCTTATCTGAGCCGTCCGGCCGGTCCTCCCCCCGAACTGCTAAAATCCCTCTGGCGCCCCTCCGGGACGCGATCCATGTTCAAAAGCCTAGCCTACCGCAACTTCCGCCTTTTTAGCCCCGCCTGAAGAACGCGGTCAGGGCCATCTGACCCCTATTCCCCTAAGTTGTCGCCACGCCTCCCCGTCCAGGTCTTTGACCCCGCCGCCTCCGCGTTCCTCCCGCTCCCTCCGCGAATCAGGTGAACTCTCTCCATAGGAGGGCTTGTCTGCGCTTTTGACGATTCCCCTCGAATCCCCGCGGAGGGACCCGATAACTCCCCGGATAAACTCCCCGATTCGCCCTCCGCGCTTATCGTACTGAATCCGTTCCAGGAGCCAGTCCAAGTCCACCGGGCCGGGGAGATCGCGCAGCATGGTGACAAATTGCTTTTGGCAGGTCCCGACGTCGCCAGGAAAGAAGTTGCCTTTCTTCAACCCTGCTTCAAGCTCCGCCCGATCCAGGACGACAAAATGGCCGCTGAGGTGTTCCTGGAAGAGCCGGTCCCGGGCGGATATCCTTGCGTTATCGCCCCACTCGGGGTCTCCATATCGGACGCCCCGGATGTAATAGCAGGCGTATAGGGTCCAAATCTTGAGGGCGCTCCAGCGGGCATTGCGCTCCATCTCCTCGATTTCGCGGCGGCGGGCTTCCTCTTCGGCCTTCCGTTGCGCTTTGATTTTTTCCACATCTTGACGAAGAGTATCTTCGTATTCTTTGAGGTTTTTCTGCCGCCGCTCCTCTTTCTCGTAGTCGTACTTATGCGAAGCCTCGAGGTCGCTGGTAACGTATGGGCTCTCAAATAAATGGGGGTCCTTTCCGGTGGGATTTGCGATGGTATCCTTGTACTGGGCGATGTCGGATTGGAGGGTTTTGAAATACCAGTAGAATCGACTTTTAGGATCGTCGGTAATCTCGAATGTCGCGAGTTGGAGGAGTTCCGCTTCCGCGGCAACCAATTCGTGTTCGATCTTTGTTTTTGGGGGCGAGAGCGAGGTCAAAGCGTTGAAATGGGAAGTTTCATGGTAAAGAATGGCGGCCAAAAGTTCGACTCCAGCGAAATTTACGTCCCGAAAGAGTGAATAGCGCGCGGCGATTTCGCCATCCTCCTTCGTGACCGCCCCTGCATATATCCCGGCATTCTTGTCAATCGGTTTAATTCCCAGGTAATGATTGCCATCGGGGGCCGGTACTTTTCGAAAGTGCACTTCGTCGTCGTAGTATTTCGCCCTCCAGGGCGCGGGCTGTCCCTTTATCGGTCCGGCTTGTATTTTGGTGTCGGGAGAATCTTTCGGCCTAAAATTGTAGTACTTGGCGGTTAGCGCCAGGGATTCGTTGAATTTGTTTTCCGCCAATCGCCGTTGATCTTTGGCCAGGTCCAATAGGAATAGCTCAATTTCTTTGTTTCCGGCCGACTTCTCGTTAGCGGAAGATTTTTCCGCTTTTATTGCAGTATCCGCGGCTGCGAGTCCTTCCTCAATCAGCTTGGCTATTTCTTGTTTTTCAGATTCCAAGGCGGTGCAAGGAGCGGCCGACCGGGCGCGTTCTTGGAGGTCAAGGGGGCACTGCGTGTCGAATTTTCCCCATGCCGGTCCGGATAGGAAAAGGAGAAAAAGGGCCTTCATTGGGTAATTTCAAAAGTGACGATATTCGATTGAAACAATCCTAGAGACGATTCTGCGATGGATTGATGGGCCCGGAGAACCCTCTCCCTGCTGCCAAGGATTTTGATTTCCTCTTCAATTCGCCCTTCGCTTGGCCGTGCAGGAGGCAAATCATCGTAGATCAGTTTGACCTTGTAGGTCCCCGCTTGCTCGAAGACCGGAATCAGGAGTTTTTCTTGCCCGTTCCGTTTGAATCCATGAGAAGCAAATAAATCATTAAATCGCGCCCCCGTCCGGGGGTCCCGTGTGTAGACGGTCTCTCCAGGTTGGAGATTGACCGAGAACTCCGCGCCCAACTTGCCTTCGAGGTTCAGCAGGCGGATGGCCTCATCCTTTTCCTGGGGGCTCATTTTCTCCCACCCGGGGGGAGGGTGGAACCCATCATTGGAATCGGGCAGAAAGTGGTGGCGAGTCAAATTTATCAACTCCAATTCCTCTCCGTCCTTTTGAACCAGGAGGAACTTGAATGGCGGCCCAAAGTGATGTCCCCGGAGGATAAAGGACCCGTGGTCCGAGAAGACGATATTCTCCCGTCCGACGTTTTGAATCTCCGCCCGGTACCTGAATCTTTTTCCCTTACGGATCATCGTTCGTTCGGGGATCAAGGTGATCTTTAGTTTTCGACTGGCATCCTCGGGCTTGAAATCCGGCGGCGCCGGTCGAACATGAAGCTTCCGGTCCCGCACTCGGTATTTCTCGGCCAGGCGGTCCCGCTCTTCCATGAGAGCGAAGTCTTTGCGTCCTTCGGGGGAGAGGGTCTTCAGGAATTCTTCCGTGGATCGCTTTTGGGCCGGGGGTGCAGGTTCCGCGGCCGAAGGCCCCGCGGAGAGCCAGCTGCAGCCGAAAATAGACGCCGCCGTCAGGAAAATTGAAAGATTCGCCATGCGCGAAGTATACCAGGGTGTTGTTAAGGATTCAAGAAGTCTTTGGGGTTCCTTTTGAACTGCTAAAATCTCCTTGGAGCAAGCATCCACCCCATGTTCAAAAGCCTAGCCTACCGCAACTTCCGCCTGTTCTTCACCGGGCAAGTGCTGTCTCTTTGCGGAGCCTGGATGCAGATCACGGCCCAATCCTGGCTGGTCTACCGCTTGACCGAGGACCCGCTCCTGCTGGGCTTGGTGACCTTCGTGGGCCAGTTTCCGGTTTTCCTGCTGGGCTTCTACGCGGGCATCGTGGTGGACCGGGCCAGCCATTACCGGATCGTGTTTTGGACGCAGACCCTGTCCATGGTGCAGGCCCTGCTCTTGGCCGTCCTGACGCTCACGGGCCAGGTCCAGGTCTGGCATGTGATGTGCTTGGCGCTCTTCTTGGGGCTGATCTCGGCCTTCGACATCCCCGCGCGCCAGGTCCTCATCGGCGAGCTGGTGGAGCCCGCCGACCGCCCCAACGCCATCGCCTTGAATTCCTTCCTGGTCCAGGTCACCCGGATCATGGGGCCGGCCATCGCGGGTCTGCTGATCGCCTGGAAGGGGGAGGGGGCGTGCTTTGCGATCAACGCGGCCAGCTTTATGTCCATCTTGATCGCCTTGTCTTTGATGCGGGGGGTCAAACAGGCCCCGGTGCAATCGGCGGGTTCGGTCTGGGAGGAGATCGGCAACGGGGTGTCCTATGCCTTGGGCCGGGAGCCCATCCGCATCCTTCTGGGGCTTTTGACGGTGTTCAGCGTGGCCGGGCTTCCCATCTATGTCCTCTTGCCGGTCTTCGCCAAGGACATTCTTCATTCCGGCGCGGGGGGGATGGGCCTCTTGTCATCCTTCTCCGGGGTGGGGGCCACGGTGGGGGCCATG
>CAYHPY010000059.1:0-22033 GCA_964358485.1 uncultured Elusimicrobia bacterium
CCCTATTCGGGCCTTCGCTCGCTGATCCCTCCGAAGAGGAATTCACGGCAACGGAACCGGTTAGCGGGCGAAGGGAATCGAACCCTCGTAACGAGTTTGGAAAACTCGTGTTCTACCATTGAACTACGCCCGCATAACCCACCGCGCCGACAATCCCCCAAAACAGCCTTCTTTATTAGGAGGGTCCTTCGGAGGCGTCCCGCGGCGAGGGAGACACTATATCTAATATGGAAAGCCCCTGTCAACGAGCCGGGCCCGGAAATGTATAATGGGGCCATGATTCGATCGCTTTTAGCGCTCATCCTTTTGGCCGTTCCGGCCGGGGCCGTGGATTGGCAGGTTCAATATTCCTCCGCCTTGGCCCGGGCTTCGGCCGCCCACCGGAGGATTTTGGTCGATTTCCAGGCCCCCTGGTGCTATTCCTGCTATTACATGGAGGAAAAGGTCCTCTCGGGGGAGAAATTCGCGCGGGCGTCCCAGGAACTCGTGCTTTTGAAGTTGGACGTGGACAAGCCGGAAGGCAAGGCGCTCAAGGAAAAACTCGGGGTTTCCTTCCTGCCGAGCTATGTCCTGCTCGATAGCGCGGGCGCGCCGCTGGGGCGCATCGTCGGGGAGCAGACCGAGGCGGATTTCCTCGCCAAGCTCCAGGCCCTGGCCGGCCCCCCCGCCTCCGCCCCGGCCGATGCCGCCTTGGGGGCCCTGCGCTCCCGGCTGGCGGCCGGGGAATATCCCAAGGCCCAGGCCGAGATCGACTCCCTCTCCCCGGTTCTTCTGGAAGAGGCTCGCAAGAAGCTGGCGTGGCGGATCCTGGAGGCCCGGCTGGGGCTGATGCGCGCGGCCAAGGAAAATCGGCCCGGCGGCCCCGACGCCCTGGCCAAACTTCTTAAGCTCGAAAAATCCTGCGACCTGGCCTACGACATCGTTTATTCCGAAAAGATTCCGGAATCCTTCGACGATAAAAAACGCCTCAAGCTCCTCAAAAAGGAACGAAAGGCCTTGGAGCGGCTGGTCAAGGAGCGTTTCTTCGGCGTGGAGAAAGATCGCTGCGCCGATTTTCGCACCGGCATCGAGGTTCTGGTGGAGGTCTACGACAGGCTGGGTCTCAAGGAGGAGCGGGGCGCGCTCCTGCGCCGCGCCATCTCCCAGCTGGAGGGCTCCGCCGCCAAGGTCGGGGCGGACCGCAACCGCGACGACAACCTGCGGTTTTTCCTGGAAATGGCGGGTGAAGACGGCCCTCTGCGCAAGCTTTACCCGAAGTTAACTGAGGCCTACTCCACCGACTACGTCTATCCCTATCGCTTCGGCCGCTACCTGCTTGAGCGCGGCGAGCCCTCGGCCGCCCTGCCCTGGCTGGACAAGGCCGAGCGCATGGCCTACGGCGCCAACCGCGTGGCGGTGGCCAAGATCAAGGCCAAGACCCTTTCGGCCCTGGGCAAGGGCGACGAGGCGCTTTCTTTGCTGGACCGGGAGATCAAGGCCGCCGGATTCTCCTTCCCCAAGGAAGCGGAGGGGTTGGGCTCTTTGCGTGGCGAGCTCTCGGGCGCGACGCCCGGGAAATGATATAATAGCGTCCCGCCCGTTCCGGACTCCGGGCAGTTAGCTCAGCGGTAGAGCATTGTCCTCACACGACAAGGGTCATAGGTTCAAATCCTATACTGCCCACCATTTTAACGGCCTGAAAAAGACCGTAGTATTGACGATAGAGCCGCGCTTGCCCTCGGGGCGGGCTGCGGCTCTCTTTTTGGTTATTTACAGTTATGCCAAATTTATGCCACAATATATGGACCTGAAAGCAGGATTTCCGAGACGCTGTCTCGGAAATGGCCCGATCAATGACCCAAAGAAAATCTTCTAAGCGCTTGCCGGTTCCCGTCGGATACGAGCGGTTCGCCGCGGGGGTCAGCCAACTATTGGAGGATGCGCGCCGACAGGCGGCAAAGTCTGTCAACTTCATTTTGACGGCAACGTATTGGGAGGTCGGCCGAAGAATCATTGAGTTCGACCAAAAGGGCCAGGAACGCGCCGCTTATGGCCAGGCTCTTTTGGAGAGATTGTCCCTCGATCTAACCGCGCGATTCGGCCGCGGATTCTCTCCCGACAGTCTTGAGCTAATGCGGCGTTTCTATCTGGGCTGGCCACCGGAAAGGATTTCCGAGACACTGTCTCGGAAATTGGGCACAAGGCCCAGCGCCCCAAAATCCGAACCGCTGATTCGGAGATTCGCGGTCGACCAAATCGCCCAAGCTTTTTCTCTTTCGTGGAGCCAATATTCGCGTCTGCTGCGTGTCGACAATTCATCCGCGCGAGCATTCTATGAAGCGGAAACCCTTCGAGGAGGCTGGTCAGTCAGACAACTCCACAGGCAGATCGAATCTCAGTTTTACGAACGGACGGCTCTCTCGCGCGATAAGGCGGCGATGCTGAGGAAAGGCTCAAAAGCACGACCTGAGGATCGCGTGACTCCCGAAGAGGAGATCAAGAGCCCGTATGTGCTTGAATTCCTTGGGCTCAAGGACGAATATTCGGAAAGCGAACTGGAGGAAGCCCTCATCCTGCATCTTGAGTCCTTTCTCCTTGAGCTGGGAGGCGATTTCGCATTCGTATCCCGGCAAAAGCGCTTGCGGGTCGGCGACGCCTGGTACCGCGTCGATCTCGTATTCTACCATCGCCGCCTGCGCTGCCTTGTCCTGATCGACCTCAAACTGGGAAGCCTCACTCACGCGGACGCCGGCCAGATGCACCTCTACCTCAATTATGCGCGCGAGCATTGGACTCACAAGGACGAGAATCCACCTGTCGGCCTCATCCTCTGCGCGAAAAGCGACGCCGCGGTAGCACATTATGCCTTGGAAGGCCTTCCCAACAAGGTTCTGGCTTCGGAATATCGAACGGTCCTTCCCAAGGAACGAACGTTGGCCGCAGAGGTCAACCGCACCCGCGCGGCCATCGAGACTCATCGAAGGCCCGAAAAGTAACACGGCAACCCGCATGGGACCGATCCCAGAGAACATCGCGGACTTGGAGGAATCACGCCGGGAAATGGAACGTTTGAGGCGCGAGAACGCCGAGCTTCGCGCGCGCCTGGGGATCTCGGTAGTGGCCGACGCCGATCCGATCATCCTTGCCGTTGAACTCGAATTGCCGATATTGGGAGAGAGCCTGCCCGCAACCGACAACCAGGCTCCGGTCCAGGACAAGATCAAGCTGTTCCGCGCGCTCTTTCAAGGAAGGGAGGACGTTTACGCGACCCTCTGGGTCAATGAGCAGTCGGGCAAGAAGGGCTATAAGCCCTCCTGTCAAAACCCGTGGGGCCCGAAGAATGAGCCAAAGAAATATTTTCCTATTACGGATCAGGTTCTCCACGACCATCTCGCGGGAAAATCGACCGTTGGGGTTTATCCCCTCCTAAACGACAACACCTGCCTTTTCTTGGCCTGCGACTTCGATAGGGCGGGCTGGCTCCCGGATGCGTTGGCTTACTTGGAGGTTTGCAAGCGCTACAACATCCCCGCCTATCTTGAACGGTCACGCTCGGGCAACGGCGGTCATGTCTGGATATTCTTCTCCGCGGCTATTTCAGCGGCTTTCGCTCGGCAATTAGGGATGCGGCTGCTTCGCCAAACCATGGACAGCCGCGGCGACCTGGACATGGGGAGCTATGATCGTTTCTTCCCAAGCCAGGATTTCGTTCCAAAAGGCGGGTTCGGCAATCTCATCGCCTTGCCTCTGCAAAAAAAGTGTCGACCTCTCGGCAATACCGAGTTCTTGGACACGTCCTCACCCGAGATGCGGCCGTGGTCCGATCAATGGGTTTTCCTCAGCAATATCTGTCGCCTCACCCCCTCTCAATTGGACGCGCTTCTTGAGGTCGTGCCGCCCCTGGCCGTTGGTTTAAGCGCGGGCGCGCGCCCAACCGTGGCAATGCGAACGCGCCACCCAGCGCCCGAGGCCGTCCGGTGCGTTTTAGGCGGCGTCATGAGCGTGGAGAAATCCGGGATTCCTCCCTGGATGCTCTCGCAAATCAAGCATCTGGCTTCTTTGCACAACCCGGAGTTCTACAAGCGTGAGAAAATGCGGTTCTCTACGTACCAGACCCCGAGATTTATTCGGTGCTACGATGAGGATTTAAGCCACCTCCATTTGCCGCGCGGCCTTTCCGATCAGATCGAAAAACTGATAACGAGCGCGGGAAGCCGCATTGTGATTGCCGACCAGAGGGCGACTCCGGAGAAGCTGTCCCTAACCTTTCAAGGCTCCCTGAGGCCTGAGCAAGAAAAAGCCGTCGCCGCGCTTCTGGCGCACGATATGGGCGTTCTGGTGGCTCCGCCCGGCGCGGGGAAGACGGTCATGGGGTGCGCGGCTATCGCCAAGCGCGATGTTTCCGCGCTCGTCCTAGCCGGCCGCAAGCCTTTGCTTGAGCAGTGGCGGGCGCAGTTGATGAAACTCCTTGGTCTTGCCTCAAAAGATATTGGCCAGGTCGGCGGCGGCAGGGATAGCCAAAGAGGTGTCGTGGACTTGGCCATGATCCAGAGCTTGGCGCGGCGGGATGATTTGGACACGTTCTTCGCGGGCTACGGATTTATCGTTGTGGACGAATGCCACCATATTCCCGCCATCGAATTTCAAGGCTGCATCAAGAAGGCCCCCGCGCGGTATTTACTCGGCCTGACCGCGACTCCTTACCGCAGAGACGGCTTGGAAGAGATCATTTCTATGCAATGCGGGCTGATCCGCCACGAGATGGGCAACTCTGCTAGCAGCTTGCCGGTCAAGCTGATTGTCAGGGAGACGGTTTTTGGGTACTTGGAAGAGGACAGCCAGAACATCCAAGAGTTATTCAAGAACCTGGCTCAGGATGAGATGCGCAACAGCATGATTGTTCAGGATGTTCTGGCGGCTGCGGCGCAGGGCCGACGTTGCCTAATCCTTGGGCAAAGAACGGACCATTGCGCGGCCCTTACCGCTGCGTTGGCCGAGAAAGGCGTGGAGCCGTTTATGCTCAATGGTCTGCAGGGCAAGAAGCAGCGCACGACTTTGTTGAAGGCTGTTCAAGAAACGCCGGCGGATAAGCCGCTTGTGGTTGTCGCCACGGGGCAGTATTTGGGTGAGGGCTTCGACTGCCCGCAGATGGATGCGCTGTTTATGGCCGCTCCTTCCTCATTCAAGGGGCGACTTGTGCAGTACGTGGGCAGAGTTATGCGGGAATATCCCGGCAAGACAAACGCATTGGTCTATGACTACGTGGACTCCCAGGTCGGTGTTTTGAAGTCAATGTATTATCGACGCCTCAAGGCTTATAAGACCCTGGGCGCGGTTCACGAGGAAGCCTAGCCCAATGGCGCGGATATATTCCTGTCCGGGCAAGAAAGGAACCAACTGGTACCTGGACTATGCGGTGGATGGCCGCAGGGTCCGCAAGCGGGTGGGCAAGTCGAAGAAACTGGCCGAACTCGCCTTGGCCGATGTCCAGGTCAAGCTTGAGCGACGTGAGCTTGGCTTCCAGGTCAAGGACAAGAACCTGGACGACTTCTTTAAGGAATACCTTCAATACGCGAAGACCAACAAAAGCCCGTCCTCTCACACCCGCAACGACATCGTCCTAAGGAATTTCCGCGCCTTCGTCAAGACCGAGCGCCTGCGCGGCATCACCCATGCCATAATAGAGGACTACAAGACCCATCGCCTGGAAGGGGGGACCAAGGCCTCCACGATCAACACAGAGCTTAACACTATCAAGGCGATGCTCAACCGCGCCGTGTCCCTGGGCTATCTGCCGCGCAATCCCTGCAAAGAGGTCAAGAAACTTAAGCACGCGCGCAAGCAAGTTCGCTTTTTTACCAAGGAGGAGGTCCACAAGCTGCTTGAGGCCGGCAACGGCCGCATGGGGCCGATCATTGAGACCTTCCTATATACCGGCCTGCGGCGCGATGAGTTGACGCATCTTATGTGGGCCGATGTTGATCTACAGCGGCGTATTGTTGCCGTCCAGGCCAAGGATGGTTGGCATCCAAAGGACTACGAGGTCCGCCATATCCCGATGGCTCCGCGGCTTTATGAGTTGCTTAAGTCGTTGCCGCGGAGGGAGAGCCCCTGGGTCTTTTCAACGAGCAATAACGGCCCGCACCTTGGGCATATTCTCTCTCGGGATTTCAGGAAGCTGGTCCGGCGCTGCGGGATCAAGGGCGCATCGCTTCATACGACGCGCCATACCTTCGCAAGCCATTTGGTCATGAACGAGACCGATATCTACACCGTCCAAAAGCTGCTGGGGCATTCGAGCATTAAGACAACGGAGATTTACGCCCACCTTGCGCCGGATTTCTTAAAAGCGGCTGTTGAGCGGTTGAAGTACTGAGCCCGATCGTTGATGTGGGATGCTTACCGCGAGGTCGTCCAAAGGTATTCCAAGATACCCCTTGAGGAAGAAAGACGGCTGATCGCTCGGGCCAAAAGGGGCTCCCGGAAAAGCCGTGACGAGATGGTGCTGCGTCATATTGGGTTTGTTATTTTCAGGCTGCACCGAAGGGTATTCCCTCAGTATTTAAGGGCGTATGGACCGGATTTGCTTGCCGCCACATTCCCGAGGATGTCCCGAGTTTAGTTGAAAAAAAGTTGAGGCGGTTTCCCAGGCTTGGTACTATCGAGCTTGAGAGAACGACGCACCAAGGAGAAACCGCCCATGAAATCTTACCAAGTTCTTCGTCCTAGAAACAGTGGCCGTTTGAAGGTGGTGGACCAGCAGGCCGTGGGGCTGGATTGTTCGATCGCCGATCTCATCGGGGCCACGCGGCAGGCCATCGAGCAGCAAGCCGAAAAGGCCGGCCTGGAACTGATGCGCCGGCTGATGGAGGATGAACGCAAGCTATTGGCGGACGGGCCTGCAAGGAGGGGCTGGCGCTACGTGCTGACCCCCCATGTTTATAAGTTCGAGGAATACGGAGTTCCTCAAACTCGCCATCGTCTTATTATTGTCGGAATCCGTCGAGATCAAAAGCTGACCTTCCGCGTCCCCGCTCCTACTACCCCGAATCCCAAAGACTGGATGAGTTCTAAGAAGGCGCTCGCTGATCTTAACCCTTTGCTGCCGAACAACCACGAGGAGCCTGTTTCAGAGGCCGTGCGAAAACGGATAGAGAATACCCCCGCAGGACACAATTGCTGGTCTTCCGCATTGCCAAAAAAATACCGACTGACTGGCGTAAAGGGAGCGAGGCTGAGCAATATCTATAAGCGACTTGATCCGAATAAGCCTGCCTATACAGTCACCGGCAGCGGCGGGACGCACATGTATCACTGGAAGGAGCCCCGATCGCTTACCAGTCGTGAGCGTGCGCGGCTGCAAACTTTCCCAGACGACTATATCTTCTCAGGCGGACGCGATAGTGTTAGGCGCCAGGTTGGAATGGCTGTTCCGCCAAAAGCAGCCCAGATTATCTTTGAGGCAATTCTTAAGACCTTCGCGGGCGTGCGTTATCCTTCAGTGGATGACAATTGGAACGGCGCGTCCGCCGTTTCGGCGCCTGCCGAAAAACGCCCGTTGGTCCTTGTATGAGAAATGGAACTAGCGGTAGCCGGCCCAGCTTGCGTTTGCCCGTCTGATTTTCGTCAACAGGATTTCTGCCAGATTTCTGCCATTTTGGGATGAAAACGGGTGTCAACGGATGTAAGCCCATGCAGCCCTATGCAAACTGCTGCTTCGTCGAGAAACGGCCAAAATTCTGCCTCTCCGTCGAAAACGCCCCACCCCCTCCTATCGTCCTCACACGACAAGGGTCACAGGTTCAAATCCTGTACTGCCCACCACTCTTTTCTTGCGTCGGGAGCCGCTGTCTCCCTGATTTCTTACTGCTGCGCCATCGCCAGGAACTTGCGGATGCGCGTCAGCATGGCCCCTTGGGTCTGGGCCAGCTTCAGGCGCTGGGACTCGGCCGCCAGGCCCTCCCGGGCCGCGTCCAGCCCCACCCGCCGGCGGGCCAGAATCAGCGATATCCCCTCCGCGATTTCCGGGCGCTTGGCCACGATGTCGGCGAAGCTTTCGCGGTCCAGCCGGTAGCAGTCCACGTCCGTGGACGCAACCACCGTGGCCGAGCGGGGCTCGCCGGTCAGCAGGCCCATTTCGCCCAGGACTTCCCCGGATTTCAAGTGCGCCACCGA
Organism: uncultured Elusimicrobia bacterium; assembly: GCA_964358485.1. Taxonomy (GTDB): domain Bacteria; phylum Elusimicrobiota; class Elusimicrobia; order UBA1565; family UBA9628; genus CAYHPY01. The sequence goes on from CAYHPY010000059.1 coordinate 8,155, forward strand.
TTGCGCCGCCCCGTCGGAGGCGTGCAGGCGGACCTCCGCGTCGCCGCGGACCAGGATGTAGAGCCATTCGGCCGCGGCGCCTTGCCGGGTGAGCGGCTCGCCGCGGGTGAAGGGAGCCGGCCGCAGGCGCTCGGCCAAGAGCGACAATTCTTCCGGCTTGAGGGGATTGAACAGCTCCACCCCTTTGAGCGCCGCGATGCGGCGCGCGGTCTCCTCATCGTGGCCGCGCTGGCGGAGCTCGCGGTGGGTTTGAACGGTGATCGCCGCGTTGCCGGGGATCGAGAGGCTCACGCCCATCCGGGCCAGGGCGTAGTAAACGCGGACCCGCATGGCGGAATCGGTCTCCAGGTCGTTGGCGAAATCGGTCAGCCAGTAGCGGGCGAGGTAAACCGCGTGGTTTTCCTTGAAATCGTTCACCAGGCAGATCGGGTGCGAGTTCCTGGAAACATGGGGGGGAGGCTCGGCCCGCAGGGCCTGTTCGACCTCGGCGATGACCACGTCCGGCGGACGGTCGTGGGGGACGTTGAAGGTGATGGAGCGCAGGTATTGCCGATGCTTGCCGGCCCGGCGGCCCAAAATGGTCACGTGGCCCTTCATCACCGTGCTGTTGGGCACGTCGATCGTATTGCCTTCGCTGGTCTCGAGGGTCGTTTTCCGCCACCGGATCTCATGCACCCGGCCTTCCTCGATGCCCGGAATCCGGATGAAATCCCCCGGCGAGGGGGATTGCTCCAGCTGGATGACCATGCCGCACAATAGGTTCACCAGGGTTTCCTGGAGGGCGAACGCGAGCGCGGCCGTGACGACGGCGGAGGTCGCGATGATGCCCCGCGGGTCCACCCCGCCCTCGGCCAGAAGGATGAAGGCGGCGATGGCGTAGCCGCCCGCCAAGAGCAAATCCCGGGCCAGGCTGGGCAGGCGCAGGCGGAAGGCCGGAGCCAGGTCGTCGAACACGAAGACCCCGGAGGCGTTGAAGCACGAAACCGACAGCAGCATCAGGGAGGAGTAGCGGACCACCCGGTAGAAAGGGGACTCCGGGTCCAGGCCGGCCAGGTGCAGGACGGCGGCGGCCAGAAGCCCCGCGCCCGCTGCCAGCCCGAGCAGGGCCGCCGTTTTCAGGCGGCCGCGCCCGGCGGGCGTCCGAATGAAGAGGAGCGCGATGACCGTGAAAAGCCCGAGGAAGGTCCACATGAGGTTGGCGGTCACCGCGTGGGACAAGGCCTCCGCGTAAGGCGGGTTCATGGGGATAGACTATCTTAAACTTCCGGAACTCCGCAACGGAACTTTCCCGAGATGGAGGGTGGCGCGGGGCTATTTCCGGCGGGGTTTGTACTCCCTGACGAATTTGGTCAAGCTCCGGAACATTCCATGGGCGCCGAAGGCCTCCATCTCCTCAAGGGCCTCCTCCGGACTCCAGCCGTCCACCTCCATGCGGTAGACGGCGGCCATGGTCCCGGTCCTGTCCTTGCCGACCGCGCAATGAAAAAACACGGGTTGGTTGGCCGGGTCCAGGACCGCGGATAAAAAGGCCTTGATTTGCTCCGCCGGAGGCGGGGAGGCGCCGTTGAGATCGGCGTCCATGGGAATGTGAATGAATTTCAAGCCGGCGGCCTGGACCGCTTTTTTCTCGTCATGATGCTCCCGAAGGCTGAGGACGGTCCGAATTCCCTGCCCCTTCAAGTAGCGATATCCCTTGGTACGCGGCTGGCTTCCGCGATAAATCTTCGGCGCGAGTTCCGCCAGGTACTCAAGACCGGGCGGGCGGGCCACGCGCGCGGCGAAGGGTCGGCCGGTCTTGGTCTCCCATTTTTCGGCCGGGGAGGCGGACGAGGCCGGCGCCGCGAGCGACAAAGCCAGGCAGCCGGCGAGAAAGCGGCGCATGATTACCGGGAGTTTAGCGGGATTGCGGGTTTTGGGCAAGGGGTCTCTGGATTGGGGGGCGGGAGGGGGGCGTAAATTCAATAAATGATTAAAAAATAAGGATAATTAACATCGTCTGGACGATGTGTTTTATGCTGAAAATTTCAGCAAAACTCGTTGGGATGGGGGGGTCCCCCCCTTGCGTGGGAGGGGGTGACCGGGGTATCCTTGGGGCATGGTTGCCCCACCCGATCGACCGATCGACCGGTCGACCGCGGCGGGGGCTGGGTCGCGGTTCAGTTGGTCCTCTTCGCGCTTTTTCTCGCGGTTTCGCCGCAGCCCGTCGCCCTGCCCGAGCTCGCGCGCCGGCTCGGCTTGGCGGGACTTGTCCTGGGGGGCATCGTCCTGGCCCTGAGCTTTTTGAGCCTCGGGCGCAATCTGTCGCCTTTCCCGGCGCCGAAGCCGGGGGGGCAACTGGTCACCTCCGGGGCGTTGGCCTGGGTCCGGCACCCCGTCTACTGCGCCCTGCTTTGCGCCGCGTTCGGTTGGTCCTTGTGGCGCGCCGACGCGGCGCGCTTGGTTCTCTCGGCCGTCCTGGCCGTTTTCTTCGACGCCAAGGCGCGCGGCGAGGAGCGGCGGCTGGCCGAGCGGTTTGCGGCCTATCCGGACTACGCCCGGAGGGTCAAGCGCTTCGTGCCCGGGATTTACTGAGGTCTCCGGCGCTCCGCCCGCGGTTTTCGGTATAATCGTCGGCCATGACCGGCTCTGGAGCCTTCCCAAGGTTCGCGGCGGACGCCGCGGTCGCCCTGGTCGCCTGCCTGCACGCCGGTTTTCTCGTCGTGGAGATGTTCCTCTGGGAGACCCCGGTCGTCTTGCGGGCGTTCGGCCTAACGCCCGAGTTCGCGCGAGCCTCCCGGGCCTTGGCGGCCAACCAAGGCCTTTACAACGGCTTCTTGGCCGCGGGCCTCCTCTGGGGGCTGACCTTGGGGGGCTTGGGGCGGCCGATCAAGATTTTTTTTCTGGCGTGCGTCATCGTCGCGGGCCTATTCGGGGCCGCGACCGCGAGCCCCCGGATTTTCTGGGTTCAGGCCCTTCCCGGAGGGGCGGCCTTGGCGCTGACGCTGGCCTTCGCCTTGGACCTAAAACCGGAGAAGAACTTCGACGCTGCCGGCCGTCGTTAGGGTTGGGGATTAATTCCCGCTATTTGTGGTACTTCCGCGCCTTCCCGTAGAATACGGCCATCATAGCGATCACCACGCCCATGACGGCCGCCCCGAAAACCGGGCTCGGCGTCCCGTCGTCTCTGTAGATCTTTTCCTTCAGCCAGGTGGATTCGAAGGCGAGTTGGATCATCCCCTTGAGCTCGGCGAACTCCAAAATGACGCCGATGACGCCCGCCGCGGCCAGAATAAGCCCGAAGGCGAATTTGCCCATGACGCGGGGGTTGTAGGGATCGAGCGCCACGGGGTAGCCCCAGAGGGATAGGTAGCCCTTCACCGTTTCGGCGGGGTCGGCCCCGTTGACCGAGATCGGGGAGCCGGCGGTCTCGATCTCCATGAGCCCGCCGATGGCCAAGCGGATGGCGCGGACCTCGGCCTTGGGAACGGCGAAGTACACGTCGCAGGTGACGATGCTCAGCTCCTGGGAGGAGGCGCGGTCGTAGAGCGCGGCAATTTCGCTGCGGTGTCCGAAGCGCAGTCCCGCCGGAGGGCTTCCGCCCGCGGCGGCCGCCTGCACCGCGGCGTCGGCGGTCAGGCCCCCCAAAGGGCCGGCGGCCTGTCCCAATAGGAAGGCCGCCAGGCGAGCCGGCCAGGCGGCGTGGTATTGCGATGAGGCGACCAGGAAATATAGCCCGTCCTCGGCGATGAGCAGGGGCCCGCTGAAGGACCAGCCGTCCACTTCCGCTTCGACATCCGGGAAGACCGGCCGTTTCTGGGGCGGCGGGGCCTTGCCGGTGAAGGACTCAAAGCAGACCGAACAGCAGGCGGCCTCGGGGGAGTTATGAGCCCTGCAAATGGGGCATTCCATCCTCCCAAGAGTAGCCCCCCAAGGCGACCCCTGTCAAGCAGGGTGTCGGCGGTTATTGCCCGACGCAGTGAACCGGGTAGCCGTCCTTGACCGCGTCGAGCAGGCCTTGGGCCCGCGCCCGGGCTTTCTCCAGGTTCTCTTTCGTGTTCTTTTCCAGAATTCGGTTGATTTCGTCCGAGAACGCTCCGGGATGGGACACATTCGGATTGAGCCAAGTCCCGGGATTGGCCGCGCGGTGGGCGGCCATGGCTTCGGCGACCTTTTTCTCCTCTTCCGCGGTCCGGAAATTTTTTCCGTCCAATTCCTTCTGGATTTCGGCGATGTCCGCCTTCATCGCGGCAATCCCGGCGGGGCCGATGTCCAGGGGAAACATGTCCTCCCCCTTGCCGTCGGCCATGCCGACGATCAGGCCGGTGCCGGAAAGGTGGACCTCGTTGTAGTCCTCGGAATCGGTCCGCATCCAAATGGGATAGTAATTCGCGTTTTCCCCGGGCAGCCGAATGCCGACCTCCAGGACTCCGCGGACGACCAGGTTGAAATATTCATGGTTGGTCGGCAGGTCCCAGGCTCCGGGCTCCAGATCGGCGCAGGCTTTGCGCGCTTGGTCCCAGGTGTTCGCTTTTCCGGCTTGGCGCAGCTTGGGGTTGGCGCTCTTGGCGAGGGCCTTGAAGCCGGAGGCCAAGCCTTCCTGGGTTTTCGCGAAATCCGGGGCGAGGGCCGGCTCCGCGAAACCGCGGGCGGCCAACAGGGGGAGGAGGGCGGCCACGGCGAGCAAAAGGACTTTGGGAGCGCGGTTCATCGGTTCACCTCAAATTGCGGCGTTCCTTAAGTATTGCCGGAATGCCGGATTTTAACGAGGGCCGTTCGGTCCCTTGGGCCGTGGGCCCAAAGTACTCCTTAGTGGGCCTGTTGTCGGGCGGGCGAGCCTTCGGGCCGGAGGTCCCCGGTCAGCACGGGGATGGTCATCTTGAGGAAGATGGTGAAAAGGAGCATCCCGAAGGCCCAGATTCCCGCGCAAATGAGCCACTCGTGGATGGATGGGTAGTACTCCACGATCTCTCCCAGTTGGGTCGGGATGAAGGCGGGGATGACCATGCCCATGCCCTTTTCGATCCAGATCCCGACGATGGCCAGCCCGCAGGCCCAGGAGAGCGGCACGAGGTTGCGGGAAAAAGGAAGGACCAGCAGGATCAATGCGGCCGCGTCCAGGGCCATGGCCGTCCAAATCCAGGGGACCAGCCCGTGGTGGCCGTGCAGACCGAAGAACAGGTATTTGGCCGAGGCGACATGGGCCGAATCCGTGTAGAACTCCTTGAAAAGCTCGCAGAAGAGCAGGAAGACATTGATGACCATCGAGACCTGCACGATGCTTCGGAGCATTTGAAGGGTTCTGTCGGAAATCTGATATTTGGTGACCCTGCGGATCACCTGCAAAGTCAGGATCAGGAAACCGGGTCCCGCCGTGAAGGCCGAAGCTAGGAACCGGGGCGCCACGATGGCTGAGTTCCAAAACGGACGACCCCCCAGGCCCACGTAGAGGAACGCCGTGACCGTGTGGATGCTGATGGCCCAGAACATCGCGGTGAAGACGAACGGAATGTACCAGATCGGGGCCGGCTTTTTCCCGAGATAGACCATGTAGACCAGGTAGCCGCAGATGTGGGCGTTGAGGAGCAGATAGCCGTTGAGCACGATGACGTCCCAGCTGAGCATGGAGATCGGCCAGTTGAATTTTCCGATGACCGGGATCATGTGCCAGAAGCGGTCCGGGCGGCCCAGGTCCACCGTGACGAAGAGCAGGCACATGACGATCACGGCCACCGCCAGAAGCTCGCCGAAGATCACCACGTCGTGAAGGGTCTCGTCTTTGTAGACATAGACGGGGATGACCAGCATGACCGCGGCGGCGGCCATGCCGACCAGGAAGGTGAAGTTGGCGATGTAGAGCCCCCAGGAGACCTGGTCGCTCATGCCCGTCACCGTGAGGCCCGCCGCCAATTGCTTGCAGTAGGCGTTGAGGCCCAGCAGGGACACCGCCAAAAGGGCGGTCATCCAGAGGTAATAGCGCCAGTCCCCTTCAATGGTTTGCCGCGCGCATCGCGCCACGAACAGCGAGTAGTCCTTGAGGGATTGGATCATAGGTTAAATGTCGAAGTAGTAGTAGAAGCGGGGGAGGGTTCCGACCTCCTCCTTTAAAATGAACACGCGCTTGTTCTTGATGATCTGAGCCACCTCGCTGTTCGGGTCCAGGATGTTGCCGAATTTTCGGGAGCCGGTGGGGCAGGCCTCCACGCAGGCCGGGTATTCTCCCTTGCGGGTTTTGTGCAGGCAAAAGGTGCATTTCTCGACGACGCCCTTGGGCCGGGGCCGGTTGGAGAGCAGGCCCATGTCCGGATTGATCTCCTCCTTGGGAATCTCGGGCGTCTCGAAGTTGAAGCGCCGGGCGAAGTAGGGGCAGGCCGCCATGCAGTAGCGGCAGCCGATGCACCAGTTGTAGTCGATGACGACCACGCCGTCGGGCTCCTGCCAGGTGGCCTTCACGGGGCAGGCCTTCACGCAGGGCGCCTTGCGGCACTGGTGGCATTGCACGGGCATGTAGTAAAAGCCGTCCTTGGGGACTTGGCCCTCGTAGTCGTGAGAGGAACTCTCCACGTCTATGGAGCCCTTCTTCATCTGCAGGACCCGGATGTACTGAATCTCCGGATTGCGGGATTGATTGTTCTCCTTCATGCACGCGTAGACGCATTTGCGGCAGCCCACGCAGCGGCCGATGTTGAGGGCATAGGCGAACTCCACGCCCGGAATGGGCGGAGGGTCCGAGAGATTGGGCCGGACGCCGTAGTCCTTTTCAACCTGCTTGGAAATCCGCTCCATCATGGCCGCCTTGTCCTCGGGGGTGAGTTCCTTGTAATGCTGGCGGAGAAACTCCTCGAGAGTGGGGATGTCGGTGATGTCCTTGAGGGGCTCGAGGGCGGCCGCGGTGGCCGCCACGGCGGCGGTGGCCATGGTGCCCAGGAAGGCCCGGCGGCTCATGCCCTCGCCGCAAGAGTCGGCCCCTCCGCAGGAGTCCGAGCCGCAGGTTTGCGCGCCTTCCGGCTTGGCTTTTTCGTCCATCAGTGATGCCCTCCCTCGGGGGCGGAAGTGTTCCCTCCCTTGGGCGCGTTGCGCGGATTGACGCGCGGTTTGGGCGCGGCCTCCAGCGGCTTGAACACCGGCCAGTGGGGCTCGTGGCAGGCGATGCACACCTCGGTTTTCGCGGGGCCCTTGGACTTTTCCCAGTGGCCGCTTCGGCGCCCATGCGCGCCCAGGTTCCAGTCCCGGTAGATGGTGCCGTGGCAGCGGGCGCAGAGCATTTCGACGTTGGCCAGTTTGATGGGCGCCCCGTCGAAATTCGAGAAATTGGCGGGCTGAAGGCGGTGGTGGCAGTTGAAGCAATGCTGGTTGCGCCCGTGCTTGAGCTTGATCGTTTCGTGAAAGACGCCTTTCTCCTTGGGGTTGCCCTGAAGGGGTTCGGTGCCCTCATGGCAGGATTGGCACGGGGCGCCGTCGGAGGTCATTTCCTTGCGCACCTTGCGCACCGTGGCGGAGTCGGAGTAGGCGGGGGAGAGAGGGGGGATGTCGTCGCGCTCCGGATTTTTCGCGATCGCGTCCTTCCATAGGAGCGCCGCGACCCCCAGAAGCGAGGCCAGCGCGGTCACTGCCGCCCAACGCGGCACGCGGGAGCAGGAAGGGCCGGGAGCGGCGCTCATTTTTTGTCCTTCTCGTGAGCGGCGACGTAAAGCGCCTTGAGTTCGGCCAGCAGGTCCTTGGTCCGCGGCCCGAGGCGCTTGAAGTCGAATTCGTGCCAATACCGGATCACGTCGTCGTAGGCGGCGTCCACCTTGACCATGGCTTTCGGGTCGTTGATGCTCTTGTAGTAGAAGCGCAGGCCCTTGCGGTAGCCGTCGGCATGGCTGAGCCGGCCCAGGATTTCCTTAGCCTGCCCGACGACGGCGGGGTTGATGCCCATTTTCTTATTGTGGCAGTTGGCGCAGGCGCGGTCCACGATCGTGGTGTGATACACCTTGGCGTCCAAGGCGCCGTGGCAGGTGATGCAGCTCGGCCCCCGGCCCGTGGCCTTGAGCTGCTCGAAATGGCGGCTTTTCTCGAAACGGGCCAGGACCTCGGGATGGCAACTGCCGCAGGTCTTGGGGATATTCGAAAAGTGGAAGGGGCTTTTGGGATCCGACTGCGGGAGAATCCCCTGGTGGGCCTCCTCCTTAATGGATTTCTCGGGATCGCCGCCGTGGCAGGCGGTGCAGGACATTCCCGCCAAGTCGTGGGGGGAGCCTTTCCATTCCTGGTAATAGTCGTAGATTTTCTTGTTCTGGACCCGGAACTTTTCGTCCTTGTGGCAGGTGGTGCAGGAATCCGCTTTTTTAGGATCCTTGGCGGGCGCCGCAGCCGCTCCGGGCGCCAGGGAGAGCGTGAGAAATACTGATAAAATAACTATTTTTTTAATCATTCCGTGGACCTCTTTACCGCAACGGAAAACCTCGCCAGGATTAATGCAACACAAAAGCCAATGCGGAATGGGCCGGTTTGGTGCGGAACCGCGCCGCGGTTTTTATAAATTTCCTATACTGGGCACGGCGTTTACCAGGAGATTTCCATGAGGATTTTGCGCGTCGCTTCGATTTTTTTGTGCCTCGCTTTCGCCGCACCGGCCGGCGCCGATGATTTCACGGGTTGGTTCGGCTGGGGGGCCCGGGCCGGAGGCGATTATCCGGCGGGCCCTCCCTGGATCCGCCACAACGGAAACGCCGATTTTACCGGCGGGGCTTGGATGCGCTACGGGGTCAGCCCCAAGTTCAGCTTCGGCATGACGGCCGATCATGTCAGCTTCGGAGCCTCCAACCCGGGCCTGCAGTCGGTCCTGGCGGACGGCTATTACCATTTGATGCCCGAGAGCCGCTGGAACCCCAACGTCCACATGGGCGTGGGCGTCGCCAATTCGATCAACAATGAGCGCCAGGACGGCACGGCGTTTACCACCCGCCTGGGAGCGGGTGGAGATTACCTCATCCACCGGCAGATCAGCGTCGGGGCCTTTCTCGATTATCAATTCGCCACCGAGGGTCACGGCGCTTCCACCAAGGATCCTTCCCATGAAATGCACGCGCTTCTTTACGGCCTGACCGTCGGGCTGTGGTTCGGCGGCGATCATGCCGCGCCCGTCCGGCCCCGCCCCGTCGAATTGAAGCCCCGGGCGCCGGTGGATTCCGACGGGGATGGGGTCTTGGACTCCTCCGACCGCTGTCCGGGAACTTCGCCGGGCACGGCGATCGACGCGGCGGGTTGCCCGGCCGATGCGGATCGGGATGGGGTTCTGGACACCCGGGATCAATGCCCCGGCTCTCCAATCGGGACCGAGGTCAACGCCCTGGGCTGTCCCAAGGAGGAGAAAGTTTCCATCGAACTCCTCATTGAGTTCGACACCGCCAAGTGGGAGGTCAAGAAAACCTACGACGACCAACTTCGCAAGGTCGCCGAGTTTCTGGAGGCTCATCCCGAGGCGAAAGCGGAAATCGAGGGGCACACCGACTCCAAGGGGAGCCGAAGCTACAACATGGCCCTATCCAAGAAGCGCGCCGCCGCGGTCCGCAAGGCCCTCATCGACCGCTTCGGGGTCGGCTCCGGACGATTGTCCTCCGAGGGCTACGGCCCGACCAAGCCCGTGGCCGACAATGACGAGGAAGAAGGGCGCGCCAAGAACCGCCGCGTCCTGGCGACTTTTTCAGGGATGAAGTAGCCGTTCCCGGCTAAACGACGGCCTCGTCCAAGGAGACCTCGGCCAGAAGGGGGTCGTGGTCCATCCACGGGAAGGGGGCTCCGTCGCGGTCGGGCCCGCGGCCGGTCAGCTTAAGGACCCGGGACTCCCGGCGGACGCAGGGGGCGGAGGCCCAGAAGTAATCGAGCCGAGAGCGCAGGCGCCCGAAGCCCAATAGCCACGCCAAAGGGATCAGGGGCGCCCCCCAAGGAAGAAGGATCCTGGCCCAGCGCCGGGGCGCGCCCGCGGTGGGCCCGTCCGCGGCTCCGATGTCCTGGAGAATTTCGCGCAGAGCCGACAGGCTCGCCCGGTCCTGGCTCCAATCCGAGGCCGCGAGCTGCGGAAACCCTGGGATGAGCGTGGAGAGGCGCTGGAGCATTCCGTGCATGCTCTGCGGGGCGTCGTCGAAGTTGAAGTCTCCGCCGATGATCAAGGGCTCCGCGCGGCCCGCCGTCCGGACCCAGGCCGCCAGAGCCCGATGTTGGGCCGCGCGTTCCTCCGTGAAGCGTCCCGCGGAGGAGTGGGTCGAGACCACGAGGACCGTTCGCCCGGATTCCAGGCTCACCCGGGCCGAAACGCCCCGAAATCCGAGAGGGGCGGGAGCCGCGGAATATGTCATTCCTCGACGAACCAGAATGACCTGCGTGTGCCGCTCCTCTGGATTGCCGGCCGCCGCCACGGCGTAGCCCGCCGATTCCGCCAAACGGGCGTGATGGCCCGATTTGGCCACGACCTCCTGCAGGGTCACGATGTCGGCCGCCTCCCGGCGGAGGACCTCCGCCAGATCGGAGATATCCTCCTCCCGGCTGGCGCTGGCGTAGGAGTAGCGCATGCCCCGGGGGCCGCCGCCGAGGGGATGCAGGCGAACGTCGAAATTGCCGATGTTCCACTGGAGCAGGCGCAGGCGCTGGCCGGCAGGGGGCGTGGGCATCGGTAAATTGTACCATCCTCCCGATGGCCTCCCTCGCGCGTTTGAAGCGGACCTTCCGGCAGGAAATGCGGGAAATCCTTCCGGGGAGCGTTTTGGTCGCCTGCCTCGGGGTGGTGTTCAGTTGGTTATGGATCAGGGACGGCTGGCTCCATGTCGCGCGGCCGAGGCTGGTCTGGGAGGAAGCGACCTGCCGGATCACCTCCAAGAGAGTGGACCCTCTTCCCCCGGGGACCGAGACTCCGCGGACCTTTCTGCCCGTGCTGACCTTCGAGGTTCATGCCCGGGGCGCGAAATATCTGGGCAGCACCTACGAGCCCTGGAACGAATCGATGGGCCACGCCGCGGCCGGGAAAGTCGTCGGCGCCTTCGAGGTCGGAAGCTTCTATCCTTGCTGGCACGATCCTGATAATCCCTCCAACGCGGTGCTCTACCGCCGCGTCAACGGCTGGTGGGTTTCGGTGGGCTTGGGAATCATTCCGATGACTTTGCTCTCCGTGGCCGCGATTGTGTTTCCGTTTTTGAGCGCGCGGCCTCCCTCGGGGAGAAGGCGATGATCGGCCCGCGCCGCGGATTTTGGCTGGCGGCGGCCGCCGGGATTCTTGGGATCGCGGCCCTATACGCCTCCTGGGGCGGCGCCTGGCGGGGCGAGCCCAACCCCTGCGTGGCCGCCGGGACCTGCTACTGCGAGGCCTTGCGCCCCGGTTGGATCAAGCAGCCCTCCAACACCTGGTCCTGCCTGGGATTTGTCCTGGCGGGCATGCTGGTCGGCTGGCGGGCGGGCCGGCCCCGGAGGGAGGACGGTCCCTCGGGAAATTTGATGCGGGCCATCGGCTTTTTTCCCGCGTTCTACGCCGCCCTGGTCTCGCTGATCGGCCCGTGCTCGATGTTCCTGCACGCCTCCATGACGCGCTGGGGCGGAATCGTCGACGGGCTTTCGATGGATTTGCACATCGTTTTCGTCATCTCCTACGCGCTCATGCGGTTGGCGCGGTCCGAGTCGCCGCGGTTGTTCCTGCTGATGTACGCCCCGGCCATGGCGATCCTGGCGGCCGGAAAATTCCAAGGCTGGGCCGCGCGGGAGATCGTGTTCTTTCTGCTGGTCATCACGGCGGTCGTCTTCGAGGTGGCGGTGATGCGGAGCCGGACGGATTTGACCCGGGACCGGGGTTGGCTCTGGGCCGCGATGGGGTCGATGGTCGTCGCGCTGGCGGTTTGGATGCTTTCCTTGGACGACGGACCCCTCTGCGTTCCGGATTCCCCGCTTCAGGGCCACGCGCTCTGGCACCTGTTGTGCGCGGGGGCGGCTGGCATGCTTTACCTCTATTACGATTCGGAGCGGCCGGCGTTGGCCGCAGGGAGCGCGGGATGACGAGAAACGGCGGCTGGGCGCGGTCGGCGGCATGGTCGGCGGCCGCGACGCTCTTGGGGATTTTGGCCACGGCTTCCGGAATTCACCGCGCGGAGCAATTGGGGGTGGATCTGCTGCTCAGCGGCTCCATCCTGGGGGCCCTCGTGGGGCTGGCGGTCGGCGTCGCGGCGGGGTGGAACCTGGGTTCCCGCGGTCTGCTCTATCCCCTGTTGGTCGTTCCCGGTTTGTACGCCGCAAACCTGCTGGTCGGGGGAATGTTTTGGGACGCCGCATTCCACTTGATCGTTTTTACGATGCCGTTGTTCGCGGCCGCGGGAGTATTTTTGGGCGGCTGGTTGGCGGGCTCCAAGGGGGGAGTCCCGGGGATTTATCCCCAGACCCTGGGGGCGTTCGTCATGTCTTTTGTTTTCGTGAGCGTCTTGGCGCAGCATTTGTCCACATTCGTCCCGGCTTCCCACCGGGATGAAATCCCCCCTTGGTTTCGGCGGATGTATCTTCTGTGGTCGTTCGGGTTTCTCGGGGCGGTTTTGTGGTGGGTGCGGCCGATTCGCCGACACTTGGCGGAGGCGGGTTCCGAACTCCAGGCTTTGGCCCGGCGCCGGGGTGTAGGGATTTACGGCTTCGTCGCGGCCATGGCCGGAGTTTGGGCCGCCCCTTCGCTGTTGTACTGGGCCGTGGGAGGGGCCAGGGTCTGGGTGGCATTGCTCACGATCGCCGAGGCCTATTATCTGGCTTATCTGGGGATCATTTTTCTGGAGCCCTACCTATTTAGTTCGGTTCTTCCCGCGCTTTACGACGGGCCGGAACTCTGCCGCCGCAAGCGGGGAGGGACCATGAGCGTCCGCTGGAAGCTGTGGTTGATGGTGGCCTCCCTGGTGGTCGTGCCGATGTTCCTGGTGGTGGCGACCTTGTTCCAGCAGCATCGATCTTTGGCCGCCGTTTGGCCGGTCCCCGTCTCCTTCGTGATCGTCGCCTTGTGCTGCGTCATCGGCTACACCGAGGTGCTCTACCAAAGCATTACTCGCCCCTTGTCCGAGCTGGTCAAGAAGATGGAGCGCGTGGCGGGGGGGGATTTCGCCGTGCGGACCACGGTGCTCTCGGGCGATGAGCTGGGGCTCATCAAGGCCCACTTCAACGAGATGGCCGCGGGCCTGGCCGAACGCGAGCGCATCCGCGACACCTTCGGCAAATACGTTTCCGTGGAAGTGGCCAAGCGGCTGGTCGAGGAGGGCGGCATCGAGCTGGGCGGAGAGGACATCGAAGCCACGATCCTGTTTTCGGACATCCGGGGGTTTACCTCCATGAGCGAATTGATGCCGGCCAAGACGCTGGTCAAGTTCCTCAATGACTACTTCGCCCACATCACCGTTCCGCTCATGGACAACCACGGCATCATCAATAAGTTCATCGGCGACGCGGTCATGGGGGTCTTTGCCGCCCAATTCGGCTCCCCGAACCACGTCGACGACGCCATGCGCGCGGTCCTGGGCATGCGGGAGAAGCTGGCCGAGTTCAACGCCAAGCGGCCGGTTCCGGAGGAGGTTCGCTTCGGCATCGGCATCCACACGGGAACCCTGGTCGCGGGCAACGTGGGCACCGAGAGACGCCTGGAATACACCGTGATCGGAGACACCGTCAACATCGCCTCCCGCCTGGAAAGCGAGAATAAGTCCCAGAAGTCCACGGTCCTCATCAGCGGCGAAACTTACGACCGCATGACCCCCGCTTTGAGGGAGAAGTTCGCGTTTGAGAAGGTCTCGGACATCTCGATCCGGGGCAAGCGCAAGGCCCTGACCCTGTACAAAGCGGCCTGATGTTGTAGAATCGCCCCATGGTGCGTCCTGAACAAGCTGCATCGTACTTGCGGGTGGAAGTCCCGTCC
>CAYHPY010000060.1:0-21136 GCA_964358485.1 uncultured Elusimicrobia bacterium
TGTCAGGGCTGGGAGGCGGGCGGGGGGGGCGGTTCGGCCGGAGTCGTCGGGCTCGAAGTTTCGACTTGGGGCGACGCGGTTTCGGTGGAGGCGACGACCTGGGGTGGAGAAACTACCGTAGTGGTGTCCACCATGACTTGGGGCGCGGGTGCGGGCGCGGGCAGCGGCGCGGGGGGGGCCGGGCCGCCACCTATGGATGAAGGAGGCGGCACGCCCGCGCCAGAAACACCGGGCGCGGGCAGAGGCGCCCAAGTGGGATCTCCAAAGGCCGCGGCCAGGGCCGCCCCGGTCTTCTTGGCCAGGACCGGCATGAGTTTTTCGATTCCCATCAGAAAGACCCGGGGCTGGCTTTGGTAGTCGTAGAGGTTTCGCGACGAGCCCTTGAGGTCCGCCGACTCCTCATGGCTCCAAAGCAGGCGCATCGTGCCCGCCCGGTAAATCCGGATGAAGACCGTGGCCCAGGGATACATCTCGTTCTGGGCGTCGGTGAGCAGACCGTGCTGGGCGTTGAACTCCACGATCACGGCGTCGTCGAGTTGCAGAAAGCCCGCGTAGTTGCGGGGGGCCTTCTCCTCGGGGTCGTCCGTGAGGTAGCGCACCCGCCAATCGAGGGCGTCCTTGGCGCGGTTGAGGCGCCGCAGGTCGTCGGCCGAGATGTCCGCGGCCGGGCCGGCCTCGACCCAGCGGACTGGAACGCCGGCCTTGGCCAGCTCCGATTGCAGGTAAGGCCGCAGGGCCGACGCCAGGCTCCAGGACGGGAGGTATTGGCCCAGGCTCTGGGAAGTCTTGAGGTCCCGCTCATTTTGCGCGCCTTGCAGGGCCAGGCCCAGGCCGGGGATGAATTTCGCGGCCGACTCCGCCTTGGTGTCGGTTTCCATGCTGATCCAGGGGCCAGGGGCTTCATATAGGAAGTAGACGGCCCGCTTTCCGGGGCGGATCAGCCCTTTTTTGACCAAGGGCTCATCGACCGAAACGCAGGCCGAGAGCAAACAGAGCGCCGCCGCCAAAGGGACGACTCGCCGGTTCATGGGGAAATATTATAGATTTTGCGCATGACACGAGTCCTGATCGCGTTTCTCTGCTGGCAAGCCTCCCTCGTTTCGGCCGCGCCCCTGGCCGTCCAGCGCGTCGAGGACTCCCGCGAGCCCAAATCTTCGGCCCTGTTCCAGGCCGCCCGCAATCCCGCGCCCGCCGCTCGCCGCGCCGCTTTTCGGGCCATGGGGCGGATTCAATCTGCGGCCTATCTCGACGCCCTGCTGGCGGGCCTCAAGGACCGGGACGCCGCGGTCCGGCTCGAGGCCGTTTTCTCTTTGGGGCAGTTGTCCATGGCGGAGCCCTCTTTGGACGCCCAGCTCCAAAAGCGGGCGGGCCGGGAGGTGGCCGGCCTGCTGGCTGGAAAAAACGTCCCCTTGAGGGCGGCGGTCCTGGAGGCGCTCGGCAAGCTCGGCGGGCCGGGCACGGAGCGGGTCGCCTATTGGCACCTGTCCGATCCCGACGCGTCCATTCGGGGCGAGGCGGCGCTGGCGTTGTTTCGCCTGCGCTATTTAAAGCGGATCACCTCCTATTCCCCCGGAACGATCTCGCGCCTGCTGGCCAACTTCTCGGATCCCGATCCCGCGGCGCGTTGGAAGGCGATCTACGCCTTCACCCGTTGGCCGGAGCCCGCCGCAAAGGACTCGCTGGCCGTCGCCGCGATGGGAACGGAGCTATGGGGCCGCCTGTTCGCGATTCGCGCCCTCGGGGAACTGCGCAAGGAAGCCCCCGCCGAAATCCTTGAGCGGGCTTTGGCCGATCCCTTCGATCAAGTCCGCGCCGAGGCCGTCCGCGCCCTCGGGCTCGCGGGCCGCTGCGACCTGCTGGGCGACGCGGTGTTTCAGGATCCCTCGCCCCATGTCCGGGCCGCGGCCGCCGACGCCCTGGGCGCCGACGGCGCCAAGGAACTGGCCTACCGCCTCAAGCCCCTGCTTTCGGAGGAATCGACCTTGGTGCGAGGCCAGGCCCTGCTGGCCGCCGGAAAGCTCATGGGAGAGGAGGCCGCCGCCCTCCTGTCCAAGGAGCGGACCAACCCGGATTGGTGGGTGAGAAGCCGCGCTTTCATGGCCTCCGGGTCCCTCCCTTCCGCCCGGACGGAACTGGAAGCCGCGGTCAAGGACCCGGATCCCCGGATCGGGGGCGCGGCGCTGGAAGCCTTGGCGCAGTCCAACGGCCCGGGCCTGGATCCCATCTTGGATTCGATTCTGTCGGACCCCGCCTCGACCTTGGAACTGCGCGGCATCGCGGCCGATGCGGCCGGCGAGCGCAAATCCCCCGCTCTTTCCAGCGCCTTGGCCAAGGCTTGGGGTAATTCCCAAGGCCGGGAATGGTCCGAGGTGCGGGATTCCATCAAAAAGGCCGTCGAGGAAATCGCCAAGTCCCATCCCGAGGCCCCGGCCGTCGTCCTGCCCCCCGTCGCGCCGGAAACTTACCGGGCCCCGGAGTGGCTGGGCCGGGCGGGCGCCTCGGCGAGCGTGGTCCTCAAGACCGGCCGCGGCGAAATTGAAATCGTCCTCTCGCCGGAGGCGCCCATGCACGGGGCGGCCTTCCTGGACGGTGTCCGCAAAGGCCGCTACGACAAGACCCCGTGGCACCGGATCGTGACCAATTTCGTCGTCCAAGGCGGCGATCCGCGGGGCAGCGGCTGGGGAGACGCCGGCTTTTCCCTGCGCGACGAGATCAGCCCCCTGCGCTTTGACCGGGGGATGGTGGGCATGCCCAAGGCCGGCAAGGACACGGGCGGCTGCCAGCTCTTCGTGACTTTGGTGCCCACGCCGCACCTCGACGGGCGCTTCACCGTCTTCGGGCAGGTGGTCCGGGGCATGGAAGTCGTCGACAGCCTTGAGCCCGGGGACCTGATCCTGGGCGCGTCCCTGAAATAGCCGCTATTGCCCGGCCGCGGCCTGGGAGCGGCCGATGATGATGACCCCGGCCACGATCAGCGCGATCCCCAGCCACCGCGCCGGCTCGACGCGCTCTCCCAGGATGAAGCGGGCCAGCAGGGCCGTGAAGAGGTAGTTCAGCGCGTTGAAGGGCTGGGTGGCGCTCAGGGGCGACCAGGACAGGGCCGAGGAGTAAAGGAAGAAGAAGATCCCGCCGCAGGCGACCCCCGTCAGCACCATGGGGTTGCCGAACATGCCCAGCACCTTCCAAAGATTCCAGACCCCCAGGGCCGAGACGTCTCCGAACTGCCTCATGCCCCGGCTCATGGCGGCGTCGCCCAAGGCCGCCGCCAGCGCTGCGATGATCATGATGAAAGTGGTTTTGCTCATGGGGGGGAGCATAGCGATTCGCTCCGTGCGTGTCAATTACGGGGAGGGGATTGATGGAAAGGGGCTTATCGAATGATCGCAGTCCGGATGATTTTTCTGATATCCGCATTCCCGGCTTTGCGGGCCGTCACCGTGCAGGCATAGACCCCGGTCCCGGCCCCGGACACCGGCCACTGCTGTTCGTAGGTGTACTGCGCGCCTTGGCCGTTTCCAACGTCCCTCATCCGGGGAGCCCCGAAGGCGTTGTTGTAGATCACCCGTCCCAGCATGTTGCGGCATTCCAGGTTGGCCGAGTCTGCCAGCCCCACCTGAACCACAAAGCCCTGGGCGCCGCAACTCTTGCACGGATTGGGAACGGCGTAGGTGGCCCTGAAGTAAAACTCCGTGAGCGAGGCAGGCGCCGGAGCGGCACTCTCCTCCTCCTCGCCGTCGTCCCCATCATCTCCGGCCACCTGGAGCGCCCCCACAGTGCCCGCCGCCAAGGTTCCCGGCAAGCCGAAGTGTTGAATCGCGTCGTTGTTGCGGTCGGCGACCCATAAAGTTCCGGCGGTATCCAGGTGCAGGCCGATAGGCCGCCGGAACACGGTTTCGACCGGCAACCCCCTGTTCTTCTTAATATTCCCCTGACTCCCGAATGTCAGGTTCCGTTCCCCAACTCCGTTAAACTTCGTTATCCGGTCCTTGATCCGGTCCGAAATGAACACGCACTCCCCCGAAGTCGAGACCGCGATGCCCTCGGGCCGCGCGAATAGGTCAGGCCCTCCAAAGGCCAACAATTTCTCGCCCGAAGGGCTGAATGCCATGCCTTTGCGGTTTTTGGCGTCGGCCACATATACCTTCCCCTGGCCATCCAAGGCGATCCCAACGGGAACCCCTTTTTTGTTCTCGGGCTCGTCGTCCTGGTCCCCGTCATCTTGAACAAGAGTTTCCGAACCTTCCGGGATCGGAAACTCTTGCAGGAAATTTCCGTCACCGTCTAAAATCTGCACCCTTCGGTTCCTGGTGTCCGAGACGGCCACTTTCCCACCCAAAGCGGCAATCCCGGACGGATCCCTGAACTCCAAGGGCCCCCGCCCGGTCTTGCCCTTCATCCACAGAACATTCCCCGAAGGACCGAGCTTCACGATCCGGTCCTTCCCGCTCTCGGCGATATAAAGATTTCCACCCTCGTCCACCGCCACCGCCCGGGGATGGCGGAAGTCCTCGTATTTCTTGATGTAAGCTCCGTCCGGGGAGTAAAGACGAATCTCGCCTTTGTTGGTGTTGGCCACATAGACCACCCCGCGGGCGTTGTCCACTGCCACGCCCTGGGGCGGGCCCATGTCCTTTTTCGAGGTGATTACCAACAACCTAGCGGGCTCCCCGACGAATACCCGGCGCGTGAGCGTCGCGGCATTGCCCGCCAGGTCCTCTCCCGTTAATTTTAATTCCTGAACCCCGGCCAACCCGGACACATCCCAAACCCCCAAAGTTCCGTCCCGATTTGCCGTTCCCGAACTGATCAGCGCCGTCCCGGATTCCAACCGGTACCAGGCCAAGTTCTCGTCAAATACCGTCCCTCGAACCGAGAACTTCTCTTTAAACACCGAACAAACCCCACTTTCCGCTCCGGGGCAAGAAAGGCTCAAGCTCGGAGGCGTGGTATCTCCGCCCGGTGAGGAAACGGCGATCGAGATCAACCGTTCCTGTTCCTGGTTTAGGACATTATCCTGGCCCCGGAATCTCAAGCTATGAAGGCCCGGGGCCAGGGTAAAGCTTCCCACGTAAACCCCGAAGCTCGTTCCGTTCAGCGAGTAGCGGACCTCTTTTGGCCCTGAAGCCGCGTCAGCGGCCGAGAGGGTCAGTTGATCCCCCGGGGCGAGATTTAAAGAAGCGCCGGCGGCCAAGACTCCGTTGACGAACAACGAAGTGTTGGGAGGCGATGAGTCGACAAAAACAGAAAATGTTCTCAACGCCTCCGTGTTTCCAGCCGCATCCGTCGCCCGCCACGAGATTGTTATTTCCCCTTCCTGGCCCAAGGTGAAGGAGGCGGTATAAACCTGAAAAGTTCCAGCGTCGATTGCGTAAGAGATGATTCCCGGCTCCGAGGCGGTCAGCCCAAAGCGCGTTGCCGTGGAAACATACAGCGGAGCCGTCCCGAATTTTGGCTGGCCGACCTCCAAGAACGAAATCGGGGCGGTCGTATCCAGCCCGGTAACGCTCGCGTTGAGCACCTTCGCCGTTTCCAGGTTTCCGGCGTTGTCTTGGCTCAGGTAAGCCAAGGTATGCGTCCCCGCCGCCAAGGTGAAGGGCGCCGAGTAGACCTGTTCAGGAGCGCCGTCCAGGGAGTATCTGGTCTCCCGAACGCCCGTTCCGAAGTCTTGGGCCGAGAAAGAAATCGAATCGGTTGTTTTCAGGACCAAGTCCCCGGTTCCGTTTTCTATTCCGTTAATTAAAATCCGTGTAATCGGCGCCACGCTGTCCACGAAGAACCGCGTCGAGGCAACGGAGTTGTTGCCTGCGAAATCCGCGACCGCAACGGAAAGGACATGATAGCCTTGGCTTAGATTAGACGAAGGCGTGAAAGAAGCCGAGGACGCCGTCACCGCGGCCTGCGTGGTGACATTCACCCCGTCCAGCTCCAGCCGGACCGTGGATAGGTCTATTCCCCGGCCCAAATCCGAATAATGGGCCACAATCCCCGGCCGGGCGGAAGTGATCGTGCTGCCAGTTGGAATCGACAGTGCCAAGGTGGGTCGGCTAGAATCCGGCGTAAAGACGGTCAGGTTGACAGAACGGGGGGTCTCGAGGTTCCCGGCGTTATCCTGGCTTCGGTAGCTCAAGGTGTGCGCCCCGTCGGCTAAAGTCAGGCCGGTCGTGAAGATTTGCTCCGAACCCCCATCGAGGGAATATCTTGTTTCCCGGACGCCCGTCCCGGCATCAGCGGCGGCAAAGGAGATCGTGTCGCTGGTGATCAGGACCAAATTCCCTGCCCCGGCCTCTTGCCCATTCACCCAAAGCCGCGTGGCCGGGGCGATGCTGTCGATGAAGAACGTAGAAGTTGAGGCCGTCGCGTTGCCGTTTAGATCCTCCACCAGGGCGGAGGCGGTATGGCTTCCCTGGGTTAGATCGGCCGCGGGCATGAAGGCGGCCGAGGAGGTGGTTACAACGGACTGACCGGTTACATCCGCTCCGTCCAGAAAGAGCCGGACGGAACTCAAGCCGACTCCGGAACCGGAGTCGGAGTAGTCCGCCCGAATCAGGGGCCGGGCCGTGGTCACCGTGCTTCCGCTTGGAGGGGTCATCGAGAGGGCGGGCCCGGTGGTGTCGGGTCCCGAAACGCTGGCATTGGCCGTCTTGGCCGTTTCCAGGTTCCCGGCGTTATCCTGACTTCGGTAGCTTAGGGTGTGGGTTCCAGCCTCCAAAGTGAAGGCGGCTGTGAAAACCTGCTCCGGGGCTCCGTCCAGGGAATACCGGGTCTCTCGGATTCCGGTGCCGGAGTCTTCGGCCGCGAAGGAAATTGTATCGGTCGTTATCAGGACCAAGTTCCCCGTTCCGTTCCCTAGGCCGTTCACTTTTAGATTCGTAGTTGGGGGCAAGCTATCAACGAAGAATCGGGACAGAGCCTGCGCATCATTGCCCGCCAAATCCCGAACCTGGGCCGTCGCCGTGTGGGTTCCTTGGCTTAGATCGGCGGAAGGCGTGAAGGCGGCCGAAGAAGCCGTCACTGCGGCTTGGGTGGTGACATCCACCCCATCCAATTCCAAGCGGACCGAGGCCGGGTCTATCCCGCGCCCCAAATCCGAGTAATTCGCAAGAATCTGCGGGCGGGCAGTCGTCCCTGTGCTTCCGTTTGGCGGGGCCAAAACCAGGACGGGAGCCGTTTCGTCCACGGGCACGATCGTCAGGTTGACGGACTGAGCGGTTTCCCGATTGTCCAGATTGTCGACGCTGAAGAAGACCAGGGAATGGGTGCCCGCCGCCAGGGAAAAGGCCTGGGTTGAACTGCTCGCCGCTCCCGCATCAAGCTTGTAAAAAGTCTCTCGAACGCCGGAACCGGCATCAATCGCCAAGAAGGAAATGGAATCCGTCGAGGTCAATATCTCAGACGCCGCCGGTTGCCCGTTGACCAGTGCGCTTGTGACCGGCGGCGTTCCATCAACCGTAATGCTTTTTACTTGAGGCGCCTCCTCATTGCCTCCGTTGTCTTTCGACAGGAAGGTGATGGTATGCGTCCCCGCCGCCAAGGTGAAGGTCGAGGCATAGACCGGGTTGGCGCAGGTTCCTCGGGGCGCGGCCGTGCTTTGTGCCACGCCCGCGCAGGACTCGGGGGCGGCGTCGATCAGGTAAAGAGTCTGGCTCACCCCCGCTCCTAATCCGTCCCCGACCACCGTCCGGTCATCCACGGCCGAGAGGCTTAGAGCGGTATGGGTCGCGATGAAAAGGGGCGCCGTTCCGATTTTCGGCGTCCCGATGGTCAAGGTGGTCCTGGGCGGAAGGTTGTCGCTCGGCGTGGCGAAGATCAGGTTCACGCTGAAATTCGTTTGCCGCGGAGCTTCTTCATTGCCCGCGTTATCCCGGGAGAGATAAGTAATGGTGTGTGATCCCGCGGCCAGGGTGAAGGTTGAGGAATAGACCGGATTGGCGCAGGACCCACGGGGAGCCGTGGTGCTTTGGGCCACCCCATCGCAGGATTGCGGGTCCACATCTATCAGGTAAAGGGTTTCCCGGAGCCCCGAGCCCAAGCCGTCGCCCACCTGTGAGCGGTCGTCAACGGCAGAAAAGCTCAGGGAAGTGAAAGTGGTGATGGTGATCGGGTCGGTCCCGGATTTCGGTTCCCCGACGGCCAATGTGGTCCGAGGCGGCAAGGTATCCGCCGGGACCTGTCCGTCGCCGGAGCCGGGCAGAGCCGTTCCGCCCGTGAATTTGTAAGGCGAGCCGCGGCCATCCACCGCCAGCCAAGTTCCCTCCGCGTTGAGGGCCGCGTCGTTGGCCTTGGCCACCCCGGAGGCGGTCTCGGCGGCCAATAAGGCTCCGTCCAGGGAATAGCGCCAGACGGCCAAAGTATTGCTCGAACCGGTGACGATGCCGCCGGCCATGGAAAGGCCTTGGGCGGAAGACAGGATGGAAGCCGGAACTTCATCGCCAACCGGGTCGGAGTGCCAGGAACGGGTCCAGATTTCGACGCCGGAAAGATCTTGTTTGGAAACGGCCAAGTCCATGTTTCCGGCGCCATTGAGCTTTCCGGCGGCCAGGTATATGGCGCCGTTTTCAATGGCCAGCTTGGCATTGGTCGTCTCGCCGATTGTGCGAGCGTAGCCCGGTTTTCGGAAAGGCCCGGCGGTCAGGCTTGAGCCGGTGGCTTCGTACTTCCAGAGAGCCAGGTCCAACTTATTCGGGCCGGGGGTTGCTGGATTGGACGAGAAGCCGACAATCCAGATGTTTCCGGAGGAGTCCGTCCGAACGCCGAACCCGGCGTCTAGACCGCCCGGTCCCACGTAGAGGGATTTGAGCTTGAGGCCGTCCTGAGGGGTGTATTTCCACAAGGCCATCCGGGCTTGGAGATCCGCTTCGGACTGGCCTCCGGTCCCCACGGCCCCGGCGATCCAGATCCCGCCCGTGGCGTCCATGGCGATGTCGGCGTTTCCAAGGCCCGCGTCGAAGGCGGCGGTTGATAGAATGCTCCCTTCCGGTCCGATTTGATAGACGGCAACGTCGGGTCCGGTGGTTTGGCCCATCGTGGAGCCCACGGCCAGGGCGTTGCCGTCCTGGTCAAAGCCCACGCGCCACGCGCCGAAGTCCCCGGCGCCCGGGAGGGAAACGGAGCCTTCGAAGCTTCCGGTCGAGGTGAATTTGGCAAGACTGATGGACGCCGTGTCCTGGACCACCATCCAAAGACCGCCTTGAGCGTCCGCAGAGATGGCGAGGCCTCGGCCGGGAACCGTGGCGGTAGAGGTCGGGGGAGGTTCCCCTCCGCCGGGGCCTCCGCTTCCCGTTGAGGCGACGACCTCGATTTGCGCGGATTTCGGGGACTCGTAATTGCCGGCGCGGTCCACGCTGTAGTAGACCAGGCGATGGGTTCCCGAGGAAAGGAGAAACGAGCTGAATACTTCCATGCCGGGCGTGGCGGCGGTGTCCACGAAGACCGTGTCGAGCAGGTAAAAGGTCCCGCGTACCCCCGAGATGGCCAGACCCTCCTCGTTGAAGTCGCGGGCCAGGAGGAGGACTTCCGTGTGCGTGCTGATGCGAAAGCCGCCGGAGGCGGCGGTGGAGGCCGGGCCGTTGAAAGAGAGCTCGGTTGCCGGCGGCAGGCGGTCCACGAAGACGGGCGGGGTGTCGATGAAGACCCCGAAGTAAGAGGTGAAGCGGTCAACGGTCCCGGCGGCAAAGCCCAGGTTCGCGTTGTCATAGGGATCGGCGACGGGCTCCGCCACCCCGCTCGTGTTGAACTGGTAGGCCCGGGGGGACCGGCCGGAGGGCGCCAGGCCCTGGTCGTAATAGATCTTGACCGCCACCGGCTCCAAGAAAGATCCGCTCAGATAAAAGAGTTTGCTCGCCAATGCCTTTCCCGCGGCCAGCATGCGGTCGAGGGCGTTGCGCACGCCGATCTCATCGGTCGAGGCGGTGCGCGCGGTGATGGTGGGCACCCCGGAGATGACCTCCAGGCCATGGAGGAATATTCTCACCGGCTTGGAGTAAACCGGATGGGCCAGCATGTAGCGGCCCGAGCCGGAAATCTGGAAAGAGGCGGTCGCCGCCGCGAGCGTGTACGGGAGGTCGTCGCCGAGCTGAAAGCCCCGCTCGTCAAGGCGGAATATTTTAAGCAGGCCGAGCTGGTCGGCGTTGGCCGGGAAGAGATGGTGATCGAAGTTGAAGCGCATCGGCGGCGGGGCGGGGGAACTGACAGACAGGTCGAAGACGGTGCCGGGGGGCAGGCCCTGGTACTGGGGCTCGGCCCGGGCCGAGCGCAGGCCCAGGAAGAATTGGGTCCACCGATCGGTCGAAACCTCCGACAGCGAGACGGAGCCGCCCAAATTCAGGGTTTGCGGGGACGGGTCGTTGGCCGCCGCCCGGAAGACCTGCGGGCTATCCCCGAACTGATGCGTGATCCCGTAAAGCGGCTGGCCCACGCTCTGGACGGCGGCCTTGACGCCTTCGCCTTGGAGGCAGATGGTCCCGGCGGGATTGAATTGCCGGCAGGCATGACGGAGAACGCCGTCGGGAGGATAGTGGGTGATCTCGGCTTCCAGGCGCAAGAAGCGCTTGACGATGATCCGGCGGGCTTCGGGGACCGGCTCGATGAGCCTGATGTCGGTTGAGCCGGCGTTCTGGGCGAACACTTCCCCGGCGACCAAAGTAATCGTCTCGGCGCCGGCCAAGTCCGGGGAGTCCGACATGACCAGGCGGGCATCCACGCGCGCCAGCTTCAGGGTATCGACGGCCGGGCCGGAGGCCGTTCCTACGAGGAAAGAAATCATGGGCAAGATCGTGAAGGTCGAAAATTCATGGGAAACGGGGTCCTCGAGGCGGCCCACCCGCAGTTGGGCCCCGGGAAGGATGTGGGAGATGGGATTCAAAATGTCGGAGGAAAACCGGCCTTCGGCCAGCGCCCCGCCGGGACCGCGGGTCGCGCCGGTGAAGTTGGCGGTGGATGCGAAGGGATTGAAGTATATCGAGCTTTCGCCCCATTCCCCCGTCCGCAGGTAGCCGGTGCCGAACAACGAACTGGAGCCTTCCAGGTCGGAGGCGAGAAAGTGGACGGAGATCAGATCGCCGACCCATGAACTGGAGGAGGGGGCGACATCGACGGGGGAGCCCGAGCGGTCCAGGACCGAGAGGTCCTCGGGATTGAGGCGCTCCAGGCGCTCGAGACCCTCGCTGGCCGTGGTGTTGACCACGATCCTGCCCCGGTAGAGGCCGGTGGTCTCGTCAAGCCGGGAGGTGGAGTCGTGGATGTTGGAGGCCAGCGTGGAAAGCTTGAAGGAAAGAGTCGTCTTGAGGCCCGATCGGCCTTCGGCGATGAGGGTGTAGAGCCCGCGCGGGGTCCAGGTCGAGCTTTGCGGGACGAGGCCGAAATCTGCCCTGGTCACCCAGGAGGGGATGTCGGCCAGGGAGCGGGATTCGTTGATGGCGGTCACGAATGCCGGGGAACTGGAAAAAGAAATGACGAAGGGGGTCACCTCGCCGCCGGGGCCGGCGATGGAGACCGAGCGAAGGCCCTCGGGGGAGCCGACCTGCATGTTGACGGCGCCGTGGATGGTGCGGGGGATGAGGGATGAGGTTCCCTGAAAATCCGAATAGAGGAAGGGGCCGGCGGGGGACCGGACGGAGACGGTGGGGCTGGAATTGGTGATTCTAAAGGTGATCATTGTACACTCAGGCACCTCTTGGGTTCCTGGGGAGAAATTGTCGTCGAAATCCTTGACCCGTAGACAGAGTTGGTGCTGGCCATCCGACGGGAGATTCTCGTCGGCGAGTTTGCCGTCCCAAGGGATCGTATGGTTTTTCTCCCAAGGGAGACTTGTCCCGGGATCGAGCGTCAAGGGCACCCCGCCACCAGCCGGGCCATAGGCCGAGCTGATTATCGGCTCACCCGAGGCGCTATCAAGGGTGATGAAGATGCGCACATCGCGCTTTCGATTTTCCAAGGCCCGGAAGCTGATATCCCCGCCCGAGGGGCCGATAATCGCACTTCCATCCGATTTGCCGCCGATCGCAAAGTCCTTTGCCAGAGGAGGCAACGAAACGGAGCGGGCACGCAGCTCTATTTCGGTCTGGCTTCTTGCTCGGGATAACTGAGAGCGATAGATGGCATTTTGGGCGACGCTGTCGGCGTCTGCGAACCAATCTCTTCCAGTAAAACTTGAAGGCGTGGCGCAAGTCCCGTCAGCATTCCGGCCGTAAGCACCCGCGTTGCTGGCAATCGTGTCAACGTCTTCAGGGTCCGAGAGCCAGAACTTCGACGTGCATCCCAGTTGTGAGTCAAAGAACGTTTGGTCGTAGTTGAAGCTCGGCGCCGGAGAAGCATTGTAGTCCGACGCAGATTTTCTCTCGAGGTCGTCGAGTTGGGTCTCTCCATCGATGATTTCGTTTGGGGCGCTCGGTGAGAGGCGGTAGCGGTCGTGACGCGGGCCATGATAGACGACTTTCTGGTGCGCGGGCACTTCAATGTCTTGAACGAGGTGGACAACAAATCCGATGTGCTCATAGGCCAGGGAGAATTCAAGCTTTGCGTATTCGGTGGCCACTCGCACTCGCCAGTCTTCCTCGTTTCCAAACCAAAAGAACTCAGGGTTGGTGATAAGTTCCTGCGCATCGAGATGGGCGGCCTCGTTATCGGCCCCCTTCCGCAGGTCGGGGGCGAACTTCTCAATGTCGGGAAACTCTGAGTTGGGAATGCCAGCCTTCGCGTCGTCGAAAAGCCGCACGTGGGTATTGCCCCCAAAGAGGGCAACGGACTCGTAGGCCAATGCCAAGGAAAGCGCAGAGAGGATGCCCGATGCCCCCAGTATCAGCGCCCGAAATATTTTCCCTCTCAAAAGAGATTTCATTGGCGCACGGGGTCATCCCAAGGGTAGTATTGATTGGTGGCCAGTCCTCGGGAGTATTCGATCTTTCTCCCGGTCAATTTCCAAATGGCCTTGGCTGCAAAGTATCGATGCCCGGGACTGTGTGGCCTCTTCTTTTCATCCTCTCGAATGAACTTCTCCAGCTCCTCCTCGGTGCCTGGAATAGGGCTCGCTGCAAGGATGCGAAGGGCCGTTAGTTCGTCAGCGGGGCCCTTGCCGGAAATCGAATTCATAAGGGCTGCTCGGTTCTTTGGCGGGTTTCTCCGTAAAGCCGCCGTTGCGGATAGAGCTCGAACCCGACCGTCAACGTCCCATTTCATTCTGTCAAGAACATCATCGATATCTGGTGCGTTTGCTCTAACAAGTGTGTCAATGGCGACCTGCCGGGCCTGGGCATCGGGTGCGGCTAATAATTTTCTGAGTCGCGGGAGGGCATCGGCGTAGGTCGCATGCGAAATGACATCGAGAAGCCCATCTCGCCGTAAGCCGGTTTCCCTGGGATATTGCGCGATTGCAAAATCAAGTGCCAGGGTGCGATAGGGAGCGAGGATTTCGCCTGGCGATCCTGCTGCCACCACTTCATCAAGACTGCATAAATACGCCAGAGACTCTTCATCTTTCAGCCTGGCGAGCGATGCGGCCAGAAGGCGAATCCGCTCAATCTGCTTCCGCTTTTCTCCACCATCCTTCCAGAGATAATGCAGGTCCTCCCTTCGCTGAATCGTAGTCTTGGGCTCTCTCTTAAGGCGGGCCAGAATACGTTCTTGCGCGCCAGGAATCTGTATTCGGGTGTTGAGATCCAGCGCACTGGAGAGAATTGGGAGATTCTCTATGTCATCATCAACATCAACTAGGCTTAGAATTTTTTCGCGCATTTCCGGCGGCAGTGGTGCCTTTATTCGGCGTAGCGCTGCCAAGGATGCTGGCCGGCCCTCCGCGCGCCTTGCGGTCTTTATGAGATGCTCGACATCGGCGGATGTTTCCGGTTGTATTGCGTGGAGTTTCTTAAAGAGCTTGGCGCGCTTCCCTGGAGTCCTTTCGTTCTCAATCTCTTGAATGACGTCCGAAACGGCGCTGCCTAGTACTGGCTGTGGAGAAACTAGCGCCAGCCCAAGAAACAACGGAGTTAGGATAAGTAGGCCGATGAGTCGCCTCTGCATGGTCAATCTCCGTGCGAGTCGGGGTGAACTGGGATTCGGTGAATTGGAGAAACGAGCAATGATACTGCTTGGGCTGGCGTCGGAGGAGTGGAGACACCGCTCCCGCAGGGCACGCCGGCGGGAACTTGTGGACTCGGGAGACGCCGGGTTGACTAAGGCGACGAATCGGTGGGGAACGGCGGGAATCCTGCCCTTTCCGTGCCATCTGGCATCTGCAAAATGGGGCTTTCGCCAGTCCTCGCTAGGGCGGCGCTCTCGCCCGCGATCGCCGCGGCAGAGGGAAATCCTGCTACACGGACTTTCTCCAGCCTGGCCGAACGGGAGTGCATCCTCAAAGTTTTCGACGGCCACGGCAATGAAGCGCAGGTGATCTTCGGAGGTGAAGGCGAAGCCTTCGCCGACGAGCCGCTGCCCGTTGCCGTTCTCAAAAGCCTCGTCCAAAAACCCGTGAATTTTTCCTTTATCCGTTCCAGCCGCTTTCCTCCCCCAGGGGGAGGAAAGCACGTCAGGGGGGCAGGCGCAGCCCCCACCTACGAGGGGGGGCGAGCATTTAGGGGGGTGGATCCCCCGGCAGGGCCGCACTCGGCCCGCGCCCACGCCGCCACCCAGGCCACCTGCTCGACCCGCACCCAGGCCCCCACCCCGCGTGCCCGCGGCAGCGCAGCCGTCCTTCGTCAGCCCCCCACACCGGCCGCGCCGCACGCTCGGAAGCTCCCCGGCCAACGACCGCGCGCCCGCCGCGTCGCACGTCGCTATCCGTTTTCGTTGGGGCGTTTTGTAACCGCTCGCGCGCCGCAGGCTCGTAATCCCCTCGGCCCACGGCGTCCCGCCGGCTCCGCCGCCGCGTTTTTTCTCCGTTCCGCCGCCGGGACCGAGGAGGTCTTTCATAGCCCCCCTCCACCCAACGGAGGCCGGGCCTTCGGCCCGGCAAGGGTTGTTCCCATAAACGGCTTGTCCACTTTGTCCACCGTTTCCACCGCCAAGGCCGATGACGGTTGGGCGGGAAAAAGGGCAAACGGGGGGCCTCCGTGGCCTTTGGGTCCCGGGGTACTACAAAGGAGGCGGACGCTCGGCGCTGACAAAAAGCAACCACTCCGGGGCAGGAATTCGGCCTCGGAAATTCCCTTAAGTGTAAGGCTGGAACTTCGATTTGTCAAGACCCATTTTTTATCGTTATTATTAGTTTTTGTGTCGTTTATAATCATATACAGTTATATATTAACGGGTTTATAGGCCAAGTCTCGCCAGAAATATGAACTCGAAATCAATCTGCATTTTTTTGCTTCTTGATCGTTTCTGGAAGGTGGAGGATGGGCCGCCCCTCCAGGTTAATGAATTGCATCCTTGGCATTGCCGCCTGAATTGTCTCAATTGCTTTTTTAAGTTCGGCCGACTCCTTCCCATCCCCGCTGGCCTCATCTTCCGGCCGAGGGGCCTCAACCCGAACTTCGATGTTGAAGCCATGGTCGATTCTGTTGGCAATTTTATTAAGCGATATTTTAACAGCTGTCGTCAGTTCGTTTTTTCGGCCCTTATCATCTTTCTTGTGGTATTCATTGACTATGTCTACTGAAATTTTTGAAATCCCCTCCTCCATCAAATTGTTCGCATATTCCTCAATCCCGGTCGTTTTTTCTTCGGGAACTCCTTGTTTCTTGATCTCGCCCGAGAGTTTCCTGATTTCAAGAAGTTGCTTGTATAATGCCACCACTCTTTCGATACAAACGGCGAGGCAGGCCGCATACGGCGCGGCCGCCTTTAGGTGAACGAGTAGGTCGCTGGAAGATATCGTCTTTATGGAGAGCTCGTCCGGCTTTCCAGTTGCGACTTCGCTAAAGATATTTAGGATTTGCCCTATGTCCTTTAATTCCTCGGCAAATTCCAGCAGGTTGTTTTCCACCTCAGCGCGGGGTATTAGGATTCCGATTTCGCAATCACCAGGCCCCAGCTTTTCATCGCCAATTCCGAACTGCTTGAACGCAGCAGCACCTTGAACCAGCGCATTCTTAAAAGTTTGGAGTTCTGATAAAAGTTTTTGGAGTTCCTCGAGAGCGACTGCGGGCGTAATTGAATTGCGGGCGAATATCTCATCAATTTTTGCCCTAAGAGACGCTCCGAGAATATTCTTGCCCCCGATTTCCAGGGCGATCTGATTCCATGTTGGGCTAAATCGGT
This sequence comes from uncultured Elusimicrobia bacterium, assembly GCA_964358485.1. Lineage (GTDB taxonomy): Bacteria > Elusimicrobiota > Elusimicrobia > UBA1565 > UBA9628 > CAYHPY01. The sequence continues at coordinate 16,189 of CAYHPY010000060.1, forward strand.
CACTCGGAGAGTCGGCTGTGGCGGCAGCCATCGCCTTCAGGCTTTGGGATAGGTTTTGTTGGTGGGTCGGGTGCGGCTGACTGACAACTTTCTGAAGGCTGTTTACAAGTTCTTGCAACATGCCCACTGTTCCCTTCTTATCGATTTCGCGGTTTATTTCGCCGACAATCGCGTGCAAGCGCTCTGCATTCATCGCATTCTCCTTGGTGCCGATCCAAAAGCGACCCAGCTTCGTTTATGATGCTCCCGTCTCTCCTTCGGGTGGTGTTTGTTATATTTCTTCCTCAGATCCAGGAGTGAAACCCTGGCGTAAATTCAGGAGTCCTGAAGTTGCCTTGAGGGCCAAGGTTCCCGAATCCGGGTCGTATTTCCAGAGGGCCAGATCGGCCGTGAGGTCCGCCTCGGACTCCCCCCCGGTCTGGACGGCTCCGGCAATCCAGAGCTCCCCGCTTGCGTCCAGGGCCACCGCGGCCTTGCCCATCCCGGCGGCGAAGGCGGCACTGGAAAGGAGCGCGCCTTCCCCGCTGACCCGGTAGACTGCCACGTCCGGAACGCCGCTCTCCCCCGAACCCGAGCCCGCGGCCAGGGCATTGCCCTGGGCATCAAAGCCGATGCGCCAGCCCCCGAAATCGGCGGCGCCGGGGAGAGGGAGGGAGCCTTCAAGGGCTCCTGTAGGTGAGAATTTCGTGATCGAGATGGAAGTGGTGTCTTGGACGATCATCCAAAGCCTGCCCTGGGCATCGGCCGAGACGGCCAGGCCCCGGAGTGCGGCGCCGGTGTCCGTCTCCGAGGAGCGCTCGACCTCGATGAGCGCGCTTTGAGGGAGTTCGTAATTGCCGGCGCGGTCCACGCTGTAGTAGACCAGGCGATGGGTTCCCGAGGAAAGGAGAAACGAGCTGAATACTTCCATGCCGGGCGTGGCGGCGGTGTCCACGAAGACCGTGTCGAGCAGGTAAAAGGTCCCGCGTACCCCCGAGATGGCCAGACCCTCCTCGTTGAAGTCGCGGGCCAGGAGGAGGACTTCCGTGTGCGTGCTGATGCGAAAGCCGCCGGAGGCGGCGGTGGAGGCCGGGCCGTTGAAAGAGAGCTCGGTTGCCGGCGGCAGGCGGTCCACGAAGACGGGCGGGGTGTCGATGAAGACCCCGAAGTAAGAGGTGAAGCGGTCAACGGTCCCGGCGGCAAAGCCCAGGTTCGCGTTGTCATAGGGATCGGCGACGGGCTCCGCCACCCCGCTCGTGTTGAACTGGTAGGCCCGGGGGGACCGGCCGGAGGGCGCCAGGCCCTGGTCGTAATAGATCTTGACCGCCACCGGCTCCAAGAAAGATCCGCTCAGATAAAAGAGTTTGCTCGCCAATGCCTTTCCCGCGGCCAGCATGCGGTCGAGGGCGTTGCGCACGCCGATCTCATCGGTCGAGGCGGTGCGCGCGGTGATGGTGGGCACCCCGGAGATGACCTCCAGGCCATGGAGGAATATTCTCACCGGCTTGGAGTAAACCGGATGGGCCAGCATGTAGCGGCCCGAGCCGGAAATCTGGAAAGAGGCGGTCGCCGCCGCGAGCGTGTACGGGAGGTCGTCGCCGAGCTGAAAGCCCCGCTCGTCAAGGCGGAATATTTTAAGCAGGCCGAGCTGGTCGGCGTTGGCCGGGAAGAGATGGTGATCGAAGTTGAAGCGCATCGGCGGCGGGGCGGGGGAACTGACAGACAGGTCGAAGACGGTGCCGGGGGGCAGGCCCTGGTACTGGGGCTCGGCCCGGGCCGAGCGCAGGCCCAGGAAGAATTGGGTCCACCGATCGGTCGAAACCTCCGACAGCGAGACGGAGCCGCCCAAATTCAGGGTTTGCGGGGACGGGTCGTTGGCCGCCGCCCGGAAGACCTGCGGGCTATCCCCGAACTGATGCGTGATCCCGTAAAGCGGCTGGCCCACGCTCTGGACGGCGGCCTTGACGCCTTCGCCTTGGAGGCAGATGGTCCCGGCGGGATTGAATTGCCGGCAGGCATGACGGAGAACGCCGTCGGGAGGATAGTGGGTGATCTCGGCTTCCAGGCGCAAGAAGCGCTTGACGATGATCCGGCGGGCTTCGGGGACCGGCTCGATGAGCCTGATGTCGGTTGAGCCGGCGTTCTGGGCGAACACTTCCCCGGCGACCAAAGTAATCGTCTCGGCGCCGGCCAAGTCCGGGGAGTCCGACATGACCAGGCGGGCATCCACGCGCGCCAGCTTCAGGGTATCGACGGCCGGGCCGGAGGCCGTTCCTACGAGGAAAGAAATCATGGGCAAGATCGTGAAGGTCGAAAATTCATGGGAAACGGGGTCCTCGAGGCGGCCCACCCGCAGTTGGGCCCCGGGAAGGATGTGGGAGATGGGATTCAAAATGTCGGAGGAAAACCGGCCTTCGGCCAGCGCCCCGCCGGGACCGCGGGTCGCGCCGGTGAAGTTGGCGGTGGATGCGAAGGGATTGAAGTATATCGAGCTTTCGCCCCATTCCCCCGTCCGCAGGTAGCCGGTGCCGAACAACGAACTGGAGCCTTCCAGGTCGGAGGCGAGAAAGTGGACGGAGATCAGATCGCCGACCCATGAACTGGAGGAGGGGGCGACATCGACGGGGGAGCCCGAGCGGTCCAGGACCGAGAGGTCCTCGGGATTGAGGCGCTCCAGGCGCTCGAGACCCTCGCTGGCCGTGGTGTTGACCACGATCCTGCCCCGGTAGAGGCCGGTGGTCTCGTCAAGCCGGGAGGTGGAGTCGTGGATGTTGGAGGCCAGCGTGGAAAGCTTGAAGGAAAGAGTCGTCTTGAGGCCCGATCGGCCTTCGGCGATGAGGGTGTAGAGCCCGCGCGGGGTCCAGGTCGAGCTTTGCGGGACGAGGCCGAAATCTGCCCTGGTCACCCAGGAGGGGATGTCGGCCAGGGAGCGGGATTGGTAGATGGCGGTCGAGAATGCCGGGGGGCTGGAAAAAGAAATGACGAAGGGGGTCACCTCGCCGCCGGGGCCGGCAACGAGAGAGTCGCTCGTTTTAAGGGTGAGGAACCGTCGTTCCTCGTCGGAAGACGAGAGCGCGCCCTTCGGCAAGATCCGTTGCGCGCTCCCTTGAACTTCGGCGGGAGCGGTCTCCTTAGGCTGCAGTGGATAGAGGCTCCCGGCCAGTCGGTCCCCATTGCCGTTGGGTCTGAGGGGAAAAAGAGCGCCCCCCTCGGACCAGCCGACCCCGCCAACTGTCCCATCACACCTCGGCGCGTCTCCCAACTCACACCTCCTCGGCAAGAGGGGCCCGCTGCGGGTGCGCGAGGCGCGGGCACGCTGTTAGTATTGGGCCGGGAGCCCGGTTTGTCAAGGTTTTTCCGACTACAATTTGTAGTCCTCGTCTGAAAAAATCTTCAGGAATTTTGGGTGGAACCGATGACGAGGCGGTAGGAATCCCCGACCGTTTCGATGCGCAAAATCTTCGCCGGAGCCAAGGCGCGGCGCAGGCGCATGATGGTGACGCCGACGGCCTTTAAGTCCGCGCTCTCCGGCCACACCTGCCGCCGAAGCTCGCGCGCGGCGACCGGCCCGTCCCGGCGCAGGAGCGCGGCCAGAAGCTCGAAGGGGCGCGAGGGAAACCGGAGGACCGGCCCTCCCAGGATGCGCACCTCGCGCCGAAGGAGATCGGCCACGACGGTGCCCCGGCATAGGATCGTCCCGGCGGCTCCGGGATCGAAGGGCGTCTCCGGCTCCGGGCGGGTTTTGGAGAGGACCCGGCGGACCCTTGCCAAAAGATCGTCGAGATCGAGGCTTCCCTTGCGGTACACGGCCTCGGCCCGCAGGCCCCCGGCGGCCGCCTCCAGGATGCTGTCCAAAACGTCTTTCCCGGTCATGAGGATGATGGGGATCCCGCGGGTCTGCGCGGCTTTCTTGAAGATCTTGTAGAGGGCGATCCCGTCCAGGCCGGGGAGGTGGATGTCGAGCAGGATGAGGTCCGGCCGGGAGTCCCGGGCCGACTCGGCCCCCTCGGCGGCGGAGGCGGCGGCGCGGGCCTCATAGCCGCGGGTTTCGAGGAAACGGCGGATCACGCCGAGGCATTCGAGGTCGTCATCTATGACCAGGACGGAGCGGGCCACGCCAAAGAGTACGCCGACCGGCTCGTTCCGTCAAGGCCCAATTTCCAAATTCCACACGCCGCCCGGCCTCCGGCAATGGGCCAAAATGCTAATATCTCGTCGCCGGTCCCGACGCATCCCAAACCCATGCTGACCCGACTTTTCGAAGCCTTCTTCGGCACCCCGAGCCAGCGCCTGCTCAAGCGCTACCGCCCGGCCGCGGCGGCCATCAACGCCCTGGAGCCCGAGCTCAAGGCCCTCTCCGACGACGCCCTCAAGGCCCGCTCCCAGGCCCTGCGGACCAAGCTCCAGGAAGAGGCCGCGGCCCTGCCCGCCGACATGAAGGAGGCCGAGCGCAAGGTCGCCGAAAAGGCCCTGTTGGACGCCGCCCTGCCCGAGGCCTTCGCCCTGACCCGGGAGGCGTCCCGCCGCACCATCGGCCTGCGGCATTACGACGTCCAGCTTTTGGGCGGCATGGTTTTGCACGACGGCTCCATCGCCGAGATGCGCACCGGCGAGGGCAAGACCTTGGTCGCCACGGCCCCGGTCTATCTCAACACCCTCCTGGGCCGGGGCGTGCACCTGGTCACCGTCAACGACTATCTGGCCAAGCGCGACTGCGAGTGGATGGGTCCGATTTACCGCTTCTTGGGGCTCACCGTCGGCTCGATCCAGCATGATCTCAGCTCGGCCGAGCGTTCCGTCAATTACCGCTGCGACGTCACCTACGTGACCAACAACGAGATCGGCTTTGACTACCTGCGCGACAATATGGTGGTGCGGGCCGACGAGCGGGTCCTGCGGCCCCTGAACTTCGCCATCGTCGACGAGGTGGACTCGATTTTGGTCGACGAGGCGCGCACCCCGCTGATCA
>CAYHPY010000060.1:21146-21955 GCA_964358485.1 uncultured Elusimicrobia bacterium
TGGCGCGCTATTTTAACCGGTCAATACGCGCCGCTCCGGCGCGGCCGAAAAATCCACCGACCGCTACGCCATCATCAACAAGATCATGCCGCTGTTCAACGTCCGCATGATCACCGAGGAAGAGGAGATCAAGGCCAAGTACTCCGGCGAGGACCTGGGCAAGGGATTTGACGCCACGGTGGACGAGAAGAACCATTCCGCGGTCCTGACCGAGCAGGGCGTCCAGAAGGCCGAGAAGCTCCTGGGCATCCCCAACCTCTACGACGACCTGGAGGGGGAGTGGGTCCACCACATCAACCAAGCCCTGCGCGCCCATTACCTCTACCGGCGGGACGTCGAATACGTGGTCAAGGACGGGGAAGTCGTTATCGTCGACGAGTTCACGGGGCGCCTGATGCCGGGCCGCCGCTGGTCCGAGGGCCTGCACCAGGCCGTGGAGGCCAAGGAGAGCTTGGCGCCCCGGGAAGAGAACCAGACCCTGGCCACCATCACGTTCCAGAACTTCTTTAAGATCTACCGCAAGATCGGCGGCATGACCGGCACCGCGATGACGGAAGCCGACGAGTTCTTTGAGATCTACCAGCTCAACGTCTGCGAGATTCCGACCCACAACCCCACGGTGCGCGTGGACCATCCGGACCTGGTCTACCGGACCGAGCGGGAGAAGTACAACGCCATCGTCGAGGACATCACCGAGACCTGGAAGACCGGCCGTCCCATCCTGGTCGGCACCCGCTCCATCGAAAAATCCGAGAAATTGGCCAACATGCTCCGCCCCAAGGGCATCCCGCACCAGGTCCTCAACGCCA
>CAYHPY010000061.1:0-21943 GCA_964358485.1 uncultured Elusimicrobia bacterium
CGCGTGGCCGACGACAAGCGGGTCAACATCTTCTACTACCCGATCGAGCGGTGGTCGGACTTCATCATGTTCAACTTCTGCATGGACCGGGCGCGGGGCATCAGCTCGAGGACGCCATGGACTCCAGCTACAAGCCCTGGTGCGACGGGATGGAGGGCATTTTCAAGGAAGAGGCCATGCATATGGCCCACGGCGATCAATGGGTCAAGAAGCTGGCCGGCGACGAGGCCACCCGCGACGAGATCCAGGAGGCGCTCAACCTTTGGTACCCCCGGACCATGAACATCTTCGGGCGCGCCAATTCCCCGAAGAACGCGATCTACCGCAAGCTGGGCCTCAAAAAGCGCGACAACGACGCCGTCCGCAAGAGCTTCGCCGACGACATCGCCGCCAAGTGCAAGGAATACGGCCTCCGGGTGCCCGCCTGGAAGCCCGAAGCCAAGCACATGACCGAAGAGCCGTTCATCCCGGGGTGAGCGCCCCCCAACCCGTCGGCGTGGCGGGCGGCGGAACCATGGGTTCCGGCATCGCCCTGCTCTGCGCCTTGAGCGGAGTGCCCGTGAAGGTCTACGAGCCGGCGCCGCAATCCCTCCAAAAGGGCCGCGAGCGCGTGGCCGAGGGCGTCCAGAAGGCCGTCCGCAAAAAAAAGCTCACGCCCGAGCGGGGCGAGGCCGCGGCGCGCGCCGCGGAGTTTTCGGACGACATTTCGATCCTGGCGCAATGCCCCTTCATGATCGAAGCGGTGCCCGAGGATTTGTCCCTCAAGCGCGCGGTCCTGCAGAAACTGGGCCTGCTTTCGACCAAGGCCACCTTGGCGACCAATACTTCCTCTTTGTCCGTGGCGGCGGTGGCTTCCGAGACGGCCAATCCCTGGCGGGTGCTGGGGATGCATTTCTTCAATCCCCCGGCGATCATGAAGCTGGTCGAGGTGGTTCGCACCCCGGACACCGATCCCGAACGGATCTCCCAGGCCATGGAATTGGCGCGGGCGCTTGGAAAAACGGCGGTCGAGGTCAAGGACACGCCGGGGTTCATCGTCAACCGGGTGATGCGGCCCTACTACGTCCAGGGGCTGGCCGAGGCGGCCAAGGGGGCGGGGATTCGGCAGGTCGACTCGGCCTGTAAGGAGCTCGGCAAGGTGCCGATGGGTCCGTTGGAGTTGATGGATTTGATCGGGCTCGACGTGAATCTTTCCATCTCCCGTTCGGTTTACGAATCCCTGGGTCGGCCCGAGAGGCTGAAACCGAACGCGGTGCAGGAAGAGCTGGTTAAGAACGGATGTTTTGGACGGAAGACCGGGAAAGGATTCTATCAATACAACGGAATAATAAAAGACGGACCCAATCAGATCGCCGCCGCTTTGTTGCCGGAGAAAGAAAATGTTTCGGCGGCGGCGATCTGGAAAAATATCCGCGCGGCGCTGATCACGGAGGCTTGCGCCGCGCGGGATGAGGGCGTGGCCTCGGAGGCCGACATCGACACGGCGGTCAAGCTCGCCATGAATTTTCCGAAGGGGCCCTTCGAATGGCAAAAGGAAAACGCCTAGATCCGTTGGGGCGCAAGCTTCTGGGGCCCCTGCTCAAGGGCAATCCCGCCCTGCTCAAGGTCTTGGACCGCCACGGCGTGACTTTTTGCGGCGGGTGTTACCTGACCTTGTTCGCCTCCCTGGAGAAGGCGGCGGCTTATCACGCGGTGGGCGATAAGGGGAAGTTTCTGGCGGACGTGAAGAAGGCGCTTAGGGCTGGTTAAGATTAGGTGGTGATTTTCGACTCGAAATGGTCGATCATCATTTTACTTCGCAATGGCGCAGTAATCCCCAATAATCCCGCGTAAAATATCCATTCCAAGTGAAAACAAAGCCGATGATATTTGTGCCAACAACGGCTGAGCTCCTGCCCTAAAAAAAAGAGGATGAGAGCCGCCATCAAGAATGGGGCGATTTTTCTAGCAATAAGATTTTTGCAAAGGAGACCGATTCCGGTGATAATAAGCGCAAGGAATATAAATACAACGAGTGCGTAAGCGGCTAAGCTTGGAATGCTGGTCGAGCCAAATCCTAGACTGCCAACACCGCATGCTCCTATTGTGAGGGATATAAGGCCATAGCAAAGCAAGAATAGTCCGCATGTCATTCGGACGATTCCAGGGCGTTTCGTGGCGATCCCCCAGATTAAGGGAATTAGCGGGCAAAGAAATAAAACCGCCCTGATCGCGTGGTTGTTGTTCATTTCCCCTTCCCGTTTTGAAAAATGATGGCGCCATCATTTTAAACAAAAAAGTTATTTAAATGTATGGACAATCAGCAGGCAGGGTCCATATTTTTTTGACGGGGAAAAACAATTTGACCGGCCGCCTGGCGGCGGCCGGGTTTAATTCCCAAACCTGGACAAAAACGCTTCCGTCACCATGCGCCGGGCGTCGGCGCCGGCCACGGGGCGGCCCAGGAGGGATTCCACCGTGGTCATCTGTCCCGGCTCCAGGCGGCAGGGATAGATCAGCCGGAAGGGCTCCAGGTCGCAATTGACGTTCAAGGAGAAGCCGTGGAAGCTGACGTCGCCTTGGACGGCGACGCCGATGGAGGCCACCTTCCGGCCCCGAACCCAGACGCCGGTGAACCCCCGCAGGCGTTCGGCCTCCAGGCCCATGCCCTTCAGGGCCGAGATGATGACATCCTCCAGGGTCCGCAGGTAGCTCCGGGGCTTGAGCTTGCGGTCCTTGAGGCCCAGGATGGGATAACCGACGAGCTGTCCCGGGCCGTGGTAGGTGATGTCTCCCCCCCGCTCCACCACATGAAGGGGATGGGGCAAAGAGGCCGGCGGGCGGTTCTTGCTGGAACTGCCCAAGGTGTAGACGGGGGGATGCTCGACCAGGAGCAAGGTGTCCGGAATTTCCCCCAGCGCCCGGCGGCCGACCAATTCTTTTTGGAGCGCCCAGACCTCCCCGTATTCCCTCGTACCCAGAAATTCAACGTTCATGGTTTTAGCGCCGAGGCGGCAGGATGTGTATGGCCTGGCCCAGGCACGCCTCGGCGGCTTCCTGGAAAGCTTCCGGGAAGGTGGGGTGCGGGTGGATGGTGGAGGCGATGTCTTCCACGGTCGCCCCCAGGCGGAGGGCCAAAGAGGCCTCGGAAATCAGGTCCGAAGCGTGAGCCCCGACGATCCCGGTTCCCAGGAGCTTGTGGGAGTCCCGGTCGACGATGACTTTCACGAAGCCTTCGGCCTCCTGCCCCGCCTGCGCCCGTCCCAGAGCCGAGAACGGAAAGCGTCCGGTCAGCACCGACGCGCCGCGGGCGCGGGCCTGGGCCTCCGTTTCTCCGACAAAGGCGATCTCCGGATCGGTGAAGACGGCCCAGGGCACGGCGCCCAGGGGCTCGGCGGCGCGGCCCGCGATGGCGTGGGCGGCCAGAACCGCTTCCCGGGAGGCCTTGTGGGCAAGATAAGGGGCCCCGATGACGTCCCCGGCGGCGTAGATGTTCTCCGCGCTGGTGCGGTAGCGCGCGTCGACGAGGATGTGCCCCCGGGAATCGGTCTTGACCCCGGCGGCCTCCAAGCCCAAGCCCTGGGAAGTCGGCGTCCGGCCGACGGAAACCAGGATTTTCTCCGCCTCGATGGCGCGCTCGCCCTTGGCGGTGTCCACGATGACGCGGCGGACTCCGCCTTCCTCGCGGACCTCCCGGGCCTTGGCTTCCAAAAGAACTTCCACCCCGAGCTTCTCCAGCCCGCGGGTCACCGGACCGAGCAGGTCGGCCTCGACTCCGGGCAGGAGCTGGGGCATGAATTCCACCACCGTGACCTTGGTCCCGAGCTTGGCGTAGAAGGTTCCGATCTCCAGGCCGATGACTCCGCCGCCGATGACGACCAGGCTCTTGGGCGCCGCGGTCAGTTCCAGGGCCTCGCGGGAGCTCAAAATGAAATTTCCATCGAAGGCGAAGCCTGGAATCGTGACGGGCCGTGAGCCTGTCACGATGAGGGCGTGGACAAAACGAATGGTCTCGGGCGCTCCGGCTCCGGTCAGTTCCGCCTCGGTCGACGACAAGAACTTGAGCGCTCCCATTTTTATATCGACGGAGTTCCCCTTGGCCAGGCCCGCGATCCCGCGCTGGAAACCTCCGATGAGTCCGGTCTTCCACTGTTGGACCTTGGCCCAATCCGGGGCGGGGGCGGACGCGGGGTCGAATCCCGCCGATTTGCGGGGCTTGTGGGCCGTCGCGGCCGACTGGATCAGGGCCTTGGAGGGAATGCAGCCGTAGTTGAGGCATTCGCCGCCCAGCTTGTCCTTGTCGACCAGCAGGGCTTTCTTGCCGAGCTGGCCGAGCTTGATGGCCCCGACATACCCTCCCGGGCCGGCGCCGACGACCAGGACATCCGTTTCTATTGGCATGGGTTCGTTAGAGGAGGGTCCGTGGATTTTCGATGTGTTTTATCAGGGTGTTCATGAAGTGGGCGGCCTCGGCGCCGTCGACGATCCGATGGTCGAAGGAGAGGACGAGGTTGCCCATGTCCCGGATCTGGATGCCGCCGTCGCGGACGACCGCGGCTTTTTTGATCTTCATCAGGCCGAGGATGGCCACCTCGGGGTGGTTGATGATGGGCGTGGCCATAAGTCCGCCGATGGGCCCGATATTGGTGATCGTGAAGGTCCCTCCCTGAAGCTCGGGGACCTCGATCTTTCCGGACCGGGCCTTGTCGGCCAGGCGGTTGAGCTCCCCGGCCAGGGTCCAGAGGTCCTTGGAGTCCGCGTTCTTGATATTGGGCACCAGCAGGCCGGTCGGAGTCGCCGTGGCGATTCCCAGGTTGTAGTACAGCTTGCGGCGGATGAAACCGCCTTCGGCGTCGAGGCTGGCGTTGAGGTCCGGAAATTCCTTGAGGGAACGGACCAGGGCGCGGATGATGAAGGGGAGGAATGACAGCTTGACTCCCCGTTTTTCGGCCTCGGCCTTGAGCTCGGTCCGCAGGCCGGCCATGGCGCTGAAGTCTGCCTCGTCGACATGCGTGACATGGGCGGCGGTCCGCTTTGATTCCGCCATTTTTTCCGCGGTGCGGCGGCGGATGCCGACGAAGGGAACTTTTTCCTCGTTTCCCGGGGCGGGGGCGGGCTGGCCGGAGGCCGCCTCGGGGGCGGGCTTCTGCAGGGGAAGGGTCTTCATGGCGGGGGCCGCCGCGGCCCGGACGTCGGCCTCGGTGATCCGTCCGCCGGCGCCGCTGCCGCGCAGGGCAGAGAGATTGACATTGAGTTCCGCGGCCAATTTCCGAACGGCGGGCATGGCGAGAGCCTCTCCGCCGCCGGCGGCGGCCGTCGGGGCGGGCGGAGCCGATTTCCCGTTGGGAGCTCCGGCCGCGGTCGACCCGGTCGGGGAGCGGCCCATGGCTCCCTCGGGACGGGCGTTGGCGCCAGGGGCGAGCTCGAAGACGACCAGCAGGCCGTGAACCGCCACCTTCTGTCCTTCCTTGGCCACCAGGCGCGCGATGGCGCCGGTCTTGGGGCTGGTGATCTCGACCTCGGCCTTGTCGGTGAGGACGTTGCAGAGGGGTTGGTTTTCCTTGACCTGGTCCCCCTCCTGGACGTGCCACTTCACCACCTCGCCTTCGGCGAGCCCTTCTCCGATGTCCGGAAGATTGAATTCGAATTCCATGCGGTTCCTCTAGTACGCCAGGGTTTCCTTGACCGCCTTGACGACGCGGTCCTGGTCGGGAATGTAGTATTTCTCGAGGCGGAACAGGGGCATGCGGATGTCCCAGGATCCGACGCGTTTGACGGGGGCCTGCAGTTTGAGCATGGCGCGTTCGTGGATCAAGGAGCTGATCTCGGCGGCCCAGGAGCCGGAGTTGGGCGCCTCGTGGGCGACGACGACCCGGCCGGTTTTTTCGGCGGTGGCCAGGATCGCTTCCAGATCCAACGGGGCCAGCGTTCTCAGGTCCAGGATTTCGGCTGAGACTCCGTCCTCCTCCTTGAGGCGCGCGGCGGCCTTGAGGCAGGTATGGACCATCGCGCCCCAGGTGATGAGGCTGATGTCGGTCCCTTCCTTGGCCAGGCGGGCCTTGCCGATCGGGGTCTTGTAGGGGGCGGCGGGGACCTCCCCCTTGACCGTCCGGTAGATGGCTTTGGGCTCGAAGAAAACCACGGGGTCGGGATCCTGGATGGCGGACATGATCAGGCCCTTGGCGTCCTCCGGGGTGGAGGGAATGACCACCTTGATCCCGGGGGTGTGGCAGAAGTAGGCCTCCGGGGACTCGGAGTGGTGCTCCGGGGCGTGAATGAGGCCGCCGTGCGGAGAGCGCAGGACCATCGGCAGGGTGTGCATTCCCCGCGTCCGGTTGCGCAGGCGCCCCATGTGGCAGATGACCTGGTCCAGGACCGAGGGCAAAAAGCCGTCGAACTGGATCTCGCAGACCGGGCGCAGGCCCGCCATGGCCAGCCCGACCGAGGTGCCGACGATTCCGAGCTCGGCCAGCGGGGTGTCGACGACGCGCTCGGCGCCGAACTTTTTCTGGAGGCCGTCGGTGACGCGGAAGACGCCGCCGTTGAGGCCCACGTCCTCTCCCAGGAGGATGATGCGGCCGTCGGCATCCATCGCCTGCTGGAGGCCTTGGTTGATGGCTTGAACGAGATTGAGTTCGGGCATTTTAAGGGAACCGTCCTTCCGCGGGAGGCAGTTCGGGAACCTCTTTGCGGGATTTTTTTATTTCCAGAAGCGCCTCGAGCTCCTTGCGCTGCTCGATGAGCGGCCAGGGGGCGGAGGCGTAGTTGTGGGCGAACATGTCCAGGGGATTGGGGTCCAGGGAGCCCTCGTATTCCTCGATCTCGGACTGAACCATGGCCTCGGCGGAGGCCTTGAGCTTGGCCTCCTCCGCGTCGCTCCAAAGCCCCTTGGACTGGATGTAGAGCTTGAGCCGCAGGATCGGGTCCTTCTTGGACCAGGCCTCCACCTCCTCCTTGCTCCGGTAGCGGGTGGCGTCGTCGGCCGTGGTGTGGTGGCCCATGCGGTAGGTCTCGCACTCCAGGACCGTGGGGCCCTGCCCGGCGCGGGCGCGGGCCACGGCCTCGGTGACGGCTTTGTAGACGGCCAGGGCGTCGTTGCCGTCCACCTGGAGGCCGAAGGCCCCGTAGCCGAAGGCTTTCTGGGCCAAAGTCTGGGTCGCGGCCTGCTTGGCGCGCGGCACCGAGATGGCCCAGTGGTTGTTTTCGATGATGTAGATGGCGGGCGCCTTGAGCTGGCCGGCGAAGGTCAGGCCCTCGTGCAGGTCTCCCTTGGAGGAGGTGCCGTCGCCCAGGTAGGTGAGGGCCACGAGCCCGTCCTTCTTGATCACGGAGGCCCAGGCCAAGCCCGCCACCTGGGTCAGGTGGGTGCCCACGGGGACGGTGAAAAGGACGTCGTTGTTGCCCTCGGGGAATTTCACGCCCCGGTCGTCGCCTCCCCAATAAAGGAGCGAGCTTCGAAGCTTCATGCCGCGCGCGTAATAGCAGCCGGCGCCGCGGTAGGTGGGGACGAGCCAATCCTTGGGGTTGAGGCACAGCGGCGGGACGATCTGCGTGGCCTCCTGGCCCAGGACCTGGGGATAGGTCCCCAGGCGGCCTTGGCGCTGGAGCTGGAAGGCCAGGCCGTCGAAGACCCGGATCTCGACCATCTTTCGGTAGATGTCCAGCAATTTTTCATCGGTGATGGAGAACTCCACCGAGGGATCGATTTTCCCATCGGGGTTCAGGATCTCCAGCCGCTGGATTTTGAATTCGGCGACGGTCTTCAGTCCCATTTTTTCTCCTTCAAGAGTCCTTTCATGAAAAGCTCCCCGGCGCGGTAGGAGGAGCGGACGAACGCCCCCGAGGCCACGAATAAAAATCCGAGTTCCCGCGCGGCGTCCCCGTGGCGGGCGAATTCTTCCGGGGAAACGAAGCGCGAAACCGGAAGGTGCCGGGGGGCGCCGGTCGGCCGGAGGTATTGCCCGAGGGTGACGATGTCGACTCCCGCCGTCCTCAGGTCCTCCAGGCACGCGCGGATCTCCGAGTCGGTTTCCCCGAGGCCCAGCATCAGCGAGGATTTGATCTTACGGCCTCCGCCGATCCGCCGGGCCTCGGCCAGGACCGCCAGGGACTGGCGGTAGGAGGCGCGGGAGTCGCGGACCGAGGGGCTCAGGCGCTCGACGGTCTCCAGATTGTGCGCCAGCACGTCCGGGCCCGAGCCGGCCACCGTCGCCAGGGCCGCGAAATCCCCCCGGAAATCCGGAAGCAGGACCTCCACCAGCAGATCGGGGCAGCGCTCCTTGACGGCCCGAACGCAGGCCGCGACATGGCCGGCGCCCTGGTCGGAAAGGTCGTCCCGGCAGACCGTGGTCAAGACGGCGTACTCCAGCTTCATTTCGGCCAAGGTCTCGGCCAAGGCCCGCGGTTCCTCGGGGTCCGGGGCGGCGGGCCGGGCCGCGGTCGAGACCGAGCAGAACCGGCAGGCGCGGGTGCAGGAGCCGCCCAAAAGCATGAAGGTGGCGGTGCCCCCGCCCCAGCATTCGGCGAGGTTGGGACAACGGGCCTCCTCGCAGACGGTGTTGAGGCCGCGGGCGCGGGAGCTGAGCTTGAGACGCTCATAGTTCTCCCCGGAGGCGGGGCGGACCCGGAGCCAGGAGGGCAGGCGGGCGGGGGAAGCGGCCTCAGGCATGGCTTAAAAACCTTTCCGCTTCCAGGGCGGCCATGCAGCCCGTTCCGGCCGCGGTGACCGCCTGGCGGTAGCGCGGGTCCATGACGTCGCCGGCGGCGAAGACCCCCTCGACCGAGGTGCGGGTCCGCCCGTCGGTGGCGATGTAGCCGGCCTCGTCGAGCTTGAGCTGTCCGTTCAAAAAGCCGGTCGTCGGGTTGTGGCCGATCGCCACGAACAGCCCGGCGGTGGGGAAATCCGAGACGGTTCCGGTCTTGAGGTTTTTGAGCCGCACCACGGTGAGGGATTCGGTCCCGAGCATTTCCTCGACGCCGGTGTTCCAAAGGAAGGAAATTTTGGGATTGGAGCGGGCCCGCTCCTGCATGATTTTGGAGGCGCGCAGTTCGTCCCGGCGGTGGACCACGGTGACCTTGGAGGCGAACTTGGTGAGGAAGGTGGCCTCCTCCATCGCGGTGTCTCCCCCCCCGACCACGACCACCTCCTTGCCCCGGAAGAAAAAGCCGTCGCAGGGGGCGCAGGCCGAGACCCCGTGGCCCATGAGGCGGGACTCGGAGGGCAGCCCCAACAGCTTGGCGTTGGCTCCGGTGGCGACGATCACGGCGGGGGCCTCGGCGGTCTGTCCCTCGGTGGTTTCGAGGCGGAAGGGCCTCTTGGACAGGTCGATCTTGGAGACCAGTTCCCGGATGATCTTGACGCCCAGGCGCTCGCACTGCTTCTGCATGCGCTCCATGAGCTCCGGACCCAGCACGGGCTCGGCGAAGCCGGGGAAGTTTTCGACCTCGCTGGTGATCATGAGCTGGCCGCCCAGGGCGACCCCCCCGAAGATGACGGGCTCGAGATTGGCCCGGGCGCAGTAAATGCCCGCGGTGTAGGCCGCGGAGCCGGAGCCGATGATCGCCACCTTGGTCGTGTAGTGCATGGGAAAATTCCTATAATTTGCGTCGTCGCGGAAAGGGGCCATTATAACATTTCCGAAAGAATTCCTATGGGGAGCTTCCACCTCCTCCTATCAGATCGAGGGCGGCAATTCCGGCTCCGCCCTTTGGAATTGGGAGGTTCGCAAGGGCTGGGAGCGCTCCGGCGACGCGGCCGGGTCGTGGGACCTGTTCGAACGGGACCTGGAGTGCATCAAGGCCCTGGGGCTCAATTCCTACCGATTCTCGGTGGAATGGTCCCGCGTGGAGCCGGAGCCCGGGCGCTACGACGCCGCGTCCCTGGAGCGCTACGCGGGCTGGGCCCTGCGCCTGCGGGACTCCGGGGTTCGGCCGTTCGTCTGCCTGCATCACTTTTCCGAGCCGGCCTGGCTGCTCAAGGAAAATCCCCGGGGATGGGCCGAGGACCGGACGGCGGCGCGGTTTCTCGCCTTTTGCGAGAAGACCTGTTCCGCGCTCAAGGAATTCGTCTCGGATTGGATCGTCTTCAACGAGCCCATGGTGTTTCTCGTGGGCGCCTACGGGATGGGCTACTTCCCCCCGGGCCGGTTCATGCTCCTCAATCCCGAGCGGGAGCTTTTGCCGGTGATCGTGCCCAATATGGCCCGAGCGCACGACCAAGCCGCCCGGCTGATCCGGCGCCTGCAGCCCTCCGCCAAGGTCGGAATCGCCCACAACATCGCCGACCTCGAGCCCGCCCGGCCCGGGGACGAGGAAATCGTCGAAAAATGGGATCGGTTCATGCATCGGAATTTTTTGGATCTGCTCATGGAGCCCCTGGATTTTCTGGGGATCAATTATTACACCCGGATTTTCGTGGCCCGCTCGCGCCTCCCCTTCGCCCCCATGGGCGCGGTGCCCGGCTACGCCGAGCTGGCCGACCGGATTCCCGGATTATTGTTCCGGTTGGCCGGAGGACGCCGCGGAGACCGGCCCCGGACCCAAATGGGCTGGGAGATCGTTCCGGAAGGGCTCGGGCGGGTCGTGTCCCGCTATTGGGAAGCCTATAAACGGCCTATCTTGATCACCGAGAACGGCCTGGGCGACGCGGATGGCTCCCGCCGGGGAGATTTCATCCGCGAGCATTTGGCTTCGCTTGCCGGGGCGATGGCGGCCGGGGCCAAGGTCGACGGTTACTTCCATTGGAGCCTCATGGACAATTACGAATGGGGAAGCTACCGCCCGCGCTTCGGCCTCTACAGCCGCGACCGGCGCCCCTCGGGCGGGTGCCAGGATTACGCCGCCATCGTCCGGGCCGGCGGAGTTCTCCCAAAGGAGGCCGCGTGAGCCGGAAAGACAAGATTGTCCTGACCGGCATCGAATGCCGGGTGCATCTCGGGGTGCCGGCCTCGGAGCGCCGGCGCCGGCAGAAAGTCCTCATCGACGTGGAATTGGAGGCCGACGCCGCGCGGGCCGCCCGGAAGGACGAGCCCGCCGACGCCGTGGATTACTGGCTGATCGAGAAAACCGTCCGTTCCTCCGCCCAAGCCAAGCCCCGGCGGCTTTTGGAAACGCTGGCTTCGGATGCGGCGGCCGCGGCCCTCAAGGCTGACCGGCGGATTAAGGCGGTCATGGTCCGCGCCCGGAAATGCCCGGCGGTCATGCCCCGCACGGCCGAGGTGGCCGTGGAGATTCTTAGGCCCCGTACTCCGCGTAGGAGTTGACGGTTTCCCAGACCCGGACCCGGGCCACGGGCAGTTTTTGGGCGCGGGCGTAATCGAAGATATGGCGCGAGATGGCCTCGGCCGTGGGGTTTCCCTTCATGGTCACCACCGGCTCATCGAGGCCGCGGAGCACGCCCACCAGCGGATCCTTCTCGTTGAGGAGCATTTTGTGGTCGAGCTCCCGGTCCACCCATTTCTGGACGCGCTCCTTGATCTCCTCGAAATCCATGACCATGCCCAAGGAGTCCAGGCTCTTGCGCTTGATGGTGATCTCGATGCGGCCGTTGTGCCCGTGGGGATGGCGGCATTTGCCGTCGTAATTCAAGAGGCGGTGGCCGTAGCAGAAGTGGATCAGACGCGTGACGGCGTAGTTCAAGCGATGAGCCTCCCCCCATCCACCGGCAGAGAGGCGCCGGTGATGAAGTCTCCGGATTCGATCAAAAACAGGACCGCCTGGGCCACGTCCTCGGGAGTTCCGAGCCTCTTGAGCAAGGTGGCCTTGATGACCGCGGCCCGGCCGTTTCTGGAAATGTTCTCGGGGAGCAGGACCGGGCCCGGAAGCAAGGCGTTGACCGTGATTTCCGGGGCCAGTTCCTTGGCCAGGGCCTGGGTCAGGCACAGCAGGCCCGCCTTGGACACGCAATAGGGGATGTAGTCGGCGTAGGGGCGGTGGGCCGCCCAGTCCGCGAGGTTGATGATCCGTCCCCCCTCCTCGGATTTCCGCATGTGGGGAGCGGCGGCCTGGCAGAGCAAGAACGGGGCCCGGAGATTGACGTT
Source organism: uncultured Elusimicrobia bacterium (assembly GCA_964358485.1). GTDB lineage: Bacteria > Elusimicrobiota > Elusimicrobia > UBA1565 > UBA9628 > CAYHPY01. Next base: position 12,018 of record CAYHPY010000061.1, read on the forward strand.
TAGATGCGAGTCCCAATCCTTGAGGGACGCGACCTCGAAGGGGGTTTTTTCGTAGATGGAGGCGTTGTTGACCAGGACATGGAGCGCCCCGAACTGCTTGACGACGCCTTCGACCATCTTGCGGATCTGCCGGGGATCGCCGAGGTCGGCCTTGAAGAGCGCGGCGTCGCGCCCGAAGCCGTCCCGGATGTCGTCGGCGAGGCGCTCGGCCTCTTTTTTGGAGTTGTTGTAGTGGATCGCGACGCGGGCGCCCCGTTGACCCAAGGCCATCGCGATCGCGCGCCCGACCCTCCGGGCGGCGCCCGTCACCAGGACGACCTTTCCTTGCGGCCTCACGGAGTCTTCCCCGCTTTTTTTGGGGGAGCGGGGGGCGGAGGGGCGGTGTTTCCCTGATTGGCCATCTTCATCATCGTCTGCTGCATTTCCAGAATCTTTTGATAGGCCTGGCGCTGCTGCTCCGGGGTCATGGGAGTCCCTTGGATCTGGCCCTGGGCCTGGGAGAGGATTGCCCCCAGGTCCTTCATCATTTTGGCCTGCTCGGGAGGCAGAAGCTTGAGCAATTCCGGATTGTTCACCATGGGGAGGACCGATCCTACCATGTTCCCGGCCGATTGTTGAATCTGTTGAATGCCCTGATTCATCTGGGGTGGAAGTCCCTGCCCGGAACCCTGGACGGATCCGGGAGCGACCAAATCCAGGCTCGAGGCTCCCGGGGTTCCCGGAGCGGCGGGCGCGGCGCCCATTCCCGGGATTTGCGTCCCCGCCGCCGGGGGCCAACCTGGCGGGGGAAAGGCGCCCTGGGTCATGCCGGCGCTTTGAAGCGCCTCCGCCACCTTGCGCATCTGCTCGGCCTGGGAATTGAAGGAGGCCGCGCTCTGGGCGAGAATTTCCATCCGGCGGCGCGCGGACCATTGCGCCCCGAGGCCGAGCGCGGCCGCCAGGGCGACGACGGCCCAGGTCCGGGCGGCGGGGGCGCGGTGCAGAATCGTGATGCCCGTTCCGGCCACGAAGGCGGCCCAGATCAGGGGCAGGGGCCAAAGCGGCGGCGCCCACTGGACGATCAGCCCGAGCGCGAATATCGGGGAGGAGAGGGAGACGATCTGGAGGCTTCGTCCAAGGCCGCCCGAACCTCCTGAAATCAGGGCCGCGAGGTGGGTCAGCACGGCCCCGGCCAGCCCCCCCGCCAGGCCTCCCGCGATGAAGATTCCCCCCGCGGCCAGCCAGCCGCCGGGACTCCCGGGCGCCGCTCCCGCTCCGGCGACCGCCGCCAGCAGGGCGCCGACCAGCGCCGTCCCCGCGGCGAAGAAGGAAAAATTGGCGGCCAACAGGGCCATGCCGGGAACGGGAAGGGCGCAGCGCTCCGAGAAAAGTTTCCCGGGCCGGACCGCCGCTTCCAGAGAATCCTCTAGCAGGCAGAAGAGCCCTTCGCGGGACGGCAGGGGGTTCTGGCCGGAGGACTGCGTCGCCTCTTCTGGTCCCAGCGTCAATCGTCCTCCGGACGCTCGCCCAGGAAGACGACTTCGGGAGGGCAGCGGGTCTCGCAATGCCCGCAGTTGAGGGAGGGCTCCCCTTCGAAATCCTCATCGGGGAAGTTGAACCAAGAGCCGCTGTAGGAAGCGGGCCGGCCCAAGGCCGGGGAGCCTTGCGCGCCGGGAAAAGCCGGATTGCGTCCGGGAAGGATCTGCAGCAGGTAAAGGTGCCCGCAATAGCCGCATTCCATGGACACCAGGTCCCGGGTGTTCGGCCGGCGCGCCCATTGCTCGTAGAGGCGCCAGCCCTGGGTCCCCGTCCGAGGCTTTTGGGTCTCCAGTTGAAGGTGGGACAGAAGCCGCATCTCCGGGGGACGGTCCCCCGGTTCGATGACCTCGGTCAGGGAATTGGAGGTGGCTCGGACATCGGCCTCGACGAAGCTGGCTTTCCCGATCATGAAACGCGAACGGGTCGGCAGGGTTCGCAGGGCGAACCACGCGTTTTTTAGGCGTTGAAACCAGGACGGGCCGTAGGCGCTCATCTCTCTATCCTCCCAAAGTATAGCAGCTAAAAATGAAGTAAACTAGTCCGGGTCCCCGCAGCCATGCGCCTGAGCCACCGTCTAACGCTGGTCTTTTCCCTGTTCGGCGCCGTCCTTGCCGGGGGCTTCCAATACAACCATCTCCGGGTCACCCGCCAGGAGCTCCACTCCCAAATGGCGGTCCTGGCCGACACCACCCTGAAAGCCTTCCGGGCCGTGGTCCAGGCCCGCGCCCAGGAGGGAAATTACTCCGGTTTGGGCCGCAATCTTCGGCAGATCGGCAAGGAGGGCATCCGGATCCACGCCGCGAAATACCGCGGCCGGAAATTGGAGCTTCGCTGGTCCGAGCCGACCACGGGAGCCGAGCCGCCCGCCCTCGATTCCCATCCCTCGACCGTCTTCGACGGCTTCTACGACGTGGGAACCTCCATCATCATCTCGCGCGGGGAGCGTTGGACCCTACAGATCGGTTTTCCGACGGCAGATCTGGACGCGCGTCTTCGGGAGCTGGGAGAGGACTCGGTGCGCTCCGCGGTGATGGCCTTTTTGGCGATCACCTTGGCGGCCTGGATCATGGGCACCGGGCTCGGCAGCCGCTTGGAGCGCTTGGTGCCCCTGGTCGAGGCCCTTCCCCGGGACCCCGAGCGCTTCCGGCCGATTCGGGGCGGAAATTCCTCCGATGAATACGGGAGGCTCGTGGCCGCCTTCAACCGCCTGGGAGGCATCCTCAAGGGCGAGACGTCCCGTCGCCGGGAACTGGAGCGGGAGAAACAGGAGCTTTCGGCCATGCTCGTCCACGACTTGAAAACCCCGCTCACGGTCATTCACTCCGGGATCAGCCTTCTGCAAGACCAGCTCAAGCAGGACGGCCGGGCCTTGGAAAAGGTGCCCGGGGAGAAGACCCCGAAACGGGAGCGGTCGGAACAACGGGCCGAACGGACGATGGACGGAGAACCGTCCCGGCGACGGTTCGACGGGTCCAACCGGCGGACCTTCGAACTCCTGCGCCTCTCCGCCGACCGCCTCCACCGGATGGTGGAGGACGTGCTTCAGCTCGCGCGCATGGAGGAGGTGGAGGGTCTTCGAGAGCGCGTCCGCGTGGACATGGTCCAGGTGGCCAGGGCCTGCGCCAAGGATTTCGAGATCATCTCCGCCGACCGCCGGCAGACCATGGCGCTGCAGGTTCCGGAACAGGGAGCCTGCGAGGTCCTCGGGGACTCCGGCCTGCTCCGGCGCGTTCTGGACAACCTCGTCCACAACGCCGTGGAGCACACCCCCCCGGGGAAAGGGGTGACCATCGCCGTGGCCCCCCCGAAAGACGGCAGTATCCGGATCACCGTGTCCGATTCCGGCCCGGGGATTCCCGTCGAGGCTCGGGCCGACATCTTCCGGAAATTCTTCCAGAGGGAAATGAAGCGCCACGTTGGAAACGTCGGGTTGGGCCTGGCCTTCTGCGAGAAGGCCGTCCTTCGGCACGGAGGCGTTATCGGGGTCGAGGACGCCGAGCCGAAAGGCGCCCGGTTTTTCTTTTCCCTGCCCGAGGCGTCCGCTCCGGACCCAGCGCCCGGCGCAAAAGCCGCCTGACCGCGCCCAGCGGAAGACCGATCACGTTGCTCCTTTCCCCCACGACTTTCCGGATGAAGGGATCGTCCTTGTCCTGAACCGCGTAGCCCCCCGCCTTGTCGAGGTGCTTGGCGGCCATGGCCTTCAGCGTCCGGGGAGGGAGTTTTCTAGCCAGGGCCCGGGACACCGCGGCCCCGGTCCAGACGCGCCGGCCCCCCTCCGCCACAAGGGCCACCCCGGTATGGATTTCCTGCCAGCGGCCGTTGAGCCACCCCAGCATCCGCGCCCCGTCGCGCGCGTCCCGGGGTTTTAGGCAGAATTTCCCGCGGCACCAGACCACGGTGTCGGCGCCAAGAACCAGGTCCTGGGGCCGCCTTTGGGCCACCGAAAGCGCCTTGCGCAGGGCCAGGTCCACCACCAGGCGCCGGGGGTCCTTCTCGGGGCTGTCCTCTCCCACACGGCTGGGGATGACGACAAAAGGTATGGAGAGCTTCGCCAGGAGGCGCTTTCGTTGGGGCGAGGCCGAGGCCAGGATGAACCTCCGGAATTTCCGGAGCTTCACCGGAGGGCCCAGGCTTCGGCCCGGAGCCGTTCGGGGGCGACCCCGCGCCGCAGGAGGTCCCGGTGCAGGCTCTTGACCATGGGGGCCGGGCCGCAGAGGAAGAAAACTCCCGTGGAAAGGCCGCCGAGAGCGTTCTCGAGAAAATTCCCGTCGATCCGCCCGATGCCGCCGTTCCAGTCTTCCCCCTCGCGGAGAAGCCCGGGCCGGGTGATCGTTTGATGCACGGCCAGTCCTCGTTTCCGGAATTCTTCGAGTTCCCGGCGATATGGAAAATTTTCTGGAGTCGCCGCGCTGCACACCATCGTCAGGCGGGTCTTTAGCTTTTTGCCCAGCACATAACGGGCCATCGAGCGGTGGGGCGCCAAACCGGTCCCCCCCGCCACGAGAACGGCTTCGCAAATCGAATCCTCATAGACGCAGTCCCCGACGGGTCCCCGGAGCGTCAGTTCGTCCCCGGGCCTGAGGGCCAAAAGGGCGTCGGCGAAATCCCCCCCCGCCCGCGCGGCGGTGATTTCCAGAAAATCCTCCTCGAGCGGGGAGGAGGCCAGGGAATACGCCCGCTCCCGAGAGGGGGCTCCATTCAAGGAAAAAAGCGCGGACATTCCGGGGCGGAACTCGAAGCCCTCCGGCCGGGACAGGCGCAGGGTTCTCAGCCCCGGGCACTCGTCGTCGGTCCCGAGGAGTTTGGAGGAGAAGTTTTTCAGAATGGGAGGTTGTCGCCCTCGACGGGTTTGGCGAAGAGGGTGTTGGCCCCGAGCCAATCCAAATAGGGGGCGTCCCCCGCGGCCAGGGGGAGCGCGATGATCTCGGGAATTTTGGCGGGGTGGTTTTCCCGGATGTAACGGGACACCGAGGGGAACAGGGCCATGCGGGTTTTGATCATGAGCAGAATTTCCCGGTCCTCTTCCAGCTTGCCTTCCCAAACGTAGTTCGAGGCGGCGCCCGCCAGCCGGGTGACGCAGGCCGCCAGCTTGTTTTGAACCAGCCCCTTTGCGAGGCGTTCGGCCAAGGGGGCGTCCTTCTCCGGGACGCTGACGAGCGCGACCGCGAAATCAGAGGGTTTCATGGGGAAATCCTACTAAAATCGGCCCCCAAAAAAAGCCCGTCAGCGGTAAGTCAGGGAGCCGAGCACGTGGATCTTGAGCATGTTGGACGCCTTGTGCTTGGCCGTGCCGCCCGCCGTCACCAGGATGGTCTCTCCCTTTCGCAGCAGCCCCTGCTGCATCAGGATGCGTTCCCCCCGGGCCATCATGGCGTCGGTGGAACGGTCCAGCGGGCAGAGGATCGGGGTGACCCCCCGGAAGAGCGAAAGCTGGCTGAGCGTCGTCTTCAGGGGCGTCAGGGCGAAGATCGGGGCCTCGGGGCGGTATTTGGACATCACCCGGGCCGACCAGCCGGTCAAAGTGAACACGACGACCGCCTTGGCGCCGGTGACCGCGCAGGCGGTGTGGGCGGCCCGGGCCAGGGCGTGAGAGAACCCGGACCGGGCCGTGTCGGTCAACCCTTCGGGGATGTGCTGGTAGCGGAACGGCGAGGTTTCCGCCTTTGAGATGATGTCGGACATGATCCGCACCGCCTCGACGGGATAGCGCCCGACGGCGGTTTCACCGGAGAGCATGACCACGTCGGCGCCGTCAAATATGGCGTTGGCCACGTCGGAGGCCTCGGCGCGGGTCGGATTGGCGTGCTGGATCATGGACTCCAGCATCTGCGTGGCGACGATGACGAGTTTGCCCGCCTGGTTGGCCTTGGAAACCAGCATCTTTTGCGCCGTGGGCACGTCGGCGGGGGTGAGTTCGACGGCAAGGTCGCCCCGGGCCACCATGATGCCGTCGGCGGCGTCCAGGATGGAGTCGATCCGAGTCAGCGCCAGGGGATGCTCGATCTTGGCGATCAGCCGGACGGACCGGCCGGATTTCTCGATGAGGCGGCGGGCCCGCTCGAGGTCCGCCGCGTCCCGGACGAAGGACAGGGCGACGTGGTCGACGCCCAGTTCCAAGCCCATTTGGAGGTCCTTGAGATCCTTGGAGGTGAGGGCGGGAAGATCGATGTCGGCCCCGGGGAGGTTGATGCCCTTGTGTTCCTTGAGAAGGCCCCCGACCAGGATTTCGCACTCCACGTCGGTCGCGGTGCATTTGAGGACGCTCAGCACCAGGGACCCGTCGTCCAGAAGGATTCGGGAGCCCTTACGGACGACTTGAGGGAGGCGCCGGAAATTCGTGGAGATTTCACGGTCCGTCCCGGGAACGTCATGGGTGGTGATCCGCAGGGGGGCCCCTTTGACCAGGGGAACGGGTTCCCCGTTGCGCAGGCGTCCGACCCGAAGGCGCGGGCCTTGAAGGTCCATGACGATCGAGGAGGGCTTTTTGGCTTTCAGGGAAGTCCCCCGGATCAGGCGCACGCTGGCCTTGAGTTCCGCCATCGAGGAATGGGAGCAGTTGAGGCGGAAGGCGTCCACCCCGGATTCCATCAAGGTGCGCATGACGTCGGGCCGGCCGGAGGCCGGGCCCAAAGTGGCGAGGATTTTCGTCGATTTTCCGTTGGGTTTCATGGGTTTATTTGGGGGCGATTTTCAGGAGGCGCCGCAGGCCGGGGCCGGAGGCGGGTTTGACGACCCCGGCCTCGGTGACGATGGCCGAGACCAGCCCGGCCGGAGTCACGTCGAAGGCGAAATGGCGGGCCCGCGCGCCCTTGGGGGCCATTCGGCGGCCGCCCACCTCGAGCACTTCTCGGGGATCCCGGTTCTCGATGGGGATTTTCCCCCCGTGGGGGCAATTCATGTCCACGGTGCTCAAGGGCGCGGCGACCAGGAAGGGGACCCCGTGGTGACGAGCGGCGATGGCCAGGGCATAGGTTCCGATTTTGTTGCACACGTCGGCGTTGGCCGCGATCCGGTCCGAACCCACGATCACCGCGTCGATTCGCGTGGTTTTCATGAGGTGCGCGGCCATGTTGTCGGTGATCAAGGTGGAGGGAATGCCGGCCTTCATGAGTTCCCAGAGGGTCAGGCGGCTTCCCTGCATGAAGGGCCGGGTCTCGCAGGGGTAAACATGTTCCACCTTCCCCTGCCGGAAGGCCTCCACGATGACGCCGACCGCCGTGCCGATCCCCGCCGTCGCCAAGGCGCCGGCGTTGCAGTACGTCAAAATTCGGGCCCGCCTCGGAATCAAAGCGGCCCCGAATTTTGCCATTCTTCTTCCAGCCTCTAAATCTTCTTCAAAATAATCCGTTGCCGCCTTTTCTAATCCGTTCTTGAGTTCCGTTTCCGAAAATTTTTCCGCCGCCCGAACCATTCTGTCCACCGCATGCGCCAAATTCACCGCCGTCGGCCGGGACGCCAGCAGCAATTTCGCCGCCGGCTTTAACGCTTTCCGTCCGCCCCGGCGAACGGCCAGGGCGAGTCCATAGGCAGCCGCGCAACCGATGAGCGGCGCGCCCCGGAGGGTCATGGAGCGGATGGCTTCGGCGACTTGGGGGGCCGTGCGGCAGTCCCGGTAGACCTCCCTAAGTGGGAGGATGCGCTGATCGAGCACCCGCAGGACATGGCGCTCCCAGCGGATGGGACGGACGAGCAGATCGGGCATCGGGATGGGTTTAAAAAACGGAACCCGAAACCGCCCGCTCCGGGCGGCGGTCTCGGGTTCCGTTTCCTGGTCCGGGAAGTCCTACGGAATGGACTCCATGACCCGCTTGAGCTGCTCCTCGGTTTTACCCAGGATCTCAACGGTTTTTTCCCGGCCGTTGGCACCCCTCAGGATGCTGACCTTGCGGGGAGTGACTTCGAAAAACTCCGCCAGGTAGTCCTTTAAGGCCGCGTTGGAGCTCTCATCATTGGCCGGGGCGGCGACCTTAACCCGCAGGACGCTGCCGATCCGGCTCACAACCTCGTTGTCCATGGCGTCAGGGATGACGCGCACTTTCACGATCATGAATCCCCCTCTACCTCGTTGTTGGTTCCTACCGGCTGTCCGCCGACGCGGCGGACGGTGCGAAAATTTGTGATCCGATCCTGACTAAATTCGCTCCTTCTTCTACCGCGATCTCGAAATCCCGGCTCATGCCCATCGATAGTACGGCGCCTTGGCGCCGTGCGAAAAATTTTTCAAATAGCCCGTTCAGTTTCCGAAAGTACGGTCTTACGGCCTCGACGGGCTCGACATTCGGCCCGATCCCCATCAACCCCTCGACCTTTAGACCCTTTCGTGTCCCCATCCGTTCCAGAAATCCTTCCAACTCCTCCGGTGCGATTCCGCCCTGGGTCGAACTCTCGGACAGTTTGACCTGTATTAGAACGGGAAGAACACGGCCGAGAGGCAAAAGAACCTGGTCAAGGGCGGAGGCCAACCGATCATTATCAAGGGAATCGACCGTGTCGAAGATTTCACAAGCCCTGCGGGCTTTATTGGTCTGCAACCTTCCGATCATCCTCCACCGGACTTTCCCTCCTAGCGGCCCCAAGGCCTCTTTTTTGGCCTCCGCGGCCTGAACCCGGCTTTCGCCGATTTCCGCCGCCAATCCGCTGGAGAGCAACTCCTTAAGCGCTTCGGGAGAAGCGTACTTCGTGACCGGGACCAGGCGGACGAGCCCGGGATCCCGGCCCCTTCTTTCCGCCGCGGCCCTTATTCGGGACTGGACGGACTTCAAATTTTCAAAGATCATACTTGCCGGCGTCAGCCAGCAACTGAATTATTTTACCAAACTTTAACCGAAAAAGCAACTCTAAAAATGCAAGGCCCCCGTCCCTTGCGGGACGGGGGCCTTGGGACAAGCGAATGCTTTTTTGCCGGCTTAACCGGCAAAAAAGATTAGTACATATCCCCGCCGTGGCTATGGCCGGGGGCGCCCGCGGCTTCCTTCTTCTCGGGGATGTCGGCCACGAGGACTTCCGTGGTCAGCACCGTTCCCGCGATGGAAACCGCGTTCTGCAGGGCGGTCCGGGTCACCTTCAAGGGGTCGACGATCCCGGCCTTGAAGAGGTCCACGAACTCGCCGGTGGAGGCGTTGAGGCCCACTCCGTTTCCGGAGGAGAGGACCTTCTGAACGATCACCGAACCCTCCAAGCCGGAGTTCTCGGCGATCTGGCGGATGGGGGCCTGGAGCGCCCGGCGCACGATCTGGCCGCCGGTCGTTTCGTCCTCGTCCTCGCCCTTGAATTTCTCCAGGATCTGGGCGGCCCGCAAAAGGGCCACCCCGCCTCCGGGGATCATTCCTTCCTCGACGCCGGCGCGGGTCGCGTTGGACGCGTCCTCGACCTTGGACTTCTTGGCCTTCATCTCGGTCTCGGTCGCGGCTCCCACGCTGATGACCGCCACGCCGCCGGAAAGCTTCGCCAGACGTTCCTGAAGCTTTTCCTTGTCGTAGTCGGAGGTGGTTTCCTCGATCTGCTTGCGGATCGAGTCGGCCCGGCGCTTGATCTCGTTCTTGTCGCCGGCTCCGTTGACCACGGTGGTGTTCTCTTTGTCGATGACGACGCGCTTGGCGCGGCCGAGCATGTCGACTCCGACCTTCTCCAGCTTATGGCCCAGCTCTTCGCTGATGACCTGTCCGCCGGTGAGCACCGCGATGTCCTGCAGCATTTCCTTGCGCCGGTCGCCGAAGCCCGGGGCTTTCACGGCCGCGGCCTTCAGGGTTCCGCGCAGCTTGTTGACGACCAAGGTCGCCAGGGCCTCGCCCTCGACGTCCTCGGAGATCAGCAGGAAGGACTTGCCGGTCTGGACGATTTTCTCCAATATCGGGAGCAGGTCGTTCATGGCGGAGACCTTCTTGTCGGTGATGATGAGGTAGGGATCC
>CAYHPY010000062.1:0-21750 GCA_964358485.1 uncultured Elusimicrobia bacterium
TGGTGGGCGATGGCGATCTTGGCGGCCAAGCGCAGGAGGCGGCTCTCGGCGTTGGCCAGCATGCGGCTGCCGTAGACCGTGTGCCGCTTCATCTCGTCGAATTCCTCGGGGGCCAACTGCCCCGGCTTGCGGAGGATGGAGTCGGGGATCGCGACTTTGCCGATGTCGTGCAGAGGGGAGGCGTAGCGGATGTCCTCGGACTCCTGGTAGGACAGCCCCATGCCGGCGGCCAGAATTCCGGAATAGCGGCTCATGCGGCGCAGGTGCTTGCCGGTGTCCTGATGATCCCGAAACTCGGCCACCAAGGCCATGCGGTAGATGGTCTCCAGGTGGGACCGGCGCAGGTCGTCGTAAAGGGTGGCGTTCTCGATGAAGGAGGCGGCGATGGTGGCCAGGATCCGGAGGAAGCCCTCGTCCTCATCGTTGAAGGAGCCCTTGTTCTTGTTGAGAACCTCGAAGACCCCCAAGACCTTGCCGTCGCGGCCCTTGAGGGGCACGGCGAGCAGGTTCTTGGTCTGATAGCCGGTGATCCGGTCCAGATCCTGGGTGAAACGGGTGTCCCGGTAGGCGTCCCGGATGTTGACCGCGCTGCCGGTCTTGGCGACAAATCCGGCGATCCCCTGTCCAAACGGCATCCGGAGGATTTTCTCCCCCATCCCCAGCGCCCCCTTGGTCAACCGCTCCCCCTTATAGAGGTCGACCAGAAAGACCGAACAGCGGTCGGCGGCCAGGATGTGGCGGACCTCCTCGGCGATGATGGTCAGCAGGGTGTCCAGGCGCGTCTCGGCCGCGATCAGGCGCCCGAAGCGGGCCAGGAGGGTCTGTCTTTTTTCGAGTTCTTGTCGACGGCCCATGTCAGAGGGGGTCGGGAGGAAGCGCCGCGGCCGCCAACTCGCTGAGGTGAACGACCCTGGCGTCAGGATAGTATTTCCTCAGTCCCTGGGCAAGCTGGATGAGGCAGGAGGTTCCGCTGGTGGCCACCGTCCGCGCCTGAATGGCCGCGATCGCCCCCGCCTTGCGCCGCAGGACCTGGTCCGAGAGCTCGGGTTGGGTGAACGCATAGGCTCCCGCGCCCCCGCAGCACACATCTGATTCGGGAAGGGATCTGTACCCCTTCCCGAATATGCGGCGCAGCATCTTTTCCGGAGCCCTCACCCCCTGACCATGACAAGCCCGGCAAGACTCATGGTAAGTTGTGGAGCCGGGCATGGATTCCGTTAGACTTGCGAATCGTCCCTCGTTCCCTTCCAATATTTCCACGATGTCTTTAATTCTGTCCGAGAATTTTCCAGCCCTTTCCCTCATTTCCGGTTCCGTTAGAAAAAGCTGTTCATACCCTTTAAGAAAAGCCGCACAGGAAGAGCAATCCGCCACCACCGGAACCCCCGGAACCGCCTCGGCCCGCTCAATGATCCGGCGAGCCAAGGTCCGGGCGTCCCCGAGCTCGCCGTAATTGTGGGGCAGCAGGCCGCAGCAGCCGGTTTTAAGGAAGCGGCCGGGGCCCTTGAGCACGGCCAGGACCTTCACGGTCGCCATACCGACGCTCGGAAACAGATAATTCGGCCCGCAGGCGGCGAAATAAAGCCAGGCCGGATTTTCGGCCTGCGGCATCCCCTCCAGTTCCTCGGACAAGAATTTCCCGGGGACCTGGTCCACATGGAGTTCAGCCTCGGCCAGGCCCTTCAGGCCGAGGAGGGAAAGAAGGCCGCTCCGGGCGGCCAGCCGGGAGAGACCAAGCCGTTTGAAAAAATAAGCCACCTTGAGAAAGGATTCCAGGAACGACGGCTTTTGAACGAGAAGATAGCAGAGGAATTTAACGAAAGAATTCGGGCGTTCGGTTAAAAGACGACGGCCTTCAAGAACGAGATCAGGGGTCGGGACATGGGCATAGCAGGCCGTCTGACAGGCCCCGCACAGCAGACACCCCGCCAGCGCGTCCGCCGAGGCCTCCGGGTCCTTGAGTTTTCCCTCCAGCATCAGGCGCACGATCTGATTGCGCCCGCGCGGGGAAAAGGACTCGCGGCCGGTGGCCGCATAGGTGGGGCAGACCTGCTCGCAGTAGCCGCAGCGGGAGCATTGCCCCACGGCGTCTTCCGTGGAGCGTTCGCCCAGGTCCGTCAGGAGACGGCTCAACCGTTCAGCCATTGGTCAAGAATGATGGCGCCATCATTTTCATAAAAATTAATTCGAGTTCAATTGCGCTTTTTAAGATTTGGGTCCATATTTTTTTGACATTTTCTTAGGCAAACGAATGACCTTTCCGGTCGCTGATTCACGGCATTTCATTGCGCCAGCCACGGGTTCATGAGATTCCCCGGATCGAACGCCGCCTTGATCTTCTTCTGCCAGGTCCCCGCCGCGAAGGGCTTGGGCGCGTCCTCCCCCGCGTCGAACACGGGCGGGGCCGCGTAGAGCTTGAAGGTGGCCTCCAGGATGACGCCCAAGGTCCCCCAGGAGCCCAGCGTCAGCCGCGCCAAGTCGTAGCCGGCCACGTTTTTCATCACCTTCCCGCCGAATTCCGCCGTCGTGCCGTCGGCCAAGAGCAGGCGCATGCCCAGGAGATCGTCCTTGACCCCGCTCCAGGGCTTGGTCGCCAGGAGCCCCCCGACCGTGCCCCGCCAGTCGGGCAGGCGGAGGTGAAAGCCCGCGCTCCGGAGCTCGAGATGAAGAACCCGCAGGGACATCCCGCCCTCAACGGTCACGGTCAGGTTCCCCTTGTCCAAGTCCACCACCTTGTTCATTCCGGTCGTGCGCAGCTCGACCAATGAAGGGTCCTCGTGGGCCAGACGGGAGCCGCTGCCTCGAATCAGGAAGCCCTTGCCGGGCGCGGTCCTCACCTTTTCCGCCAAGAAGGCCGCCGCCTCCCCCAGGGCGCGAGGCTCCGGCTTTTTGAACGGTTTCCGGGACGCCCCGCCATCTCCTAAAGGAAAAAGCTTGTCGGGATTGGCGAGGCCGGCGGGGTCGATCGCCTTTTTGACGGAGCGAAACAAGTCCAAGGTCCGAGGCGTGAAGAGCCACGCCATGGCCTCCCGCTTGTCGATCCCAATGCCGTGCTCTCCGGAAAGCGAGCCTCCCAGCTCCACGCACGCCTGAAGAATCTCGTAGCCGGCGTCCTTGACGCGGGCCGTCTGCTCGGCGTTCCCCTCATCATAGGCGATGTTGGGGTGGATGTTGCCGTCCCCGGCGTGAAAGAGCAGGCCCGCCGTCAGGCCGTGGCGCGCGGTAATCTCCCGGATGCGGGCGACCACGGCCGGGAGCTTGTCGCGGGGCACCACCCCGTCTTCCACCATGACGTTAGGGGCCAAGCGCGCCATGGCCGCGTAAGCCCCGCGGCGGCCTTCCCAAAGGCGCTCGCGCGCCGCGGGATCGCAAGCGGCGCGGTATTCCCCGGCCCCATGGGCGCGGCAGAGCGCCTCCACCAGCTCCGCCTCCCGGGCCACCGCCGCCTCCCGTCCGTCAAGTTCGATGAGCAGGACGGCTTCCGCGCTGGGATAGCCGGCCTTGACGTAGGCCTCCACCGAGTCCACCGTGACTTTATCCATGGCCTCTAGGACGCGGGGCACCACGCCCTTGGCGATGATCGCCGAAACGCAGGCCGCGGCCGCCTCGATGGACCCGAAGCCCGCCAGCAAAGTCATGACGCTCTCCGGCTGGGGAAGGATCCTCAACCAGGCCTTGGTCACCACGCCCAAAGTGCCCTCGGCCCCCACCAGGAGGCTGGTCAGCTCGCAACCGGGATCCTCGGTCGAAAATCGTTCCAGGGAGCCGTCGGGCATGACCATTTCCAGCGCCTGGACGTGATTGGTGGTCACGCCGTACTTCAGACAGCGGGGGCCGCCGGCGTTCTCGGCGATGTTGCCCCCCAAGGTGCAGACGCGGTGGCTGGCGGGATCCGGGGCGTAGAACCGCCCGATCTTCTCCAGCTCTTTTTGGAGGGCCAAGTTGACGACGCCCGGCTCCACCAGCGCGAAGCCGCGGGAGGTGTCGATCTGCAGAATCTTGTCCATGCGGGCGGTGGAGATCACCACGCCCCCTTTCAGGGGAATGCAACCGCCCGACAAATTCGTGCCCGCGCCCCGGGCCGTGAAAGGGACGCCCTCCCGGGCGCACCACAGAACGGCCTGACGGACCTCCGCGGTCGAACGGGCCAGAACCACCGCGTCGGGCCTGCCCCGGTCCAGGGCCCCGTCGTAGGAATAGCTCGCGAGGTCGGTTTCGGAGGTCAGCAGGGCCCCCGGGGGGAGGACGCCGCCCAGGCCTAGGCGGGCTTTTTGACCGGAATCCAGAAGTAGAACCTCGAACCGACGCCGAACTCGGATTCGACCGCGATGTCCCCGCCGTGGCGGTTGACGATTTCGCGGGCGATCTTAAGGCCCAACCCGAAGCCGGCCTTGCGCATTTTCTGGGCTTCCTGGGTTTGAAAGCCCCGCTCGAAGACCCGCGGGAGGTCTTCCTTGGAAATGCCGATCCCGGAGTCCCGGACGCCGACGGTGATTTTCTCGGCGTCGGCTTCCACCTCCACGGTGACTTTTCCGGTTTCCTTGGTGTACTGGACCGCGTTGGTGCAGAGATTCTGGATCACCTGCCCCAGGCGCATGGGATCGCCGTCGATCATCGGCAAGGCCGGGGGCATCTGGACCGTAAGATTGATCTTGCGCTGGTCGGCGACGACCTGGATCCGGGAGCGGACGTCGTTGACCACCGAGGCGAGGTCCAGGATCTCCATGTTGATGCGGAGCTTGCCCGTCTCGATGGCCGCCAGGTCCACGAGGTCGGAGATGAGGAAATTGAGGGCCTTGGCGGCGGAATGGATCTGCGCCGCGGAGCGCAATTCGTTGGGCAGGTTCTTGAGCTTGAGGGAAAGGACCTCGGAGTAGCCGAGGATCGCGGTCAAGGGATTCTTGACGTCATGCGCCACGGTCTGAAAAAAACGAGTCTGGAAGCTGTTGATGCTTTCGAGCTGTTCTTTTTTCTCGATGTTTTCCTTGAGCAGGCGGGCGTTTTCCTCCACCAGCCAACGCTTGCGCAGGGCCTCGTCCACGACGAAAAACAGGTCGGTTTCGGTCACGGGCTTGATCAGGGAGCCCGCGATTCCCGTCTTGATGCCTTGGCTGATCGCCTCCAGCGCCTCCTTGGCCAAGGTCCCGTCCACCATGAAGATGACGCTGATGTTTTGATCCACGTCGCGCAGGCGGCGGGTGATCTCCATTCCGGTCAGCTCGGCGTAAGCCAGGGCCGTCCCGATGACCACCAGGTGAAACTTCCCCCGCTCGGAGGCCAGCTTCAGGGCGTCCTGGCCGCTGAGCGTGGTGGTCACCTCATAAAGGCCGCTGCCCACCAGGGACTGGGCCAGGCGCTCCAGATCCGTCTTGTCGTTGTCGAGCATCAGGATCCGCCACTTTTCCTTGTGCTCGGCCGCCTTCGGGCTGTCGCCCATGGCCAGGATCCCCGCGATTCGCGCGGCGTGATCGCGCATGAGGAAAACCGGCTGGACGCCGGGGACCGCGCGGGCTCCTTCCGCCGAGGAAACGTAATAGCACACGGCGTTGGGAACCGCGGCCAGAATCTTGGCGTCCAACGCCGAAGCCTGGGCGAAGGTTTCCTGGCAGAGGGCCACGACCGTCCTCTGAGGGTTAAAAGCCACCGCCTCCTCACCCGCCCCTTTGTCGCCGCCCCCCAAACGCTGCCAGAAGCTTTTCGGCTTATCCACCTCCACCTCGGGGCGAGGAGCTTCGGACAGCATCTGGATCAACTCCACCATCCCCTGGATGGTCTCCCGGAGCACGAACTGGATGCCCGCCCGGGGCAAGGTCAATTGAAGGGCCTTGGCGTGGAATAAAGTCGGGTCCACGAAAAAGACCGCGGGGCGCTCGGCGAAGCGCACCTGGTCGAAAAACCCGTTGGGCAGGGGCCAGGTCAGCCAGCGAAGGGACTGGGGAACGGGAATGCCGCCCGAGTCCAGGACCTCCGGCGCGATGGTGGCCGAGGAATGGAGGAAGAACAGGGAAAAGTTCCCGCGCTCCTTGAATATCCTGGAAAGGACATCCCGGTCCAACTGAGGAACGGTCGCCAGATCGGCGATCACGGACTTAAACTCCTCGGTCCCGAGCTTGATGGATCCGCCGCGCACGTTCTGGGCCCGGGTGATCTCAAAATCGTGGCCGGCCATGGACGGCGTGATTTCCTTCTGGAGGGTGTCGTCGGTGGTGATCAGCAGAACCCGTCCCTTGATGGGCATGGCTTAAGCGGGCTCCGGGGCGAGCTTCGCGCTGAAGTGCGCGAGCGCCTTGGGCGCCTCGACGATCCGCAGGGCCCGGAGGGTTTTGGCCCGACCCGCGATTTCGGCGAAAACCTCGGCGACGTAATCCAGGTGGCTCCGGGTGTAGACCCGCCGAGGCAGGGCAAGCCGCACCAGCTCCAGGCGCGACGGGGTGAACTTCCCGTCCTCCCGCCGGCCGAAGGCCAGGGAGCCGATCTCCACGGCGCGGATGCCCCCCGCCAGATAGAGCTCGCACGCCAGGACCTGGCCCGGCAGGCCCTCGGGCTTGATGTGGGGCAGGAGCTTGCCCGCGTCCACGAAAACCCCGTGGCCGCCGGGAGGCTCGACGATGGGCACTCCGGACTTGCGTAGGCCGGCCGCCAGGTATTCCACCGAGGCGATCCGATCCGCCAGGTAGGGCAGTTCCACGGCCTCGACCAAGCCTTGGGCCAAGGCCTCCAAATCCCGGCCGGACAAGCCCCCGTAGGTCGGAAAACCCTCTCCCAAAATCAGCTTGTCCTGGGAGGCTTTGGCCCAGACCTCGTCGTTCATCGCCAGAAAGCCGCCCATGTTGCCCAAGGGATCCTTTTTGGCGCTGACCAGGCAACCGGACGCCAGCGAAAACATCTCCCGGGCGATTTCCGCGGGCGGGCGCGTGGACCAACCCGGCTCCCGCAGGCGGATGAGCATGGCGTTTTCCGCGAAGCGCGCGGCGTCCAGGAACATCGGGATTCGGTAATGCAGGGCGATCTCGGAGACCTCGCGCAGATTCTTGAGGGACACCGGCTGGCCGCCCACCGTGTTGTTGGTGACCGTCATCAGGATCAGGGGGATGTTCTCCCGGCCGCGGCGGCGGATTTCCGCCTCCAGGGCCAGGGTGTCCATGTTGCCCTTGAAGGGGGCGGGAACGGCGGGATTCATGGCTTCCGGAACGGGGAGGTCGACGGCCTCCATCCCGGCGGCCTCGACGTTGGCCCGGGTGGTGTCGAAATGGGAGTTGGCCAGGATCGCCTTGCCGGGCCCCGCGAGCACCGAGAACAGGATCCGCTCGGCGGCCCGTCCTTGGTGGACCGGCAGGACCTTGCGGTAGCCGGTCAAGTCCCGGACGGCGCGCTCGAAACGGAAAAAGCTCCGCGCTCCCGCGTAGGATTCGTCGGCCCGCATGACGGCAGCCCATTGCTCGGCCGACATGGCGGAAGTCCCGGAATCGGTCAACAAGTCGATGAGAACCTTTTCGGCCGGAATCTGGAAGAGGTTGTAATAGGCCTTGCGGATTTCGACCTCGCGCTCCTCCCGGGTCGTAAATCCCAGGGGCTCCACGCTCTTGATCCGGAAGGGCTCCATCTTGGTCAAAAATTCCATCAGTTGGTCTCCGAGCCCGGATGGTAGGAGCAGTCCTCGCAGGCGCAGAGGCCGCGCAGGGCTTCGAAGGTGAAAATTCCGGTCCCGTGGCCGTCCGAGAAGGAGAACGACAGGGCGTAATTTCCCACTATCTCGGCTCCGACCCCGCGGATGCTGACCGGGACGGTCTCGGGGTCCAGGATGGGCTCGCCGGAGGTCTCGTCCCGGCAGAGGGCGCAGGGACATTGCTGACGCAGGAGCTGAAAGGTGTAGGTGCTTTCATGGTCATCCTCCCAGATGATTTTAAGCTCATCGTCTCCGACCTTTTCGATGTGTTTGGGCGTAAAATTGGGCATGAGGCCGATCGCCCTTCATTATAATATTTCCAGCGCGAAGGGGGGCCCAGGATTGGTAGGATAGCGGACGGTGAAAAAAACGCCTCCCGCGGCCGGCGTCCGGGACCTCCAACTCGACGCCGGAGGCCGCCGCCTCCGAGTCCGGGACTGGGGCGGCGAAGGCCCGCCTCTGGTTCTCCTGCACGGCATGGGCGGCAACGCCCATTGGTGGGACCCCGTCGCCCCGGCGCTGGCCGCCCGCCACCGGGTTTTGGCCCTGGACTTCCGGGGGCACGGCGACTCCTCCTGGTCGGAGCCCCCCGCCTATCAACTCGAGGACTACGCCGCGGACCTGGAGAGCGTCCGAGGCGCCCTCTCGCTCGGAAAAATCCGAGTGGCGGCCCATTCCCTGGGAGCTCGGGTCGCGCTGAGGCATGCCGCCCTGCATCCCCAGACCGTGGAGCGGCTGGCCGCCCTGGATTTTCTGGCGGAATTCTGGGGAACCAACAAAGAGCGCCATGAGCGCCGGAGGGCGCGGCGCCAGCCGAGTTTCGCCGATCCCGAGGCGATGGCTCGACGCTTTCATCTGGAGCCCGACAAGACCGCGCTTTCGCCCGACGCCTTGGCCGCCCTGGGCCGAACCGCCATCCGTCCCGCCGAAGGCGGCCGTTGGACCTGGAAATTCGATTGGCGGGCCTTCGACATCGATTACCCCCCGGTCTGGCCCATGCTGTCCGGGGTCAAGGCCCCGTGCCTGATCGTCCGCGGCGAGCACAGCACCGTGATGCCTCGCGGTGAATTCGAGCGTTCCGTGCGGGAATTGCCGGAGGCCCGCGGGGTGGAAATCGCGGGGGCTTACCACCATGTCACTTTGGACGCGCCCCAAGCGACCGCGGACGCCCTGCTGAAGTTCTTTCCCTGAGCTACTGGCCCAGATGACCGGCGGCCCCGGGCGGGGCCTTCCCGGAAAAACAGCCGCAGTCGCCGGCCTTCGGCCAATCCGTCCGCTCGACGTGCTGGCCGACGGGACACCTTTCCACGTATTTGTAGGGCTGGAAACTGTTATTGGTGACGGTGATGTAAGCCCGGCAGGCGCCCGCGGCGGGTTTGGCCGCGGGGGGGGAGGCCTCGATGGGGGCCGGAGGGAGGGTCCGGGGAGCGCTCAGCCCCTCCAGGCCCCGTTCCTCGACGGGGGCCGGAAGGGCGGGAATGGAGACCGGGGGCGGGGAAACCGCGGGCGACGCGGCCGGGGACCGACTTAGGAAAAATCCCGCCCCCAGGGCGGCCGCCAACGCCGCCGCGGCCGCCAACGGCCCGAGGACTCCGGAGGATTTCCTGGGAGGCTCCGGCGCGGCGGGAAGAGGAGAATAGGGAACGTGCCGCTCGGGTTCTTTCTCGGGATTCATGCTTTCACCGTCCCAACCCCGCCCCATTATCCCGAAGCCAGCGACGGTGCGCCTTGTAATCGGGGCACCAGGATGAGACATGTCCCCAGAAACGCTTGGAATGGTTCATTTCCTTTAGATGGGCCAATTCGTGAATGACGACGTAGTCCACCACCTCGGGCGGGACCAAGGCCAGCCGCCAATTGAAATTCAGATTGCCCTGAACCGAACACGAGCCCCAGCGGGTGCGTTGGTTTTTAATAAAAACGCGATTGTAGGAAACCTGAAGCTTCCCCGCGAAGCGGGGAAGCTTCTCTTCCAAAATCATTTTAAGTTTCTGAGCATGTTCCGTCTGAGAACTTTTCTTTTTCTCTTTCGGGGGGTCCGGTTTAAAAACATCGGGAAACTCGTTTTTAAGATCCCGCAGGAAAGAATCAATCTCACCCAACAAACCGTTGGTCTCGCTCATTTTTTCCTTTCCCGGCCGAGCAAGGCCTCCTTGCCCGGCCGGTTTAAGGTCTTAATCCTCGCCTCCCGCACCAAGGCCTCTGAGCGCGTGAACCCCTCCTCCCGGTGGACCAATTTGACCGGCCGCCGGGAGCGGGTATAGGCCGCCCCTTTTCCATCGTTGTGCTTTTGGACGCGCTCCTGGGCGTTCTTGGCGATCCCGGTGTACAAAGAACCGTCGTTGCAGCGCACCAAATACACCTCCCATTCCTTGGGGCCCGCGGCGGGGCCTTCGGCCATGGAGGTCATCATCCGTTTGTAACGAGGCCGCATCGGGGACCGATTCTAGCAAAGAAGGCCGCGGCGAGGATTTGTTAGAATAGCCGCCCTCGTGAGATTCGCCAAAAACCACCCCGCCGCCGCGTTGGCCTTGCTGGCGTTCATCCTGAGAGCCGGGGTCGCCGTCGTCACCGAGTTCAAACCGATCTTTCCCGCGTATTACTACACCGACGCCGTTTACGCGGACCAGATGGCGGGGGAAATCCTGGACCACAGAGCCCGGGGAGAGCGCTTCATCCCGTCCGTCTCCCCCTCCAAGCGCGTTCACGCCGCGGCGCTGGCCGGCCTTTATCGGGTCTTCGGCCGCCGCCCCTTGGCGGCCAAGCTCGCCAACGCCGCCATTGGAGGGCTCATCGTCGGGTTGTTTTTCTGGGGCCTTGCTCCCGCGTTCGGAACCGGGCCCGCCGCCGCCTCCGCCCTGGCCCTGGCGCTCTGGCCGACCCACGCATTCTTCACCTCTCAAAATTTCAAGGATGGGGCCACGATGCTGACCGCCTATCTGGCCGTCTGCGCGGGCCTGCGCTGTCTCAAGGCTCCGGAGGAGGCAACCCCCTGGAAACCCCTCGCCGCGTTGGCCGCGGGACTCATCCTCACCGGCTTTCTGCGCTCTTACCTCCTGGCCACCGTCGCCGGAGTCACGGCCGCGGTCGGAGCCGTTGCGGCCGCGGGGGCCTGGAGAGGCGGCCGCCCCTGGAAGAATCCCGCGCTGGTCCTGGGGGCAAGCCTCTTGTCGGTGGCGGTCTATCTGCCCCTTTCCCGCGCGGTTTTCAACGGCCCCCTGGCTCCCAACCGCCTCTCCGGATCGGACCCCACGATCCGGGCCAACCTCCTCCCGTCGACCTTCGATGAAAAAAAAGGAGCCTACATTTCCCCCTTCAGCCCCCGCGGGATTTCCGAAACGCGCCGCATCCGGCAAATCTCCGACCAGGCCTTCGCGCAGATTTACACCGGGCGCAGGATCGCAACCCAGCTCTTCTACGGGGTGGAATTCGACTCCTGGTGGGACGTGGCGCGCTTTCTTCCCAAGGCCATGTTCCATGTCCTCTTCATGCCTTTGCCTTTCTTCTATCCTTCCGAGGGAAAGCTCGGCCGAATGCTGGCAAGCGGGGAAGACTTCATCCTCCTGCTGGCCGCTTTGGCGGCCTTCGTGGGGGCCGCGCGGAGGCCCCGGGACCCCGCGCGGGGGCTTTTGCTGGCCCTCTTCGGCGCCATGGCGGCGGGGTCGGCCTTGTTGGAATTCGATTTGGGAAGCGCGGCGCGCCACCGCATCCTGCATATGCCGTGGCTATTCCCGTTCGCGTTCTGTCTTTTTGAATCAATTCCGCCCCGCAAGGGGCGGAGAAAGATTTTTCAAGTTTTGGAATGCGGAGGGCCGGGCGGGACCGGCAATCAGGTGGCGGCCATCTGCGATGGGCTTGATAAAGAGAAATTCGAGGTCGGGCTGGTCTATGGGGTTAGAACGGGAGCGCCGGAGGAGTACCGGAAGACGGCAACGGGTGCGGAAAAAGAATTTTACTTAACGGAACTTACGAGAGAAATAACGCCGATTGAGGACATCCGGGCGCTCTGGAAGCTATGGAGGATATTCGTGGCCGAGCGCCCGGATGTGATACATGCCCACTCCTCCAAGGGAGGATTTTTGGCCCGCATCGCCGGATTTCTGGCCCGGGTGCCGAAAATCTATTATTCGCCTCGAGGTTATGGGTTTCTACAGCAAGACAGGTCCGCCGCCTCCAGGCTCCTGTACAAAATCCTCGAGTCGGCGGCGTCGACAATCGGGGAGGTAATAGCCATCAGCCCCAGCGAGGCCAAGCTAGCCGAGTCCCTGAGCTGGGGCGCGCCGGTGCGGCTGGCCCAGGACCCCTTCCTCGGGGAAATTCTCCCCCCCGCGCCCCCGTCCCCGGGCCAGGGGGTCTTGGTCGGAGCCTGCGGGCGCCTGACCTTCGCGCGGAATCCCGAGGCCTTCGTCCTCCTCTCCCAACGCGTGACCGATTCCCGCAACGGCGTCCGTTGCGTCTGGATCGGGGCGGGGGAGCTGGAGGCCGGCATCCGCGCGGATCTGACCAACATGAATCTGCTCAACCGCTTCGAGATCACGGGGTGGCTGGAGCCCGCCCAGGCCCGGGAACGGCTCCGAGGGCTCTCGGTCTTCGTCCATTATTCCCGTTGGGAAGGCCTGCCCAACGCGGTCCTCGACGCCATGGCCCTGGGCCTGCCGGTGGTGGCCTCCGACATTCCCGGAAACCGGGACGCGGTGGTTCACGGCCAGACGGGATTTCTGGCCGCCGACGAGGTCGAACTCCTGGAATTCACCTTGAAACTCCTGGACGACGCGGAGCTTCGCCGCCGCTTCGGGGAGGCCGGCCGTGAACGGGTGCGGACGAATTTCAACAAGGAAGAAACCTTCCGCGCCCTGGAAAACCTTTACGAAGGCTAAGTTGGTATCATTGAAAACGCCATGAAAAAGAACAAGCCGGAATGGATCGTTTCCCTGGCGCTCGTCGGCGCCGCGGCCCTGCTCGGGGCCCAGACGCGCGCGGTTCCCACCGCCGTCCACGGAGGTCCCCTGGTGGCCGGCGACGTCGCTTGGATGATCACCGCCACGGGCCTGGTTCTGCTCATGACCCCGGGCCTCTCCTTCTTTTATGGAGGGATGGTCCAGAAAAAAAACGTCATCTCCACCATGCTCCAGAGCTTCATCTCCATGGGCGTGGTCAGCATCCTCTGGGTGGTCGTGGGCTTCAGCCTGGCCTTCGGCGACTCCCAATGGGGCCTGATCGGCGATCCCCGGACCTATTTCATGTTCAACGGCGTCGGCGGGGCCACGCACCCGGACCTGGCCCCCACCATCCCCTTGGCCCTCTTCGCCCTTTTCCAGCTCAAATTCGCCATCATCACGCCCGCCCTGATCACCGGCTCCTTCGCCGAGCGCGTGCGCTTCTCGAGCTACGTCCTTTTCGTCTGCCTCTTCACCGTCTTCATCTACTGCCCCATCGCCCACATGACCTGGCATCCGCGGGGCTTCCTGCGCCAATGGGGCGTGCTGGATTTCGCGGGAGGAACCGTGGTCCACATGTCGGCGGGTTTCGCCGCGTTGGCCGGGGCGATGTTTTTGGGCCGCCGCAAGGTCCACCTCTCCAGCGAGCCGCATTCTCCGGCCAACGTGCCCTTCGTGCTTCTGGGCACCGGCATGCTTTGGTTCGGCTGGTTCGGCTTCAACGCCGGCTCGGCCTTGGCGGCCAACGAAACCGCGGTCCAAGCCTTCTTGACCACCAACACCGCCTCGGCCGCGGCCATGCTGGCCTGGGTGTTCTTCGACGCGGTGCAGGGACGGCGGCCCTCGGCCATGGGCGCCTCCATCGGCGCCGTCGTGGGCTTGGTGGCCATCACCCCGGGGGCCGGCTATGTGGACGTGGGGGCCTCCATCTTCATCGGCGCGGTCTCGGCCGTCTTGAGCAACCTGGCGGTGCACTGGAAGTCCAAGTCCACCTTGGACGATACCCTGGACGTGTTCCCCTGCCACGGAGTGGGCGGCATGGCGGGGATGATCCTCACCGCGGTTTTCGCGGACAAAGTCGGCCTGGTCCACGGGGAAACCGCCCTGTTCACGCGCCACGTCCAGGCCCTGTTCATCGTCGGGCTCTATTCCTTCTGCGGCGCCTACGTCCTCTACCAACTCACCGACACGATCATCACTTTCCGGGTTCGCGAGGACCAGGAGGAGCAGGGGTTGGATCTGAGCCAGCACGCGGAAAGCCTGAATTGAGCCGCGGGGCCATTTTCCCGTTACTCCTGGCCGCGGCCCCCTCCTTCGCCCTCCCCTCGGCCGAGCCGCTCGTCATCCGGGCCACGCGCTGGCCGGAAGGAGCGCGCCGCGGCGCCCGGACGGCTTCGACGGTCAACCGGGACGAACTGTCCCGCGCCCAGCCCAAGAATCCCGCCGAGGCTCTGCGAGAAGAGCCCGGGGTCCTGGTCCAACAGACCATGCCCGGACGGGCCTCCATTTCCATCCGCGGCCTCATCGGCAAGGACAATCTGGTCCTCATCGACGGCGCCCGCCTCAACAACGCGACCGCCGAAAACATCCAATCCCTGAGCGCCATCGACCCCGAGACCGTGGAATCCATGGAGGTCCTCCGGGGTCCCGGCTCGGTCCTTTACGGGGGAGACGCCCTGGGCGGGGTGGTCTACATCGTTCCCCGCCGCCGCCAAAGTTTTTCGCCGGGAACGCACCTGGGGGGGAGGATTTCCGGAACCTACCGCTCCGCCGATCAAGGCATGACCCTCCGCCTGGAGCAAATGGGCAACCGCGACGATCTGGGCTGGTTGGCGGGGGCGAGCGTCATGAATTTCGGCGACCTCGACCAAGGCGGGCGGCTGGGAACCGCCCGGCCGACGGCCTACCGCGCCCAAGCCGCCGACCTGGCCCTGGACTTCAACCGCGGGGAAACCGCCTGGCGGCTGACCTACCAGCACATGCTCCAGGCCCAGGTGCCGCGCTACGATCAGTATTTCAACGCCCGCCGCTACGCCGCGGCCGGGGGCTTCGCCGAGCTCCATTTCGACCCGGATGTCCGGGACCTTCTGGTGGCCGAAGCCAAGGCCGAGGACCTGGAGGGTCCGGCCTCGGAACTGGAGGCCAAGGCCTACTGGCACCGCCAGGAACGGGGCACCCGGCAGAGGCGAACCAATTCCAATATCCGCGAGATTTACCAGGACGTCGTCGGCACCTTCGGCCTGCGCCTGGAGGCCCTCTCCGAGCCGCATCCCTCCGTGAAGCTGCTTTACGGCGTGGAAGGTCACGAGGACCGGATTTCCAGTTCCCGCAACGACACCCACATCCTCACCGGAAGGACCGACCCCAACGACGCCAACGCCACCTACCCCGACGGCTCGCGTTTTACCTCCCTGGGTTTTTTCCTCCTGAATCAATGGTCACCTGCCCCCGCGTGGAAACTGGAAGCGGGGGGAAGGTTCACGGAGTCCTGGACCCACACCAAATTCCGAAGCGGGGCCTTCGCGGGGACGCCTTTCGAGGACTCCTACCGAAGCTGGACCGGCGGCGCGGCCGCCTCCTGGCAGGCTTTGCCCTCCCTGGGCCTGACGGCGGGGGTCTGGCAGGGCTTTCGGCCTCCGAATCTCAACGACACCGCCGCCCTAAAAACCGCTCCGGCCGGCGTGGACGTTCCCTCCTCGGGCCTGGGCGCGGAAAAATCCTTGGGCCTGGAATTTTCGGCCCGCCACAAAGCCGGGCCCGTCCGGCAAAGCCTGGCCCTGTTTCACTCAATTCTCTCGGACCGGATCGAGCGCGTTTCGGGAACCTACAACGGCGCGGCCCTCCTCAACGGGGCCCCCGTCTTCAAACGGGCCAACACCGGGGGCGGCTACATCCAAGGCTTGGAATGGGACGGTTCCCTGGATTTGGGCGGAGGCTTCACCGCGCGGGGCAACGCCGCCTGGCTTTACGGACGCGACACCGCGGCCCGGACCGCCATGACCCGCATGCCCCCCGCCATGGGCCTGGCCGGGCTCCGATGGGAGCGTCCGGATTTTCGATCCGTCTGGGGGGAAACCTTCGTCCGCCTGGCCGGCCGCCAAAGAAGGCTTTCCCCCTCCGACCTGACCGACCCCCGCATCAACCCCGCCGGCACCCCGAAATGGGCCACCTGGAACTGGCGCGGGGGCCTGAGCCCCACGCCCGCCACCCGGCTGAATTTGGCCCTGGAAAACGTCCTGGACGCCGCCTACCGGGAGCACGCCTCCGGGGTGGACGCTCCGGGGCGCAATTTAATCATTAATTTACAGTGGTTTTTTTAATGCGAAACTTTTCGCCCCCCCATGTGTTCTATAAGGGACGATGAACCGGAAACCCTTCCAGCCGTCATGACTTTTCCGGCCGAGGAGTTCGAGGTTTTCGTCCGAAACTACCAAGACATGGTCTACACCACCGCGCTGCGCCTGCTCAAGGACCCGGCCGAGGCCCAGGACATGGCCCAGGAAGCCTTTCTCAAGGCCTTCGACCGCTTCGAGGACCTCAAGGACAGCCCCACCGCGGGCGGTTGGCTCAAGACCGTGACACGCAATCTAGCCCTCAACCATCTGGAGCGCCACCGCAACCGCTACAAGCTGTTCAGCGAGTTCGCGACCGAGGACGGCGAGCCCGATTGGGCCGACCCGGCCCAGCCCGGCGCCGACGCCGAGCTCTACGAGCGCGCCGGGACCGAGGAATTGGAGCTGGCCCTGGCCGCCCTTCCGGACGCCAAGCGCATCCCCCTGGTCCTCTTCCATTACCACGACCTCAGCTACGAGGCCATCGCGGCCAAGCTGGGCGCCTCGGCCGCGAAAATCAAGACGGACATCTTCCGGGCGCGAGAAGCCCTTCGACGGCAACTAACGGAACAAAAATGAAAAACGAACAAGATTCGGAACGGAACTCTCCCTTGGGCCGGAAGCTGAAAAAGCTTACGGATATAAAGGCTCCCCAAGGGCTTTCCGAAAAAATCATGATGGCGGCCCAGAAGAGGGCCGCCATGGCCTGGTACCTCCGCCCGACCTGGACCTGGCCCATGCCCGCGCGCCTGGGCCTGGCTCTGGTCCTGGCGGCCCTGGCCTGGGGCGGGATGACCGCCGCGGTTCACTTCGGCCTGCCCGCGGCGGCGCTCGGGGAAAGAGTCCTGGGCCCGCTCGCTCTGCTGGGCAAGGCCGTGTTCTCGGCCTGGTGGGCGTACCGGATTCCGCTGGGAGCGCTCAGCGCCGTGATGTTTTTAAGCGCCTTGGGGGCCGCGGGCCTCCTGGCTCAAGTCGCCGGACGACCGTTGAATTTCAGGAGGAACCATTCATGAAGCGCATCGCCTCGCTGTCTTTGCTCCTTGCCTTGGCCGTCCCGGTCCTGGGCGCCCCCCCGGCGACCAAGCTGACGATCGTCCCGGATGAAGCGACGCAGGCGCGGGACATCATTTCCATCGGACGCGGCGTGACCTTGGAGGAAGGCATGACCGCCAAGGACGTCGTCGTCATCTTCGGCTCCGCGGATCTTAGAGGAACCGTACAGGGCAGCGTGGCCGTCGTGGGCGGCAGCGTCCGGCTTTTCGGCACGGTCGAGGACGACTTGGTCTCCATCGGATCGGCCTGGCTCGGGCCCAACGCCGTGGTCAAGGGCGACGCGGTGACCGTCGGCGGCTCCATGACCCTGGAAAAAGGCGCGAAGGTTCTCCAGGACAAGGTGGAACTTTCTCTCCTGAGGCCCTTCGAGAATTTCCCCTGGATCAAGGACTGGCTTCGCTACGGCCTGCTTTGGGCCCGTCCCCTGCCCCACCAGCTTCCCTGGGCCTGGGGCGTGGCCGCGGGGTTTCTCATCCTGGCCCTGCTGACGGCCGCCTGCCTGCCCGTCCCGGTGGAGCGCTGCCGGGCCGCGCTTGAAGAACGCCCGATGCACGCGGTGGCCGCCGGCCTCTTGGGCCTGACCTTGACCGGCCCGCTGGCCTTCGTCCTGCTGAGTTCGATCGTCGGGATCGTGGTCCTGCCCTTTCTGGCCTGCGCCTTATTGGCCGGAGCCTATGTCGGCAAGGTGGCCCTCTGCGGCACGGCCGGTTCCCGCCTGGGCAAAGGCCTGGGCGTGGAAGGGCTGTCGCGGCCCTTGCCCGCCGTCTTGATCGGAACCTCCTTGCTCACCTTGTTCTACGCGGTCCCCTTGCTCGGGCTGATGGCCTGGGCCCTGGCGGGGACGATCGGCTTGGGAGCGGCGCTCATGGCCGCCTTCGAAGCTCTGCGCGGAGAGGAGGGCGACCCCAAGGTCGCGGTCGGCAATCCCTTGGTCGCGGCGCCCGCGCCGTCCCAAGGGGCCGCGCCCGCCCCCGCGGCGTCGGACTCCACCCTCCTGCCCCGCGCCGGCTTCTGGGTCCGCGCCGGGGCCACCGCCATCGACGCCATGGTCTTCATCGTGGCGGCCGCCATCCTGCCGGTGCTGACCGTCGGCCTGATCGGTTGGGCCCTTTACCAGATCGGCTTCTGGACCTGGAAAGGGACCACCTTGGGCGGCATCGTCTTCGGCATCAAGGGCGTGCGCCTGGACGGCCGCCCCATGGACTTCACAGTGGCTCTGATCCGCCACCTGGCCAGCTACCTCTCCCTGTTGGCCCTGGGCATCGGCTTCTTCTGGGCCGGCTGGGATCCGGAGCGGCAGACCTGGCACGACAAGATCGCGGGAACCACGGTGGTCCGGGTGCCCAAAGGCGAGGCCTTGATTTGATAGGATAGCGCCCATGAAACCCGCTCTCCTATTCGCCTTGCTGTTGTCGGCCGCCGCGTGCGGCCAGAAGGACACGCCCCAGACCGCCGCCCCCGCGGCGCCGGCCGCGCCCCCGGTCCAGGCCTCGACGCCGACCTTGACCGGCACTCCGGAAGGCTACGTCAACAGCCTCCAGAACGACGTCCGCAAAACCCAGGACGTCCGGGACAAAGCCAACGCCGCCACCAGTCAAGCGGCCGAGGAAATGCAGAAGGGGCTGGAAGGGCAGTAAACCAGTTCTTTGGTGCCAGGTATCAACTTTCTAAACTTTCTCGTGCGCAGAAGTTAAGAAAGTGGATACCTGGCACCGGCCTTTCTAACAAACCCGCACCCGGCGCAAAACTCCCGCCAAGTCGCCCTTCCTAAACACCCCCGCTCCCAGGACCATGGCGCTGGCGGTGGCCAACGCCGTCGCGTAGGACAAGGCCGCCGCGGGGTCCGATCCCCGGGCCAAGGACCAGGCCAACCCGGCCATAAAAGTGTCGCCGCAGCCGACGGGCGACAGCGCCTTCACCCGGGGAGGGACGCAGCGGATCAGCGCGCCGCCCAGGCGGCCGACGGCGCCTTGGGCGCCCAAGGTGACGACGATGTCCGTTTCTCCCTTCGGGAGCAGCCGCCTCGGGCCCAGCCCGACGGAAAGCGCCTCCTCCTCATTAAGCTTGACCAAATCCGGCCCGGCCGCCAACCCTAACCGCAGGGCGGCCGCGCTCGCGTCAAGGAAAATGGGACGGCGGGCGGCCTTGGCCAAGCGGATGAGGCGGGCGTAAATGCCGGCGGGCACCCCCGGGGGCAGGCTGCCGGAGAGGATGGCCAATCGGGCGCCCTTCAACTCCCGCCGGTAGACCCCCAGCAACCGGGAAATGTCTTTCGCACCCACCTTGGGACCGACCTCGTTGAGTTCGGTGGGCGCGGACCCGCCGTGCAAAACGGAAAGGCAGGTGCGGGATTCCCCCTCCGCCAACCGGACCCAGCGGGCGGAGATGCCCTCGGCGCGGACCGATTGCTCGATGAAGCGGCCGTTATGCCCCGCAGTAAATCCCAGGACCACCGGTCGGCCGCCGAGGCGGCGGAGGACCCGGGCGGCGTTGATGCCCTTGCCTCCGGCCAGGGCCAGGACGGCCGTCAAATGGTGGCGGCGATGCGGCTCCAAGCCGGGGAGAACGGCGGTCTTGTCGAGGGAAGGATTCAGGCAAACGACGAGAGCTCGCAAGAGGCGATTTTATGCCTATTGGCCCGGGACTGTCAATCATCCCAGGATGTCGGCGGCGGGAATCTTTGGAAAAGTTGACCCCGATCATACCTGGGCCCTCCGGCCCCGTGGTATCCTATCGGGGCGGCCGGGAAAACCGGCCAAAGGAGACTTCATGAACAACACTTCCGTCGTCGAACCCAAGACCCTCGAGCTCACCAACGTCCAGTACTTCCAGGCCAAGCTCGCTTTCGAGATGACCCCGTGGGCCTTGAAGGGCATCCTCGACAAGACCCCCGACCAGGTTTGCATTCTGGACGTCCGCTCCCCGGAATCTTACGCCGCCGGCCACATCCCCGCCGCGATGAACGTTCCTTTGGCGGATCTCGTCTCCAAGCTGGGAACTTTGCCGAAGAACAAGACCATCGTGACCTACTGCTCCAACCTCACTTGCGCGTTGGCCCCCAAGGCCGCTTTGGAATTGGCCCAGAAGGGCTTCAAGGTCATGCAGCTCATGGGCGGCATGGCGACTTGGCAGGAGAACGGCTTCCCGGTCGAGAAGAAGGCTTAACTCAAGCTCAAAGTCGAAACGGGGCGCTTTCCCGAAGGGGAGGGCACCCCGCCCTTTTTTGCGCTCCTCTTGGCCCGGGACCGTTAATCATCCTATGATGTCGGCCATGAACCTTTCCCGCGCGCTTGGCCACGGCGCTTTAGCCGCCGCGTGGTGGGGGCTCTACGCCCTGCTTTGGCGCGCGGGCTGGGCGCCGTGGAACCTGGACTTGATGTTTTTGGCCCTGGTTCCCCTGCTTCTGCTCTTTCGGCGCCGGCCGCTCGCGCTCCTCAGCGCCCTGGGGATCATCACCGCGGCGGCCTCCCGAAGCTTGGCAAACGACCAGGATATGGCTCTGGTCAACGGCCTATTCCTGGCCTGCGTCCTGGCCGGAGGGGGCCGATGGATCGAGGAGCGGGCGGCGGCCCTCCCGCCCCGGGCCGCAGGGAAATTATCCCTTGGACGGGCGGCCGCGACCTTGGCCGTTTTCCTTTTCCTGGCCTATCACGGCGCGCGGCCGACCTGGTACATGGTCCGCCCGGATCTGCGGCGAGAACTGCTGGCCGAAGTCTCTCCGAAGTTCCCGGTGACGCCCCCCGAGAAACTTTCGCCCCTGGCCGCCCGGCTACGAGGCCATGTCGCGGCGCTCTCCGCCGGCATGGGAGAGCGCTCGATTTATTTCCCGAAAAACCAGAACCTCGCCCGGGACTATGTGGCCAAGGAACTGGCCGCGGCCGGCTACCAAACGCGCCTCCAGGAATACGCCTCCGCGCAAAAAACCGATTTCTCGCGCCGGGAGCCCTTTTACAACGTGGAAGCGGTTTTGAGCGCGCCCGGCGGGAAGCCGGAAGTCTGGATCGTGGGAGCGCATTACGACTCCGCTCCGGGAACCCCCGGAGCCGATGACAACGCCAGCGGGGTGGCGGTGCTTTTGGAAGCGGCCCGGCTCCTGAAGGCCAAGCGGCCCCGACGGGAAATCCGGTTCGTGGCTTTCGGAACGGAGGAGCCGCCCTCCTTCGGCTCCCGGGACATGGGAAGCTGGGTCTACGCGAAAAACTTGAAGGATTCCAAGACGCCGGTCCACGCCATGCTTTGCCTGGAGATGCTGGGGTTTTTCAACCCCAAACCGGAGACGCAACTCTTCCCGCCTTTTCTCCATCTGCTTTACCCGAACCGGGGGGATTTCATCGGCCTGGTGGGGAATTTGTCCAGCGCGGGTCTGGCCGCCGGAGTCCGGCGGGTGTGGAGACGGGAAGCTTCGCTTCCAATTGAAACCACCATCCTGCCCTCGGCGTTTTCCACCTTGGCCCTCTCCGACCAGCTCAATTTCTGGACCTTGGGCTACCGGGCCGTGATGCTGTCGGACACCGCGTTTTACCGTTATCCTCACTACCATCAAGGCACCGACGCCCCCGAGAAACTGGACTACGAGCGGATGGCCGCCGTCACCCGGGGCGTGGTGCGGATTTTGGCGGACTTATAACGAAGGCCTCTCCTGTTGGGTCTGAGGACCGGAGCCGCGAACCAACTCCAGGCACCCCCCATCCCAGAGAGTTTTGCTGAAATTTTAAGGATAAAACGTATCGTCCAGACGATGTAAATTCTGTTTATTTTTTAA
>CAYHPY010000063.1:0-21648 GCA_964358485.1 uncultured Elusimicrobia bacterium
ACGGCGGCGGCAACCCCAACACGACCACGGGCTGTCTGGCCGCGCTGGCGGGAGGAAATTTCACCGGGCCGAGGAAGTACTTCGAGGCCACGATGTCGGGCGGGCCGACGATCAAGAACTGGAGCTTGGGCATCACGGGGGCAAACTTCGTGGTGGACACCTTCTACCATGTCTTGGTCCGCTCCTCGGATACCGTGGACAACCTGGAGACGACCGCGGTGGGGGCCGGTGCCAACACCAGCCATCATAAATTCAAGTTCGTCGGGGGCGCGGCGACGGGGAGGATTCAGGCCCCGGACCCGCTGGCCGCCAATCAATTCTTCACGCCGTCCGGCCTGGCGACTGTCTTCGGGACGGCAACCGGGGACACCCATGTCCAGGTCCTGATCAAGGACACCGACACCGCCGTCTACTGGGACGGCGGGAACTGGATCGGAGTCAGCACTTGGGGTCCGCATCCGCCCTTGGTCCTGTCGGGGGCGGATTGGACCTATTCCTTCGGTGCGGCCAATTGGCGGGTCAACCACAACTACACCATGCAGGTGCGGGTCTGCAATTTCGACGCCTCCTCCTGCTCCGGGACGCTGGACCAGAACCTCGGCTTCGTGGTGGACTCCTCGGCGCCCGTGAACACCATCACCAATCCCAACACCTCGGATTCCGCCTACCGGCGCGGCAAGCTCGGGACCTCTTCGGCGACCGTGGCCGATACCTCGGACTACACCGATTCCCGCCGGACCGCTTTTAATCAGCCCTCGAGCCTGGACGCGGCCTCCGTCTATTTCAAGTTTATCCGAAATAAGGACGGCAAGGAGTGGTCGGTGCCCTTGTCCACCTTCGTAACTCCTCCGGGGACCAAGCTCTACGCCTCCGACCAAGGCGCCGGTCTATGGACTTATACCACCACTTATTTTGTGACCGATCAGGCCTGGGAGGACGGCTACTCCTACAAGGGCCAAATCTACTCCAAGGACAAGGCGGGCAACGGCGACGGGGTCGGCGTCCCCGGCAACAACGGCCTGGGGGAGAGCCCGATTTGGCGTTTCGACGCCTCGTTTGCCACGGCCTCGATCTCGGTGCCGGTCAATACGGCCCACATCAACACCTTGAGCACTTTGCGCGGTGACGTCATCGATCCCAACCCGCGCCTGGGCGACGCCGACGCCGCACCCTCCGGCATCAATAAGGTCCAAGTCTACGTGAAGGACGAACTCAATCAAAAATACTTCAACGGCACGAACTTCGGAACCTCCATCGAAACTTGGTTCGACGCGACGCTCTTCCTCAACGCCGCCCAATCCACCGGAACCTGGTCCTGGACCCACGCCAACCTCAACGGCTCCTTCCTGAGCGGGCCTTATTCCGTGGTCGCCCGGGCGGTGGACAAGGCCAATAACACGCAGTACAACTTCGGCGGCAACGGCTCATCCAAGACCTTCACGATGGACAAGGACGCCCCGTCGACCGTGGTCTCGGCGCCTTCGGACCCCACCTATACCCCGCTGCAGGCCAACACCACCGGGGTGCGGGGCTGGATCAACGATCCCCTGGCCAACGGGACCTCGTCTGGAATTCTGACCGAAGGCGTGGACATCCAACTCTGGTTCCTCATCGGGGGCACGAGTTGGTACTGGAACGGAACGGCCTTCGCGGCCGCGGCCTCCACGGTGACGGAGACCGCCGCCGGGAACGCCTGGAGCATGGCCCTCAAGCCCTCGGCGGCGATCTACGAGGACCCGGTCGCGGTCGGTGGCGGCTACAAGCGGGATACCGTTTTCCACGCCTGGGCGCGGGCCCATGACGCCTCCAAGTTCTCCGATGGGACGCCGTCGATCTCCAGCGGCAACGTGAGTCCGCAATCCTCAATCGTCTCCTTCATCGTGGACGCGACCACTCCGACCGCCTCCCTCACTTGGCCGATCAACTCCACCTTCGCCAACGACATCAGTTCGATCACCGGCACGGTCTTGGGCTATCTGTCGGGCGTCGACAAGGTACACATCCGCATCACCACCGATCCCGCGACGGGGCCGGATTGGGACGGCGGGGGCGGAAACTGGGCGGACTCCCCGGTGCCTTTCTGGAACGAGACGACCTTCGTGGGGGACTCCAGCGGGACCTGGACCTATCCCGGGGACACCGGGGACGAGCCGTTGGCCTTCAATAACCACAATCGCTATTACATCTTCGCCCGTGCCACCGATAAAGTGGGCAACGTCCAGTCCCCCGTGGCCCAGCTCACGGTGGATTTCGACAACTCCCCGCCTTCGACCTCGGTCCATCGGCCCGTGACGGCGTATTATTCGAATAACTCGGAATCCTCGCTCCAGATTCTCCTGACCTCCGGCACGGTTTCCGATCCGGCGCCGCTGGCCTCGGGAACCACCGAGGTCTGGATCGCCATTTCCTCGGGGGCCTTCAACGACGTCTGGTGGAACTCGGGCACCAACGCCTTTGATAAGAACCAAGCGACGATCTGGTGGTCCACCCAGGTTTATCTGACCGGCACGGACTGGACCTACGGCCCGCCCGCCTGGGCGGGGGCGGCGTTCCAGGACGGGGTGACCTATAAGGTCTACGTCAACCCGCGCGACAAGGCCGGAAACCGCGCCAGCATCGCGACCGATCCGGCGCTATTTCCGAGCGTCAAGCAGTTCATCTACGACGTGGCCCGTCCCACCGCGGCCGTGAGCAACCCGTCCAACGGCTCCGCGGTCAAATCCGGCTGGGGCAACTTCACCGGAACCTCGGTGGACCCGGGGCTTTCGCCCTCCGGCGTCAAGAAAGTGGAGGTGGCCATCCAGAAGACCTCGGACGGCGGGGCCTTGTGGTGGGACTGGGGCACTCCCGGCTTCTCTTTGGGCGACCCGCCCCCGCCCGCCGCCTGGACCACGGTGGCCACGACCAGCGTCCAAGGCATCGCTTCCGCCTCCATCGGCTGGTCCACCCCGGCGCCCAACGGCATGTTGGTCTCCAGCAACACCTACCGGGTGGCCGTGCGGGTCCAGGACTGGGCCACCAATCAACGGCCGGACTCCGAGTCGGCCGCCGCCGGGGCGGGCTCCTATTTCCGCTACGACACGAGCGCCCCGACCATGACGATCACCACGCCGGGATTTGCCGCCATCATCAAGACCGCGGTCAACATAACCGGCGTGGCTGCGGATTCGACCACCGGCAACTCCGGCCTTTTCCCGGGCGGCACGGTCCAGATTCTCCTGAAGCTCGCCGCCAACGAGGTTTACTGGAAGGGAACCAATTCCGGCGGCGGCGACTACACCGCCAACTGGGACGACAACGCCGGGACCAAGTACGGGCAATGGCAGAGCGTTTATCTGCCCTACGAAGGTTGGACCCGTCCCTTTCCGACTTTGCCCGAGCCCGTGCTGGAATCGCGGCAATACCGCATGTGGGTCCGGGCCACGGACTTGGCCGGCAACGCCCTCGCCACGCCCTCCAACGCCAATCTCGACGCCGACAAGCTGGCCGACGGGACGACCGACGCCTGGTACTTCAAGTACGACTCCTCGGCCCCGTATTCCCGGTCCACCTATCCGGCGGTCTACACCAATTACGCGGTGGACAAGGTCGCCGGCACTTCCTTCGAGGCCTACCAGAACCTGGAGCCCTCGGGTCTGCTGCAGATGCGCATGCGCATCCGCCGCTCCGAGGTCAACGCCCCCTGGCTGAGCATTCCCGGCAACGCCTGGCAGGCGGGTGAGCCGTCGTTTACCACCAACAAATGGAACGGGCAGGTTCCCGCCTGGGACTTCACGGGCTTTCCGGTCAACCTTTTCGAGGACGGTTTCCAATATTACGCCAACGCCCAGGCCGAGGACAACGCGACCAATATCGAAACCAAGTACACCACCTACACCTTCACCGTGGACTATTCGACCCCGTTTACCAAGGTCACCTTCCCGGTCAACAACGGCTTCGTGACCGGCACGCTCACCGTCGCGGGCACCGCCGACGACCGCTTCTGCCCCAACAATCCCTACTGCGACGCGCCCAACGGCCGCAAGTACGAGTCCGGCATCCACTCCACCTGGACCTTCGTGACCTCGAGCGTGACCGTCGCCCTCCGGGAGGTCGACGTCACCAACAGCTACTGGGACGGAACGGGCTTCACCCAGGCCAATCCCGTCTGGTCGTCGGCCACCTTCGTCGGGGACTCGAGCGGAACCTGGACCTTCAAGCTGCCGCCGACCGCGCTCACCAGCCCCCGGAACTATCAAGTCAGCGCCCGCGCCCAGGACCGCGCCGGCAATTACACCGCCATCCTCACCACCGTCGCCTTCAAATACGACACCACCCCTCCCACCGGCGTCTCGACCGCCCCGTTCGGTTTTCAGAACTCCCTCAACTACATCTATGGAACGGCCCAGGACGATTCGCCGGGCGAACTGGACGTGGTCCTGCTGCGAATCCGGGAAATCGACTGCGCGGACACCGATCTCGACTGCCACGGCCCGCCGGGCTTTCCGGTCATGCACTGGAACGGCAACGCCTGGCAGGTGCCGGAGGTGTGGCTGGCCTCCGGGACCGTCGGGGCCCTGGTCAGCGGCACCACCTACCAGTGGATCATGGACACCTCGGCGGTGGCGTGGGACAATAAATCCACCTTCACCGTGACCGTGCGCCCGCGCGACAAAGCCCTCAACGTGCAGGCCCTGCACAGTTACGAGGACACCACCTTTTACCTGGAGACCCCGGCGGCCTCGATCTCCCTCTCGGAGCCGCCGCCGGACGCGGGCATTCGGCAATACAACACCGACCCGGGTTCCTTGGTCCTGCGCTCGAGCGGCACCGGGGCCAATTTCCGGGCCATCGATGGAATCCGGCTCAAGCTTCAGCGCCTGACCGAACCCACCAGCTACTGGTATGACGGCACGGGCACCAATTACAACAACGACCCCTCCACGTACACCTCGCTGGATCCCGGCGGGTCCCAATTCTGGGACCGGGCCTGGACCACCATCCCGGGGCCCTGGACCCAGGACAACTCCTCTTACACCCTGACCGCCTTCGGCGTCAACGGGGCGGGCCAGCAGTCCGCCCCGGTGTCCCGGACCTTCGTCGTGGACAAGACCCGGCCCACCGGCACCATCACTTCTCCGGCTGCGGTGGCTTGCCCGGGCTATAGCGCCTGCGTCAAGACTCTGCCGACCCTGGAGGGAACCACCACCGACCCCGGCAACCCCCTGCCTCCCTCGATCACCTCCTCCAATTTCTGGTTCCGCCTGAAAAATCTTAAATTCGGAACCTATTGGGACGGCACGGCTTTCGTGGATCCCGGCGTGGGCAATCCCCCCGAATTCCTGGCGGGGACTTTCGCGCAGGAAGGCAACCCCTTGGCTCCTGATTTCCGGTGGAGCAGCGCCACCATGGCGGGGCCGGCGGTGCAGGATGGAATCCCTTACCGGATTTTGGCCCGCTCCAAGGACAAGGCCGGAAATCAGCAGGGCGACGTCACGACCGCCCTGGAAGGACAGATGACCTCCTTCGACTTCCTCTACGACACCCATTCCCCGGTGGCCACCATGCTCCAGCCCCCGACCGGCTACGTGTACCTGAGCCTGACGCCGATCGGAGGCACTTCCAACGACGTCCCGGGAACCTGGGGCGATCAGCTCAACTCGGGCATGTCCGCCGTGGAGTTCGAGCTGAGGGATCCGACCTTCAACGTCTGCTGGCGCTCCGACGGGGCCGGGACCGGCGCCTTCGGCTCCTGCACCAACGCCTTCTTCCCGGCCTCGGGCCTGGCGCCGTGGACCACCGGCCATTCCCAACTCGACCCGGCCCTGGGCAACGGCCGCCCGTACGTCATCCGGGCGCGCGGCATCGATCGGGCGGCCAACACCCAAACCAGTTTCGGGACCCCGGTCTCCAGCCGGACGGTCTATGTGGATAAAACCCCGCCGCTTTCCGGCTTTATCAAGCCCGTCCACGGAAACTCCTATCACGCCAACGCCCTCAACGGCGGCTCGGCGCTCAACGGGACGGCCGACGATCCGGAAGAAGCGCTTTATCGGGACTTGGACGCCTTGAAGCAGGTTGAGCTCGTCGTCTGGTACCTCGATGGGGGAACGAGCTACTACTACCTGGCCGCCCAGGGCACCAACGGCACGGCCTTCTCTTCCAATACCACCGAGGGGGCTCAGTGGAAGGTGGTCCAGGACACCGACACCTGGGACATGCTCTTCACCGACGGCTCCCCGGCCTGGCACTACTGGATCTCCGACCGCCAATACTATGCCAAGAGCCGGGCCACCGACCGCGCCAGCTCCGCCTCGGGCGCGATCGTCGGAAATACGGCGGCCGCGCCGGCGGCCTTCGGGTCCAATTACGTCGGCTTCGTCGTGGACACGACCACGCCCAAGTCCCTCGTGACCCAGCCCCCGCAGACCGGCTTCATCCAGAACCTGAGCGTGGTGGCCGGGACTTCCAACAGCGATTTGTCGATGAACAACACCTATTACCTGCGCATCTGGTACACCTCCGGCGCCGACGAGTTCTATTGGGCGGGCGGGGGTTGGGGCGCGGCCAACGTTCAGACCCAATTGCCGGTCAAAGTCAGCGGTT
Source organism: uncultured Elusimicrobia bacterium (assembly GCA_964358485.1). Lineage (GTDB taxonomy): Bacteria > Elusimicrobiota > Elusimicrobia > UBA1565 > UBA9628 > CAYHPY01. Next base: position 6,586 of record CAYHPY010000063.1, read on the forward strand.
CCACCGGAACGGTGACTTGGAGCTATCCGTGCCGCCTTCCTCCCAACCAGGCGGACTGTCTTCCCGTGCCCCATGTCAGCCCCAGCATCGGCCAGCCCGACGGCACGATCTATCGGATCGCCATCCAAGCCAAGGACAACGCCGGGAACCTGGAGACGCCGACCACGGCCCAGATGACCTTGGACCAGGGCGGCCCCTCGGTGTCCATTTCGACCCCGATGGCGGTGCCCTACAACAGCTATGGCCCGGGCCGGGACCTGGTCCAACTCCGCGGGGTCTCGGCCGACGCCCCGGCCAACGTGGATTATGTCAACGTCGAGGTCCGCAACGTGTCCGACTCCCCCAATCCGGTGTGGACGGGCTCGGCCTGGACCACGGCGGTGAGTTCGCATTACTTCGTCGCGACCGCCACCAACCCCTGGACCTACGCCATCGACGGCACGACTTGGACGGCCAATAAACAGTACCGCATCCGGGTGCAGGCCTACGACACGGCCGGCAACCCCTCGGCCACCGATCCCGAAACCTATCCCCAGCGCTTCTTCGTCTACGACGTCAATAAGCCGTCTTCCACCTTCACGGTGCCCGCGGCCGACGGATCCTTGTTCCCGCGCGGTCAGCCCGCGGCGCTGAGCGGGCAGGCCTTCGATTGGCGCAACAACCCCGGGGTGGAAGCCAAATCCGGGCTTCAAAAAGTCGAGATCGCCGTCTTCAAGCAGGGCGCCCCGCCCAATTACTGGGACGGCTTGACCTGGGACACCTCCGGTTCCGAATTCTGGAGGAGCGCCTCCACGACCACCGCGGCCGACCCCGCCACCACCACCTTGCCCGAAACCTGGACCTATCCGCCCTCCAGCCCGGCCGGGGACGCGGCGGCCATTCCCTGGGTGGACGGGTCCAGCTACACCGTGAAGGTGCGATCCTATGACCGGACCAATAACATGGAGAGCTTCGTCTCCCGGAATTTCGTCTACGACGCCCAGGCCCCGACCACCACGGTCTCGGTGCCCATGTCCAGCGAATACCTGGCGTCCTTCGTCCTGAGCTCCGGGCCCTATACGGAGGCGACCACCCTCAACGGCGGCGCCACGGTGCAGATCGCCATCCGCGACTTCCTGGGTTCCTACTGGGACGGGAGCGCCTTCTCCGGCTTCGGGGGCAATTCCTGGAGGGGAGGCAAGATCGAGTCCTTCCTCGCGGGCTCCAGCTGGACTTTCACGGACGCCGGACTCGGAGCCGCGATGTTGGCGGGGGGGATCACCGAACCCCGGACCTACACCCTCTTCATCCGCGGGGTGGACGCCGCGGGCAACCAGAATCGCACCAACGGCAATCCTTTCGGGGTGGGAGGGGGGAGGAACTTCACGATCGACCAGTTCCGCCCGGTGTCCCGCGCCACGGTTCCGGCCGAGGGCTCCTATGTGGCCCATTACGTCACCCCCATTCAGGGCACGGCCTCCGACCAGCACGCGGTCTCTCCGACCGGCGTCGGCATCAACTCGGTTTACTTCAAGGGCATGCGGGAGGATTCCGGCGGGCTCTCTTCCCGCCGTTTCTGGAACGGCACCAACTGGGGCTCGGCGTCCGACCTGGGCTTCAACCTGCTGGCCAACATCATCGGGGGCGCGCAGAGCGAGGTGACCATTCAGAGCCTGGGCAACCTGCCCGAGAGCGCCTTCCAGGACGGCTACCGTTACCGGATCGCCTCGCAGGGAACGGACCTCTTGGGCAACCTGGAGATCGCCAACTCCACCTTGACCTTCGTCTTCGACCGTTCGACCCCGACGGCCGCGTTCCTGATCCCGGCCGCGGCGGCGCTCGACATCAGCTCCTTCAACTTCACCTTCTCTTCCGGAACCCACGCGGAGTCCTATCCCTTCGGACAGGCGGTGGTCTCCTCCGTCAGCCGGGTGGACTTCCAGATCCGGGATATTTCCGCCGGGCCGCACACGATCCCCAGCACCTGCGGCGGAAACCCCTGCGAGTGGTGGAACGGCGAGGCCTGGACCGATTCCGCGGATTTGAACGCCATCAGCTCCCGCGCCGCGGCCCACCAAAGCTCCTGGACCTTCTCGGCCCTGCCCGCCGACTGGGTGCGGGGCGACGCGGCCCCGGACGGCCGCCAATACATGCTGAGAATCCGCGCGCGGGACAACGCCGGCAACCAGGGGACCTTCCCGGCCCAGTTCACCGCCGGGTCCCTGGCGACTTTCGATGGGACCCCGCCGCTCTCGGGCGTCGTCCTGCCCGCCGGCCCCGACAACGGGGTGATCAACACCTTGGCCTCGATCACGGGCACGGCGACCGATCCGGTCAGCAACGCGTCGTCCTCGAGCGTGAAAGCGGTCTACTTGGCGATCAAGAGCGATCCGGGCAACACCGACGGGACGGCCAACAAACATTGGGATGAGACGGCCGGGGATTGGGCGCCGGTCGCGGCCGGGGTGAAGTGGAGCACGACCAACTGGAACGGGACCCAGTGGACTTTCGCGTCCCAGGCCCTGGACCCGAAGCTGACCTCGTTCATGAAGTACATTCTCGTCTCCAGCGCGACCGACAAGGCCGGAAACTCCCAATTCGCCGCCGCTCCGGGAACCCCGCCTTACCGGATCAAGGAATTCCAACCCCCGCCCGCGGTCAGCACGGTGACTTTCCCCTTGGACGGCGGCTACTACAACCGCATGGTGACCCTCCAAGGAACCGCCAACGACAAGACCACCCGGGTCGAAATCAAGCTCCAGCGCCGCGACACCAACGAGTGTTGGGGCGGCGGACAGCTCTTCTCCGGCTCGCCGTGGGTCTCCTGCACGGGCGCCACGGTTTCCACGGCGACCCGGGTGGTCTACCCCGCGGGGGCCAACTGGTCCTACCCGCCGGGCAACGAGGCTCTTCCCAACTGGACGACGGTCAACGACACCACCTTCACTTTGACCGAGACCGGCTACAACGCTTTCAACATCGCCGAGCTCCAGCCCACCGGGCTGTCGTTTGTCATCGACATGTCCTCCCCGGTGTCCAAGGTCATCTTCCCGTTCAACAATATGGCCGTCGCCGTGCCTCCGACCATCCAAGGCACCACGCAGGATCCTGTCTACAAGGAGATCACGGCGGCCTCCAAGCTTCTGGTGCCCAACGGGGTGCGCCTGCGCCTGAAGATGACGGCCCCGGTGCAATACTGGGAGGAGCACCTGGCCGCCTGGAATCCCTCGCCGGCCTTCAGCACGGCGGCCATCGGCGGGCTGATCTCCGGGACGACCTCCCCGTGGACTTGGGCCACGGCCTTCCCGGGAACCGTGTGGACCGCCGGCAAAACCTACGAGTTGGGCGCCTCCGGCCTGGACAAGGCCGTGGGCATGCCCGCCGGGGCCAACGCCGAGGACATCCTGGCCCCCATCACTTTCACCTACGATCCCTCGACTCCGACCGTGGTCCTGCAAAATCCCAATGTCGGGCGTGAGCGGCTGATGAGCGTCATCTCGGGCACCTCGCAGGACGAGCCCCTCGGGGTCGGACAGGTGTCGGCGGTCCAAGTCCGGGTCCAGCGCAAGAGCGGGGTCGAATTCTACGCCAATCCCTTGAACAACATGGTCTTCGACGGAGCCGACGCCAACCTCGCCTGGGCGACGGCCACCTACACGGTGAATTGGGACAACTGGACGCTCTCCAGCGGCATCCCCTGGGTCAGCGGCTCGACCTACACCGTCAACGCGCGCGCGCGGGACTGGGCGGCGAGCCACTCCATGGTCTATTCCACCTACACTTTCGTTTACGACGTCGTGCCGCCGAGCTCCACGGTGCTCTACCCGATCCACGGCAGCACGATCTCGGCGCTGGCCTCGCTCTCCGGGACCATGACCGACGTGACCAACGCCAGCCTTCCCGACAACATCAACCTGGGGAGCGTTCCGACGATGCGCATGAAGCTCCGGCGCCTGAGCGACGGCTGGTACTGGGACGGCGGTTCCTGGCAGTCGGGCGAGCAGGTCGTCCAGACCGCCTTGGCCGGCATGGAGGTCTGGACCACCTCCTGGACCATCAATCCGAGCAAGCTTCCCCAGACCGGCAACGGCACGCTGACCAGCGGGACTTCCTATTACGTGACCTCCTCGGGCATCGACGACGCCGCCGACGGCGGCAATCCCGAGGTCTGGGACTCGCCGCGGGGCTCGACCTTTACCTTCGATAATTCCGTTCCGAACACGACGATCGCCGCGCCCCTGCCCGGCCGCAAATACAAGAGCCTGCCGACCATCAGCGGCGGTTCCTTCGACAATGTGGCCGTCGCCACGGTCTCGATCTCCATCGAGCAGACCGGCAAGGCCCCGCCCAACTGCTACCGGACCAACCCGGACAACGATTTCGAGGGGGCCTGCCCGGCTTGGTTCAAGGCGTCCGGGGCGCCGGCGTCCTGGAGCTTCACTTTCTCGCCGTCCACCTGGCAGCACAACACCTCCTATGTGGTCTACTCCACCGCCACCGACATGGGCGGTGTGGTTCAGACGGCTTTGAGTTCCGCGGCGTTCACCTTCGACATTCACGCTCCGACCGCCACCCTGACCAACCCCGCGGCGTGGTTCAACAACACCTTCACCGATTTTTCCGGGGCCACCAACGATTCCCCGGCCGGGGTGGATCTTGTCGGCCCCAACGAGCCGCGCGTGGCGTTGTCCTCGGAATCCGGGGGAGCGGCGGGCTCCTGGTGGAACGGGGTGGACTTCACCGGCCTGGCGGAAAATTACCTGGCGACGACCGGAAACTGGTCTTTGGCCCTGCCCCCCATCGGCAATTTCACCAACGGCAAGACCTATATGGTCCGCGTCCGGACCCGCGACCTGGCCCTTCCGACCAACGAGCGGGTGCAGAGCTTCACCCGCTCCTACGACTCTGTCGATCCGGTGGGAAGCCTCGCCAATCCGGCCAACGGCTCCTACAAATCCGGCAACTTCACGATCTCGGGCAACGCCACGGACCCGGACCCCGGCGCCCCCCTGGTCTATTCCGCGGTCTCCACCGTCACCATTTCGATCATGGAAGACGACGGCACCCCGACCTGCTACGACCTCGTGGCCAACAACTTCGCCGCCCCCGCCTGCCCGAGCTTCTTCGCGGTCACCGGCGCGGCGCCCTTCGCCGCGTGGAGCTTCACGCCTGTGTCGGCGCCCTATGCCAACAGCAAGCGCTACGTGGTCCTGGTTAAAACCGGCGACAACGCCGGCAACACCGATGATTCCTACGCCGCGGGCGTGAGCTCGAATACCTTCACCTACGACCTCACCGCCTCCACCATCGGCATCACCAATCCGGATTTGGCTCGGGAGCGCTTTCCGACGCCCATCACCGGGATGGCGGGAGACACGGCGCCCGGCTACGTGGGCCTGGTCCAGGTCCGCCTGCGCCGCATGAACGCGCCGTCCAAGTACGCCAACCCCGGCGCCGCGCTGGCCTGGAACCTGGACGTGGGCGACCCGGCCCAGGAAGAGGCGGCCTTTTTCAACGCCACCTACTCCGGGATCAATTGGGACAACTGGACCGTGTCCAGCGGGAATTTCACCAGCGGCGACCAATACTCCTTCGAGGCGCGTTCCCGCGACAACGCCGGCAACTGGTCGACCTCCTACGCCACCGCCCCCTTCGTCTATGACGTGGACGCGCCCATCACCAACGTCCAGCAACCGGCCAACAACTCGATCGTGGCGGTTTCGACCAAGATCTGGGGCGGTTCGATCGACAACACCCCGGTCAACAACGGCTTGGTGGACCGCCTGCGCATGAGCCTCAAGCGGCTCTCCGACGACCGGTTTTGGACCGGCGGCGGCTGGGCGCCGGGACAGCAGATCATCAGCCAGGCCGACGGGATCGTGATCCATGTCTCGAGCTGGACCCTGACGGCGCAACCGCCGCTTCCGACCCTGGCGGACCTCGACCACGGGACTTCCTACTACCTGACCACCTCCGGCATGGATAATTCGCACACGCCGGGGGCCGGCAACGCGGAGCCGTGGTTCGACGCGGCCCGGGCCTCGACTTTCACCGTGGACAAGATCGCGCCGGTGACGCGCGTGACGACCCCCGCCGACAAGGGGGTTTTCCCGAGCGTCCCGACCATCGGCGGGACGGTCTCCGACGTCGTGGCGGGCGTGCCGGACGGCCGGACCGACCTCATCGAGGTCTCGATCCGCGAGCGCACGCCGATCGGAGCCTATTGGAACGGCAACGTGAGCGCCCCGAACGTGGGGACTTTTACCGTCGCCACGGAGAACTGGGTCCGCCTGGACCAGATCGCGGGCGTGGGCGCCAATCCGACGGTCGCGGCCGGCTTCTGGAGCTTCAGCCTGCCCAATCCGACGCTCCTCCAGGACCAGCGGACCTACCAGGTCCGGGTGCGCGCGCGGGACGCGGCCCTGCCGGCCTGGAACGGGAACCTCGAGACCGACGTCTCGTCGATCACCTTCACCCCGGACGCTTTGCAGGCCGGCGTGCTGGTCACCTTCCCGGTGGCTCTGCCCTCGGCTTTCGGCAAGCTCAAGTCGCTCGGCCAGCTCCGCGGAACCGCGACCGATGATTTCGGCATCATCTATGCGTCGGTCTCCCTGCGCTCGGCCAAGGAGCCGCTCCTGTACTACGACACCGGTTCCGGCGCCTTTACCTCGGCCTCTGAGAAATGGCTGGCCGTGGACTCCCTGACGGGTCCCGCCCCGCTTTTCAACTGGAACAAGTCCATCGCCGGCATCGAGCTTCAGGACAACACCAGCTATTACATCCGGGCCAAGGCGCGGGACTCCTCCGGCAATCCGGAAGTCTTCTCCTCTCCGGTCTATCAAATCCTCATCGACACCACGCCCCCGGTGGCCTCCCTCACTTTCCCGGCCGACGCCAGCTTCTGGCGTTCGACGACGATCGTGACCGGCGTTTCCGCCGACCCCAACCTCTACGCCGCGGGGCTTTCCGAAAGCCAGATCCGCATCCAGCGGGTGTCGGACGGCTCCTACTGGGACGGGGCCTCGGCCTGGGGCGCGGAAACCTGGCTGACTCCCGTCGCGGGCTCTCCCTGGACCAAGAACGCCCAGTTCCCGCCCGTGACCATGGTCGCGGCGACCGGACTCGAGGACACCAAGCAGTACAAGATCGATTCCCGGGCCTATGACGTGGTGGGCAACACCCAGACGGCGTTGTCTCCGGGGGTGACCTTCCGGGTGGACCTCTCGTCTCCGACCGCCTTCATCCAGCTTCCCTTGCACGCGGCCCGCTACAACACCCTCCCCCTGATCTCCGGCACCGCGCGGGACAACACCCCCGGCTACAACGTCAAATTCCCGGAGGTCCGCATCTTCAAGGAGGACGGGACCAACCAGTACTGGAAGGACGGCTCGGGTTGGTCGGACACCCATCCCGGGGCCCCCAACATCTGGAACGTGGCCCTGGATTCCTCCAGCACGGGCGTCGAATATGCCTGGCGCTATGACGCCTCTCTCATCAACTGGGACGACCTCAACAACCAGCTCCGCGTCGAGGTCCGCGTCCGGGACGAGGCGGGCAACTACACCTATACCAGCTCCACTTTCAGCTTCGACCAGACCAAACCCGATTCCCGGATGACCTACCCGTGGACCAACGGCCTGACTTTCTCCTCGATGACCTATATCAAGGGAACCTCCCAGGATGCCACCTCCCCGGTCAACTCCGGGGACGTGCGGCTGAAGATGTGGTACGTGAGCGGCCCGTCCGACACCCCGGCCGGCACCACCTATTACTGGTATCCCTCCGGCACCCTCTGGCGCAAGCCGGCGGCCTCCTGGTCCATCTCGGGCTCGGGCGGCCTGGAGGGCATCTCCAGCCCCTGGACCTACACCGACGACAACTTCACGGCCAACATCTACGCCTCCAGCTTCCCGTGGAACAACGCGCTCAACGACGACGGCAACGCCATCGGCAACGGCCGGCTCTTCAGCGTCGTCTCCATCGCCATGGACGCGGCGGGCAACACCCAGACCGTGTTTTCCACCCGGACCTTCCTCTTCGACAACATCGGGCCCGAAACCCTTCCGGTCCTGCCGGGCGACAACCGGGCCTACACCACGGGCGGAGTCAACACCACCACCGGCACCTCGGTGGATCTGGTCAGCGCGGTTTCCAACGTGAAGGTCTCCCTCTACTCGGAGGAAGAAGCCCAATGGTTCGACGCCACCGCGGGGCCGGGCTTCAACGGCAACTCCGAAACTTGGCTCAACGCCTCCAACCTCTACCAATCCTCCTGGAGCTACAGCCACTTGAATCTGGGCGGGGCCTATGTCAACGGCAACCATTATGTCATGAGGTCTTCCGGCACCGACGCCGTGGCCAACACCGAACCCATCCCGGGACAGGTGCGTTTCCTCTTCGACACCTCGGAGCCCAGCTCCAACGTGAGCTTCCCGGCCAACGGCGAGCCCAAGCCCGACGACTTGGAGCCCTCCGGCGGCTTCTCGGACCCCGGTTTCACCAACGGGATCAACGGCACCGGCTCCGGGGTGTTCCCGACCTTGACCCCGACCTGGCAGAAGGGCAAGGTGGAATTGCGGGTGTTCCGCGACACCGAACCGATCTCCGGCACCTTGGCGACCGGCCCCGCGCCGCTGGACACCGAGGACAACTCGGGCTTCTATTGGAACGGCTCAACCTGGATCGCGGCCCAGGCGGCGACGCCGAGCGACAAGTGGTTCACGGCCGAAATCCTGGGCGACGGCTCGGGCTGGAAATACACCGGCCTCAAGTGCCCGGTGGTCCCGCCGGCGGTCTGCTGGCAGCGCGGCGACCGGTACGCCTCCTGGGTCCGGGTGACCGACAACGCGGGAAATCTCCAGACCGCGGTCATCTCCAACGGCCCCATGTTCAAGATCTCGGCGCCCGCGGTCAGCTTCGAGGTCTCCATCCTTCCGTCTCCCATGGTGGCCGGCGCGCCCGCCACCGTCACGGTGAAGGCCAAGGACGGTCCCGGCGGGACGGGCAACGTGGCCCTGTCCTACGAGAACGCCGGGGCCAGCTATGTGCGCTTTTCCATGGTGGACGGCGCCGGAGGTCCCGAATCCCAGGACGACGAAACCCCCGTCTACACGGCCGACGAATTGCACGGCCTTCCCCCGGACCTGCAGATGACCGCCGCCGACTCGGGCGTCAAGAACTTCTCCGTGATGATCCGCAAGCAGGGGACCCGGACCTTGTTCGTGCAGGACACCGTGGCCACCTCCATCAGCGGAACGGTCAACTTCAACGTGACCCATTCCACCCCGGAGGCGGTGATGGTCGTGGCCGATTACAACAACCCGGGCGCCGGCGAGAAACCCGGCGAGGGCGTGATGACCGGCGCCAAGCCCGGGCGCGATCCCTTGACCGCTCCCCAGACCTACCAGGCCGGAAGCCCGGTCCCCTTCAACATCCGGGTGGTGGACCATTACTGGAACCTGGTCATCACCTCGGCGGCCGCCGTCTATGTGACCGACTCCGACCCCAACAACGCCTCCCAGAGCGCCGACGGGATGGTCAACTTCATCGGTTCGACCACGATCAACCGGACCTTCGTTTCCGCCAGCGCCGACGGCGCCCGGACGGTGACCGTCTCCAGCCAGGGGGCGGCCAACGTGGCCAATCCCTCGACGCCGGTGCAAATCAACGCCAAGACCCGCGACCGCCTTCTCGCCCTTCTGCCGGGCGAGGCCCGGGTGCAAGGGAAGGTCGCGTCCCCGGCCGGGAAAACCGGAACGCCCGCCGAGCTCAAGGCGGGAGCCACCTTCTTCGTGGTCACGGTCTACGGGGTGGACGATTTCTACAACACGGATTTGACCGCCAACGGCGCGGGGGCCAACACGGTGTCCGCGGACATCCCGACCGACAATTGGGACCCGACCCCGCCGTCCCAGGTCCTGATCAACGGCGTGACGACTTTCACCCTGACCCCGGTGACCGCCAGCACCCAGGCCGTGCGGATCATGAACGCCTCCCTGGCGGGGGCCAATACGGTCTACGTCACCCCCAACCCGGCCACGGTCTGGTGGGACGCCCCGTTGAAGCTCCAGCTTCTGGCGGAGGGCCAATCGCCGGCCCCGGGGCGCAATCCCTACACGGCCGATCCGACCACCGGCGGGCGCCTGCTTACCTCCCCGTCGGCCCTGACCGCGGGCGTGACGACGGTTTTGACCGTCAATTTGACGGACAAATACTACAACACCGTCAAAGGCCCCACCCCTTATCTCATCCCCGCGGATCTCCCCGTTTCCTCTTACACCTTCCTTTCCGAGTTGCGCTTCCTGACGGACCCCCACATCCAGGCGCGGGGCTTGGCGGCCAATCCCTACAAGATCGGCCTTGTCAACGGAACCACCCAATACTCCGTCATCCCGGTCAAGCGCCAAGGTAATTTCACCCTCCAGATCCGGGACGACACCTCCACCAAATACTCCACCGACACGATCAGCGGCATCGTGGTGCAGGCCACCACGCCCGTGGCCCTGCAGGTCCTGGTTTCCTCCAACCCCGGCCCCTCGAACCTGGGCGAGGCGCCCGACGAGGGTTCCATCGCCGGCAAGACCGGGAGCTCCGGCCTGGTTCTGACGGCGGGCTCGCCCTTCGACGTCACCGTGCGCGCGGTGGACAAGTTCTGGAACCTGGCCAACGACAACCGCCGGGTGCGTCTGGAGGTCAACGACATTTACGCCAGCACCCCCAACGCCAAAAACCTGGGGTCCTCCCAGCTCGGCGAGAGCGTCTTCGCCTTCAACGACCCGACGCCCTTCATCCCGTCCATTTCCACCGGGAATCTCACGGTCTCGGTGGTCGACGACGACTCCTTGAACCCGATTTTGTCGAGCCAGACGGCCTCCTGGATCCGGGTCATCCCCGGCGCGGCGTCGAAACTGATCGTCAAACTGCCCGGGGAACAGCTCTCCGGCGGCAAGGTGGTGGCGCCCTTCGGGGTGTCCGGGACCATTTCCACGCCCACGGCCGGGGCGCCGTTCAACCTGGAAGTCTACGCCACGGACTCCCGCTACAACTGGATCAACACCGTGGCGCAGAACCCGATCCGCCTGACCACCGACGACACCGTCGCCGTTCCCTTCGCGGCGAACTTCGCGATTAACATCGGGAGCGCGACGGTGCCCAACGTGATCCTCTACGGAGCCGGCGTGCGGATCTCCAGCGCCACCGATTTGGACGTCTCGGCGCCCGCCCTGGCCCAGTCCGCCCAGCGCCAGGTGCCGGTCAACCCGGGCTCCCCGGACCGCCTGCGCATCCTGCTCCCCACCGAGGCCCGCGCCCCGGGGCCCAGCGGAGGGACCGGCCGCTCGGGCGCCGCCTACGCGACCCAAGCCGGCCCCACCTTCCAGTTCACGGTGACGGTGGACATCACGGACTCCTTCTGGAACCTCATTCAAGGCGCCAGCCAGGAAATCCGCCTGACCTCCGACGACCCTTACGCCGTGATCGTCCCGTCGGACACCCTGGGCGCCCATCGGGTCATCTACACCTCGACCACCTTCGACGTCTACATGCAGCGCGCGACCAACTCCAAGCTCTTCGCCGAGATGCTCAATCCCTTGGGCCCGCCCTTCATCTACGCGGTCAACAAGGACACCTCCACGGTGTTTACCGTCAACCCGGGCCTGCCGACCAAGCTCCTGGTGAAAGTCCCGGGCGAGGATTTCGACCAGGGATCGACGGTCGGAAAGCTTGGAACGCCGGCGGACCAGACCGCGGGCGTGAACATGACCGGAGCCGGGGGAGGGGTGGTTCCCTTCGTCGTGGTCGGGGTGGTGGACGACTACTTCAACCTGGTCAAAAACTGCCCGCTCAACCCCAAGTGCGTGACCGAGGTCCAAATCCAGACCCCCGGCGACAATTTCTCCGTCGTCACCACGACCCTGGCGATCAACACCGCCAACGGCTACACGGCGCCCTTCACCGTGGCCCTCAAGAAGGCCGCGACCGACCAGTTCCTCCGAGCGGTGGATTACGGCGGGTCCGGTTTGACGCAGAATAATTCCTCCACCTTCACGGTCAAGGCGGCGGCCCCGGTCGGCCTGCAGGTCGTCATGCCGGGGCAGACCTCGCTCCCCGGGACCGGGGACTATCCCGCCGGGGGCGTCACCGGCGCCATCTCGACCCAGACCGCGGGCGCCGCCTTCACGATGACCGTCAACCTCGTGGACCGGTTCATGAACGTCTACGACGGGGTGGGCTCGTCCTCGGACGTCTATGTCCATACTTCCGACGCCTACGACCTCAATCCCTCGACCATCAATCTCACCAACGGAAGCCGGACTTTCGGGATGACCTTGGTCACCAAATCCACCGCCGTGCTGGTTTCCGCCCACGCCACCGGCGCCTGGTCGGGGACCGACTGCACGGGCAACTTCCCGCTTGTCGGAAACAACACCTGCCGCACCGAGGCTCCGGCCGGAAAATCCCCGCCGTTCAAGGTCTACGCGGGGGCGGCGACCCGCCTGCAGGTTCTCCTGCCCGGGGAGACCGGCGTTCCCGGCAAATGCGTGGGCGCTCCGTGCGGCTCCATCTCCGGGCCTCCGGGAAAGACCGGACTTCCCACTCCGCAGACCATCACCGCTCCCGGGGTGACGCCGTTCAGCGCCACGGTCAATCTGGTGGACGATTTCTGGAACGTGGCCACCGAACGCACGGGCGCCTCCCAGGACACCAATCCCCTGGTCGCCGCCATGCCCTCGGTCCGGGTCAAGCAGCCCAAGGACCCCCTGGCCCCGGTCGGCGGATCGGTGGGGGCCTTGTTCGACGGCTTCCAGACCTTCTCGTTGATCCCGTTCACCTCGATGTCCACCTACACGGTGACCGCGGCCACCGAGCCGGTGCCCGCCGTGACTTTCTCCTCCGGCACCTCCTCGGAAATGGAAGTCCTCCCCGGCCCGCGGGACCACCTGCATCTGGTCGGGGTCCCGGCGGCGGTGACGGCCGGGGTGAAATTCCAAGTCGGGGTCTCGGCCCAGGACGTGTACCACAACCTGCTCTCCAGCGGAACCAACAAGTATGACCGGCTCATCACCTTCAACGCGCAATTTCCGGGAGGAAGCCAGGATCCGAGCTTCAGCCCGGTGAGCATTAATCTCTCCTCCGGGGTCAAGACCTTGGTGGATCCGCAGGGAATCACGCTTCGCAAAGCCACCAGCGGCACCGATCCCTGCCGCTGGATCCAGGCTTTCGACACGCTCCAGCCCGCGCTGGTCAGCGATCAGCCGTGTCTGACCGTCAACCCGGGCCCTCCGGAGTCCGTCAAGGTGACGCCGGACGTGGACACCTTGGTCGGGGCGGGGTCCATCGTCCCGGGACCGGCGGGGTCCCTGGAATTCATCGCCCAACTCACCGACTCCTTCGACAACCCGATCACCGGCGGCATCGACATCTACGTCTCCACCGCCATCGTCTATGGGACCACGGGCACGATCCGCGTGGACTGGGGCCTGGGCTGGGTGGACGTGGGCGGCTCCACCAAGGTCTTCTCGGATACCCACGGGCACGTCGGACGCTGCCCCTTGGGCCTGCCGCTCACGGCCTCGCCGGCCTTGTCCTATTGGGTCTCCACGACCGCCGGGCATTGGGCCCGGATCTGGGTCGGCACGATGACGGTTCCGGCCGATCTCTCCCTTTACGTCGGGGCCAATAAGGACCTGACCGGAAAGCTCCTGACCGTCGGGGGCCTGCCCAAGTCCGTCGCCTTCACCGAGGTCCCCGCGCCCTGCGCCGAGGCCCCGACGACCTCCTGCCTGGACGCCGGGGTGTTGACCGGCGGCGGGCAGTTCAAATTGCGCCGCAAGGACGACTTCGGCAATTTCACCAAGCAGGGCGTGACCTCCTTCCAGCTCAAGGTCGTCGAGACCGCCGTTCACACGACCCCCAACGCCATGGTCCTGGGCACCTTCGGAAACTCCGGGGATTACGGTTTCCGCGACGAGTTCAACAACGGCTTCATCACCGGCATCACCTTCAACGACCAGATCGACGAGCAGACCATCCGTTATCATGACAAGTTGGCTTCTTATTCCGGTCTCAACCTCGCGGCCAACACCTACGAGGGCAATCGGCCCGGCAAGTGGACCGTGGAAGCCCAGGTCGCCGCCATCGTCTGGGGCAGCACCCAGGTCGTGGTCAATCCGATCACCATCACCCGGGTGGGCCTGAGCAACGCCCAGAACAACATGTACGCGGGCTCGGTGCGGGGCTTGGCCAACGCCTTGGGGGTTTTCCGGGCCCAGCTCCAGGACCAGTTCAAGAACCCCCGGGTCGCCGCCCAACCGACCGTCATCAACCTGTCCACCTCGATCACGGTCCCGGGCCTTTCGTGGGTCCGCAAGCCTTCCTTGTACAACGATTACACCGCCTTCTCGGCCTCGAGAGAATCCGTGAGCTTGCCGGACCTGGTGAGTTCCCCCTACTTCACCGTGCCCACCACCCATGTCGTGGTGGGACTCAATTCCTACCACACCACCTTTTACTTCATGGAGACCGCCGCTTCCGCCGCTTACGGCTTCGGGGGCGGCACCAAACCCGTGGTCGAGGCCTGGTCCGTCAATCTGGCGAGCGCCGCGCAATCGGTCATGATTCTGTCCAATTCCCAGGCCCGCATCGCGGTCTCCACCGGCGCCGGGCAGTTGCTGGCCGCGGGCGCCACTTCCCAGATGTTCACCCTGGAGACCCGGGATAAATTCGGCAACCCTTCCCCTCTGCTCTCCGGAAACGACGTCAACGGGGTCATGGGCTTCCAGATCAACTCCGGGTCGGCGGGCGGGGTCCAGATCTCCACGCCGGGCGACGGGAATTTCAAGCTCCAACCCGGCTACGCCTACCAAGCCATCGGCGAGTCCGCCACCAGCTTCTACCTCATCGACACCTTGCTTTCCAATCCCACCCACGAAATCACCATCACCGGCCTCCCCGGCCATCCCAGCCTGACCTGGGAGACCGCCATCGCCAGCTACTCGGTGACCGCCGGCCCGCCCGCCGCGATCGGGTTCTTCACCCCGGACCGCCGGCTCATCGCCGGCACCACCTTGCAGTTCCTCGGGGGGG
>CAYHPY010000064.1:0-21625 GCA_964358485.1 uncultured Elusimicrobia bacterium
CAAGCCCCCCGCCGCGGCGTGGCCCAGCCCGTAGGCCAAGGTAAACGACAAGGCTGCAAGTAGGACGAAGGCGTAAACCATGGGCCCGGCCAGGGCGTCGAACAAATCCGGCCCCTGCCCAGCGCCGTCCAGGACGGCCCGCCACTCGGGGCTGGCCAACCAGGCGACCGCCGCCACGAGGGCCCCCAGGGCCAGGACCACCCCGACGGCCGCCAAGGCCGCCGCCGCCGCCCGCCTTCGGGGAGAGACGGGAAGCAGCGCCTCCGCGCCCCGGGCTTCTCCCCGCAAGCCCGCACCGCCGACGGCCCCCACCAGGCAGGCGGCCAAGGGGATCCCCAGGAAAACCCAAAACAAAAGGGCGGCGTCCACCGCCGTCTGAGGTGGGCGGCGGTTGGCGGCCGCCATGAGCGCGGCCAGGGGCAGGGAGGCGCCGAAGGCGGCGGCCAACCCGGCCATGACGAGGCGGTTTTTGCGAAGTTCCAGCGCGATGAGAGCGTTCATGCCGCGACCTCCTTCCTCAGTAAATGTTTCATGGACGACTCCAAGGACAGCGGGGCGCGCTCCAAGCCTTCCAGGCAGCGCGACTGAGCGATCCGCTCCGCTTCGGTTTGGGCGAAGACCGCCAGTTCCACGAGCGGCGAATCCGAGGCAAGCCTCACCGCCTCCAGGCCCGCCGGCAGGCTGGCGCCCGGCCTAAGGCGCCCGGTGAGCAGGCAGGCCTCCCGCCGCAGTACCTCGGCGTCGTGGCGCGCGGCGATCCGGCCCCCCGAGAGAACCCAGATTTCATCCAGCAGGCCCGCCATCTCTTCCATATGATGATTGGCCACCAGGACCGTCCGGCCGGCCTCGGAGAGTTCTCCGATCAGGGCCGAGAGGACCTCGTCGCGCACCAGCGCGTCCAGGCCCGAGGTGGGCTCGTCCAGCAGATAGAGTTCCGGGTCGTGGGCGGCGGCGCAGACCCAGGCCAGCTTGCCCAAGGTCCCCTTGCTGGCGCCGGCAATCCGGGTGGAAAGGTCCAGGCCGAGGCGGGCGGCCAAGGCGGCGGCGCGGGACGGGTCCCAACGGTGAAAAAAACGACCACGGAAAGAAAGAACTTCGGAAACGGACATGAAGTCATGGAAGCACGGCCGCTCGGGAACAAAGCCGACGGATTGACGGATTTGACCGGTGCCGTCCGGGACGGCACCGAGAACTTCCACCCGTCCGGAGTCCGGTTCGACCATGTCCAGCAGAATTGAAAGCAAAGTGCTCTTGCCCTCACCATTTCGCCCAAGCAATCCCACGACCTTTCCCGCCTCGACGCGGCCGCTCACCCCCCGAAGCACAGGCTTGCCGGCGAAGGATCGAACGACCTCTTCCATTATTAATGCCGGCGTTCGTGAACTCATGACTCCTCCTCCCGGGCTTTCTCCACCACGGCCTCAATCTCATCCCAACCCAAACCGCCGCGCCGGGCCAGGCTCAAGGCCTCCCGCAGGCCCTGGGAGAGCGGCCCGAACCCGCTCTTGGCGAAGCGCACGGCCTGAGTGGCCACGTAGTTTCCTTCCCCTTTGCGGGTCTCCAAGACGCCTTCCAGGGACAATTCCCGAAAGGCCCGCGCCACGGTGTTGGGGTTGACCCTCAGGCGC
The DNA here is from genome assembly GCA_964358485.1 of uncultured Elusimicrobia bacterium. Classification (GTDB taxonomy): domain Bacteria; phylum Elusimicrobiota; class Elusimicrobia; order UBA1565; family UBA9628; genus CAYHPY01. The sequence continues at coordinate 1,629 of CAYHPY010000064.1, forward strand.
TCGGCCAGGGACCGGATCGACGGAGCCTGGTCCCCCGGGCGCAGCAGGCCTTTGGCCACAAGCCCGCGGACCGCGGCCTTGATCTGGTCGTTGATGGGAACCGGGGAGCGGGGGTCGATCTGGATCATATGTACTAGTGTACTAGTACAGTATAAACTAAAACCCTCCGGGCGTCAAGGCCTAGATTTGCGTTGGGACCTTCGGGCATGGTAGAATCGGGGAGCCATAAAGGAGGCTCAAGAAAAAACCATGAAACTCCAAACCCTCGCCCTCGCCCTGATTCTGCCGGTCTCCGCCCAAGCCGCGCAATTGGCCATGCCTTCTTTTGAACCCGTCCTGCAGGAACTCCGCTCCACCCTCCGCGAGGCCGCCGCGGAGCGCAAACAGGTCCGCAGCCAGACCGACGCCGGCGAAATCCAGTCCCTCAATTCCGAGACCAGCCGCCTGCGCTGGGACGCCTCCCGCTACAAGCGGGACTTGGACGACATCTCCCGCCGGGTCCGCAACGCCCAGCGCCCGCAACCCGGCCGCCCCTCCAACGATCCCTTCCTTTCTTCCGACCTCAACCGCCTGGTCTGGAACCTCCGCGATCTGGAAAGAGATTCCCAATGGGCCGAGTCCCGCGCCGTGCGGGCCGCCCAGACCGCCGTAAAGGATCCGGCCCTGGTGGGACCGGCGCAGTCTCTGCTCTCCTCCGCCCAATGGCTCCGCTCCGACGTGGATTGGCTCGAGCGCGACGCCCGTTGGGCCGCGATGGACCTGCGCCGGATCGGCTACAGCATGGAAGCCTGGGACATCGAGCGCCTCAGCGCCGACGCCGCCCGCCAGGCCCGCTCCATCGAATCCGCCGCCGCCCAAATCCTCTCGAAAGTCCGTTAAGTTAAATAGGGGACACCCCCCGTTTTTACTTTTCAAAAGTAAAAATGGGGGGTGTCCCGATTTTTACTGTTCGGAGGAGCCTTCGCCGCGGTTCATGAGGCGCATGACGGCGAAGGGGCGGTCGGGGTCGGCGCGGCCTTGGCTCTTGAGCCGGTCCAGCAGGACGGTGATTCCTCCTTTATCGAGGACCACCTCGCCGGGCTTGCCCGGATCGACGACGATGCCTTGGATTTGAGGATCGTCATTGGCCCGTCTTAGGCATTGCATCAAGGACATGGGAACATAGGTCGCCGGGGACTGCATCAAGGCGGTGTCGGTGAAAAGGACTTGGGCGCTGATTTGGACCCCGCCGGATCCTTTGGCCGTAGAAACCAGATAGGCGGGCTTGAAGTCATCGGCCTTGACGTTTCCATAGCCCTTCTCGGCGATGACCCCCATCAAGGGAGCCATGGTCTGGGCATAACTAATGGGGGCGTAAACATCCTGGACCTGCAATAAGGCCCGCTCGTCCGAGCCTCCCCCCCCGGGAGCCGGAGCACTCTCCTGAACCGAGGCCGCATCCTTTTCACCGGAATCTCCTCCGGAGGCCTTGGGAGAGGGTTTCATCAGGGCGAGGATTCCGTTGCAACCCCAGCCCAGAACGAACTGCGCGACGAAAAGATAGGCGGCGATCTTAAGCCAATTGCGTTCCTTCTTGGGCGGAGCGTCGGCCCGGCCGGAGGCCGCCACCGAGGCCATGGCGGCGGCGATCGGGTCGGGCCGACCGGCGGGCGGAGGTGGGGGCGGGGGCGCCGCCCGGCGGAGCGGCTGGCCGCAGCCGGGGCACTCCTCCATTCCGGCGACCAAATCCATGTTGCAGGCGGGACAGCTCGGCATGGCCGATTATATCAAGAACCCGCCGCGCCGAAAAGCGACGGCAATTTCAGAAACACCTCGGGCGGGATCGTTTCGGCCCGCGCGCCGGGATCCACCCCGAGGCTTTTCAGAGCCTCATCGACCGTCCCGCGTTCGAGCTTCAACGCCTTGGATAGAACACCCGCCGCCATCTTTCGCCGCTGAGAGAAAGCCGCCCGCACGATTCGGAAGAACGCTTTCTCCCCCCCTTCCGGCGCCAGGGACGCGGGACGGCGCCGGAGCCGGACCACGGCCGAATCCACCCGGGGAGGAGGCGAAAAAGAGCGCCGTCCGACTTGGGCGACGGGCTCGACCTCCGCGCGCAGCCAAACCGAAAGCGAGAGCAGGCCGTAGCCGGGCTCCCCGGCCGTCGCCGCCAGGCGGTCGGCCACCTCCTTCTGAAACATCAGCACCGCCGTCGTCCACCGGTCCCAGGGCAGGAGGCGTTGAAGGATCGGCGTGGCCACAGCGTAAGGCAGATTGGCCACGATCGTGTGCGGGCCCTCCCCGAGTTCGGCCAAATCCACGAGCAAAAAATCCCCCCGCACCGCGCGAAAACCCGGCTCGGCCCCGAGCTCCCGATCCAACCGCTCGAACAACCCCCGGTCAAGCTCAACGGCCGTCACCCGGGCGCCGCGCCTGAGGAGCTCTCGCGTCAGCACGCCTTTTCCGGGGCCGATCTCCAGGACCGAGTCCCCGCGGGAGACCTCGGCGGCCGCGACGATCGCGTCCCGCGCTCCCGGGTCTACAAGGAAATGCTGATCGAGCTTGGCGCCCAAATTCTAGACCGGGCTCGTCAATTCTGAGCGGACCCGCCGGAGCAGGTCCATTCCCACCTTCCACACGTCCCCCGCGCCCAAGGTCAGGACGACGTCTCCCTTCCTCAGTTCGCGCGCGGCGTCCAGGACCCGGCCCAGGGGCATCGCGCGGACCCCGGCCTTGCGCAGGGAATTCAGGATCAGCTTGGAGCTGACCCCGGGAATGGGCTTTTCTCCGGCCGCGTAAACGTCCATGACCAGCACCAAATCTGCGCCTCGGAAGGCCGGCCCGAAGCGGGCCGCCAGGAGCTTGGTCCGGCTGTAACGGTGCGGCTGAAACACGACCACGCGCCGCCCCTTCCAGAGAGAGAGGGCCGAGATCGTCGCCGCGATCTCGGTGGGGTGATGGCCGTAATCGTCGATGAATTCGATGCCGCCCGCCGCGCCCAGCCGGTCCATGCGCCGGCCGACGCCCTTGAACTCGGCAAGGCCCCGCGCCAGGCGCCGCGGGGAAAATCCCAGGAACTCCCCGGCCGCCAGAGCTCCGAGAGCGTTGAGGACGTTGTGCCGCCCGGGAACCTTCAACTCCATCCGAAGAAAGCGCCGCCCGTCTTTCCAGACCTCGAAGCGGGAGCGGTCGCGCTCCAAGGTCAGGCCGCGGGCCCGCCAGCGGGCTTGGGGACCGAAGCCATAGGTCACCACCGGCCGGCCGATGCGGGGAATCAAATCTCGAAGCGGGGCGTCGTCGGAGCAAAGCACGGCCGCCCCGTAGAACGGCAGGCGGCGCAGGTGCTCCAGAAACGCCCCCCTCAGGCGCGCCAAGGTTTTGTGGTAGTCGAGATGGTCGTCGTCGATATTGGTCACGACCGCCACCAAGGGATCCAGATGAAGGAAGGACCCGTCGGACTCGTCGGCCTCGGCCACCAGATAATCCCCGATCCCCAAACGGGCGTTGGAGCCGATGTTCTTGAGCTGGCCGCCGATGATCATCGTGGGGTCGGCGCCCGCCTCCTTGAGCGCCATGGACACCATCGAGGTGGTGGTCGTCTTCCCGTGGGAACCGGCGACGGTCACGGTCTTCTTCATCCGCCCCAGTTCGGCCAGCATCTCGGCGCGTTGAATGACGGGGATTCCCCGTCGCCGGGCTTCGGCCACCTCGGGGTTGTCCTCCCCCACGGCGGAGCTCACCACCACCACCTGCGCCCCCCGGATGTGGGCGGCCGCATGGCCCCGGCGGACCCGGACGCCGGATTGCCGCAGGCGGCGCGTGATCTCGGTCTGCTTGGCGTCGGACCCGGAGATCGCGTAGCCCAGATTATGGAGGACCTCCGCGATGCCGCTCATCCCGACCCCGCCGATGCCGACGAAGTGGATTCTTCGGATGAAGGCGCCCATCATTCCCGCCGGCCCCGCGGATTTCCCGGCGGTGATCGGATCGCGGCTCATTTCTCCCTCCCGACGATTTTTTTCCCGGTCGGCCGCAGTAGCCATTTGAGACCCTCGCGCGCGGCCCGGTTCTTGGGATTGATTTCCAGCACGCGGCGATAATCGGCCTGCGCCCCCGCCTCGTCGCCCGTCATGACGGAGGCGACCCCCCTTCCCAGGAAAGCCAGCTCGTTGGAGGAATCCAAGCGGACCGCTTTCTCGAAGGCGGCCAAGGCCCGTTGGCCGTCTCCGACCGTCGCGTAGCCCAGCCCCGTGCCGACCCACCAGTCGGCGTCGTCGGGATGGCTCGGGGCGTCCCCTGACTCGGGGAGGACTTCCTCCACCAGGGCCATCCACCCGGTTCCGATCACCCAGAGCCCGAGGTCGTTTCCGACTTGGCGGGGCTGATACGAAACTTTCGGCGAGCCCTCGGCGGGCGCCCGCCCGGCCGTCGCGTCCACGGGCCGGGTGAAGGTCAGGTTCATCCCGAGACGGACGTCGGCGCCCTCGGGGGCGCTTTTCATGGCCGCGTCGAGATCGTTGATGACCTTCGAAATTTGGGCGGCCCGCTGGTCCGGGCTTCCCGCCTTGATGGAAAACTCCTTGCGCGTGACCTTGGTCGCCGCCCGGTCTCGCTCGCCGCCGCCGAGGCCTTTGGCCAAGGCCTTCTTCAAAGAGGACGGGGCCTCCGAGGCCGGAGCTTGAACAAGCTTGGGCTTGGGCACGAAGGCCACATCCACCTGAAGCACCGCGTCCTGATCCAAGGGGATGCGCTCCAGGTTCCGCGCGAAAACGTTGAGCGGGTCGTTCGGGTCCCGCGCCGGAGCGGGCGTCGGCTTTCCCGCGCCGCCGTCGCCCGGGGGCGCCTTCCGCTTGCCGCCCGAATAGGAAACGGAGAGCTGAAGCCCCGAACCCTCCCCTTCGGGCGTGAGATGGAAGGCCTCGGAGAAAACCTGTCGGGCTTGGTCTTTTTGGCCGGAAAGCAGGTACAGGCGGCCCAACCGGAAGCGGGCCACGGAATCCCGGGATTTCAAGGCCACCGCCTTGCGGAAGCTTCCGATTGCGGCCTTGCGCTCCCCTTGGCGCTCCTCGGCGGCGCCGAGTTCCAGAAGGGCGTCCTCGAAAGCGCCCATGAGCTTGAGCGCCTCCCGCATGGAATCCACGGCGTCGGAATCACGCCCCAGCCGCCGGTAAAGCATCCCCAGTTGAAAGTGGTACAAGGCGCTGCGCGGCTCCAGGGCCACGGCTTTTCGGAAATGCTGAAGGGCCTCGCCGTTCTTGCCCATGGACTCCAGGATGGAGCCCAGGTTCATGTGGACGTCCCCGCGGTCGGGTTCGAGTTCGGCGGCCTTCTTGAACGCCTCGAAGGAGGGAACCGTTTCCCCCTTCCAGGCCATGGAGATTCCGATCAGCATATAGGCCTGGGCGTTGTCGGGCTCCAGTTCCAGGGCCGTCCTGTATTCCGCAAGGGATTCGTCGACCTTGCCCTGCCAATAATAGGCGGCGCCGAGCATGAGATGCGCCGAGGCGTCCCGGGGGTTGACCACCACCGCCTTGGAGAACTCGGCCTCCGCCAGGTCGTATTGCTTGAGGTCCATGTAGCGGGAGCCCACCCGGAGCCCGCGGTTGGCCTGGGCCGCCATGATCTGGTCCCAGATGGATTCCTGCCCCGGCTCGGTCCGCCCGGCGCGCACGGGCGGGACGACCGCCAGCCAGAAAAGCGCCAGAACGGCGGCCGCCTTCCTGAGATGCGGGATCATCTTGGCCAGCGCGCGCCCCCGATGGCTCAGGGCGTTTTTTTCCGCCGAGCCGAGCTCCGCGAGGGTTTTGCCGGAAGGCAAAAGGAATATCGGGTCGTAGCCGAAGCCGTTTTCCCCACGGGGCGAGCGGGCGATGGTTCCCTCCAGGCGCCCTTCTTCCAAGATCACGGGGCCCCTTCCTCCGGGCGCCGACAAGGCGGCGACGGTCCGGAAAACGGCGGTTCGAGAACCCTCCCCGGCGTCGCGCAGTTGATCCAATAGTTTCCGGTTATTGGCCGAGTAATCGCAACCGGGACCGGCGTAGCGGGCGGAATAGACCCCGGGGGCGCCGCCCAAAGCCGCGACTTCCAATCCGGTGTCCTCAGCCAAAGTCCAAAGGCCGGTGGCGGCGGAGGGCTCCCGGGCCTTCTTCTCGGCGTTGGCTTCCAGGGTGGGCCGGTCTTCCACCACGGGGGCCAGTCCCGGGAATGCCTCGAGGCCGACCCATTCGATCGGAATCTCCCGAAGGAGTTCGGAAAGCTCTCTGAGCTTGTGGCGGTTGCCGGTGGCCAGGAGGAATTTCATAGCCCGAGGATCGCCCAAAATTGTACCATTCTTGCAACGATGAATTTTGTTTCGCGGCTCCTGCCCATCGCCCTGGCCGCCTCCCTGTCGGCCTGCGTGGCCACCCTCTCCCCCCTGAGCGAAGCGGACCTTTCCGACTCGGGAATCCGGGCCCGGCTCGAGGCCACGCTGAAAAACCACCGGGAAATCGACATGCGCTACGTCACCATGGACATCCACGCCCGGATCGTGACCTTTTCGGGGATCATCCGCACCCCGGAGGAAAAACAGCTCATCCGAACCCTGGCCGAGGAGACCAAGGGCGTGGACCAGGTCATCGTCAACCTCGTCGTCCAGGATTGAGCGTGACCGGGGCCGAGGCGGGAGCCCTGCGCCGCGCGCTCCTACGTTGGTACCGCCGCAACCGCCGGGACCTTCCCTGGAGGCGGACGGCGTCTCCCTACCGGACCTGGATCTCGGAGATCATGCTCCAGCAAACCACGGTCGCCGCCGTGGTTCCCCGCTACGAAGCTTTCCTCAAGCGCTTTCCGGACGCCGCGTCCATGGCCCGCGCCCCGGAGCGCTCCGTGCTCAAGCATTGGGCGGGTCTCGGCTATTACTCCCGGGCGCGCAATCTCCGCGAGGCCGCGCGCAGGGTCGTTGCGCGCCATGGCGGGGAATTTCCCGGGTCCTATGAGGAGGCCCTCGCCCTGCCCGGCATCGGCCGCTACACCGCGGGGGCGATCCTCTCCATCGCCTTCGGCCGCCGCCTCCCGGTTGTGGATGGAAACGTGATCCGGGTCTTTTCCCGAATTTTCGCCGTCGAAACCCCCGTCGAACGCTCCGCCCCCCTGCTCTGGAAGCTCGCCTCCGAGTTGGTCCCGGGGGTCCGCCCGGGGGACTGGAACCAGGCTCTCATGGAACTGGGGGCGACGGTCTGCCTGCCGGCCTCCCCTTCGTGCGGAACCTGCCCGGTCGCCGGCCTCTGCCGCGCGCGGAACCGGGGAATTCAGGAGAGCCTCCCAAAAAGCGCCTCCCGCAAGGCGGCGGTCAAGGTCCGGTGGACCTGCCTCTGGATTGAAAAAAACGGAAAGGTCCTGCTCTGGCGCCGCGGCGCGGACGAGGCGCTCCTCCGGGACCTCTGGGGCCTGCCCGAGTCCCGCCGCCTTGCGGCGGCCCCCGGGCGGCTTCTGGGGAAAGCGACGCATTCCATCACCCACCACCGCCTCGGAGTCGAGGTCCGGGAAAGCGTCCTCAAAGGACCTCCCCCGCCCCAGGCCCGCTGGGTCCCCAAAAACCGGCTTGGAGACTATCTGGTCTCCTCGCTTTGGGAGAAATGCCTGCCGCGATGAACGCCCCGGCCTCGCGGCGAATCCTTCCGGCCCTGTTTTTCGCGGCGTGGGGCGCCTTGTTCTCCGTGAAAATCCTGGCGGAGGTGGACCCCGATCTCTTTTTCCACCTGAAGGAAGGCCAACGCATCGTCCGCGACGGGCGCTTTCCGCTCCACGAGGAATATTCCTTCACCGCCAAAGGCCGCGACATGGTCGCCACCGAATGGATCCCCCAGGCCGCCGGCTGGGTCCTCTTCGACGCGGCCGGCTATCCCGGGGTCGCCTTCTTTCACGCCCTGCTTCTGCTGGCCTCGCTGATCGCCCTCTACCGCGCGACCGGCTCGGCGCTCCCCGGGGAATTGCGGATTCTGCTGATCGCGCTGGCCGCGTTCGGCTACATGAATTTCTGCGCGGCCCGGGTCCAAGCCTATACCTTCCTGCTGTTTAGCCTCTTCCTCCTTTGGACCAGGGCCTGGGAGGAGGGTTCCGAGGCGGCTCCTTGGGCCATGGCCGTGGCGCTGGGTTTCTGGGCCAACATGCACGGGGGCTTTATGGCCGGTTGGTTCCTTCTCACCGGAATCTGCCTCCTGCGCCTGCGGAAAACGGGCCATCCCTGGGAGCTGGGCCCGAGCCTGCTGGGGGCGTTTCTCTGCTTTCTCCATCCCAGCGGCCCGATGGCCTTCGTGTACCCGGCCTGGTTTTTCTTTTCTCCGCCCGCCTCCCGCTCGATGGTCCTGGAATGGACTCCGCTGGATTTCTCCCAGGCCAACGCCGCGCCCACCCTCCTGATTCTTGCCGCCCTGGCATGGACCGGACTCAAAGGAATCGCCGCGCCCTTTCCCTGGGCGGCGCTCACCTTGGCCCTGCTCGCGGCTTCGCTCCGGGGACGAAAGCTCCTCCCCTTGTTCGGCGCGGCCGCCGTGGTCTCGATGTCGCTCAAGCTTCGAGGCGTGGATTGGACTGCGCGGCGAAGGAAAGCGTGCCTGGCGGGAGCGGCGGCCGTGACCTTGGCCATGGCCTGGGTGGTTTGGCCGGCGGAAAAACGCCTGGCCTCCGGGCTGGCCGCCGACATGGAAAGCGCCTACCCGCGCGCCGCGGTCGAATGGGCCGGCGAGAATCTTAGGGGCCGGCGTCTGTTCCATCCGTATGATTGGGGCGGCTATCTGATCTACAAGCTATGGCCCGGCAACGAGGTTTTCATCGACGGGCGCCTGGAGCCTTATTGGAAGCTCCTGGGCGGGGATTACCGGACCGTCATGGAAGCCCGCCCCGGCTGGCGCGAGGTCCTCGACGGCTGGGGGATCTTCGGGGCGCTCCTGCCCCCGTCCTCCCGGCTGGCCCACCTCCTTGTCGACGACAAGGGCTGGAGGCCCGTCTACTCCGACCGCAAGGCGGTCATCTTCGTCAGAGCGGAAGCCGCACCACCTCGGCCGCCGACCGCCTCCCGTCCCAAGAAACGCTGAGCGCCCGCCCCGGCTCGGCGTCCTCGGCCCGCACCAGGGCCAGAGCCAAACCGCCCCCCAGCCGCCCCGAGGCGACGGCGCTGGAGATCGCCCCGATTTCCTTTTCTCCCGAATGGACGACGGCCCCGGGTGGAGGGACCTCGACCAGCTTCAGACCGGCCAACAGGCGGTTCACATGGCCCAAGTTCTTGATTCGGGAAACGGTTTCCTGCCCCATGTAGCACCCCTTGGTGAAGCTGATCGCGCCTTCCAGGCGGGCCTCCTGGGGCAAAGTGGTCGAATCCATGTCCACCCCGTAGACCGGAGTTCCCCGCTCGACGCGGAGGATTTCCAGCACGGCGTCCCCGGCGGGGACGAGCCAGGGGACCTTATCCCGGATCAGGCGAGCCGCCTCCGCTCCGCCGAGATCCGGGACATGGATCAGCCAGCCGCCGGACTGGAAGCCTTCATAGGGGAGGAGCCAAACGGGACGATCTTCAATAACGGAAGAGAAACAACGGCCGGGTTGAACGGATGTTCCGAAAAGGATTCGAAGAGCGTCAACGGAACGGGAACCGCAAAGGTGCAGGAGCCCTCCGGGCTCTTGTTCCAGAGTGGTCTGGCTGAGCGTCAGCTTGAGGGTCAACGCCTCTTGCAAATTGGCCATCGCGGCGGGCCTGCCCGCCGCGAGGAGGTCGTCCCCGCGGTCGTAGAGGACGAAATCTCCCAGCAGCATGCCTTTCGGGGTCAGGACCAGGGAAGGCAAAACCCCTCCCGGAGAGAGCGAGAGGAGGTCTCCGGTCAAAAGCCCCTGGAGGAATTTCTTGCGGTCCGGCCCCCGGAAACGGAAGCGCGGCCAAAGATCCAGTCCAGTCAGCAAGGGCATCATCAAGAGGATTCTAGCTTAGTCCTGGGTCCCCCTAAAATGGTGTCCCCAGGACCAAATTGTTTATACTTGATTCGTGAAACTCGTCACCTTCGAGGTCCCCACGCCCCTGGGCCCGGTCTCCCGCCTCGGCGGCCTGCTTCCGGGAAAGATCGTGGACCTCAATGCCGCCGCCTATCTCCGCCGTCTGCGCGGCGAGCCCGAGGCCGCCGCCCGCCGCTTGGCCGACGCCCTCGTCCCGCCGGACATGATCGGCTTTCTCGACATGGAAGACGCGGGCCTGGCCGAAGCCCGTCTGGCCCTCCGCTTCGCCGCCGACGCCCTCAAAAACAAACCGAAGGATTTGATCGGCCCCAAGGGCGAACTCGCCGTCCACAAAGAGGGGGCGGTCCGCCTGCGGGCCCCGGTTCCCCGTCCCCGGGCCCTTCGAGATTTCTTCGCGTTCGAGGAACACGCCCTGCAGGGAGCCGCGCGCCGCAACGAGCCGCTGGCTCCCCAATGGTACGAACAGCCCGTCTATTACAAGGGCAATCATCGCGAGATCTACGGCCCGGATGACCTGGTGCCCTGGCCGTCCTACACCCGGCGCTTGGACTTCGAGCTGGAACTGGGCGCCGTGGTGGGCCGCAAAGGACGGGACCTCTCGCCCGTCGAGGCCGGCAAGCACATCGTCGGCTATACCATCCTCAACGATTTTTCCGCCCGCGACATCCAAAAAAGCGAGATGGTCTGCCGGATGGGCCCGGCCAAGGGAAAGGACTTCGGGACTGCCCTCGGGCCGTACCTGGCCACGCCCGACGAGCTGGGGGACATCGACGACCTGGCGATGGCGATTTTTGTCAACGGGGAGAAATGGTCCACCGGCCGGTCCTCGGGCCGGTACTGGAGCTTCGCGACCATGCTCTCGCATGTCTCCCAGGAAGAAACCGTTTATCCCGGAGACGTCCTGGGCTCGGGCACCTATTACCGGGGCTGCGGCCTGGACCTGGACCGCTGGCTCAAGCCGGGCGACGTCGTGGAGCTGGAAATCGGAGGCCTGGGCCGCTTGCGCAACAAGGTCGGCCGGCCGGCGGCCCAAAAACAGCTCAAATACCCCCGCGCCAAGGCGGCCGCCTGATATGGCGATGATCCTCAAGCGCGGAGAGCTTCCCTCCACCCCGCACACGGAATTTCGCCCCAAAGACGGGGCCTTCGCCCTCGAGGAGATTCACGGCGCCTACGGCTTCAGCGGCGCCTGGTCCCGGAAGATGCACCTGCGAAGCTACCCGACGGTCCAGGCCCTGCCGCCCGCCCGGGCCTCGTTCGATCTCAAGCCCAAGCCCGCCCCGGAGCTCCCCCTCCAACCTTTCCACATTCGGACGGCGCGTCTGCCTTATGGCGGGGATTTTATCCGGGGTCGGATGGTTTTGCTGTACGGCAAAACCACTTCAATTTCCGTGTGCAAACCTGTCAGGTCGGCTCCGGAAGGAGAGTTTTTCCGGAACGGGGATGGGCATGAATGCTTTTTTGTCCAAGAAGGGAACGGAATTTTGGAGACGGAATACGGAAAAATCAGATTCAAAAGAGGACATTACATCGTCATTCCCAAGGGAACGACATATCGAATGAGCCTCGATACCGAGCGCGGGTTTTTCCTGGGTATCGAGTCTCTATATCCAATACACTTCGCTCCCCACCATCTTAATTCCCACGGGCAGGCCACGATGATGGCGCCGGTCACGGAAACCGAGATCGGGGCGCCCGAGTTTTGCGAGCCCATCGACAAGAGGGGGCGCTATCCGATTTTGGTCAAGCACGATGGGGGCCGCGTCAGCCGCCTGACTTTGAACCACCATCCTTTCGATCTGGCCGGCTGGGAGGGCGCCCTTTATCCGTTTACCTTCCATGTCGACGATCACCGGGGGATCGCCCGGGAGATTCATTCGGCCCCGCCGGTCCTGCAGACCTTCCAAGCCGGGGAGGCCCCGCATTCCGGTTTTTCGATCTGCACCTTCAAGCCCCAGATGGACGGCTGGCATCCCCGGGACGTGCCGGCTCCCTACGCCCATTTCAACGTCGATTCCGACGAGGCCATGTTCTTCGCCAACGCCGATTACGGGGCCCGCAAGGGGGTCATCGAGCCGGGGTCCTTGACCTTCCACCCCGCCAGCCTCCCGCACAGCCCCCAGGGAAACGCGGCCGAGAAATCCACCTCCAACCGCGGCAAGCTCAGCAAGCGCCTGGCCGTGATGATCGACACCTTTTTCGAGCCTCTGTCGCCCACCCGGGACGCCCTGGCCGTCCGGGACCGGGATTACCCGATGAGCTGGGCCCGGTTGGAACATTCAAGCGGCGCGCCGGATTCCCCTTCGGCGTGATGATCCTCGATCCCGAAGCCCTCGCCGCCCGGGACCGCTACGGACTGCTCATTTCGGTGATCGTGCCCCGCCCGATCGCCTGGGTCTCCACGGTCGATGCCGAGGGCAAAATGAATCTGGCCCCCTTCAGTTTCTTCACCGGCATCACCGCCAATCCGATGAGCGTGTGCTTCGCGCCGGTCAACAACCGCGACGGACGCCGCAAGGACACCCTCCTCAACATCGAGGCCACCCGCCAGTTCGTGGTCAACCTCGCCACCGAAGCCACCGCCGTCAAAATGAACCAGACTTCGGCCAATTACCCCCACGGGGTGAGCGAATTCGAGAAGGCGGGCCTGACCCCCCTTCCCAGCGTCAAGGTCCGCCCTCCCCGGGTCAAGGAATCGCCGATCCATTTGGAGTGCGAACTGCTCCAGATCGTGACCTTGAGCCAGGGGGCCCTGGGAGGGCACCTGGTGATCGGCAAGGTGGTTCTCGTCCATGCCGATGAATCGGTCTACAAAGATGGCCGCGTGCGGCATCAAGACCTCAAGCCCATCGGCCGGATGGAAGGAGACTGGTACACCCGGACCACCGACGACTTCGAACTGCCGCGGCCCAACGCGACCTAGGAGAATCGACATGCCCCAGGGATTTCTGAACTTCAACGTGGACCACATGACCTTTCTGGTGGACCCCAAGTTTTACAACGTCAGCTACGCGCTGTTTCGCATCATCCTCGGGGTCGGGCCCAAGGACATCATCTACGAAAAGCGCCGCCGCTGGCCCGGGGCCGACGCGGAGGAATCCATGACCTTCGCCTCCTGCATCGGGGAGGCTTCAAACAAAGGCGGCCTCAATAAAACCATCATCGCCGTGGTCCAACCCACCGAACCGGCCTCCCAAGGCTCCCATGTCCGGGACATTCTAAAGAACCGCGGCGGCTCGGCCCATTGGCAGCACATCGCCTTGCGCACCCCGGATCTTCTGGCCTTTCACAAGCACGCCCGGGAGCGGGGAGTCAATTTCATCACCCCGATCCTCAAGGACGCCGACGAGGACCTGATCCAGGTCTTCAGCGGAGAGTGGAATTTGCCCGGCGCCACGCCGTCGGGAATCTTCTTCGAGTTCGTCCAGCGCAATCCGGGCAAGACCTTGCTCAAGAAGCTCGCCGAGTCCAACCGGGAGTCATGGTTTCGGGACAAGACCTTCATGGGCCTTTATGGGGAGAAGGAGAACGAGTACCGCCGGGGAAAAGTCCGGCCCTTCATCGATGAGGCCCTGTTCGGGAAAATTTCGGGCCTCTTAAAGGGCAAACGCCAGTGGGAGATCACGCCCAAGGACCTGGCCGCCGTGGAAGCGGCGATGAAGGCTTACGCCAAGCGGTCCTAGCGCGCCGCCCCGCCCTTTCCCGCCCCGGAAAGGGCCGTAAAGAGCTTTGTTTTCCGCTCCAGGACCTCGTCCCCGATCTTCTTGAGCAGGGGCTTATCCTCCAAGCTCTGGATGGATTGGACGGCCTTGAGATCCGCCGCCGCGTCGCCCGCGATCATGCGGGCAAACCGGGCCGCGCCCTGGATGCGGACCGCCTCCTGCATGCGCTTGAGTTGCCCGCTGACGGGCACCGCGTCGATGGACTCTCCCTTCAATTCTTTTTGCTCGGCCTCCAGCCGGTCGGCCTCGTCCCCGAGGACCGCGGCGACCGCCTCCCAGTATTTGAACCGAAGATTGGAAATCAGGCGGGCGTCCTCAAGATTGTCCAGCTTGAGGCCGTTGACCTCGTCGAACTCCGCCGCGTAGGGCAGGAACATGAACAAAGGCGCGAACTCGATGGGGGCCCCGCCGACCATCTTGAGGTGCTCGGGAGCCTTGGAGACGGCGGTCCGGACCTCGGCTTCGGCCAGGGCGATGTCCTTGACGTCACGCAGGACCGGCTGTTGGGCTAGAATCGGCTGGATGAAAGCGGCGACGGCGAGCGCGGCGAGCGGAAGGCTTTTCATGGGTTGTCTCCTGGCTGGGGAAAATCGCATCCCTATTAGCGTAGCCCGCCCCGCGTCCGGGGGAAAGTGTCTTTGGGCCTAAGCAGACCTGGGTCTTTTGCGGCGGGTCAGCGGCGGCCCTCGGACACCCCGGCGGCCTGATAGGTCAAATTGACCAACCCCAGGTCCTTGGCCCCGAATCCGGCCCCCGTCACGCTCCCCGCGTTGAGCGAAAGGCGTCCGGGCTTGGCCTCCATGGCGGCGACGACGAGTTTCGCGCCGGAGGGCCCTTCTTCCACGAATTCCTCGCCCAGCTTCCTCAGAGTGAAGGAATCCCCCTCAAAATCTTTTTTATCGAATTTTCCAGGACGGCGGATCGCCTTGAACTCGACGCCGTCCAGGTAGCCCTCCACGATCTTGGCGTGGAGCTCGAAATGGGTCCTCGCGGCCTTAAGAGAAAGCGGGTAGATCGAGATCACCAACAACCGGTCTTCGCCGGCCTTATAGGACCTCGCGACGGCTTTGGCCACGGTGGGCCGCCCCTTCTCCTTAAAAATGTATTTGGGAGGCGGGGGCGGCGGCGGTTCCTCGCCCTCGGCAGGAGGCGGGGCCTCCTCGTCCGGAGCCCTGACCTTGGTTCGAATGATCCGGAGGACGGCTTGGGTTATAATCGACTCCGGATCGCCGGCCTTTCTCACGGAAATGGGAGACCACCCCGCGCCTTCCCGGGGGATCTTCACGGTGCTGACCCGGCGGGGCTTGGGCGCCTCGTCCACGGGGGCCTTCTCGGGCTCCGCGCCCGCGGCCGTCCCGGTGGAAGCGGGGGGTTCCCCGAGCACGACCGGGGGGGCGCCCTCCGTCGCGGCCTTGCCTCCCGGCGGAACCAAGGAGGCCCTCACTTCCTCGAAGGCCACTTCCGCCACGCCCTTGGCTTCCTCGGTGTTGTACCCGACGTTGAGGGTGATGCATTTCTTGGGCTTGATCCGGATGAACAGGTAATCCTGGACCCGAACGCCCTTTTCACAGGAAAGCTTGAAGGCGTCCTTGCCTTGGTGCTTCTCTTGAACCATTTCCCCTTTGGCGTCCTGCTGGGTTTTCTTGCAGAAATCGGCCAGGAACTCGTCCCCGCAGTCCTCGAGGGTCACCTGAAGGACCGCCATTTGTTTGGAAACATCCAGCCCGGTCATGGATTTCCCCGGGCTCTCCTTGCTCCAGAGCCAGACCGTCGCTCCCGGCTGGGGTTCCTTCTTGGGCAGGCCCGCCGGCTGGGTGAAAGTCCAACCCGCGTCTCCGATCGAGCACTTCTTGGACTCGCCCGCCTCGCACTTGGGATAGTTCTTGGGATCGATGGCCGGGGCGGCCAGGGCGGCTCCCCCGAAAAACAGGAAAGCGAGGGCGGAAAGAAGCCTGGGCCCCGCCCTATCGGCCCGGCAAGTCAAGCAAGTCAAGTAAGTCAACCCCCGGCACCAATCAGCGGAGGAGGAGGAGGGTTTCGCGCAGGCGCGCGATTTTGGCCAGGAGCGACTCGTGCTGGGAGCGGGCCAGGGCCACCTCGGCCTCGGGGGCTCGGGCCAGGAAGTCCTTGTTCTCGGCCTTGCGAGCCACCTTGACCAGGTCCTCCTCGGTTTTGGCCAATTCCTTCTCCAGGCGCTTGCGCTCGGCCTCGAAGTCGATGACCCCCGCCAGCGGAATGTAGAAGGTGAGTCCTCCCGCCACCGCGGTGGCGCTTTGGGGCGGGCGGGAGCCGTCGGGGGAGGCTTCCAGGGTCTCCAGCCGGGCCATCGCGTTGACGTAGCCCGCGTGGCGCGCCAACAGGCCGCAAGCGGCCTCCGGGCCGTTGGAATAGTACACCTTGATCTTCTGTCCCGGCGGGACGTTGAGCTGGGAGCGGACCGAGCGGATGGCGGCCGTGGCCTCCATGAGAAACGCCATCTTCTTGCGGGAGTCCTCGTCAGAGAAGCCGGCGCCGAGTCCCGGGGCCCCGGCGCGCAGGATGAAATCCGCCGTTTCGCCCGAGTAGGGCCGCAGGGCGGCGAAAAGCTCCTCGGTGATATAGGGCATGAACGGGTGCAGCATTTTGAGGGTCCCGGACAGCACCCCCACCAGGATGGCGCGCGCGGTTTCCTTGGCCGGGCCGTCGGGGCCCTGCAGGCGGACCTTGGCCAGCTCCACGTACCAATCGCAGAACTTGTCCCAGAGAAAACCGTAGAGGACGTCGGCGGCCGCGGCCGGATTCCAGGCCTCCATGCGGGCCCGGGTCTCGGCCAGGGCGGCGCGGTATTCGGCCAGAATCCATTGGTCGGCCAGCTCCAAGGACGCGGGGTCGAGCGCCTCCAGGGAGTAGCCGCCGGCGGGCGCGGCTTCCGGAAGGTTCATGAGCACGAAGCGCGTGGAATTCCAAAGCTTGTTGGAGAAATTCCGCGCCCCCACGGTCGAATCCTCGGAGAATGGGATGTCCCGGCCCGGGTGGGCCTGGGCCATCAGGGAGAAGCGCAGGGCGTCGGTCCCGAACTTGTCCATGAGGACCAAGGGGTCGACCACGTTGCCCAGGGATTTGGACATCTTCTTGCCCTTCTTGTCCCGGACGATCCCGTGGATCACCGCGTCGGAGAAAGGAACCTCCCCCATCGCCTCCAGCCCCATCATCTGCATCCGGGCGACCCACAGATAAAGAATCTCGTAGCCCGTGACCAGCACGCTGGTCGGGTAGTAGTACGCCAGGTCCGGGGTCTTGTCCGGCCAGCCGAACACCGACATCGGCCAGAGGCCGGAGGAAAACCAGGTGTCCAGCACGTCCTCGTCCTGCTCGAAGGAATTCCCCCCGCACTCGCCGCAGCGCTCGGGCCGGCCGACGGAAACCACGGGCTTGGCGGAGGGCCGCCGGGGCATGAAGCGGTCGTAGCACTCCTGGCAATACCACACCGGGATGCGGTGGCCCCACCAGATCTGCCGGGAAATGCACCAGTCCCGGATGTTGCGGAGCCATTCCATGTAAGGCTTGGCCCAGGATTCGGGATGGATCTTGAATTTCCCGGATTCGACGGCGGCGATGGCGGGGGCGGCCATGGCGCT
This sequence comes from uncultured Elusimicrobia bacterium, assembly GCA_964358485.1. Lineage (GTDB taxonomy): Bacteria > Elusimicrobiota > Elusimicrobia > UBA1565 > UBA9628 > CAYHPY01. Next base: position 18,931 of record CAYHPY010000064.1, read on the forward strand.
CATGCGCACGAACCATTGGTCCGACAGCAGGGGCTCGATGACCGAGGAACAGCGGTAGCAGGTCCCGACGGAATGGTGATGATCTTCGGTCTTGCGCAGATACCCGCCCGCCTCCAAGCCCTTGAGGACCTCTTCCCGGGCTTTTTCCCGGGAGAGGCCCTGGAAGGCCTCCGGGGCCTTGTCGGTGATCCGCCCGTCCGGGCCGATGACCTTGATGGTCTCCAGCGAATGACGGACGCCGATCTCGAAGTCGTTGACGTCGTGGCCCGGGGTCACCTTGACCGCTCCGGTGCCGAAGGCGAAATCCACCGAGTCGTCGCCCACGACCGCGATCTCCCGCCCCACCAGCGGCAGTTTGACGCGCTTGCCGGACAAACCGCGGTAGCGCTCGTCGCGGGGATTGACCGCCACGGCCGTGTCGCCCAGCATGGTCTCCGGTCGGGTGGTGGCGACCACGACCCCCTCGGAGCCGTCGACCTTGGGATAGTGGATGTGCCAAAGATGGCCCTTGCGGTCCTCGTGCTCGACCTCGATGTCGGAGAGGGCGGTCCCGCAGCGGACGCACCAGTTGACCATCCGCTCGCCGCGGTAGATCAGGCCCTTTTTCCAGAGGGTCTCGAAGGCGTGGTGCACCGAGCGCGCCCGGCCCTCGTCCATCGTGAAGGCCTCCCGCTCCCAATCCAGGGCGCAGCCCAGGCGGTCCAGCTGGCCCAGGATCGTCGTCTTGATTTGGGCCACCCAAGCCTGCATCCGGGCGATGAAATCCACCCGCCCCAGCTCGTGGCGGCTGAGCCCCTCGGCCTTGAGCTGTTTTTCCATGACGTTCTGGGTGGCGATGCCGCCGTGGTCGGTCCCGGGCACCCAGAGGGCCTCCCGGCCGTGCAGCTTATGCCAGCGGACCAGCACGTCCTGCAGGGTGTTGTTGAGGGCGTGGCCCATGTGCAGGGCGCCGGTCACGTTCGGCTGAGGGATGACGACGACGAACGGCTCCTTGCCCGGCAGGCGCGCGCCGGGCTGGGAGGAAAACAGCCGCGCGTCCTTCCAGGCTTGGCGCCATTTGTCTTCGACCGGGGCGGGAGCGTAGGTTTTTTCGAGCATGGTTCAGGAGAGCTTCAGCTTTTGACGGATTTTTTTGACCAGGACCTCGGTGTCGATCGGCTTGGTGATGTAATCGTAAGCCCCGGCGTCGATGCCGCTCATGACGTCCACCGGCTCATTGGAGCCGCTGAAGATCATCACCGGGATGGCGGCCGTGGCGGGATCGGCCTTGAGCTTGCGGCATATCTCCCAGCCGTTGACGTCGGGCATGTAGAGGTCCAGGATGAGGAGGTCGGGCTTGCGGGTCAGGATGAGCTCCAGGGCCTTGCCCCCCTCGTCGACCGCCATAACCGAGAACCCGGAGTGCTCCAAGGCGGCCCGGATGGTCTCCCGGATCAGGAGTTCGTCGTCGACCACCATCACCGTCGGGCGCGCGCCGGTCACAGAAGCTCCGAGGCGAGCGCGGCCAGGGGACTGCGCTCGATCTTGGTGAAGGTCACGTGGCCGAAGAGGGATTGGCCCTTGAAGCGCTCGACGAGGTTGGTGAGTCCGTTGGACGCGGCGTCCAGGTAATAGTTGTCCACCTGATGAGGGTCGCCGGTCAGCACGACCTTGGTCCCCTCCCCGGCCCGGGAGATGATCGTCTTGATCTCGTGAGGCGTGAGATTTTGGGCGTCGTCGATGATCATCATGCTGTTGGGCAGGGAGCGCCCGCGCAGATAGGTCACGGCCTCGATCTCCAGGGTCCCGTCCTCCAGGAGCATCTGGATGTCCATGTCGGCGGTCTCAAGGGAACCTTTAGGCCTTTCCAGCAGGAAAGACAGGTTGTCGTAGATGGCGCCCATCCAGTGGACCAGCTTCTCCTCCTTGGTGCCGGGCAAAAAGCCGATGTCGTGGCCGACGGCGATGACCGGGCGGCCCACCAGGATGCGCCGGTAGACTTTCTCCTCCAAGGTAAACTGGAGGCCCGAGGCCAAGGCCAGCAACGTCTTGCCGGAGCCGGGCACTCCGACCAAGGTCACCAGCGGGATGTCCCGGTTGAGCAGCAGGTCCAGGGCGAAGCGCTGTTCGATGTTGAGCGGCTTGACGCCCCAGGGAGCGCTGTCGGCTCGGGCCAACGGGACCAGGCACCCGGCCTTCGCGTCAAAACGCGACAAGGCGCTCTGGGAACTGCCGTCGAGATTTTTGAGGACGACGAATTCGTTGGGCTGGAGATTGGGGATCGGGGAGGCCAGGCGCTTTTCCTTGTAGAACCGGTCGATGACGTCGGTGGAAACGGAGGCCTCCCGCCAGCCCTTGTAGAGCTCGTCGACGTCGACTTTTTCCTTCTCGTAGTCCTGAGTCTCCAGGCCCAGGGCCTCGGCCTTGATGCGCAGGTTGATGTCCTTGGAGATGAAAACGATGTGCTCCCCGGACTTGCGGAGGAACTGAGCGCAGGAGAGGATGGCGTTGTCCTTGGTGTGGGCGGAGAAGGACGGAGGCAGGCCGTCGGAGACCTGCATCTCGACCCGAAGCTTGCCGCCGTGCTCCAGGTCCACCCACTCGGAGAGCTTGCCCTTCTTTCTAAGCTGGTCGAGCTTGCGCGCCACCAGGCGGGCCGAGCGCCCGCGCTCGTCGTTGTTGCGCTTGAAGGTGTCGAGCTCCTCGATGACCGTCA
>CAYHPY010000065.1:0-19948 GCA_964358485.1 uncultured Elusimicrobia bacterium
TTTGAGAACTGGGTGGTCATGCAGGAGCTTTTGGATTCGTGCAAGGTCGACCCGACCCCGGTCATCAAGAACACTTTCCCGATGGCCGAATTCGAAAAGGGGTTCGCGGTGATGTCGGGGCCGGAAAAGGCCTGCGGCAAGGTGGTGTTCGTGCCATGAAGAAAGAGCCCTTGATGGGATTTTTGGACGCCGAGGTCGCGGCCCTGAAGGCCGAGGGACGGTTCATCGAACTGCGGATTTTGGAGGGAGCCCAGGAGCCCGTCTCCGTCATCGACGGGAAAAAGGTCGTCAACCTCAGCTCCAACAATTATCTCGCGTTGACCGTGCACCCCGCGCTCAAGAAGGCCGCCAAGGCGGCGGTGGACCGCTACGGGGTGGGCACCTCGGCGGTGCGCTCCATCATCGGGACCATGGACATCCACCAGGAGCTGGAGGCGCGCCTGGCGAAATTCAAGGGGACGGAGGCGGCGCTGGTCTTTCAATCGGGGTTTGCCACCAACGTGGCCTGCTGTCAGAGCCTGATGACGGCGCCGGAAGATTTGTTGATATCGGATGAGCTCAACCACGCCTCGATCATCGATGGGGGAAGGCTTTCCAAAGCGCAACGAAAAATTTACGGTCACAAGGACATGTACGCTCTCCGGGCCATACTGGAGTCAACGGAAGCTCGAAAGGCCCGGAGACGATTAATCGTCACCGACGGGGTGTTCAGCATGGACGGAGACATCGCGCCCCTGCCGGAGATCCAGGATTTGGCGGACCAATACGGGGCGTTCGTCATGGTCGACGACGCCCACGCCTCCGGCGTGCTCGGCAAGAACGGGCGAGGCACGCCGGATCATTTCGGCCTGACCCAGCGCGTGCAGATCCAGATCGGCACTTTGTCCAAGGCCATCGCGGCCATCGGGGGCTACGTCGCCGGATCCCGGAGCCTGCGGGATTTTCTGATCTGCAACGCCCGGCCCTTCCTGTTCTCCAGTTCCCATCCGCCTTCGGTCGCGGCCACCTGCCTGGCGGCCTTGGACGTTCTGGAGGGGGAGCCGGAATTGATCTCCCGCCTTTGGGACAACGCCCGCTATTTCAAGGAAGGCTTGAAAAAGGCGGGCTTTGACACGGGCATGAGCGAAACGCCCATTACCCCCGTGATCGTGGGCGACACCGCCAAGGCCAAGCGCTTCAGCCTCCGGCTCTTCGAGGAAGGGGTCTTCGCCTTGGCCATCGGTTTTCCCACGGTGGCCAAGGGCCGCGAGCGCCTGCGCACCATCGTGACGGCGGGGCACTCCCCCAAGGATCTGGATTTCGCCCTGGAGAAGTTCGCGAAGGTCGGCAGGGAGTTGGGGATCGTCTAGTCGTGGCCGCATCGTTGCTTCCCCGCGGTCGGGAGTCCCGATGGGAAGAACGACCTCCTCGACCTTTGGCCTGACCCTGGCCGCCCTCCTGGGCGCCTGCCAGTCCCTGCCCACCTACCCCATCAACGCGCGTCCCCGGAAGCTGGCGATCGGGGAGGGGGACAAGGTCCCGCTCGAGGTGGCGCTGGTCATTTCGGAGCCGATGGCCTGCCGTCTTTTTCTGGATCGGCGCATCGCCCGGCCTTCCGGGGAGACTTTCCGCAGTTCCAGCCGCGAGCTGTCCGGCGCCGAGGGGACCGACCAATATTATCCCCTGCGGCGGGAGTTCGCCCGCGTGGCGGAGGCCACCTTCCGCCAGGTTTTCACCGGGGTCGTCCTCCTCAAACAGCTTCCTCCCCCCGGACGCCACGGCGCCGTCGTCCAGATCGATCTCCTGGAGGCCCGCATCATGGAAGTCGCCGTATTCGGCGGCAAGCGGGGGAGGACCCACGCCGACGTGGTCTTGACCTGGAGGTTGGAGGTTCTCGACGGCGCGAACGTGAGAATCGCCGAGGAGAGGGGCCAGACCGAACCGCGCGGCGGAGTTTCGGCCGCCGAGGAGGGACTGGGACCGGCGGCGGAGATGGTGGGGGAAGCCACCGCGGAGCAGCTCTCCGAACTGGCGAAGGTCCTGGCCCTCAAGACCGCCGGGCTGCCGGCGGTGCGCGTTCTTGCGGCGGGGGGGAGGTCGAGATGAGGGCCCGGCGCCGGTTTTTTTGGATGTGGGCCGCCGCCGGCCTGGCGGGCTGCGTGACCCCGCCCTCCTTCCTGCGCACCGATGACCTCACGCCCCCGGCCCGGGCGGGAGCGGTGGCCCAGGCCGAATTCTTCGTCCGCATGGAGCCTTTCCTGGATGAACGCGGGGACCGCTCCTCCGTGGGCTCGGTCGGCGGAAAGGCCCTCGTGACCGACCGGGACGTCGTGGAGATATTCGAGAAGCTCACGGCCCGGGCCCTGGAGCGCAAGGGAATCCGCCCGGGGCCTTCCCCCCTTTCGGTCCGCGGGACGGTGCGCGTCGCCAACGTCGGCTCCCTGGCCGATGCCGGGGGGGAGGGTCTGCGCGTGGCCCGGGCCAACCTTGGAGCTCGGGCGGAGATGCAGCTCGAGGTCTTCAACCCCGGGACCAAGGCCGTCCTGTGGCGCAAGGAATTCCAGGGCCGCGGCGCCGGCGGCGATTACGGCCGCACCCTGGCGGCGGCCTTTCAGGACCTGGCCAACGCCCTGGACCGGGAGGAGGGGCTGGCGGAACTCAAGGGCGCCTATTTGGCGGCCGGGGGACGGCCGCCCCAGGCCTCGGCTCAGCCCCCGCCGGCCGACACCGTCGCCGCGCCGGTTTCGGACGCCGATATCCCGCCCCGGCGGGCGCGGCGGCGTCCCGGCGATTTCGCCCTCATTGTCGGAATCGAAAAATACCAAAACCTCCCCGGCGTTCCCTTCGCCGAGCGCGACGCCGTCTCCTTCAAGAACTACGCCCGCGACGCACTCGGGGTCCCGGAGGAGAACATCATCCTGCTGACGGGCGCCATGGCCACCAGGACGGGCATGACCAAGTACCTGGAGGAATGGCTTCCCCGCAACGTGGGAGCGGGCGCGCGCGTCTTTTTTTACTACTCGGGGCACGGCTCCCCGGAGCCCGCCGACGGCACGGCCTATCTTCTGCCCTGGGACGGGGACGCCTCGTATCTTCAATCCAGCGCCATTCCTTTGAAAACGCTCTACCGGGCGTTGGCGGCCCTGAAGGCCGCCCAGGTCGTGGCCGGCCTGGGCGCCGGGTTCTAGGGCGCGGGCGGGCGCTCGGTGCTCGCCCAAGGCGCCCGGCCCCTGGTCCATTCCGTGGACACGGCCGTCCCGGCCAAGCTCTCGGTTCTCACCGCCGCGTCGGGGGCCGAGATCGCGGGAAGCCTCGAGGATCAGGGCCACGGGATTTTCACTTACTACCTGCTCAAGGGCCTCCAGGGAGAGGCGGCCTCCGGGGGGCGATTGGCGCTTTCGGATCTGTTCTCTTACCTCCGGGAAAACGTTCAGCGCGCGGCGCGTCGGCAGAATCGGGAACAGACGCCCCAGCTGATCGCCCCATCGCCGGAAATCAACCTTTACTAAGGAGGCCGCATGAACCGACAACTCATAGCCCGCCCATTTTTGGCCGCCGTCCTCCCGTTGGCCTTGGCCGCCTGCGGCACCGTTCCCATCGACCTGCGCTACCGCCCCGGTTCCGCGGCCAAAGCGATCACGGGGGAGGCCCGGCCCAGGCTCCGCCTGGAAGTCCGCGACGAAACGGGCGGCCCGGATTCGGGGTCCATGGCCGGAGACATCAATCTCCAGATGCGCCTCAAGGGCCCGCTGCGCGCCAAAGTGCTGCGCCCCTACGCGGAAAGCCTGCGCGAGGCGCTCTTGTTGGAGTTGGGCCGCTTGGGCTTCGCTGGGGCCGAGGCGGGCGGCGCGCTTGACGGGACCCTGACGGCGCGCCTGCGCAAGCTCGTCTGCCAGGCCGACAGCATCGGCTCCACCAATGTTCCGATGAGCGCCAGGATTCTCATCGTCCTCACCTTGGCCGACCGGGGCGGAAAGGTTTTTTGGGAGGACGAGCTCAAAGGGGTGGGCCACGGCATCGAATCCGCTCCGGCCTACCTCCGGGTCGGGGCGGGGCCGAACGATTCGGTCAACGGGGCGCTGGCCGACGCCATGTCCCGCCTCGGGCCTTTGTTGGAGGCCTCGGGAGTCCTTCCCAAACTTTCCCCCTAGCGGGCCCAAGGACCCAAAAACACCCGGGTCTCTTTCCTTGTCCCAAGCGACGCCTTGGACCCATCCGGAGCCCCGGGGGTTCGTGGTAGGATTTATGCCCTTGGAGGAACACCCATGATCCCAGCCGCCCGCCGATTCGCCCTTCTCGCCGCTTTCGCCGCCCTCGCCGTGGGGGAGGCCTCGGCCCAGAGGATGGTCGTTCCTCGTCGGGCCGGACCTCCGGTCCAGAGCCCCGCGGGCTGGCGGGCGGCCGGCAATCCCAGCGCGCTCCGGGGACTGAGTCTCGGCTCCGTTTCGGCCCTTCGCCCCGCCCTGCCGGGCGCCGCGGCCGCGCCCTCTCTTGAAACGGGGATCGCCCCGGCCCCCGCCTTGGACCTGGAAGTTTCCGCCCCGGCGCAAGCCGCCGGCCCGAAGGCCCAACCGCTCGAACTTTTGGGCAACCAAGTGTCGGAGGCTCTGGGCGCCGCCGATCTTTCCCGCGCCCCGGATTCCGAAGCCAAGGGTACCGGGGAAAAACTTATCGATCTCATGACCGGAGCCAAGGGAGCCGAGGTCCGCGCGGCAGGCGATGTTTCTCCCGCGCTTTCCGAGGCCGCCGTTTCCGGGCCTCTTTTCCTGAAAGGATCCGCCGCGCGGCCGGCGGGAGGGGACTCCCGGCCGCCCTCGCCGCGCGAGGCGGCCCGCTCCAAGCGGGACGAGCTCAAAGGAAAAATTCTCGTCGGAGCCTTCTTCGGGGCCGCGACCGTCTCCGGAGTTCTCCTGGGGAGCCAGGCTCCGTGGTGGGCTTCCGGCTTGGTTTTCCTCGGCGGCGGAACGGTCCTGGGCGGCGTGGCGGCCCTGGCCTTGGGCGCGGTGGTCCTCTCGGTGGTTTTCGCCCTGGTGGGATTGGGCGTGATGGAGCCCAAGGCGGGGCCGGTGCGGACCGCCTTGGCCGCGGCGGGGCTCTTCGCCCTGACCGCGGGCGGGGTGGGCTTGGTGACCGCGGCGGCCCTCAAAACGCTCGGGGTCCTGGGGATGGCCCCGCTGGCGGCGGCCGGAATGCTGCGCCCCCAGTCCATGCCCAACCCGGCGGACCAATACGCGGAGGCGCACAAAAGCGCCGCAAGACTTTTTAAGGACAAAGGCGTGGATCCGGCCGGGATGAAATTCTCGGGGGTCAGCGGCTCTTTGGCGCGGCCCAAATCCTGGACCTACGAGTTCCGCGCCAAGGACGGCGGGCGCGAGGATGTGGCGGCGATCCTGTATTCACCCAATGCCGTCTCGGGCTTTGACCGCAAGGAACTCTATTACCGGGGCGTCGGCATCGAGGCGCCGGAAAATGACCGTGTTTTCCGGAGCTTGGATCCCTATTATTTCGGACGGGGCTCGCTGACGACTCCCGCCCGCGCCGCCGACGCCGCCCGCGCCGCCCTGCCCGGGTTTAAGGCCGAAACCTTCTCCCTGGACCTGCGCGAAGAGGCGGGATCCGGAGACCAGGACCTGCAGTACACCTTCTACGCCGACGACGGCTCCGTGGTCCGGGTCAACGCCCGCACCGGCGAGAGCCGTCTCCTTGAGGAGCCGGAGGCCCCCCGCGGCCGGGCGGTCCGCCCTTGGGAGGCGGCCTCGGCCATGGCCTTCGCTTCGCTCTTGATCGTCGGCGGGGCGGTGGCCCTGCTCGCGCTCGTCATCCGGGTGCTGGTCGGGGTGTGGCGTTGACATAAATTCCTTATTTCAGTAAAATCTGAAATAAGGGAAACATGAAGACGGCCGCCCCCGAATTGACCCCGGTCCAAAGGAAGTTCATCCTCCATTGGGGGGAGATGGGCGCCCGCTGGGGCATCAACCGCACCGTCGCCCAGATCTTCGCCCTCCTTTACCTTTCGCCCCGCCCGATGACCGCCGAGGAGCTGGCCAATACCCTCTCCGTGGCGCGCTCCAACGTCAGCCAGAGCATGCACGAGCTCCTGAGCTGGCGCCTGGTCCGGGCCTCCAGCCAGATCGGCGACCGCCGGGATTACTACGAGGCCGTCAAGGACGTCTGGGACCTTTTCCGGATCGTTTTGGAGGAGCGCAAGCGCCGCGAAATCGACCCGACCCGGGCCGTCCTTCTGGAATGCCAGGCGGAACTGGCCCACTCCCACCATGCCGGAGACCGCTACACCAAGGAGCGCCTGGCCGAGCTCAAGGATTTCCTGGACGCCACGGATTCCTGGTACGACAAAGTCCGCTCGATGCCGACCGGGGCCCTGCGCCGCTTGTTCAAGCTCGGCGATCATTTAGACAAATTGCTCGGGTTGACGAGGCTCCGATGAGCGTGCTATCGGCCGCCGTCAGCCTGGAGGAATCGGTCGAGCGCGTGCGGCTGGGACTGGAAGCCCGGGCGCGCCGGGTGGCCGGCCGGGTGGGGGAGGAATTGGCCTCCTATGTCGGCCGGCCCGGGAAAATGCTCCGCACGCGCTTCTGCCTGCTCCTGGGCGCGGGGCTGGGCGTGGACCGCGCCAAGGCCGAGGCCGCGTCCCGCGCCATGGAGCTGGTGCACAACGCCTCCCTTCTGCACGACGATTGCGTGGACCGAGCGGACCTGCGCCGGGGCGAGCCCACCCCCAACGCCCTCTTCGGCGTCAACGTGGCCCTTTTGCTGGGAGACTTGGCGTTTTCCCAGGGCTTGGAGGAAGCCATCGAGATTTCTCCCAACGCCGGAACCCATCTGGTGACGGCGGTCCGGGAGATGACGATCGGGGAACTGCAGGAGGAGTTTTTAAAGGGCCGCCTCGACCTCACGGTCGAGGCGTATCTGGGCGTGGTTTCCCGCAAGACCGGAGCCCTTTTCGAGTGGTGCGGCAACGTGCTCTCCGAACTTTCGCCGTTCCCTCATCGGGACGCCGATCCTCCCCGGCTGGCCTGCGCCGCGGGCATCCTGCTCCAGCTTGTCGACGACATCCAGGACTACACCTTGAAGGCCGAATCCTCCGGCAAGGACCCCGCCCAGGATCTGGCCAACCGGCGCCTGACCCTCCCGTGCCTCCTATCGCTCCAGGGGTCCGAAAAGGGGCGCTTTCTGGAACTCTGGGAAACCAAGGATTCGAAAGCCCTGGGGGAGTTTCTCCAAAAGGGCGGTTACATCGAGGCGGCCCGGGAAAAAGGGCGGGAACTGGTCCGTTCCATGCTGAGCCTGACTCAGGCCCTGCCCTGCAAGCCCCAGGCTCGCGACCTGTCGTTATTTATCGAAATCATGGCCCGGAGGGAGTTTTGAGCTTTCAATCCCAGCTCAAGAAGGCCTGGAAGTCCGGGGAGTTCAAGCTTTTGGAGGAGCCCGCGGGCGCGGCCGGCAAGTCGCCGGTCCCGACCCGGCAGCGGGTGGGGGACCAGATGCTGGAGCTGGCCGAGCGCGAGGCCGGAGACGCGAATTCTTGTTTGACGGTCCATAAGGAGGCAATCATGAAGCTGGCGCCTTTCGTGAAGTTCCGCGAGGAGAAGTTCGGGGCGGTGTTGTTTGAGACCCGGTCCGAAAAGGTGTATACCCTGAGCCCGACCGGGGCCGCGGTGGTCAAGGAAGTCATCGCCGGGGCCGACGCGGCGGGGGTGTTGGAAAACCTTAAGAAGAAGTACGAGGATTCCGGCGGGAAGATGGAACAAGAAGCCGAAGGCTTCCTGAAATTGTTGAAAGAGAAGGGGTTGGTGACGGAGTAAAACTTCCGGTGACGGAAGCTGGAAAGAAAAGAGGAACGAAAACGGATATGGGGACGGAACTAAAAACGGAAAATAAAGAGCGGGGACGGAATGATATGGGAGAAAGCGGAGCGCTGCGCGCTCCGCTTTATGTCGCCTGGCAAATCACAAACGAGTGCAACCTGGCCTGCCTGCATTGCATCGAGGAGTCGGGGCCCGGGAAGGCGTTTTCCGATGAGCTCAGCAGGGACGAGGTCTTCCGCGTGCTCGACGACTTGATGGCCAACGAGGTTCCCTATCTTTCCTTCTCCGGCGGCGAGCCCATGGTGCATCCCCATTTCTTCGAGATGGTCGAGCGCCTCAAGGGCACCGGCACGGCCTTGAAAATCGAGACCAACGGCCATTACCTGACCCCCGAGAACTGCGCGCGCCTCAAAGCCGCCGAGGTCAAGGCCGTCCAGGTGTCCATCGACGGCGCGACGCCCGCCTCCTTCAACAAGATGCGGGTGCACGGGCGCTTCGAATCCGCCTTGGACGGCATTCGCAACCTGCGCGCGGCCGGAGTTCCGGTGGAGATCAATTTCGTGCCCGCCCGCTTCAACATCGAGGAAGTCGGCGCGGCCGTGGATCTGGCCCATTCGCTGGGAGCGTTCAGCTTCTACACCGGCAAGATCATGTACACCGGCAACGCGGTGCGGACCTGGCACATCACCTCCCCGTCCGATGAGCAGTATGTTCCGTTCTTTAAGACCCTCCACTCCAAGACCAAGGAATACGAGGGCCGCATGCGGGTCTATTTCCACGAGTTGGGCCTGCTGGAGGAGCTCAGGTATCGGTTGGAGCATCCGGCGGCGATTTTCATCATCCTGCCCAACGGGAAGGTCAAGCTCATCAACGCGCTTCCCTTCATATGCGGCGACCTGCGCGCGCAAACGGTCACCGAGGTTTGGGCGAATTTCCAGAACGCCTGGATGAACCCGAAGGTGTCGCAATTCGTCAAGGACATGGCGACCGACGACGCCCTGACGGCGAGCTTGCACAAGTGGGTCTCCGTGTGACGAAGGCCCCGACCGAAACCCGCCCGGCGGGGCCTTCGTCGCCCAAAGGCCTTTTTTCGTTGATCCGTTACCGCTTCTTTTTGTACGCGGGCCTTTTGCCGTATCTGTTGGGCGCCGCCTGGGCCCACGGCATGGAAGGCGCCTTCCGTCCCCGGGAATTCTGGGTGGGCTTTCTCGGCATTTTTCTCTCCGTCGTCGGCGTCGAAAGCTTCAATGAGTACTTCGACGCCAAAATGGGAACCGATCGCGTCTTCAACCCTTCCGATGACGAATACATTCCGGACTGGATGCTTTGGTTGGGAATCGCCGCCTTCGCCTTGGCCGCGTCCTGCGGCTTTTGGCTGGCCCGGGAGGGGGGCTGGCCCATCGTGGTCTATACCTTGCTCGGGGGAGCGGCGGCGGTTTGGTACGTCGGCCCGCCGTTCCGATGGGTCTACCGGGGGCTGGGGGAACTCTCCATCGGCCTGTCCTACGGCCCCTGGATGACCCTGGGCAGCGTGCACCTGCATACCCATGCCTTCTCCTGGGGGGCTTTGGCCGCCTCGTTGGTCCCGGGCCTGCTCATCATGGCCTTGGCCGTGGTCAACAACATCCCCGATTATCATCAGGACCGGCTGGTCGGCAAACGAAACCTCGTCGTTCGCCTGGGACGGCGGCGGGGAGTCGGCCTTTACCTGGGGTTGGCGGCCGCCGGCCTTCTTTCGGCGGTTCTCGGCGCGGCGGCGAAGGTCTTCCCGTGGACCGCCCTCCTGGCGGCCGCGGCGGGCGCGCCTTTCCTGGCCCTGAGCGCCCGGAGCGCCTGGGAGACCTTCGACACCCCCCGGCTTTTCATTCCGGCGGTGCGCAACATCGTGCTGTGCTATGTGGTCGCGACGGGCGCGTTCATCGTTTCGGTGTTTCTCGGATGAAAATCGACTCCTACGGCGCTCCCTTGATGATCACCTGGCAGATGACCAGGGATTGCGATTTGGCGTGCGTTCATTGCCTTACGGACTCGGCTCCGGGACGCGCGCTTCCCGGAGAACTGTCCCGGGCCGAGGCCATGGAAATTGTTTCTCAGTTTATTTCCTCTTCGGTTCCGTACGTCATGCTTGTTGGAGGGGAGCCGACTTTGGTCCCGCATTTCCTGGAAGTGGCGGAAGCTTTGGGGAAGGCCGGGGTTTGGCTGAAGATCGAAACCAACGGACAAAATTTAGGGGAAGAAACCTGCCGGCGCCTTTCGGCGCTTCCAATACGCTCGATACAGATATCCATTGACGGAGCGACACAGTCGGTTTACGGCAAGGTGAGACCGGGAGCCTCGTTGGAAAAGACGCTAAAGGCATGCCGCGGCGTACGAAGCTTTGGCATGCCTTTAGAAATTACCTTCGCTCCGACGCGGGCAAATATCTCCGATTTTTCAAGAGTCGCGGCCCTGGCCCTCGAACTGGGCGCCTTCCGCCTGAACACCGGCCGACTCATGCGTCTGGGGACGGCCGCCAAGCTTTGGGACCGGGTGGAGCCGACTTGCGCCCAATACGAGGAATTCCTGGCGACGCTTCGGAAAACCGAACGGGACCTGGCGGGGCGGTTGGAGCTTTGCTATCTTCCTTGGACTTTGAAGGAAAGCCTGCTGGACAGCCTCAACGAGGCCCCGGGAACCCTTTTGGTCCTGCCGGATGGGAGAGTCAAGGTGGCGGGGGGGCTCCCTTTTATTTGCGGGGATCTGAAGAAACAGACGCTGGGGGAGGTCTGGGATTTGTACAGAAACGCGTGGAAAACGGAGGAAGTAAAAGAAAGACTGAACGAATTAACGGAGGGAGAAGCTTTTTTAGCGGACGCCAATAATTGGCGTCCGCTAAAAAAGGTTCAGCCCTGTTTGGTCGGGGCGGGGCCAAAGGAGAACGCATGAACGACCAGAAGACCGTGACCGAGGCGAAGGCGAAGCTCGCGTGGGAGACTCCCTGTCTTGAGGAAGTTTCCGAGCGCGTGATGGCCCAGCCCTACATTCGGTTCACGTGACGCACGGGAGGGGGGCGCGGATCGAAGATTATCGCGCCCCCCTCCTTTTTGCTTGGCAGGTCACCAACCGCTGCACCGGCCGCTGTCTTCATTGCTGCGAGGAATCGGGGCCCGACAAGGCCTGGCCCGGGGAATTAAACCGGGAGGAATCCCTCGATCTGGCCCGGCAGGTCGCGGACATGGCCGTTCCCTACGCCTCCTTCGGGGGCGGGGAGCCGTTGGGGGCGCCCCACATCTGGGAGGTCTTCGATATCCTGGCCAAGGCCGGGGTGGAGATCAAGATCGAGACCAACGGCCTGTTGATCGGGGAAAAGGAAGCCGACCGCTTGAAGGGGCTTGGGTCACCTTGCGTCCAAATATCCGTGGATGGGGCGACCGCGGCCACGCATGAAAAGGTCCGGCCGGAGGGACCTTTCGCCCCGGCCGTGGAAGCCATCCGCCGCCTGGTCCGGCGCGGACTGCACGTGGAATTCGTGTTCGTCCCCACCCGGCTCAATCTCCAAGAGATCCATCCGGCCTACGATTTGGCGCGGGAACTGGGAGCGGGCGCCTTCGTCACCGGCCCGATGATGCGGTTGGGGCGGGCCGCGGCCGATTATGCCCGCCTGGCGCCCGAGCCCGCGGATTGGAGCGCCGCCGCCGCGGGTTTGGAAGCCCGTTCGAAAGGCAACCCGACGCGGTTGTCGATGTATCCCTGGGACATCATCGAGGAGGTCCGCCGCCGCCGGGAATCGCCCCAGGCCATGGTCCTGGTGGTGCCCGACGGCCACGTCAAGCTCCTCAATGCTCTGCCGTTTTCCGCGGGCAATGTCCGTCAAAAAAAATTGGCGGAAATTTGGGAGCGCGTTCCCTCCGTTTGGCGCGGAGCCGCGGTCCAGGACTTCAGCGGGCGTCTGCTGGAAGACCCGGGTCTGCTCCGCCACGCGAACGAATGCTGGCCGGCCTAGTCCGGCAGGATTTCAGGCACGCCGCGGCCAGCCGTCCGAGCGCCGCCGGAGATTGGGTGAGAAACAGGGATGGCTCGATGAGCTCCAATTCCATGAGGACCAGCCCGCCCCGCTCGTCCCGGGCCAAATCCACGCGGGCGTAGAGCAGGTCCGAGGCCCAGGGCTCCAGCACCCGGGTTGCGAAGGCGGCTTCCTCCTTGGAGACCGGTTGGGCCTCGGAGACTCCTTCTCCGTGGGTTTCCAGCCGCAGGCGCTTGGTGACCGCGTGGGTGAATTTTCCGTCGATCCAGACCAGGGCCCGTTCCCCGTGCGTCTCGACTGATTTCAGGTACGGCTGGATGAGCATGGGCCGCCGGGCGGCGTGCTCGGATAAGAACTTGGCGCCTTCGTCGAAATTCCGGGATGAGAACCGCCGGGTCGCGAAGGAGGCGGCGCCAACGCGCGGTTTGATCACGACGTCGCTCCAAGTGGTGGGGTGCAGCATCTCCCGCAGATGCGCCACCGGACCGCGCTCCACGAACAAGGTTGGGACAATGGGGATTCCCCTGCCTTCCAACTCCGTCAGATAGCCTTTGTCGGAGTTCCATCGAACGACGGAAAGCGGGTTGAGCAGGCGGGTCTTTTTGGCCGCCCGCCGGGCCCAATCCAGGAAATCGCGGTGCCGGTGGATGTAATTCCAGGTGGACCGGATCACGCAGAGGTCGAATGCGGCCAGGTTGACCTGGGGGTCGTCCCAGGCGATCCACTGGGCGTCGGCCCCCCGGCGCTTGAGTTCCTCAACCAGAGGGGCGGCGTCCGGATCGGGTTCGGGGAGCTTGAGGCAGGTCGCCAGCGCGATCCGTTTCAACGGCGGGGGGCGAATCCTTTCAGAAAGGCTTCCCAGGCCTTGGTTCCGTCCCCGGAGGGATCGGGGATGGAACTTTCAAAGGCGTAGCTCAATACGAAGAACCGTTTGCCGGCCGGGACGAGGACGAAGCGTTCCGTCGCGAGCTTGGGCGAATCGGGACTGACCAAATGTGGGTCTCCCAATTCGATGGGGTACCCGTGCCGATAGACCGGAAGCTCCCCTCCCGCGACCTTGGCCGATCCATCCCGCTCGGGCGGCCGCCCCATGGTCGTGGACTCCAACCCCGTGAGGTACTTGGCCGGGGCGTCGTAGCGGGATTTCGGGCCGCCGAAAAGACGGACGCGCAGGAGGTGGCGGCCCCTGGACGCCCGCAGGGACGGGTCGGGGCCGGCGCCTTTCTCCACCTCCCAGCCCGGCGGCAGGGTGAATGAGGCCAGGGATTCGATCTCGGAGGGGGTCTGCTTCACTTTTTTCTCCTTCGCCCCGCAGGGGGCGGCCAGGAATAGGACGGCGAAGATGGCGGTTTTCATGGCTTGGGCCAATGCCCCGGGAAAAGGGTGAGGTCCGTTTGGTGCATCCGGGAAAGGTCCGTCCAGCCGAGTTGATCGTCGGCCGGGGGGGCGAAGTTTTCGGGGCCGGAGAGGGTGGGCCCCGCGGGCTTTTTATTTCCGGCCTGGGAAGCGGCCGGGGGGGGCGGCTCGGCGGCGGCGGCGCGGGCGCTGCGGGCGCGAATCACCCCCTCCAGGCGGGCTTTTCGGATGTCCAGGTTTTGTTCGGCCTTGCGGAAGAGATCCGAGTCGGCGGCTTTTTTCAGGCCCGCGAGATCGGCCGCCGCGGCCTTGCTCGAGTACCATTTGATCAAGGACTCGACATAGTCCACGATCTCTTTAAGCTCGGCGCGTCTGCGGGGATATCCGGAGTTCGTGAAATTATAGACGTCCTGGGAAGCGGACGCGAAGGCCGAATCCGGTTTTGCAAACCCGTGGTCCTTGTCGAATTTCCGGTCCTTGAAGTGGGCGATGACCGTCCCCCACCAAGCCATGTTCCCTTTGTCCTTTTCCAGGGAGGCCTGAGCCGCCTTGGCGTTGACCAGCCGTTCCTTGAGGACCGGGACGGGATCGGCCATCTCGGCGGGGCTGAAGGTCCCCGCGTAATAGGCCAAATTGGTTTTCAGGTTCCGATGGTACTCCTCCGGATCCCGCAAGTAATTCCACATGTGGGGATTGATGAGCTTGGCCCCCAATTCGGCCTCGACCAACCATCCGACCATCCCCGCGTTGGCCTCGTTGCTCCGGTAGGCGAGGTAAGGGCCGCCGAGACCGGCCTTCTCGGCCTTGATCTGTTCCAGGGCATGGCCCAGGAGCTCGTGGCCGAGGGTTCCCGGGAGGTAAAACCTTTTGAAGTCGGAATCGGTGCCGAGATAATCCGTGTTGAGCCGCACATGCGGGATGGCGCCCTCGAAGCTTGTGCTGCCTCCCGAAGCTTCAAGCACCTTCTTGCCGTTCATTTCGACGACCTTGGACCCCGGGACGGGCTCAAAGGAGACCCGGACTTTCTTCCCGTGGGACACGAACTCCTCGGCCAACTCCCGGCCGGTGGGCGTAGTCAAAAGGCGGCGGATGGCCATGTCCAGGCCGGCGGCCTCCTCCGGGTTTCCATGGTCCACAAGCTCGAGTTGGGCCAGAAGGCGGGCGGTCAACGCGGCCGAGCCCGAAGCTCCTCCGTCGGGCGCGGTCCCGGGTTCCGCGGGGGCGGCCCCTCCGGGCGAGGCCGGGGCCTTGCCCTTGGCCGCGGCGGCGATTTTGGCCAGAAATTCCCGCTGAGGCTCCGCCAACAAAGGGCCGCGGGTCCAGTACACGCCGATCGCCGTCAGGCGATCGGCGTCCCCCATTGTTCCGTTCTCGTATTTTTCTTGTAGTTCCGTTGTAATTCTTTTCGACCGCTGGGTCAAAAATTCCGTAATCCGATTATTAGACAAGAGATGGCCCGCCGGATCGGCGGGCTTGAGATCCATCACATGATTCCCTTTAATGGCGTACCGGCCTTCTTCCAAAGATAGAAGTTCCTTGCTTTCGTCGGAAGTCAGGGGGGCCGGGGAGCGCAGGTCATAGGGCGCGCGCGGGGCTTCGCTGGGCGCGGGCTCGGTTCCCGGCGCGCTGCAAATCCGGCAAGCGAGCGCGGGGTCGGGAAACGAAATGAGCAGGGCTAGAAGGGCTCGGAGCATCTGGGGTGTCCCTCGACCGTAAGTATAGCCCCGGAGTCGGGAATTTGCCAGGGGTCAGTGGCGAAAATGCCGCACGCCGGTGTGCAGGAGGGCGATGTTTTTTTCGTCGGCCGCGGCGATGGCGTCGCGGTCCTCGCTGGAGCCGCCCGGGTGGATGACGGCGGAGATTCCCCCGGCGGCGGCTTCCAGGATGTGCTCGGCGGCCAGGGCCCCGTCGGAGGCCAGGACCAGGGGCAGGCCGGCGGAGACGATCGGGTGGCGTTCCTGGCTTTTGACCAAAGCCAGGCGGACGGCGTCCAGGCGGGAGGTCTGGCCCGAGCCGATGCCGATGGTGGCCGAGCCGCGGCAGATCACCGCGGCGTGGGTGCGGGCGTGGCGGGCGGCGTGCCAGGCCAGGCGCAGGGCCTTGGCCTCGACCTCGCCCGGGGTCCGGCGGGAAACCACCTTCGGCTCTCCCAGGAAGGGCTGATTGTCGCGCTCCTGGACCAGCACTCCGCCCGAGACGCTCCGGAAATCCATCTCATGGGGGGAGACCAGGACCGAGGGCAAAGTCACCAGGCGCAGGTCCTTGTTGATTTTCAGGATGTCGAGCGCCTTTTGGGAAAATTGTGGGGCCGCCACGCATTGCAGATTTTCCGCCGCCAACAGGAGGGCGGTTTCCTCGTCGAGCTCCCGGTTGACGGCGGCCATGGCCCGCAGGGCTCCCCGGGGGTCTGAGCGAAGCGCTTCCCGGGCGGCTAAAGACAGGCGCTCCGCCCCGGCCGCCCCGGAGGGGATGCCGTGCTTGACGACCACGAAGGCCGCTTCCCGGATTTCGGTGGCCAGATCCCAGGCCACCTCCAGATCGAGGAAATGGTTGTAGGACAGCTCCTTGCCTTGGAGCAGGGTGGCCGCGTTGACGCCCCAGGGGCGGGCGCCGCTCAGGGTGTAGAGCGCGCCCTGCTGTTGGGGGTTCTCGCCGTAGCGCAGTTCCGCGCTTTTCTTGAGGCCGATGGCCAACTCGTCGGGCAGGCGGTCCCATTTGCCTCCCAAGTATTGAGCCACGGTGGTGTCGTAGTACGCGGAATAATGGAAGGCCTTGGCGGCC
The DNA here is from genome assembly GCA_964358485.1 of uncultured Elusimicrobia bacterium. Classification (GTDB taxonomy): domain Bacteria; phylum Elusimicrobiota; class Elusimicrobia; order UBA1565; family UBA9628; genus CAYHPY01. The sequence goes on from CAYHPY010000065.1 coordinate 15,946, forward strand.
AGGGCCTGGCGGCGATCCGGGAGGACCCGGTTGTATTGGCGCAGGGCTTCGACGACGGGCTGATAGTCGTCGGGGTCGCAGAGCGGCAGGACATGCCGGAAATTCCGGGCCGCGGCCCGAAGGAGGGCTGAGCCCTCCAGGTCGACGCACTCCAGGACTTCGGCCTGGGAGAGTTGCCCGTCGGAAATCAGCTGGGCGACGGGGTAAAGATTCACCGCGACGACGTCGATCGGGACGGCCCGGCGGCGCTCGAGCTCGTGCATCTTCCCGTGGTTGTCGCGGTCGGCGGTGACCCCGATGAGGATTTTTGGATGCAGGAGTCCCATGCCCTCCAATATGTCGGGTCCCGGGACCAGGTCCTGCGGGCTCAGGACCTCGAGCTCCGCCCGGCGCAGGGCGGCCGCCGTCCCTCCTCCCGAGATGATTTTAAAACCCAGGGACGAGAGGGCATAGGCCAGCTCGACGATCCCGGTTTTGTCTGTAACAGACAGGAGCGCGTAGCGCTCCTGTCCCTTTATTTTTCCAGTAATTTTAAAAACTCCCTTTCCGTCAAAATTTTCACTCCGTTTTTCTCAGCCTGTTTTATTTTAGCCCCCGGTTCTTTTCCCGCCACGACATAGCTCGTTTTTTTAGAAACCGACCCCGAGGCCTTTCCTCCTCTTTCCTTAACCTTGGCCTCGGCCTGTCCGCGGGTCAGCCCCGACAGCTCCCCGGTGAACACGAAGGTTTTCCCCTCGAAAATCCCCCCCGAGGCCGGAGCGTCGGTCTTTCGAAAATTCAAGCCCGCCTTTTTGAGCTTTTCCAGGAGCTTTTTGACCGCGGGGGCGGCGAAATAGTCGGCCACCGAGGCCGCCAGGACGGGGCCGGTGTCCGGAAGGCGCGCCAGTTCTTCCTCCGGCGCCCGGGCCAGGGCCTCGAGGTCGTAGGCTCGGGACAAGACCTCCGCCGTCTTCTCCCCGACATGGCGGATGCCCAATCCGTTGAGCAGCTTATCGAGGGGCCGGGAGCGGCTGGCCTGGATTTCGGCCAGGAGGTTGTCGGCCCGCTTATCGGCGAATAGCTCCAGGTTGAGCAGGTCTTCCTTGGTCAGGCCGTAAATGTCGGCGATGGATTTGACCCGGCCCGAGTCCACCAGTTGATCCACCACGGCTTCCCCGAAGCCCTGGATGTCCAGGGCCGGGCGCGAGGCGAAATGAAGCAGGCTTCGTTTGAGCTGGGCCGGGCAGGAGGGATTGTCGCAGCGGAAGGCCACGAATTCCTCCTCCTTGACGACCCGTCCCCCGCAGGCGGGGCAGGTCTTCGGGGGACGAATGTCCTTGGCGTCCTTGGGACGGGCCTCCAGGACGACCCGGACGACCTTTGGGATGACCTCCCCGGCGCGCTCGATGAAGACCTTGTCCCCGATTTTGAGGCCCAGGCGCTCGATCTCGGCGAAGTTGTGGAGGGTGACGGAGCTGATCGTGACCCCCGCGCAAAAGACCGGCGCCAGCTTGGCGACCGGTGTGACGGTCCCGGTCCGTCCCACCGAATAAACCACATCCTCCACGCGGGTGGAGGCCTGCTGGGGGGGGAACTTGAAGGCCACGGCCCAGCGGGGGCTGCGGGCCGTGAAACCCAGAATTTTCTGTTGGGCGTAGGAATCCACCTTGATCACCAACCCGTCGACGGCGAAGGGGATGTCCGCCAGCCCCCCGTCCTTGAGCTTTCGGTAGATCGCGGCCACTTCCTCAATGGAGTCCGCCTTCCAGGGGGTGAAGACCGGCAGGCCGAAGCCCCGGCATGCGTCCAGGAAGCCCGTTTGGGATTTCGGAGGCGAGCCGCCTTCCCAGACCCCGTAGGAATGGGCGAAGAACTTCAGCGGCCGCGAGGCCGTCACCTTCGCGTTCTTTTGGCGCAGGGAGCCCGCGGCGCAATTGCGGGGATTGACGAAGGGTTCGCCCCCGGCGGCGGTTTGCGCCCGGTTCATGGCGTCGAAGTCGGCGTTGTCGATGAAGACCTCGCCTCGGAGCTCGAGTCGGGTCGGAGGCGCCCCGGAGAGCCGCAGGGGGACGCAGCGCAGGGTGCGGACGTTGGCGGTGACGTCCTCGCCCGTCTCCCCGTCGCCCCGGGTCGCGGCGCGGACCAGAAGGCCGCCCTCGTAGGTCAGCGCGCAGGAAAGACCGTCGATCTTGGCCTCGACCAGGAAGGCCGGTTTTTCCTCGCCCAGATTCTTGAGGACCCGGGCGTTCCAGTCGCGGGCCCCGCCCTCGTCCTTGGCGTTGTCCAGCGAGAGCATGGGGACGGCGTGACGGACCGGGGCGAAGTCGGCGGAGAGCCCGCCCCCGATGCGTTGGGTGGGGGAATCCGGGACGATCAGGTCGGGATGGCGCGCCTCCAGGTCCCGCAGTTCGCGCATCAACGCGTCGTACTCGGCGTCGGAAACGGAGGGCTTGTCCTCCGCGTAATAGCGGCGGTCGTGCTCGCGCAATTCGGCGCGCAGGCGCTCCAGCTCAGAGCGGACGCTTTTCGACATTTTCGGCGCCGGCCCGGTCCTTGAGTTGGTCCAGGATTCCGTTGATGAAGGCGGTGGATTCCTCGGTCGAGAATTTTCGCGCGATTTCCAGGGCCTCGTCGATGATCACCCGGATCGGGGTGTCCGGCTGGTGCATCAGTTCATAGGCCGCCAGGCGCAGGATGTTGCGGTCGACGGCCGCCATGCGGGAGAGGGCCCAGTTCGTCGCGGTTTTTTCCAGCCGGGCGTCGATCTCGGCGCGGTGCGCCAAGGTTCCGTCGAAAAGGGCGCGGGTGAACTCCAAGGTGGCCGGGTCGGCCTCGCGGCGGTCGTGCACCCAGGCGAAGGCCATGTCGGGCGGCGTCGAGGCGGTGTCGACGAGGTAGAGGGCGTGGAGCGCGTTCTCCCGGGCCTGCCGGCGGCGTCCCATCTCAGCGGCTCCTCAAGCGGCGGCGCAGGGCCGCCATCTCGAGGGCGGCCTCGGCCGCCTCTTTTCCTCGGTCCAGGCGGCCGCGGCTGCGGGCCACGGCCTGGGCCCAGGTGTCGGGGGTGATGACTCCCAGGATCACGGGAACGCGCGTGGCCAGGGAAATGCCATGGAGGTGCTGGACCAAGGAGCGGGCGATGTGCTCGTTTTGGCTGGTGGCTCCCCGGAGCACGGCTCCGAGGCAGATGACGGCGTCGTAGCGCCCGGAGCGGGCCAATTCCTGGGCGGCCCAGGGAAGTTCGTAGCCGCCCGGCACCTCCACGACCTCGGCCCGGGCGCGGGGAACACCGGCGCGCGCGAGGGTCTCCAGGCAGTTCTTGAGGAGCCGGGAGGTGATTTCCTCGTTGAAGCGGGAGACCGCGATTGCGAAGCGAAATTTGCTCAAGCCGCGTCCTCGAACATGAGAAGATGGCCCATCTTCTCGCGCTTGGTGCGCATGTAGCGGTCGTTGTGCTTGGTGGCGGGCATTTGGATGGCCACGCGCTGAGTCACCTTCAGGCCGTAGCCCTCGATGCCCACGATCTTGCGGGGATTGTTGGTCAGGATGCGCAGGGTGCTCAGGCCGAGGTCGGCCAGGATCTGGGCGCCGATCCCGTACTCCCGGAGGTCGGCCTTGAATCCCAGGGCGTTGTTGGCTTGCACGGTGTCCATCCCGTTGTCCTGCAGGGAGTAGGAGCGGATCTTGTTGAGCAGGCCGATGCCCCGGCCCTCCTGGCTGAGATAGAGCAGGACGCCCTTGCCGTCGGAGGCGATCTGCTTGAGGGCGGCCTCCAGCTGGCGGCCGCAGTCGCAGCGCTCCGAGAAGAGGGTGTCTCCGGTGATGCAGGAGCTGTGGACCCGGACCAGGACGTCTTTTTTGCCGTCCACCGCGCCCCGAACCAGCGCCAGGTGCTGTTTGCCGTTCAGGGATTCCTGGTAGACGTGGAGGGCGAATTCCCCGTACTTGGTGGGCAGGCGGGCGGTCGCCATTCTTTTGACCAGCCGCTCGTTGCGGCCCCGGTGGCTGATGAGGTCCCGGATGGTGA
>CAYHPY010000066.1:0-19650 GCA_964358485.1 uncultured Elusimicrobia bacterium
TGGTTCCCCGCTTGAAATGGATCATCCCCCATCTTTTCGTCAACAAGACCGCCGCCTTCATCGGGGACCCGCATCTCTTGGACGGCTTCTTGGACATCGCCGAGGAGCTGGGCTTGGAGGTGGAGGGGGCCATCGTGCGGGGCCGCGCGGCCCACGGCGGCGGCGTCGGGGAGGGCGGGCTCGCGCGGCCCGGCGTCGTCCATGAGCCGCCGGTCTTTTCGGAGCCCGCGCGTCGCCTGCTCCGGGCGCCGGTGGACCTGCTCGTCTCCTCCTGGTTCGAGCGCGAGGAGCGCCGGCCCGCGGCCCGCGCGGTTATGGAATTCGGGTTTCCCTCCTACCGCCACCACGCGCTGTACGAGCGGCCCTTTTTGGGCTTTGACGGATTTTTAGCCTTCGTGGAACGGATGGCCGATCATTTGTCGCGCCCGCGGGCCCCCGGCGGGGAGGCCCGGTGAGCGCCGGGACCCTGCTCTTGATCCCCTGGCACATCGGCCATTGGGGGGACATGACCTTCAACGCGGTCCGCCAGGCCCGGCGCCTGCGCCTTTTCCTGGCCGAGGACGCCGCCGACGCGGCCAAGCAGTTCTCCTCGGTGCTCCGGATCGATTGCGCGGCCAAGGAATTCCGGACCATTCCCGTGCGCCCGGACAAAAAATTCATGGCGCGGGCGCTCCAAGCCCTGAAGACCGAGGACGTGGGAGTCGTGTCCTCGGGGGGAATTCCCTGCTTCGCCGATCCCGGGGCGTGGATCGTGAGAGAGGCCAGGGCCGCGGGCGTCCCCGTCGTCGCCCTGGGGGGGCCTTCGAGCCTGGCGGCCCTGCTGTCCTTGAGCGGCTACGATTGGATCAACGATCCTCCCTCCCGGGCGTTCAGCTTCGTGTTCTTTATGAAATCCGAAAAAGGCGGCGGGGAGGGGTTCCGGGCCCGCCTGGGCCGGGCCGACGAGCCCGTGGTCGTCTTCGTGGAAAAAGGCGCCGTCGCGGAGTGCCTGGAAGCGATCCGGGCCTCCGGGTGCGGGCGGCCCGTCAGCCTCTTCCTGGATTTGACCAAGGGCCCCCGTTTTCCCCATGCCAACCAGGTCCGGACGATGAGCGCCGCGCGGTGGGCTTCGGAGCTCGGATCGATCGACTGGGAAAAAGTCTCGGACGCGGCGATGATGATCCACCCGGGGGCAAGCGCCGCGTGAATCCCGCCCCGCTCCAAGAGGAACGCCGCATCGAAATCCACTTGGGAACCCTTTGCAACAACCGCTGCGTGTTCTGCATGTCGGCGGACAAGCGGGACAAGCGCGAGCCCTGGGCCCAATTGGAGCGGGTCCGGGAGGAACTGCGCCATTTTCGGGCCAAGGGCTGCGGCTCGGTGGGCTTTCTGGGGGGGGAGCCGACGGTCTACCCGCATATCGTCGAATGCGTCGCCTACGCCCGCGAGCTCGGCTTTTCCAGAATTTCCATATGCACCAACGGGGTCCGATTCTCCGACGCGCGGTTCTGCGAGCGCCTGGTCGGCGCGGGCCTGACCCGGGTGAGCGTCTCGGTCCACAGCCACCGCGCCGAGGTGGAGGACGGCCTGATGACCCGCGTTCCCGGAAATCTGGCGAGGAAGATCGAGGGAATCCGCAACCTGGCCGCCTTGCGGGGACGGGGATTTTTGAGGGACAACCTTTCCCTCAATCCGGTCCTGTGCCGCCCCAATCTCCATGAGTTGGAAGAATTCGTCGAATTTTTCGCGGCGCTCGGCGCCGAGGACGTCCGTTTTAATTACATCTGGCCCCACGGCGACGTCCGCAACGACCGGGCTTGGATTCCCTCCCTGGCCGAGGCGATGCCGGAAATCGTCCGGGCGATGCTCCGCAACGAGACCGGTCGGCGCCGAAGGCTGACTTTCGGGGCGGTTCCCAAATGCGCCCTGCGCCTGGCCGGGGTGTCCGGCAAGCTCCTGGAGTACCTGGCGGGAAAGTATCTCGACGAGGCGTGCTTCGATCCGCCCAACGACGTGAGCATGGCGACCCGGGGAGAGCGCCCGGAGGACCGATTCGTCTGGCAGACGGTCAAGAGGGATCAATTCAAAACGATGCCGCCATCCTGCGTCCGGTGCCGCTGGGCCCCCGGCTGCGACGGGGTTTGGAAATCCTACGCGGACCTTTACGGGTTCGCGGGTTTGGAGCCGGTCTGAATGGGCCCGAAGACCGCCGGGGCGGGAGCCGCCGGCCCGGGCCGGGCCGAGTGGGCCGATTTTCTTCGTTTGTGCCGGGGCGTCGGCGGAGACCTTCGCCTGGTGCAGGCCTCGGGGGGAAACGTCTCCGTGAAATCGGCCGGCGGCGGCATGCTGATCAAAGCCACGGGCGCCCGGCTCCGCGACATCGGCCGGCGGACCGGTTGGGCCTGGACCGAGCTCCGCAAATTGCGGGCCGGCCTGTCCTCGGCGGGGGCCTCGCCCGGGGACGGGGCGTACGCGGCCTTGCTCAAGGATGCTTCCGCCGGAGGCCGTCCGTGTTCGCTGGAATCCGGGTCGCACGCGGCGTTGGAGGGGCGGTGCGTCGCGCATGTCCACAGCCTCGCCGGGATTTTGGCCGGGATGCTGGCGCCCCGGGACGGGGAGCGCCTGGCCCGATCGGGGGTTTCGGCGGGAACGGCCCTGCGCTTTGTCGGTCCGTGTTCGCCTGGGCTGGAGTTGAGCCGCCGGATCGGCGCCTTGCGGAAGAAGGGCGGCGGCCCCGCCGTATATTTTCTGAGGAACCACGGCCTCCTGTGGGAAGCTTCGGCCCCGGGGGGTATTCTCCGGGCCATGGCGCGTTTCGAAACGGAGGCCGGAAAACGCCTGGGCCTTTCCGAATTGAGGCCTCCCCACCGGCTTCGGCCCGATCCGGGCGGAGCCCGGCGCTGGTGCTTTTGCGGCTGGCGCCGGTTTTCCTTCGCCCCGCGCCCCTTTTTCCCCGATTTCGTGGCGTATTACGGCGCCGGACGGAGATTCCCGGAGGCCTCGGGCCCGGTGGTCCGCGTCAAGGGGGACGCCCCGGGGAATGCGGCCGACGAGCGGGGCCTTTTGTTCGCCCATGCCGCGGTCTCGACGGCGGCGGCCGCGTTGGGGCGCAACGATTACCTTCCGGAGGAGGTGGTCGCCGCGGTCCTGAGGCTTAAAACCGAGAACGCCCGTGTCGCCGCGATCCGGAATTCGGGGGAGGAAAATTGATCCGCCCGGTTCCGGCCGGATATTTTCTGGCGGGGAGCCCTTTTTCCGAAATGGCGGTGATCCTATGCCTCGGCGGCTTGGCGGCGGGAACCGCGTTGATGGGCCGCCGTCTTCGTCGGGAGGCCGCGGAAATCGGGGGCGGGGAATGGGCCTTCCTCGCGGCGGTCTTGGCGGGCCATGGCCTGCTGGCCGCGTCCCTGACGGCGCCGGGAATTTGGCACGAAAACCATGGAGTCAGCGTCGCCCTCTCGGCGGAGGCGGGTTTTCCCGGGCTCACCGCCATGCATGGTCCCGCCTACGCCTCGGTCCTGGGAGGCCTGCGCGCCGTCCTCCCCGGAAGCCCTTCGGTGTTCGCGCTGAATTATCTTCTTTCGACCGTTTCGGCCGCGCTCGGCTTTGTCTCGGCCAGGCTGGTCTTGGGCGACGGCCGGGCCGCCCTGGCCGCGGCTTGCCTGCTTCTATTTTTGCCGGGCCGGATGCGCCTGAGCGCCAGCGAGGACATGGCGAATCTGGTCGAATTCCTCTCCCTCTCATCCATGACTTTTTTCCTGTTGGCCGCCAAGGAACCCCGGCGAGGCGCGTTTTTCGCGCTCGGCTGCGGGGCGCTGGTTATTCTGGCCAATTGCCGGGCCGAAATGCTCCTCCTGGCCCCGATTCTCGGGGCTTGCGTCCTATTGTTCCTGGCCCCTCGGGCGGCGCCCTCCGCCGCTTGGACGGCGGCCGCGGTCCTGGGCGCGGCGGCGCTTTGCCTGCCCAGGGTCTTGGAGTTGATTTCGCTGGGCGATTCCCGGGCCGGGCGATTCGACTTTTGGAACGCCTGGGGGCGTTGGGGACCCTCCGGGTTGAACACTTTCCTGGACGGCGGCTACACCCCGGCGCTCCACCAAATTCTGGCGTTGGCCGGGCTGGGCGCGCTGTCCTGGGGCAGGCCGCGGCTTTGCGTGGGGCTAAATTTTCTGTGGCTGGCCCCGAGCGTATTTTACGCCGCCCACCTCAATTGCGATGCGACGCGGGTGCGGACTTCGCTGGTCGGGCACTTCCCCCTCGCGCTGATGGCGGCGTACGGGTTTTCCCGATTGGCGGAGCGCTTCGCCCAAGACCGCTTCGGCCCGTGGGCTCCGAATCTCGCCTTGGCGGCGGCGCTGATCCCGTCGGCGGCACATTTCTCCGAATTTTTGGGGAGGAACCATCTTCTCCAGCAGGACCACCGGTTTCTAAGCCAAGCCGCCGCCTGGCTTCCCGTCGGCGCCGCGGTCGTCACCCTCGCCCAGGAGGACGATCCGGGGCTCAAGCAGAGCCGGTTCTATCAGAACGAGCTCGTCGACGCCGCGGTGGGAGGGCCGTGGGGAAAAGCGCGCTTTCTGGGAATCCGGGACTTTCTCGACGCGAAAAGAGGGAAAGGCTCCGGCCGGGCGTTCTTTTACCTCGGGGGGTCCTGCTACCGCAAGCCGTGCACGGGAGCGGGCGTGGAATGTCTCAAGGCCCCCGCGGGTTTCGTCCATCCCTTGTGCCGTGAAATGACGGAGGGCTTTTCCCTGCGGGCGCTCGGGGTTTCCTCCGTCGACGGAAATACCAATGGCTGGGACGGGGTCGCGCCCGGGGGAGGTCCCATCGGCCTCTACCAGATCATGGGGGTCCGCCTAACCCCGGAGGCGGGGAGCAATCCCGCGGCCTCCTTGGTCCCGGGTTTCTGGACGAGGCAGGCTTTCCGGGCCAATCGCGCCGGAGCCCCGCGGCTCGCCCGCTTGGCCTTATGGAGCGCCCTGAGGCTTTCCCCGACGCGCTGGGAGCGGGGAGCCGCCGCGGTCCTCTATCAGGAACTCGGCGACCCGGAGGCGGCCCTCTCCGCCCTTGCCCCGCTCTCGGGGCGGGGAGATCGATTCCTCGGCCTGTTTCGAGCCGAGCTCCAAAGCCAACTCGGCCGCCGGGGGGGAGCCTTGAACGAGCTTGAGCAGGCCGCCGCGTTCGGCCCCGTCCAGCGGCGGCTGATCGCGGCGGTTTACCGGCGCTTGGGACAACCCGCGCGGGCCTTGGCGGCTTTGGGGGTGGACGGGGACTCAGGGCCGGAAGGCAGAATCGAACGCGCGGAGCTGCTTTTCGCGGCGGGAAAGAGGAACTCGGCGTTGAGGGAATTAAAACGCGGCGAGGCGCCGGATTGGAATGGATTCCACCTTGTTCGGGCGGCGAATCTCCTCAATCAAATCCGCGGGGACCGGGCCCCGACGGCCTTGGACGCCTCCTGGCGGCGCTTCTCCCGGGACGCCCCCTTTCACTTGGCGCGGGCGGAGCGCCTCATGGAGTTGGGGGCGGTCGAAGAAGCCGCGCGCTGGCTGAGGTGGGCCGACGAGGCCTCCTTGGGCCAGGGTGTCCCGGCCGATACCGAACCGGCTTCCGGCGCTTCGGAGGGGGAGGCGGCGGCCGCCGCCCTGGAAGTTCTCCTTCAAGTCCGCCCCGCCGATCCGGACCTGCATCTGCGGCGGGCCGAAGACCGGGCGCGCTCCGGCCTCCGGCCGGAGGCGGCGGAATCCTTGGGCCAGGCCCTTTCCCTGGGCCTGCCCCCGGACGGCCTCCGGCGGGCGGCCCGGCTCTACCAATCCATGCAGGACTACGATTCCGCCCTGCGTATTTGGAAGGGCTTGGTCCTGAGGGAAGACCGCGTGACGAAGGATTTCAGCGACAAAGGGGTTTGTGAATACCTCAAGGGCGACCGCAAGCAAGGGGTCGCCGACCTTCAAAAAGCCATCGCCCTGGCTCCGGGGAATTTGGAAGCCTATCTTTCCCTGGGCTCCATCCATGCCGCCGAGGGGGATTGGGTTCGGGCCCTCGAAATCTATGACCGGGGCCTCTCGGCGGCGCCGGTCGGTTCCGACCGCGAGGCGCGCCGGCAATTGTCGTCGGCGCGGGACGGTCTCGCGCGGAGGTTCCGCCCATGAGGAGGGCCGACCGGCTCGGCGGGGCTGCGCTCCTTCTGGCCGGCCTGGGGGTCTGGACGGCGCTGTCCTGGGACCGGCTGCCGTACGGTTTTCACGATTTGGGCTATTTATTTTCCCTGGAGCGGGGGATTTCCGCCCCGAAGGACTGGGTCCATCCCCTGTTCCTGCCTTTGTTGGGGGGCCTGCGGGGGGCGTTGTCGGCGCTGGGCAGTCAAGGGAGCCTGCTCATGCCCCTGGAACTCGGGAATTTGGCCGTGTCCTTGCTGGCCCTGGCGGGGGCTTATTTCCTGGCGGCATCCTTGTCGGGCCGGTCCTCGTTGTCCGCGATCGGGACGATTCTTCTGGCATTTTCCCCGGGATTTTGGGAAGGCGCCCTGCGGCCGGATCCCTACGCCGGGGCCGCCGCGTGCGTCTTGGCGGCCTTCGGCTTGCTGGCGGGGAGGCGTCCCGCCCGGCCCGCGCTGCGCTATGCCCTGGCCGGGGCGGCTGCGGGCTTGGCGGCGGGCCTCCACCTCTCGGGCCTGGCCCTGGTCCCGGCGGCGGCGGCCGCGGCGCACGGCGAATCGGGGTCCCCGGGCCGCCGGGCCGGGCTCTTGGGGGCGTTTGCGGGGGCGTTCGCTCTGGTTCTCCTGGGCGCCTACGCGCTGTTCATGGGCGTGGGATGGGGAAGCCTGGAGGCCGCCGGGCGGACCGATCCGGCCGAACTATTCCTTAAGGTCGAGCAGTCTCCGTTGAGTTCCCTTTATACCAGTCGAAACCTCGCCAAGCAATTTTCCGATTGGTCCAATACGGTGAGTGTTCAAGGCGGGCCGGCCCTGCTTGCCTTCGGGGCGCTCTCCGCCCTCCTGCTGGCCGGTCGTTGGGGGGAGCTGTCGGGCCGCCGGAAAATAGCCGTCCGGCTGGCCGCCGCCCACGGGATGTTTTTCTCCATTTTCTTTTTGATCAACAACTCCCACAACGGTTTCGTGTACGCCGCCCTGCTTCCCGTTCCGGCGGTTCTGGCCTTGGCGCCCGGACCCAACCGGGCGATCGCGCTGCTTCTGGTTCCCTTGGGCGCCGTCGCCGCCGCGGCCGGGGCGGCGTCCGGCCTTTCTTTCTCGCCCGATCGGGATCCGATCCTGCCCGAGGCGCGCTACCTGGCCCGCCTGCTCCGGCGGGGGGATCTGCTCGTCGCGGAGTCATGCCCTCCCTTGGAGTTGTCGTACTTGAAGCGTTTCGACGCTCTTAGGGAAGAACGGATTTCGCCGGGGCCCTGCGAGTTTCCGGGAGCCCGGGAGGCCGAACTCCCCGGCCGGATCTCCGAACGATTGTCGCGGGGCGGCCGGGTCTATGTGCGGGCCGAGGACGGTCTCCGGGAACGCTTGTCCCCCCGGTTTTCGGCGGAGTGCCGTTTCCAATCTCCGGCGGGGCGCCGCTACTGCCGACTTCAAAAGAAGGGAGGCGGGCCGCCGGCGAGCTTAGCGGCCTCCGCTGCCGGGAGGCGGGGGCGGGAGGCGCTGCGGCGGGTCCTTGCCAGGGGAAAGTCCGGCGGGGACGTTTTGCGAAGGGCGGACTACCTGATCGGATGGCTGGACGATTCCCCGGACGACGCGGCGGCCGCCGGGGATTTGACCTGCGCCGTCTCCGATTGGCTGGGGGGGGAATTGGATCGGGCCGGGCCCCGGGGCGGCGAAAACCCGGTGGGGCGTCTGGTCGGCGACACCGTGGAATTCGACGCCGTTCTCGGGCAGGCCGAGGCCATGCGCCGTTCCTCGAAATGCCGGGCCGAGGGGCCGGGGCGCCGATCATGGGCCGACCGGGACCGGGTCTTGGCCCGTTGGAAGCGCGCCCGGGGAAAAATGGCCTCCCTTCGGGGGGAGGGGGCGAGGGGTTTTTTGGCGGCGGAGTCCCGGTCGTCGAAACTGGTCGAGGAGGGAGTGGCCTTGTATCGGGCGGGCCGGGCCCCGGAGGCGCGTGAGCGCTTTCAGGCCGCGGCCGACGCCGACGGCGAAAATCCATCCGCCTGGCTCAGTTTGGGGGCTGTCCTCGCCGTTTCGGGCCGTCACGCCGAAGCCCTGGCGTGTTATGAAGAAATTCTTTCGAGGGGCCTCCTGGAGGGAGACCCCCTGGCCGATACTTTGGGGGCGCGGGCCAATTCCCTGGCCGCTTTGGGCCGCGCCGCCGAGGCCCGCCGGGAACGCAGGGAGGCCTTGAGGATCGCCTCTCCTTCCTGGCCGAGCCGTTTGGAAATCTCGGCCTTCTTGGGACGATGAATGAAAACGGGATTTGACGCTTTGAACGGGCACCTTCGGGCCGGCCGCTACCGCGAGGCCGGCGCGTGCCTGGAGGCCATCGCCCGCCGGGGAGAGACCTGGGAGACCTGGAAATGGCGGGGCCTGCTCCGGGAAAAGGAAGGGCGCCTGCCCCAGGCGCGCGCCTGCCTGCGCGAGGCCATCCAGGCGCCCGGGGCTCCGGCGGACCTTCGGGCCGAATTGGAAAGAATGGCCGGAGCCGGCGGCGGGGCCGCGAAAGCTCCGGGGCCGGAATCCCCCGACGGGCTGGAGCACATTCTTCGCATCACCGCGGCCTGCAATCAGCGTTGTCCATTTTGCTTCGTTTCTCTCACCGGGCGTAAAACCGCCCTTCTCGAAATCGGAAACCGGCTTCGCGGGGTCGCCGGGAAAATCGGAAACAAGGGGTTGTTGACGATCTCCGGCGGGGAGCCCGCCTCCGATTCCCGCCTGCCCGGAATCATTCGGACCGCCCGGCGGGCGGGCGTGCGGCGCTTTTCCATCCAGACCAACGCGGTTTATTTCTCGGACGCGGCCTTGGTCGCGCGGCTCGCCGATTTGGGGGTGAAGGATTACTTCGTTTCCTTTCATTCCCACAAACCGGCGCTTTATGACCGCCTCACGGGAAGCCGGGGCCAATTCGACCGGGCCGTGCGGGGGTTGAAGAATATTTTGGCCGCGCCCGGCGCCCGGGTCGTCTGCAACGTCGTCGTCACCGCCTTCAATTACGCGGACCTTCCTGAAACGGCGGTTTTCCTGGCCGGATTGGGCGGCGGAAAACGCCCGCGCCCGAGCCTGTTTTTTTCCATGCTCAACGACGTGGGCCTGCGCAAGGCCCCCGAGCTCGGCGTGGGCCTGGAGGCGGTCGCTCCCTGGTTGAACCGGGCCGTGAGAGCCGCGCGCCTGGCGGGCCTATCCTTGGTGGAATTCTCCGGGGCCTGCGCGTTTCCACCCTGCGTGCTCGATGACCCTCGGGACTTGGCTCCGTCCCGGAGGGCCCCGCGGGGCGGCGTCCGCTACGCCGGGAGGGTGGGCGAGGAGGACCTCGCCGAATGCAGGGTCAAGCGCCCGTCCTGCCGCCGGTGTCCCCACGACGGGAACTGCCAGGGGGTCGCCGCCGAGTACGCGCGGCGCTTCGGCCTCGGGGCGCTGCGGCCGCGGGCCGCGGGCGGGAAGTCTTGAACCGCTCATCCTGCCTGGAAAAGACGGAACGGCGGCTCGGCCGCCTGATCGAGGTTTTAAGGCGCGCCGCCGCCAAGGGGGCCGGGGCCGCGCCCCCCCGGACCCTGCTGGCCGGAGCTTTGTTGCGGATGGGGGAGTGGGGGCCCGCCGAGGCGGCCCTGAGGGAAGTCCGGTCCGCCGAGGCGCTGGCCGCCGGCCGAAGGCTGCTCGTCGGCGGAAACCTCCGGGGGGCGGCGGAGGAGGTTCTCAAGCTTTTGGAGGCGGAAGACGGGATTTCCGGAGGCTCGTTTCCGGGCGCCGTGGCGGCCCAGCTCGGACGATTCGGCTGGGCGCTTCGTCTGCGCGCTTCAAAGCGGGTCCTCGCCTTCCGGGTGGAGGGGCCGTCGGGTTCCCCGGGGGACTTGGTTCTCGACGGCGGGGCCGAGGCGGCGTGCCGGGAAGGGGGATCCGTCCTCCCCGCCTTTCATCCGAAGGCCCGCCCCCGCCCCGGGCTGGCTCCGCGGCAGGCGCGCGGTCTTTCGGAACTCGCGGCCGCCCTCGGCCTGCTCCTGGAATCCCTGCGGGGCCGGGATGGCAGGGAAGGTCCGGCCAAGGCCGAACATCATGAGGAAGCCTACGGGGACCGCCGTCTCTTTCGGGTCACCTTCGCCTGCAATCAACGCTGCCCCTTCTGCTTCATCCCGGTTTCGCGCAGACGCGCCGAGCCGGGGCAGCTCGAGCGGGAGCTGGACCGTCTGGCCGCTGAGCTCAAGCCCGGCGCCGAACTCACGATTTCCGGGGGGGAGCCCCTCGTCGAGCCGCGTCTGCCCGAGATTCTGGCCCGCGCGCGCCGCAAGGGCGTTCGGAGATTCGTCCTCCAAACCAACGCGGTGGGTTTGGCCCGTCCCGGATTGGCCCGGAGGCTGGTCGGGCTCGGGGTGGGCGCCGGGCTCGTGTCGTTTCACTCGCACCGGCCCGAGGTCTACGACCGCCTGACCGGGAGCCGGGGGCAATTTCCCAGGGCGGTCCGCGGGCTTTCCCGCCTGCTGGCCTGCGCAAAATGCGCGGTGACGATCAACGTGGTGGTCACCGCTCTCAACTACCGGGAACTGCCCGATTTGATGCGGTTTTTCGGCGCCTTAAGTTCCGGCCCGGGGCCGGGGCGCCGCCCGGGGGTGTATTTCTCGATGATGAACGGGGCGGGACATCATCAAGCCCCCTGGCTGGCGGTGACGCTCAAGGACGCCGCCCCTTACCTGCGCCGGGCGCTGCGCGCGTGCCGCGGGGAGGGGCTCAAAGTGGAGCTCTTCGGGGGGGAGAGTTCTTTTCCCGTTTGCCTCTTGGAGCGCCCGCGGGATCACGCCGCCCGGAGGAATTTTTCCCAGGACCGGATGCGTTACGCGGAGGATTTCAGCGGCGAATTGGGCGGGGTGGGGCGGGCCAAGCGTCCCGAATGCCGCGGTTGTCCCTTCGACCCCCGCTGTCTCGGCGTGCCGGCCGAATACGCCCGCATGTTCGGGCTGGGGGACCTGCCTTCGGGTTCGGAGGTCCGGGCATGAGCGGCGGAGTCCAGGAGTTTCTGCGATCCTGCCCGATGTTGAACCGCCTTTCCCCCGGGGAGCTCCGAACTTTGGCGGGCGCGGTGGTCCGGGTCTCGTTTTCCCACGGCGAGGTGGTGTATTGCGAGGGGTCTCCCGCCGCGTATTCCTGGCTCGTGATTTCGGGGCAGGCCAGGATCTCGGTCGACCTTCCGGGGGGACGGCAATTGGAGTTGGAACGGCGCGGGCGGGGGGAGATTTTCGGCCTGCTTTGCCGCCTCGGTTCGGGAGCCCCGGTTTATCCCTGCACGGCCGTGGCCGAGGGCGGTCTGGAGGCGTTTCGTATCCCGGACCAGGCGTTCCAGGAGGCGTTGCGAAGCAACCCGGCCGTCGCCCGGGACGCGTGCGCTTTGTGCTCGGACCGGTTGGCGGCGATGCGCCGGTTGGCCGCGTCGGGACGGGAAAATGCCCGGGTCCGGGTGGCCAGGGTGCTTTTGAGCCTGCACCGCGCTTCGGGAAAGGAGATTCCCGCGACCCGCAAAAGCCTCGCCCAGCGGGCGGGCACGACCGTGGAAACGGTCTTCCGGGCGTTGGCGTTTTTCAAGGCAAAAGGCTGGATTTCGACGGGCCGGGGGTTGGTGACGGTCCTCGCGCCCGGGGCGCTTGGAAAATTCCTCGAGGACGCTCCGCGATGCGGTTAAACGATCCGCAAAAGGTCCATCGTCGTGACGATCCCCATCAGCCGCCCTTTTCGGGTGACGATGATCCGATGGACCTTGTTTTTGAGCATGATCCGGCTGAGTTCGTCCACGGGGGTGTTTTCGTCGCACTCGATGACGACCGGGCTCATGATGTCCCGGGCGCGCAGCATCGGCCGCTTGGGGCCGGGCTCGGGATCGGAGTTCTCGTAAAAGGCGGATTGGGCGAAAGTCGTCTGGGCCAGGGCGTTGATGTTTCGGATCAGGTCCGCCTGGGAGACGACTCCGACGATGCCCTTGCCACCGTTGATGACGGGGGCGCCGGAAATGCCCTTCTCCGAGAACAGCCGGGCCAAGCTCCAAAGGTCCATCGTCGCCGGGACCGTGATCACGTCCCGCCGCATGACGTCCTTGGCCAGAAGCTTGGCTTGGGAGCCCATCCTGGAGCCCAAGTAATGCAACGGAAATGCCATGGCGGAGTCCCGCGGTGAGGGGTCCGGCGCTCGGCCGTCGCGGCGGCCGGCGGGACGAGCCGAAAGTCCTTTTCGTTTATCCCCGGTTCGAGAAATACCGCCAGGCCCGACCCGATTTGGCGCTCCTGCCCGCCGTGGCGGCGGTCTGGGATTTCACGATGCCCCCGTCTTTGGCCATTCCCACCTTGGCCGCCGTGACGCCGCCCTGGGTCCGGTGGCGGGTCTGGGATGAGAATGTCCAAGGGCCCCCGGACGGTTGGGAGCCGGACCTTGCCGCGATCAGCTATTTCACCCCGCAGGCCTCCTCGGCCCACCGTTTGGCGGATGAATTTCGAGCCCGCGGGACCGCGGTGGTCCTGGGCGGCATGCATCCGTCCCTGGCCCCGCGAGAGGCCGGCCGCCACGGCGACGCCGTCTGCGTCGGGGAAGGCGACCTGCTCTGGCCCCGGATCTTGTCCGACTTCCGGGACGGGGCCCTGAAAAAGTTGTACCGGGGGGCTCCGCCGGGCCCCGAGGCCATCGCGGGGCCCAAGCCGGGGGTTTTCGATCCGCGCCTGTACGATTTCAGCGCCGAGATCGTGTCCTGGCTGAGGGGCTGTCCGTTCTCCTGCTCATGGTGCGGCATTCCTTTATATCAAGGGCGCCGGCTGCGTTTTCGCCCGGCGGAAACGGTCGCCGCCGAACTTCGGGCCCTGGCCGGCCGCGACGTGTATGCCGCCGACGACGTCTTGACTTTGCCGCGCCCGGACATCTCCGATTTCGTGCTCCGGGTGCTGGGGTTGTTGGACGGGGCCAGGGTGGGACTGCTCGTGTCGGGCTCTCCCGCCATGAACCGGGACCCCGCGTTTTTGGACGCCCTGGCCGGGGCGGGGGCCAAGAACGTGTATGTCGTGTTCGCCGACGATCCGGCCAGCCGGGCGTTTTATTCGGGGGAGCCCTCGGCGCGGGAGGCGGCCCGCGGGCTCGTCGGGGAGATCGAGCGCCGCGGAATGAGGTTTTTCGCGTCTTTCGGACTGGGCTACGATCACGCCGGGCCGGGACAGGTCGACGATGTTCTGCGATTCTGCGCCGGCGCGGGCGTGAGCCTGGCCGAATTCTTCATCGCCACCCCGTACCCCGGCACGCCCTTCCGCCGTCGGCTGCGGGCCGAGGGGCGCCTCCCGGAGAGTTCCGATTGGAGCCGCTACAACGGCGCCCATGTGGTGTTCCGGCCCAAGGGATCCACGGCGCAGGCGCTTTCGGATGAATTCTCCCGGGCTTGGCGGCAGTTCTACCGGGGACGAGACGTTGTTCGGGTTCCCGCCGCCCCGATCCTCGAATCATGAGGTGGACGGCCCTGGCGGCGATGTTGGCCTGGGGGGGCGCCGCGCCGCTCTTCGGGGCCGGGCCGCGTCCCTGCCTGCCGGTCTTGGGCCGGACCCCCGCCGATTACGCCTGGTCCCGAAAGGAGCTCACCTTCCTCGGCGGCCGGGTGGGCCGGAGGTTGGCGGTCAGCGCGGCGCGGGTGGACCGGGAGGGCGTTTGGCGCGGCTTGGCCCCCGCCTTCTTCGCCGCGGAGGTCGATTACGCGGCGGCCGAGGACGCCGGGGGAACTCGGCTTCTCCTCCCCGAGGACGAGCTTTTCGTGGACGGGGCCGAGATCGACGCGTATCTTTCCGGGGTCGAGCCCCGCGCCTTCCTCAAGGAACTGGGTTTTCCCGAGGAGGCTCTCAAGGGAACCGGGGAGCCGCCGCTTCGAGCGATGGCGCGGCGTTTGGCGGTTTACGATCTGGCCCGGAGCAAATTGGCCCGGGAGCTGAGTCCTCCCTCCTACGAGGCAGCGGGGCGGCGCCTGCGGGGGCCCGAATCCTTGAGAATCCCGGACTTGTTCGATCCGGCGCAGGCCGCGGCGGCGGCTTGGGCCCTGGCGTCCGATTACGCGCGGGCCGAACTGGACCGGCGCTCCGTCGGGCGCGCCGGAAACCGCGGATCGGCGCGGGAAACTTTATTGCGGCGGGCCGGAAAGCTTTGGCGGGCCTCGGTCCGTCGCTCCGACTCCCGCGATCCCTGGGTCCCGGGCGGGGCGATGCAGGAGGCCATCGAGGCGCAAGCGGGCGCCTTCGGGAGCGGGGTGGCGGCCCCTGCGGGCGCCGAATCTTCCCCGCAAGCCTGGGAGGCGATTCTCGCCTTGCTGGAGGGGCCCTCCGAGGGTGAGAGCCTGGCCCTCTCGCCGGACGCCTGCGACGCCCTGGCGCTGGCCTTGAGCCCGGGTGAAAGGCCGGCCCCCGGCCCAGGGCGGCGGGACCGGACCTGGTTTTCGGCCGTCCCTTCCTCGCATTCGGGACTGACCCTTCCTTCCCCGGAAGCCCCGCTGCGAAACGCCGACGCCCCGGGGGAAATGCCGGGGGGGCTGGCCATGCTCGACTTCGACGGGGACGGAAGGGACGACCTTTTCTTCTGCGGAACCGAGCAGGCGCGGCTTTATCGCAATCTCGGGGCTTTCCGCTTCGAAGACGCGACCGGGACGGCGGGCTTGGAGGGCTCGACCTGCAACGGAGCGAGCTCCGCCGATTTCGACAACGACGGGCGGCCGGACCTGTTCACCGGACATGACCGCGTCAAACGGGACCGGCTTTGGAGAAACGAGGGCGGGAGATTCGTCGACGCGACTCAGGTCCTGGGCCTCTCCACGGCCCCCGCCGAGACGACCTCGGCCGTCTGGTTTGATTACGACCTCGACGGCCGGCTGGATCTGTTCCTGGCCGGGGCGCAGGATTACCGCCGCCAGATGAAGGCGGCCCATGAGTTCACCGACGGCCATCCTGACCGCCTTTACCGCAATCTGGGCGGCCGCTTCGAGGAGCGGGCCGAAGCCGCCGGGGTGGCCGGGAAAGGCTGGGCGTTGGCGGCCGCGGCTTTCGATTTCGACGGAGACGGGCGCCCGGACCTCGACGTCCAGGACGACTTCGGGCGAAACCGCCTCTTGCGTAACCGCGGGGACGGAACCTTCGAGGACGTGTCCGGGGCCTCCGGGGCGGACGCGCGGGGCAACGGAATGGGCGTTTCGGTGGGGGACTTCGACCGGGACGGGCGGCCCGACCTTTGGCTGACCTATATCGGGGACCAGCGGACGGGAGCGGTTATTCTGCCTCCGGCGGCCCGGGCCTTCCGGCTCGGCTACGAAGGCTACGTCAACGAGGGCCAGGTCCGCGTCCGCCAGCGCAACCGGCTTTTGAGGAATCTCGGCGGCGGCCGTTTCGAAGACGTTTTCGAGAGGGCGGTGGAGGGGGTGCCCACCGGTTGGGGGTGGAACGGCTATTTCCTGGACGCGGGCAACCGGGGCTGGCCCGACGTTTTCCAAACGACGGGGTGGTGGCCCTACCGCCTCGGCTTCGCGCGCGAGCGCCAGGTCTTCTGGCGCTACGACCCCGCCCAAGGGCGATTGCTGGACGCCTCCCGGGAAAGCGGGTTGGACTTCCGGGGGAACTCGCGCTCGGGAGCCGCCGCGGATTTGAACGGCGACGGCTGCCTGGACGTGGTGACGACGGGCTTTGACCCGATCCGGCTTTTCCGGGGGCGGTGCCCGAAAGAAAATCATTGGCTGGGCGTCAAGCTGGAAGGACGCCGCTCCAACCGCGACGGGATCGGGGCGAAGGTGACGGTTCGCGCGGGAACTCATTCCCAAACCGAGGAGCTCGGACCCCAGGGCGGAGGATTTCAAAATAGCCCGCCCCGGCGCCTGCACTTCGGCCTTGGACCCGCGGCGCGGGTCGACGCCGTCGAGATCCGCTGGCCCGGCGGAACGATTCAAAAATTGGGGCCCGTCGAGGCGGACCGGGTCCTACTTATTAAGGAAGAATTTTGAGAGAGAGGATATTTTAAAATCCGTAAATGACCCCGAAGGCCATTGCCGGTCGTTCGTTGCCTTTGGTTCCGTTCCCGCCGTTTCTGCCGTTGTTCAATTCGTTCCCGAATGGCCTTTGCCGTTCCCAAGCTTGCGGCCTTCCGCTCGGCCGCAAGCCGCGGGCCCGAAGCCCGTCCCAGACATCCAAAGTTCGTAGGTCTGGGACGTCCCGAACCAACGTCCTTTGGATGTTCGGGACGCAAATAATGCTGTTTATTAAGCCGAACAACGGCTTCGGCGCCGACCGGATCGTCGGCGCCGGGGCATTCGTCCCGGCGCCGCCGGGCCGAATGCCTCGGGAAATGCCGCACAAAACCCACCGCATGGAATAATGATGGCGCCATCATTCTCAACAAAAAAATACTTTAAAAGAATGGGTAATCACCAATCAGGGTCCATATTTTTTTGACAGGAAATATTCCCAAGCGACCGGCATTGGCCCCGAGGCGAGCCGTCCGCGCCGCGGTCCCCGGGCTCAAATCCGATTGGTCCCCTTCGCGTGACCCTGCTCGATAGGCCATTGCCTCAGGTGCTTCAGGTTCCACGCCTGCCCGTTCTCCGCCCGATTCACCGAACCAAGTAGACGTTTCCCGGCGAAAGGCTCAGCGGGGTCCAATAGGGGACGGCCAGGAGGACCGCCCCTCCCTCGGCCCCAAACGGGGAAAAGGAAACTTTTCCGGAAAAGAGCTCCTCCCGCCCCTCCGGGGCGGAGCGGAACAGGCCCTCCCAATCCCAGCCGTTTTTCAGCTCGTTCCGGGGGATTCCGAATTCGGGGGCCCGGCGGCCCGCTTCCCATTTGGCCGAATTCCAGTTGAGATAATCCCAGGTTCCCAGGACGGACCAGGAAAAAAACAGCAGCGCGAGCGCCGGTCCCCAGCCCGTCCCGCGGCCGGCGGGCGCGGGGCTGTTCTCGGGCGCGGCGCGGCTCGCCCAAAGGAGGGCGAAGGGAATCAGCGGGAGGAGGTAGCGGTCGTAGAGCCTGGGCCCCAAGGACAAGAGGGCGAATTGCGGCAGGGCGGCGAAAGCGAGAAGCCGCACCTCCGCCCTTTTAAAGGCCGCTCCGAGCTCCCGGAGCCGGCCGAGCCAAAGAAAGATGGAAATGAAGGCGGCCGCGGTCAGCAGGGCCCCCCAGACCGGCGTGCCGAGCGGACCCGCCGCCTTCATCGGCGCCTCGGAAAGAGTGAGCGTCCCCAGCCCGCGGTCATGGATGATCCCGGTGAAAAAAGGGAAAGAGGGCCGGCGCAGGAGGGCGGGGAGGAAAACCCCGAGGCCCGTCACGGCGGTGACGGGCCGGGGGATGCTTACGCCCAACCCGCGGACTTGGAGCAGGGCCAAGGGAAGCGTGAAAAGAGCCAGATAGAGCAAAGCCGAGGACCAACGGTAATACAGCTCGGCCAACAGCCAGGCCGGCCGGCTCCATTGGGTCCAAAGGGCTTCCTGGAGGAAGGCGGTTGCGGCCCAGGCCGACCAGCGGGAGGCGCAGGCCAGCCCCAGGCAGACCCCGGGAATTCCCAGGATGAGCGCGGCCCGCCGGGGGGAGAGCCTGCCTCCGGAACGGACGCACCAAGCGGCCGCCAGCGCGCTGAAAATCCCGATCTGCCGGGTCCAAACGGCGGCGCCCGCGGCCAGAGCTCCCAGCAACAGAAAACCGTCCCGGGACGGGTTCAGGCCTTTGCGGTAAAGCGCCAAGGCCAGCAGGGACCAGGCCAAAAATGGAACGTCGGTCATGAAGGTGAAAGACAATAAAAAAAAGATCGGATTGGCCAACAGGAGGAAGGAAGGGCCGAGCGGGGCCGGGCGGCGGGATTTTCCCTCCCCCGAGAGGCTGGACAGGGCCGCCAGCGCGACCGCGGCGAGGACCAAGGTCGAAACCCGCAGGACGCCGTGGCTCAAGCCGAACCCTGAGGAAAACAGCCAGCCCCAAAGGGTGTGCGCCGCCAGGCTTGGCGTGGCGTTGGCGGGAATCTCCCAGACGCCGTCCTCCAAAAGCCGCCGGACGCCCAGGTAAAAGACCCAATCGTCGTCCAAGGCGATTTCCCGGAGCGGGTTGAGGAGCAGGGCCGATCCGAGCAGGGCGGTCAAGGCCGCCGCAAGCGCGCCCGGTTTCAAGCCGATTCTACCCGGGCCTGTTTGAAAACCCCCGATAGGCTCAGGACCAACGGCCTCAAGAGGTCCATGCCGATGGGCCGGGGCGATTCGAAATCAAGACCCAGGGTCCCGAGGCGCACCAGGAACCGGTCTCCGGGGCGTTGAATCCTGAACAGGCGGGCGATCACCGCCTCCCCGGGCCGGGCGGCCTCCTCTTGGACCCGGCTCAGCCAAAGGCAGACGCCGGGGTCCGAGGGCCGCAGGAACACGTCGTCGAGCCGGTACGGTCCCCAGCGCGGCGGCGGGTCCGTGAGGAGCTTGGCTTGAAGGAGCCGGAACAGGGCCTTGGTCTCGGGAGGAATCGTCGCGGGGCCGGGGTCCGGCTCCGGGGCGGCCGCGGGGGGATTGGGGCGCGGTGGGCGGCCGGCGCGCGAAGGCCGGCGCAAGGGGGGGACCTCGCAATTCTCCAGAAGTTCCATTTCCGCGGGGGTCATCGTGCGGACCCGTTTCCCGATGTTTTCCAGAACGGCGTCGGCGTAATCCGGCTCCATGTCCCCGACCGCCTTCGGGTACCACTTCTCCAAGGCCGAGAGATCGGGGCCTTCCCGCGCCTGGCGTTGGAGCTCCAGGGCGAACCAATGCCGGCAGCGTATTTTTTGGAAAAGGTAGAACCACACGTGGTGCCAATCCAGGTAGGGGGCGTCGAAGAGGGCCGCAAGGCGGGGGACGGACAAAAATCGCTCGAAGAGCTCCTTGGGGACCTCGGTCTTTTCCGCGACGTGGCGCAGGAGGAGCTTCTTGAAGCACTTGTCGCAGCGAAAGCAGAAGGGTTCCTCCGAGGGGTAGTAGCACGAA
Source organism: uncultured Elusimicrobia bacterium (assembly GCA_964358485.1). Taxonomy (GTDB): domain Bacteria; phylum Elusimicrobiota; class Elusimicrobia; order UBA1565; family UBA9628; genus CAYHPY01. The sequence continues at coordinate 19,089 of CAYHPY010000066.1, forward strand.
TATGATTTGTCCCGGTAGCGGCTCTCGGCCACGATCTTGGCCGTGGCCACCTCCGAGAGGCCGCCGACGCAATCGGCCAAGCCCAACCCCACGGCCTTGAGAAAGCCGAAACCGTCCCGCAGGGCGGAAAATCCCGGGGGCCTGGGGCGGGCCCGGTCCCGCTCCGGGCGCATTCTCCAGCCGGCGGCCTTGCCGCGATGATAGCCCCCGAAATATTTCGCGTCGAACACCTCCCCCGTGTCCAGCGTCCGCAGGCCCAGGGAGTCCGCCATCGAAAGCGCGGCCAGCACGGTCATGTTCGAGTGCCAGATCGGGTAGGGAAGGTAAAGCCGTTCGTGATCGTCGGCCGTGATGTGCACCGGGCGGCCGGCGGCCGCCACCGCCCCGCAGGCGCCCCGCTGCCGGGACAGGTCGATCAGGGCGTCGCCGCCGTCCCCCGGGCGCCGGCGGGCGAGCCGGTCCAGGAACAAATGATGGGTGGCGTCCGGCATGAGCACGCTGGCCGCCGTCGAGTCCATCCCCCCGGAAAACAGCAGGGCCGGGACGACCCGCTCGGGCGCCC
>CAYHPY010000067.1:0-19556 GCA_964358485.1 uncultured Elusimicrobia bacterium
TTCCCAGGCTCGCTTTGCTCAGGACCCCGGTCAACTCCGGCCCCGCCGCGGCCCGCAACCTGGGCGCGGCCGCCGCGCGCGGAGAATACCTCCTCTTCTTCGACGCGGATTCCTATTTCCTTCCGGACACCTTGCGACGGACCATCCGCCACATTCTCCGCCACCCGGAAATCCGTTGTTTCAGCGGGATCAACTCCATGGATAGCGCGGGCCCGGGCCTGGCGGCGGAATTTCAGGCCACCTGGATCCATTTCCTATTGAGCCGCATCCCGGAAAACGAGCCCACCTCCCAGTTCAACCCCCGCATGGGCGTCATCCGGGCGGATTTCTTCCGGGAGTTGGGGGGCTTTGACGCCGCCTTCCGGAAGGCCGACGTGGAGGATTACGCCTTCTCGAAGAAAATCGAGAAGGCCACCCCGATCCTCTTCACCCGCGAACTGGAAATCCGCCACCGCTTCTCGGGTTTTTGGGCCACCGTTTGGAATTATTTCCGGCGCTCCGGGCTTTGGATCGAAGTGATGTTCAACGCCCGGGCTTGGGACAACACCGGACATACTAGACTGTCCACTTTGCCGAATTTAATTGTTCCGTTGATGATCTTTCTTTTCCCGTTTTTCCTACCCTTTCGAACAGCAGTCCTTTGGTCGTCTCTCCTTTTCCTATTCCTTGCCTCGTTCAACGCTCCGTTGTTTCTTTTTTGCCTTCGAACGAGAGGCCCCGCGAAAATCCCGGCCTATCTGGCTCTCTTCTTCGTCTTCCACCTGTCCGCCGCAGCCGGAATCGCCTTCGGCTTGCTCCGGCTGCTCCTGCGCCCTTTCCTGGACATCCGAGCCAGATATTTTCCCCTAGCCTCAAGCTATCTCCGCGCCGGCAAACTTTCCTACCTCATCCTTTATGTCACCTCCCGCTGCAATCTCAAGTGCGAGATGTGCTTCTACGCCGAGTCCCTCAACGCCCCCACCGGCGACGGCCTCACTTTGGCCGAGCTGGAAAAAGTCAGTAAATCCCTCCCCCATCTCATGCAATTGACTTTGACCGGAGGCGAGCCCTTCCTTCGGAAGGATATAGACCTCATCATGGGCTATTTCATCGAGAACTCGGGAACCCGGAACCTGACCATCCCGACCAACGGGACCTACATCGAAGCCACCGAGCGCGTCCTGCGCGCGGTCTGCGCCAAATACCCCCACGCCACCTTCAAGATCGGCCTTTCCCTGGACGCAACCAAGCAGACCCACAACCGCATCCGCGGCTCGGACCGCTCCTACGACGAGGTCGCGGCCACTCATGCCCTCTTGAGACGCCTCCAGAAAGAATATCCCAACCTCATCGTCACCATGACCGGCGTGGTCAGCGCCCTCAACCTTCACGACCTCCGGGCTCTGGTGGACGAATACCTGGAGAAATTCCCCTCCGACGATTACACCCTGCAGTTGACCCGCGGCAAGCCCAAGGACCCGGCGGCCAAAGAAGTTCCCCCCGCCGCCTACGATGCGGCCGTGCGGTATCTGGATGAGCGCCTTCAATCGCGCGCCGCCGGAACAAACCTCACCACGGCCCTGGTTCGAAAACTCACCGCGCGGACCCGAAGCATCGTGGCGCGGACCGCGTCGACCAACGAATTCCAGGTCGATTGCGTGGCCGGAGGCCGCCTGGCGGTACTCTACGACACCGGAATCCTGGCGCCCTGCGAGATTCTCCCCACTTTGGACCTGGACCCCGCAGTCAAAGCCGCCCACAACGGTTTCAACTACGGGAATGTTCGGGATTACGACTGCGACGCCCAAAAGGCGCTGGACGGCCTCTTGGGGCGCAAAATCGCCGCCCACATCCGCGACACCAAATGCCGCTGTACCTTTGAGTGCGCGGTGGTCGCCAGCATCTTCTATCAACCCGCGGAACTGGTCAAGACCGTGGCTGGGGCGCGGCCCCCGGACCAGGCATGACCTCCACCCGAACGGGGATTTACTATCCTCTGGGAATGCTTCCGTTTCTCTTGGCGCTGGCGGTCTGGGCCGCCGGGGCGCCTTCCTCCCCCAGCAAGGACCCCGCGGGCTGGGCCGCGCGGCGAATCCGGGGGCTGGACGAGGATGCCGCGGAAGAACTCTTCAAGCTCCACCGCAAATACGGCGCTTTGGTCAAGGCAAAGTTCGCCGCCGGTTGGCAGGCGGGGGTCTACGGCGCGCCGGTGGCCCAGGACCCCAAGCCGCGGCCGCCGGCCCGTCAGCTCGCCGACAGTCTGGCCCGGGCGGAAGCTTCCTTGAAAGAACTTCAGCCCCGGCTGAAAGCCCGTCCGGACAAGGAAACCCGCAAGGCCGGACGGCGCCTGCGCTCCCAGATCGCCCGGCTTAAACGCCTGGACCGCCTGGACAAGGGCACCAGCGCCGATTGGGCCGACGCGGTCTGGCACGAGCTCTCCCGAGCCAAGCCCGCCCATTGGACCGCGCGGGAGATTTCCCGGCCCCTCGGCCTGCGCCACGCCGCGGCGGCGCTATGCCGAAACGAGGAGGAAGAATCCTGGTGCTTGGTTTTTGATCCTTGGAGGACCGCGACTCCGGAGGTATTCCTTCTGGACCGCTGGGAGGAGGCTCCCGCCGAGGGGCCCTTGCCCGCGGAGCTCTTCGCGCCCGCGCCCGACGAAGAGTGACGCCTCAGGCTGTGCGCGCCGCCTGACGCCACCGGTCCAGCCGTTGCCGGCGCTCGCCGGAGGAAAGGCGGGGCCGGAACTCGGCTTCCTTAACCCAAACCCGGCGCACGGCGCCCAAATCCTTCCAAAGCCCGATCCCCAGACCCGCCATGAAGGCCGCGCCGACCGAGGTGGTCTCCGTCACTTTGGGCCGAACGCAGGGAATGCCCAGAAAATCCGCCTGAAGGCGCATGAGCAGGTCGTTGACCGCCGCGCCGCCGTCCACTTTTAAAGACTTCAGCGGCCCCTTCAAATCCCCCCGCATGGCCAGGAGCAGTTCCGCGTTTTGCAGCGCCATTCCTTCCAGCGCCGCCCGGGCGATGTGGGCCCGGGTACTGCCGCGCGTCAGGCCCGAGATTTGCCCGCGGGCATCGGGCTTCCAGTACGGCGCGCCCAAGCCCGTGAGCGCGGGCACGAATTGCACGCCCTCGCAGGAAGAGACGGAGGCCGCCAGGGCCTCGACCTCGTCCGAATCCTTGATCAACCCCAACCCGTCCCGGAGCCATTGGACCGCGGCCCCGCAGATGAAGGCGGAGCCCTCCAAGGCGTAGGTCGTCTTGCCGTTCCATTGCCAGGCCACCGTCGTCAGGCAGCCGGAGCGGCTGAAAACGGGTTTGGCCCCGACGTTGAGAAGAAGGAAACTTCCCGTCCCGAAGGTGCACTTGGCCTCCCCCGGCTCGAAGCAGGCCTGGCCGAAGAGCGCGGCCTGCTGGTCCCCAGCGATCCCGGTGATCGGGATACCGTCCGGCAGGCCGGGAACGCCCCGGGTCTTGCCGAAGGCGCCGATGCTGGGACGAATTTCCGGCAGGACCGAGGACGGGACCCCGAGCATGGCGCACAGCTCCGGATCCCAACGGAGGCTTTTCAAATCCATCAGCATGGTCCGCGAGGCGTTGGAGGGATCGGTGGCGTGCTCCGCCCCGCCGGTCAGCCGCCACAACAGAAAGGAATCCACCGTCCCGAAGGCCAGCTCCCCGCGCCGGGCCCGGGCCCGCGCCCCCGGAACGTGATCCAGAAGCCAGCGGAGCTTGGTGCCGGAAAAATAAGGGTCCAGAACCAAGCCGGTCTTGCGGCGCACGAAGGCCGACCGGCCGGCTTTCCGCAGCTTGGCGCAAAACTCCGCCGTGCGGCGGTCCTGCCAGACGATGGCATGGGCGACGGGACGCCCGCTCTTGCGGTCCCAGAGAAGGGTGGTCTCCCGCTGATTGGTGATTCCGACGGCGGCCAGGCGCCGGGCCGAGACGCCGGCCTTCGAAAGCGCCCCGCGGACGGCGGCCAAGGTGGAGGACCAGATGTCCTCCGGATCATGCTCGACCCAGCCGGGCCTGGGAAAAAGTTGGCGGAAATCCCGTTTGACCTTGGCCTTGAGCCGGCCGCGGGAGTCAAGCACCGCCGCGGCGCTTCCGGTGGTCCCTTGGTCGATGGCCAGGACATGGTCATTCATGCCCGAAATGGTATGAAAAAACCGGGGCGGGAGGTCTGAAACAGTTTGCTAGGATATCTTCGTGGCCGAAGATCCCCGCCCGGACATCCGCAACAACGCCCTGGAGGCGCATCCCGCCGATCCGGCCGACCTTTTACTGTTGCGCGACCTCCTCCAGCATCCCTGGAGGATTTTCTTCTACAACATCCTGGCGGGCGTGGGACGCGGGTTGGGATTCGCCCTGGGCTTCACGGTCCTGGCCGCGGCGGTCATGGCGGTTACTTTCGCGCTGTTGAGAAGCGCCATCTCGATCCCGGTGGTGGGCCACCACATCGCCCAGTTCATCACCTCGGTTCAAGCCCAGGTCGACCAGATGGGCCGGGTCAAACCTACTCCTTAAGGCGCGATCAACTCGCCGGTCGGGCCGGAGTCCGGGTTGAGGATGTAAGGCACCAGCTTGGGATAAACCTTCGGCTCCAGGGACGGGTGCCTCAATTTCGAAGGAATGTTCTCCCCCGCCAGAAACGCCTCCCCGGGACGGGCCTTGGCGAAATAAGCCAGATCGTACAGGAAATAATCCTCCCCCCCGGCGGAAGGCGGCGCGGCCGCTTGAGAAGCCGGCTCGGGCGCGGGGAAGATGGAAGGCAGGACCGGGTTGAGGATCAGAATCCGCTCCTCGGCGGCGCCCCCGGCTTGCAGCGCCAGGCAGGTGGCCAGGAAGATCGCGGCGAAGCGTCCAAGTCGTCCCAGATTCATGTCTCGGCTTCCTGCCCAAAGCATAGCCGAAAGGTGTTAGGGGCGTATTACGAACAGGCAAAAAGACGGTTAAGGGGGCCTAACGCACGACGGAATAAACGTCGGGGTTGACGAGATAGGACGGCCGCATGTGCAGGGCCAGGACGTCCCGAAGGCCCTCGGCGGCCATGATTCCCATCTTGGTCCGGGTCTCCAGGGAGGCGCTGGCCAGATGCGGGGCCAGGACCGCGTTCCACTGCTTGTTGAGTCCCGGGGCCGTCTTGGGCTCCCATTCATAGACGTCCAGGGCCGCGCCCCGGATGCGTTCGGCCTTGAGGGCCTTGACCAGGGCCTTTTCGTCCACGATCGGGCCGCGGGCCGCGTTGATGAGATACGCCGAGCGCTTCATCAGCCCGAACGCCTTTTCATCGATGAGATGGCGGGTGGCGGCGTCCAAAACAGTGTGGAGGGTGATGAAATCGGAGTTCTTGAGCAAAAACGAAAGCTCCACGAACTCGGCCTTGAGCTCCTCCTCCCGTTCCGGGGCCACGCGGCCCACGTCGTGATAGAGCACCCGCATCCCGAATCCCAGGGCGCGCCGGGCCACGGCTTGGCCGATGCGCCCGAAGCCCACGACCCCGAGGGTCTTGCCGAACACGTCGGTCCCCAGAAGCATGAGAGGGTCCCAGCCTTTATAGGCGCTTTTGCGCATCATCCGGTCCCCCTCCACCACGCGCCGGGCGATCGACATGAGCAGGGCCCAGGTGAAATCGGCCGTGGTCTCGGTGAGCACGCCGGGGGTGTTGGTGACGGGAATGCCGCGGGCCGTGCAGGCCGGAATGTCGATGTGATCAAAGCCCACCGAGAAGGTGGACACCGCCTTGAGCGCCGCGCCCGCCTTGAGCAGTTCCGGGTCGATCTTTTCGGTCAGCAGGCACAAAACCCCGTCTTTTCCGCGAACACGCCGCAGAAGGTCCTTGCGGGAAATGGCGACGGCCTTGTCGTGGTGGTCGAGCTCGAAATGGGGGGCCAGGAGGTCCAGGGCCTCTTGGGGAACGCGGCGGGTGATCAGGATTTTCGGCTTGGTCATGGACGGGTATGATACCATAGCCGCCGGACGCCCTTAAAATTAGGCTCCCAGCGGCCTGGGCACCAGCCCCTCTTCCCCCGCCAGGGCCGCGGCGCGGGCGTTGCGGGCGAAGTGGATGAAGAACAAGCAGTTGAGCCCGTCCCAGAAGGCCACGAGCAGGAAGGCGGGATAGCGCGTGGAAAGGACATAGGCCAAAAAGAAACTCGCCGAGGTCGTCCCTTTCATGAACACCAGGGGATAGAGCGCCGGCCAGTGGCGGCGGACGTCGGCCTGGATGAAGAAGCACAGGAAGGCCAAGGTGAGGACATTGGTCCCGGCCAGCACCCGCCACACCATGGATTGCTCGGAGAACGGATAGGTCCCGGCCCCCAACAGCGCCCCGAGGCGGGTGAAGGAATCCATGGCGGTTTCGGGGCTGAGCAGGTAGCCCAGCGCGGGAAAAAAGAAGTGCAGGCCGAGAGCCCCGTAGACGAGCTGAAAATCCCGGTAGGCGCGGCTGGGCTGGTTCCAGAAGCGGGAGAGCATCGCGCAATGGTATCATAGTCGTCGAGCCATGAACATTCTGATCCTTTGGGCGGTTTTCTCCGGCCCCGCCCTAGCCCAAACCCCCGCGGTCCGGGAATTCGATGCGCCCTCGTACGTGCGCGCGGTCCTGGAGGCCTCCCCGGAGCTCCGGCAAGCCGAGGCGGGGCTGGAGGCCGCCGCCGCCCAAGCCAAGGAAAAGTTCGCGGCCCTGGTCCTGCCGACCTTCGGCTTCACCGCCGAATCCACCCCCTACGGGCACGCCCCCTCCAACTCGAACCTCCTGACCCATTGGCGCCTGACCCGGGACGAGACCACGTCCACGACCCGGCTCAACCTCAACCTGTTCAACAGCTTCCAGGACTTCCGGAGCGCGCGCTCGGCCCGCCTCAACCGCGATTCCTCGGGAGCGGCCCTGAGCACCGCCCAGGGAGACCGAGCCTTCGAGGCGGTTCGGGTCTTCTTCGACCTCGGCCTCAAGAACCGCCTCCTGGAGGTCGCCGCCGAAAACCTCAAGGCCCAGGAGGAGCAGTACCGGATGACCGAGGACCTCTACAAGAACGGAATGAAGAGCCTCTCGGACCTGCTCAAGAGCGAGACCGACTGGCGCTCCGGGGAGCTTCGCCTGGCGGCGGCCCAAGCGGCCGGGAAAACCGCCTTGATCCGCTTCAACGCGCTCATCGACCGCGCCCCCCTGGAGGCGGCGGTCCTGAAAGTCGACCTGGCGGGGGGCGCCACCGACCTGCCCCGCCTGGAGGAGGACGCCGTCCGGGCGCGGACGGCGCGGCCGGAACTGCGCAAAGCCCTCCTGGATCTGGAGATCGCCGAGGTGTCCGTCCGGACCGCCCGCCAGGCGCTGCTGCCGACCTTCTCGGTGGACGCCGTTTGGAGCCGCTCCGACGGCGGGCCCCGAGGCTCGATCTCCGAGCCCAACCCCAATTACCGCCTCGGGCTGGCCCTCTCGATGCCCGTCGGCTACAACGTCGCCTCCCAGGCCTACTCCTTCGCCGCGGCCCGGGCCGTGCGGCGGCGGCAGGCCGGCGCCGTCGACCAATTGGCGCGGCAGGTCCAGGTGGAGGTGCACGAGGCCTTCGTCCAGCTTGAGCAGGTCCTCAAGCAATACTCGATCTCGACGGCCAAGGAAGCCATCGCCGACCGCAATCTAGGGCTGGTGACCGAGCAGTACCGGACCGGATCGGCGGACGTCCTCCTCATGGGCCAGGCCCGGCTCGACGTGCTCAACGCCCGGGTCGAACGCGCCCAGGCGCTCCACGAAGCTTTCATCAACCGCGCCCGGTACCGGCTCGCGGTGGGAGATTCGATATGGTAGAACGCATCCGTTCCTGGTCCTCCGGCCGCCGCTGGGGGATTCTGGTCCTGGCCATCGCCGTCTGCGCGGGCGGGGTCTACGGCTTCAAGCATTACAAAAAATCCAAGGCCGGTGACGGCGGGCCCTCCACCTTGGCGCAAGCCGCGACCGGGGACATCGAGGTCCACTTCATGGACTCCGGGGAGCTGGCCCCCAAGCACAGCGTGGACCTGGCCTCCAAGGTGAGCGGGCGGGTCATCGAACTCCCCGTCGACGAGGGCAGCCGGGTCTCCAAGGGCCAACTCCTGGCCGTGATTCAGCCCGGGCGGACCGAGGCCGAGCATTACGTCCCGGTCTCCTTGACGAGCCCCTTGGACGGAGTCGTCATGCGCTATCAAAAGAAGGGCTACAACAACGAGGAGAGCACCTTCGCCCGCCTGGGAGACTATGTGACGGGCCTGATGGAGTCCAACCAGCCGACCTATCTCATGACCCTGGCCGACCTGCACCGGCTGATCGTCAAGATGAAGATCAGCGAGATGGACATCCTCAAACTGCGGGAAGGCATGAAGGTCACCGTGACCGTGGACGCCCTGCCCGATGAAAAGTTTCCGGCGCAGGTCACCTTGGTCTCCCCCCAGGCATATAAGGACCAGAACAACCTAAAGAACTTCAAGGTGGAAGTTTCCCTCCAAAAAAACGACCCTCGCCTCAAACCCGGCATGACCGCCCGCGTGGATGGCCTGTTGGAAGCGCGCAAGGGCGTGCTGAAAATCCCCATCGCGGCGATTTTCGAGGAAAAGGGCAAGTCCATGGCCTATGTCCACGACCCGGCCGCCAAGCCTAAGAAAATCGAGGTCAAATTGGGCCTGCGCAACGAGACCGACGTCGAGGTCAAGAACGGACTCAAGGCGGGCGACAAGGTCCACACCGAAAAACCGGCGGAGGAGAAAAAGTCTTGACCGGCCGCCGTCCCCAGGACGAAGAGGTCATCCGCTGCGAGGATCTCGTCCGGGTCTACGGAAGCTCCTATCGGGCGCTGGGCGGGATCAGCTTCGAGATCAAGCGCGGGGAGTTCGCGGCCATCATGGGGCCCTCGGGCTGCGGCAAGTCGACGCTGCTCAACATCCTCGGCCTCCTGGATCATCCGACCTCCGGACGCTATATCCTGGGCGGAAAGAACGCCTCCAAGCTCTCCGACTCCGAGCGCACGCTCCTGCGCCGCGCCAACATCGGCTTCGTCTTTCAAGCCTTCAACCTCTTGCCGCGCTTGAGCGCGCAGGAAAACGTCTGCCTGCCCATGGCCTACGCGGAGGTGGACCCCGAGGAGCGCGGCGCCCGGGCGGCGGAGCTCCTGAGGCGCGTGGGGCTCGGGGCCAAGGCCCGGAACACCCCCTTGGAACTCTCGGGGGGCGAACGCCAGCGGGTGGGCATCGCGCGCGCGCTGTCCAACCGGCCGGCCCTGCTTCTGGCCGATGAGCCCACGGGAAACCTGGACACAAAGTCGAGCTCCGAGATTCTGGCCCTCTTCCAGGAGTTGCACGCCGAAGGCATGACGGTGCTGCTGGTCACCCATGATCCGTCCATCGCCGCCAAGGCGCAACGGGTCCTAAAAATCCGGGACGGACTGCTGGAAAAGGCATGATCGTCCGGGAGGCCTTCGCCGCGGCTTTCCGGGAAATCCGGACCAACCCGGTCCGCTCGGTCTTGAGCTTCGCGGCGGTCTCGGTGGGCGTAGCGTCGCTTCTGTTCACGCTGGCCCAGACCCGCGGCATCCAGAAGGCGTTCGTGGACGCGGTGTCCCTGATGGGGCCCGGGCGCATCGACATCAACGCCAAGGAAGGCTACGTCTCCCGCGGGCTTTCTCCGGGACTGACCGCGGACGACGCGGCCGAAATCCGGGCCTTGATGCCCGAGCTGTACATGGTTTATCCGGTGGCGCGAAATTGGCGGATGTCCCTGCGCGAGGGCAAGGAGAAACTGGACGTCCAGGTCCACGGGGTCACCCCCGAATGGCCCAAGCGGGATTGGGTCTACACCTTGCGCGGGCGGTTCCTCAACGATTGGGACGTCGAGCACGGGGAAAGGGTCTGCGTGGCGGTCGAGCCCGGGGGCTGGATCAAGAAGCCGTTTTGGGCCTATTTTTGGCTGAGGGCGGAACCCTACGACGATTTCGCGACCCACCACGATCTCCTGGGACGAAGGGTCCTCCTGGACGAGCGCGTTTTCACCGTGGTCGGCGTGCTTAAGGAACCTCCCAAGGACAAGGACCCCCGCTGGTTTTCCTGGGGAGGCGCCGACTTCCTGGTTCCGGTGACCACCTACCAAGCGCTTTTCGGCGGCTCCCGCGGCCGGGAGGGCGATCCCCACGCGGTCGAGTCCATCACGGTGGACACGGGCGACGCCAAGACCTTGCCCGCGGCCAAGCGCCAAATCGAGGAAATCCTCAAGCGCCGCCACCGCGGAGAGGAGGACTTCGAGCTCAAGGACATGGTCGAGGAGATCCAAGGCGAGCTCAACGAGCACCGGCGCGTGCTGATCGCGGCGATCACCTTGGGGGCCGTGGCTTTGCTCGCGGGCGGAATCGGCATCATGAACGTGACCTTGGCCGCCACCTATTCCCGTATCAAGGAAATCGGCATCCGCCGGGCCTTGGGGGCGGAGCGCTCCGACATCCTGGGCCAATTCGTGGCCGAGGCCATGCTCCTGGGAGTGGCCGGGGGCCTGGCGGGCATCGCCCTGGGCTGGTGGGCCATCGACTACCTTGCTAAAACCTCCGACCGCGACATCGCCAAGCTGGCCTGGCATCACGGGCTTTCGGCAATGGGCGCGGCCGTGGCGGTCTGCGCCCTGTTCTCCCTTTATCCCGCCTATCAGGCGTCGAGGCTGGATCCGGTGGAAGCCCTGAGAAGCGAATGAAGCTCCGCGAACTGGCGCGCACGGCCGCCCTGGAGATCGCCGCCCACAAGACCCGCTCGGCCTTGACCTGCCTCTCCTTGGCGGTGGGCGTGGCGGCGGCGCTGTTCACTTTTTCCGCGGTCGGGGGCATGAACCGCCGATTGTCCACGGCCCTGGAGCTGGCGGGGCCGGGGCGCCTGACGATCCAGCAGAAACGCGGCTACGTCTCCAAAGGCCTGTCCAAGGGCCTGACCTGGCAGGACGCCAAGGAAATCCGCCGCCTCTGGCCCGACCTGCACATGGTCTATCCCATGCAGCGGCGCTGGCAGACCAAGATGCGCCTGCCCGGCTGGAAAACGGACGGAATCGTGATCTGGGGAACCACCGAGGAATGGTCCCGACGGGATTGGGTCTACACCTTGCGCGGGAGGTGGCTGACGAACGCCGATGTCGAGAACGCCGCCCGCGTCTGCGTCCTCCTCCAGCCCGGCGGCTGGGTGGAAAAACCTTTCTGGGCGAAATTCTTCCCGGAGCAGGAGTTGGAAAAATTCATCAAGCGCAGGGACCTATTGGGGGCTGAGATATCCCTGGACGACCGAATGTTCACGGTCGTCGGGGTCCTCAAGGAGCCCCCCAAGGACAAGGATCCCCGCTGGGGCCACTCCAGCTACGGCGGCTCGGGAAACATTCTGGTGCCCATCACGACATATCAACGCTACCTCATCCCCCCCTACGATAAGAAGGGCGTGGAAAAGGTCCAAGAAATATTCGTCGACACCGGAGACCAGCAAACCGCCGGCTCCTATCTGCGCCGCATCGAGACCTTCCTGACGGCGCGCCATCGCGGAGAGAAGGACTTCGAGATCAAAGACTACCGCCAGCTCATCGAGGGCCGCATGAAGCGGATGCGCGAGCGGGCCGTGACGATCCTGGCCATCGGCATCGTGGCCATCCTGGCCGGCGGCATCGGCATCATGAACGTGACCCTGGCCACCATCTACTCCCGCATCCGGGAGATCGGCATCCGCCGCTCCCTGGGCGCGACAAGGCTGGACATCGTCTCCCAGTTCGTCACCGAAGCCGTTTCTCTGGGAGTGCTCAGCGGCGCGGCGGGAACATTGCTGGGCATCCTCGCCATCCAAAAACTGGCCCCCGACCCCGCCGACATGGCCCCCATCACCGCCCTGCACACCGTCCTGGCCCTGGCCATCGCCATGGGCACGGGCTTTTTCTTCTCCCTCTTCCCCGCCTACCAAGCCTCCCGCATGGACCCCATCGAAGCCCTCCGCTACGAGTAATTGGGGACACCCCCCATTTTTACCGTTTACGGAAAAAATGGGGGGTGTCCCCAATTAGTAGAATTCCCTCTATGCCTTTGAAGATCGGGGCGTTGAGCTTGCCGTCGCGGATCATACAGTCGCCCATGGCGGCTTGCACGGATTTGCCGTTCCGGCTGATCGCGCGGGAAAAGGGGCTGGCCTTCTCCTTCCCGGAAATGGTCTCCTCCCAGGCGCTGGTCCGCGACAATCAGAAAACCCGGAAACTGCTTCAAACCGTCCCGGAGGACCGGCCGCTGGGCGCCCAACTCCTCGGTTGCGACCCGGCCGTGATGGCCGAAGCCGCCGCCATGATCGAGGGCCTTGGGTTCGACCTCCTCGACCTCAACCTGGGCTGTCCGGTCAAGAAAGTCACCGCCAACGGGGAGGGCTCGGCCCTTCTGCGCGAGCCCGAAAAAGCCGAGGCGGTCTTCAAGGCCGTGCGCGGCGCGGTCAAGAAAATCCCGGTGACGGTCAAGATGCGCATGGGTTTTCAGGACCCCTCCGGGGCCGAGGCCGTGGAGTTGGCCAAGCGGGCCGAGGCGTTCGGCTTTGACGCCGTCACCGTGCACGGCCGCACCCAGGCCCAGCAATATTCCGGGAAGGCCGATTACTCCGCCATCGGCAAGGTCAAAGCCGCCGTTTCCATTCCCGTGATCGGAAACGGGGACGTCCAGAGCCCGGAGGACGCGCGCCGCCTGCAGGCCGAGAGCGGCTGCGACGGGATCATGATCGGCCGCGCCGGGCTCGGAAACCCCTGGGTTTACCGGAACCTGGACCGCGCCTTGGACGGGGACCCCGGCGCGCCCCTTATCCCCGATATTCAAGAGCGCCGCCTAACCTTGCTCCGCCACTTTGAATTGGAGAAAACTCACCTGGGGGAGCATTACGCGGCGGTCAATATGCGGCGGATCGTCTTCTGGTACACGGGCGGCCTCCCGGGCGCCAAGGCCCTGCGCGTGGCGGTGTGCCGGACCATGGACCTGGCCCTGATCGGCCGCATGCTTGAAGAATTCTTCGACGCCCTGCCCGCCGACGTCCCGCCTCCCCAGACGCCGGTCCTGCTGACCGAATAAATCCCCGGACTCGCCCCTTGACGCTCCCGGATTCAGGGGCTACCCTTTCGGCATGAAACCCACCGCGCTCTTGGTCTTCGCCCTCTTCCTCGCCCTGCGCTTTCCGCTCCCGGCGGCCGCCCAAATCTCCGATTCCCCGCCCGACATCGAGGGCAAAGCGCTGGTTTCCAACGCCGGCGCTTCCCCCATCGTCCAGCCCAAGACCCACCTGGAAAAAATCTTTTACCACTACGCGGGAGCCTGTTACGGCCTCAACTGGGAGTTCATCCGGGAGGTAGCCAAGGCCGAGAGCAATCTCAAGCCCGCCTTGATCAACGACTCGGGCTACCGGGGCCTGTTCCAGTTTCACATCCGGGACTGCCCGGACACCCTGCGCCTGGTCACCCCCGCCCCGGATTTTGTCTCCTGCTCCAAGGAAAACCTCTTCGATCCCGAGATCAACACGGCCCTAGGAGCCTCCCGCTTCGATTACTACTTCTCCCGCGCGAAATTCGCCCTGGAGAAAAAATGCGCCGGAGCCTCGATCCTGGAGAAGACGACCCTTTCGTATGTCATGCACAACAACGGGCCGGGGGTGTTCAAGCACGTCATCAACCATCTGGGCGGCGACTGCTCGGAGGCCAATCAGATCAAGTGGGTCCGGGATTTCTACGAATCCAACGGCCGCGACGACGGGATGTACGTCAGCCGCAAAACCAAGGAACTCATCCCCTGCGACGGTCATGAGGAGTTGGCCAAGAACAAGACCAAAACCGTCCAATGCGTCTCGGCCGATTACGGCGAGCGCAAGTGGCGCTTCGGGCGCAAGAAGATCGCCGAGCCGGTCGAGAAGGCGGGGATCACCCGCCTCTACTCCGAAGGCGCCGCGGACGATTCCCAGTGCCCCTTGAAGACCGGCGCGCGCCTCTATCCGGAAGCCCCCAAGGATTGGAACGGGACGCTTTAGAAGCTATCCGGGCGCCTGTCTTAGTCCGGCCGGAAGGTCGCCAGCGCCCGCTCGAGCGCGTGGCGGTTTTTATCGAACTTGCCGCGAAACGCGCGCATTTCGACGATGTAGAACGCCTCCGCCGTGCGGAACACCCGTCCTTCGACGCGCATGGGGACCGGCGCCGCGTCCTGGTGTAACGGCGTAGGGCCGCCGTGCTCGTAGTCGCGGGCATAGGGTTTGGACTCGGCGGGGGTCGCCGCGTCATCGGGAAACAGCGCCTTCGTCGGCGCCAGCATCTTCGCCCCCGCCTTGCGCGAAAGGCGCGTCACCGCAAGCACCGCGCCAAGCGCGACGCCCTCGTCCTGGGGCTGGGCGTCGCCGATGAACTCGGTCGTGACCGCCGGCTTGCCGGCCGGAGCGGGGTCGGCGTCGCGCGGCCAACCCTTCGGAGCCTCAAAAGCGTAGCCCGCGGCCGCGTCCCGGTAGACCTCGTAGCTCGGGGCTTTCCGGCAGCCGGCGACGAGGATAAGCGCGGCCACCAGCATCGGTCGTTTCATCCACGAAGTATAGAGGTAAATACGGCCGGGGTCAAGGTGAACGGCGCGGTCTTTCCGGCGGCAAGGCGCCTGGCCGGGAAGAGTGGTATGATGTCCTCATGCTCGCGGCTTTGCTGTTCGTCGGACTCGCCCTGCCCGCTGCGGCCTACGAGTGCCCGACCCTCATGACGGCCCTGCTCCGAAACAACCTGCACGCGGCCCGGCAGATCGTGAAGGAAGGCGGGTGCTCGACCTCCCAGATGAAGGAGCTGCCGCTCTGGATGACGGTCAAGGACCCCGAGCTGATGACCCTTGTGCTGGACGCCGGGGCGAACATCGACGCTCCGGGGGGGGATGACGGGATGACCGCTCTGATGGAGGCCGCCGGCGGCCGCCGCGTGGAGACGGTCCGCCTGCTCCTGGACCGGGGGGCCTCGATCAACCTCAAACAGCTGGACGGCGGCACGGCTTTGTTTCACGCCAGCGATCGGGGGACCCCCGAGATCGTCAAGCTCCTCCTCGACAAGGGCGCCAACGCCGAGGTGAGCATCAGCACCGGGGACAAGGCCGGCGAAACGCCCCTGAGCTACGCGGCTTGCGCGGGACGCCTGGACGTGGTGCGCCTGCTGCTCGACAAAGGAGCCGCTCCCGGGCCCATAGCCAGCTTCCGGACGCCGTTGTCCTGCGCGGCCGAAAAAGGACAGCTCGAGCTGCTCAAGACTTTGCTCGACGCCGGAGCCGGGGCCGACGACACCTATGGGCACTATGGGCGCTCGGCCCTGTTCTCGGCGGCCAACGGCCGCGTGGTGAAGATGCTGGTGGACGGCGGCGCGAATGCCAAGGCCGTGGACAAGTACGGCGACACGCCCCTCCACGAGGTTTCCGACGCCGGCGCGGTCCAGGCCCTGCTGGAGGCCGGCGCCGACCCCGACGCGCGGGGCACCGCCAAATTCGACTCTTTCGGAGACGCCGTGTACCCCAAGAGCGAGAGAGGGGACGGCTGGACGCCGCTGATGGTCGCCGTCCGCTGGGAACAGGCGGAGAAGGCCGCCGCCCTGCTGGACGCCGGCGCCGACGCCTCCCTGCGCAGTTCGGGCGGGCTTTCCGCCCTTGACCTGGCCGCGCGTTCCAAGCTGCCGGCGATGGAAAAGCTGCTTCGTGAGTGGAAACCCCGCCCCAAGTCGGCCTCGGGGGCCGGAGCCAAGCTCGCCGCCCATCAGCCGTCCTACAAGCTGACCGAGGACCCCGACAAGTTCGCCGTCGTCGTGGGCGTGGAGAAGTATTCCAACGAACTGCCGGACGCGCGCTTTGCCGAGCGCGACGCCGAGGCCGTCACGCGCCACCTGCTCGCCTTGGGCTTCCCGCGGCGCAACGTGGCCTCTCTCTCGGGAGCCCAGGCCAGCCTGTCCGGGCTTGTGAAGCATCTGGAACACTGGCTGCCCAAGAGCGTCACGCCGCGCTCCACGGTTTTCGTCTACTTCTCCGGCCACGGCTCCCCCAATCCGGTGACGGGAGAGGGGTATCTGGTTCCCGCCGACGGCGATCCCGAATTCCTCGAGGCCACGGCCTACCCTCTCAAGAAGCTCTACGCGGGACTGGCCAAATTGCCGGCCCGCCGCGTGATCGTGGCCCTGGACTCCTGCTTCTCGGGCGCCGGCGGGCGCTCCGTGCTCCCCAAGGGCGCGCGCCCGCTGGTGACCAAGACGGCGTCCGCGGGCCCGATCGGGGGCAAGGTCGCGGTGCTCTCAGCCTCGGCCGGCGACCAGATCTCGGGCGTGATCGAGAAAGCCGGCCACGGCGCGTTTACCTTTTACCTGCTCGAGGGGCTCAACGCGGGCCAGGAAGGCGCCGTGACTCCCAGAACCCTGCACGCCTACCTGACGCCGAAGGTCCAGGACGCCGCGCGCGAGCGCAACCGCGACCAGACGCCGCAGTTGCTTCCCGCCGACGGCGACTTCGACGCCCCTTTGCGCTGAACCTGTAGGGGATTTTAGCCCGCATTTTCGAAAAACCACCCTCACTCCCCATCAACCCCCCGCCCGCTCGGTCCAGGACCGAGCCAGCGGATTCAGGCCTTAGGCTGAAGCGCTCCCGCGTAATGGCAGGCCACGCGGTGCGCCTGGCCGGCGTCGGCCCATGGGCTCAACGCCGGGACTTCGGTCTTGCAGCGCGGCTGGGCGTAGGGGCAGCGGGTGTGGAAGCGGCAGCCCGGGGGAGGGTTGCGGGGGCTGGGGATTTCGCCCTCAAGCACGGGTTTGTCTTCCACGGAGCGCGACGGATCGGGCTCGGGGATGGAGGCGAGCAGCGCCTGCGTGTACGGGTGCAGCGGCCGGTGATGGAGGTCGTCGGCGTCGGCGAACTCGACGATCTTGCCCAGGTACATCACCGCGATGCGGTCGGAGACGTGCTTGACGACCGCGAGGTCGTGGGCGATGAAGATGTAGGCCAGGCCCATCTCCTTCTGCAGGGTCAGGAGCAGGTTCAGGATCTGGCTTTGGATGGAGACGTCGAGAGCGGACACCGGCTCATCGCAGATGACCAGCTTGGGCTTGAGCGCGATGGCGCGCGCGATGCCGATGCGCTGGCGCTGGCCGCCCGAGAACTCGTGCGGGTAGCGGTCGAGCGCGCTCTCCGGCAGGCCGACCTTGTGCAGGAGCTCGCGCGCCCAGACGCGGCGCTGCTCCGGGCCGCCGACCCGGTGGATGAGGAAGGGCTCCTCAAGAATGAAGCCGACGGGGTGGGTCTGATTGAGCGACTCGTACGGGTCCTGGAAGATGATGCCGAGGTCCTTGCGCAGCGTCCGCAGGTCGCTGCCGTGGACGTGGGCGAGGTCGCGCCCGTGGAAGAGCACCTGTCCCTGCGTCGGATCGTAGAGGCGCAGAATGGCCTTGCCCAAGGTGGACTTGCCGCAGCCCGACTCGCCGACGATGCCCACGGTCTCGCCGGGGCGCACGTCGAAGCTGACGCCGTCCACGGCATGGACGGTGGCGACGCGCCGAAAAAGCACCCCCCCGTGGACCGGGAAGTGCATCTTGAGGTCCTTGACCTCGAGGATGGGCCCGGGGGCGCTCACCGGAGCTCACCCCATCGCGGGCAGCGGGTGAGCCGCCCGCCGGCGGCCGGAGCCAGCATCGGCGGCTCGGTGCGGCAGGCCTCGACGGCGATGTCGCAGCGGTTGGAGAACGCGCAGCCCGCGGGCAGCGAGCTGAAATCCGGGACCATGCCCTCGATGGTCTTGAGCTGAGACTTGCGCACCGAATCCAGGCGCGGGATGGAGGCGAGCAGGCCCCGGGTATAAGGATGCTTGGGGGCCGCGAACAGCTCCTTGGCGGTGGCGCGTTCGACGACCTGGCCCGCGTACATCACGGCCACCTCGTCGCAGATTTCGGCGATGACGCCGAGGTCGTGCGTGATGAAGAGCACGGCCATGCCGTGCTCGCGCTGCAGGCGCTTGATGAGCTTGAGGATCTGGGCCTGGATGGTCACGTCGAGGGCGGTGGTCGGCTCATCGGCGATGAGGACATCCGGGCGGCAGGCCAGGGCGATGGAGATCATCACGCGCTGGCGCATTCCGCCGGAGAGCTGGTGCGGATACTCGTCGAGGCGCTTGGACGGATCGGGGATGCCCACGTCGCGCAGCATCTGGAGCGAGGCCTCGGCGACCTGGGCCGGGGACATCTCGGGGTGATGGAGCTCGTAGCTCTCGGCGAGCTGGCGGCGCACCGTGTGCACGGGGTTGAGCGCCGTCATCGGCTCCTGGAAGATCATGGAGATGCGGTTGCCCCGGACCTTGGCCATCTCCGCCGGAGCCAGCGACGCGAGGTCGCGGCCCTCAAGGAAGACCGAGCCGCTCTCGATGACGCCCGCCGGCTTGGGTAGCAGACGCATGACGGACAGGGCCGTCACGCTTTTGCCCGAGCCAGATTCGCCCACGATCCCGAGGGTGGCTCCGCGCTCAAGGTCGAAGCTGACCCCGCGCACGACGCGCACGGGGCCGCCCTCGCCGTCGAACCGGACGCGGAGGTCGCGGACCTCCAGCAGCTTGGACAAATCAGTTCTCCCGGTAGGTCTTGTCGACGAGGCTGACCACGGGAAAGGTTTTGCCGGACTTCATCGCGTCGAGGGTTTCCTTCTTGGCCTCTTCGTCGATCCAGTACAGACCGTCCCAGGCGCTGGATTCCTTGAGGAAATACGCTATGGGGTCATCGGAGGTCTTCGTTCCGGGAGGGGTGGGCCACTTCAGCCAGCGCCAGTAGCCGATGCGCCAGTAGGGCGTCTTCCAGGTCGGGATGTACGCGGCGATCTCCCAGATGCGCTTCTGGATGCGGCGCGCAAGCTCGTTCTTCTTATCCTCGTCGAACTCGGCGCGCCACGCGTCGATGTCCTTGTTGAGCGCCGCGTCGTCGGTGTTGGAGAAGTTGTTCGTCTGGGGCTTGTGGGCGTTGGCGCCGTGGTACTGGCCCCAGTACTCCGGCTGCTGCTGGGCGCCCCAGCCCGAGTAGGCGATCTCGTGGTTCTTCTCAAGCATCGTCTTGAAGGCCGCGGAGGAGTCGAGGAGCTGCAAGGTCAGCTCGATGCCGGCCTTCTTCGCCTCCTCCTTGAGCACGACGACCCGCTCGTTGTGGGAGGCGTTCCCGTAGGTGACGCGCACGCTCAGGCGCTTGCCGTCCTTGACGCGTATGCCGTCGGGCCCGCGAGTTCCCCAGCCCGCCTTGGCCAGGTACTCTTCGGCCTTCTTCAGGTCGAAGGGCCGGGCCTTGATGTCGCGGTTGGTGCCCTTTCCGTAACCCTCGGAGCAGGAGTTCAGGCGTTCATAGTCCCCGCGCAGGACGGTGCTGAGGACCTTCTCGACGTTCATGGCATGCTGGAAGCCCATACGCACGTTGATGTCCTTGAAGAGGTCGACGTCCATGTTCATCCACATCCCGTACTCGGGCTGGGGCCGGTCCTCGTAGAACCACAGCTTGTGGACGTAGCCCTTATCGAAGATGTCGCCCTTGGCCTTGTCGTGCCAGTATTGGGGGATGGTCAGCGTGA
>CAYHPY010000068.1:0-19544 GCA_964358485.1 uncultured Elusimicrobia bacterium
TCACCGTGAAGAACGCAAACAGGAGTGCGATCGCGGTCAGGGCTTTCTCGCAGCCGGAGAGCAGGGACATGCTCTGGAGCTTCTTGCCCGGGGGCTGGGCCACGATCTCGACGCCGGTTTCCAGGATGTCGTCGGGGTTGGTGAGGACCAGGTCGGCCTCGCCGCCTTCGAAGAGCACGCCGTAGAGGCGGCGGAAATGCTCGCGAACCTCGACGAAGGTCTGGCGGAAATTCTCCCGGGTGGAGGCGTTGATCTTCTGGATCGCGCTGCGCAGGTCGTCCTTGGCGCGGTTCAAATCCTCCAGCTGGCCGGTGAGGAAGGCCTGCCGCGAGGACAGGGCCTCGTATTCCTCGGGGGCGGCCATGTTGATGTTTCCCAGGCTGGAGACCTTCTTGCGCAGGCTCTCCATCCGTTCGGAATCGGCCGCGACGCCGGAGAACTGGGTCCGCGCCTCTTCCTCGGCCAGCTGCCAATCGTCCCAGAGCCGGGTCTTGAGCATGTCGCCCCGGCTGCGCTTGTCCCCGGCGGCCAGCTGATGCCGGGAGAACTCCGCCTGGGCGCTTTCGAGCTCGACCCGCAGGGCCCGGAGCACGTCTTCCTTGGCGGCCACGGCGAACTCCAGCTCCCGCAATTTTTCCTGCAGGGCGTTGTTGCTCCGCTCCGCGTCGGCCAGCTCTCCTTTAAGAACTTCCAACTCCGAGCGGGAACGCTCCTGCTGGGAGAGGGCTTCGGCCTTGCGCGCCTCCAAATCCGCCAGTTCCCCCTGCCGGGTCACGATGAGCGCCTCATGGCGCTCCTTTTCCATGGCCAGGGAATCCACCGAGCCCCGCAGGACTTCGGCCTTGTCCTCGAGCGCCTTGGCCTGGACCGCCTGGCTTTCCGCCGCGGCCTGCCGCCGGGCGCGCTCCTCGCGGGCTTGCGCCACGCGGGCGGCGGCGCCGGTTTCCCGTCCCTTGGCCGCGCGTTCGGCCTCCTCGGCTTCGAGGATGGCCGAGCGGACGAGCCGCCGCTCTTCCATCATCAGGGCAAGATCTTCGAGCATGCGCAGACACTCGCCCGTTCCCAGTTCGACGTCCTGGGCGCAGGAGGCCAGCATCCGCTCCTGGTGGTCCAGGCGGCTGGCCAGTTCCCGCTCCCGGCCCGATTCCTCCTGAACCGCCTCGGCGGCGGCCCGCAGGGCGGCCTGGGCGGCGGAAAGATCGGCTTCCACGGCGGCCCGGCCGGCTTCCAACTCGGAGAGCCGCTTGCCCAGCTCCGCCGCGCGGCCCCGCCACTCCCCGACGTCGGCCAGGGAGGGCTTGGAGGCCTCCCGCTCCGCTCCGCCGGAGACCCAATGATCCCCGAACAAAACCTTTCCGAGGGTGTAGCTCTCCCCGAGCAAAAAGCGCGCCGCGCCCTCGAATTTCGGCTCCCACTTCAGGCGCCGCAGGAGCGGACCGGCCTCGGCGGGATAGGAGCGCTCGCCCTCCACGCGGGGCAGGGAGCTCAGAACCAGAAAGCGCGCCCGGCCTTTTCCGGAGGCGGAGAGGTAATCGACCCCGGCCTTGGCGGCGGTGGAGTCCTCGCAGACCACGGCGTAGAGGCGCTCGCCCAAAGCGTCCTCGAGCTGGGCCTTCACGGAGTCGTCGGTCCCCTGGAACAGGTCGCGGACCGTGCCCACGATCCCCTCGATGCCGGAGGACAGGACGGCGTGCGCGCCGGTCCAATACGGGTCCAGCGCCCCCTCGGCCTCCAAGGATTCCACCTTGGCCCGGGCCTGGGCCAGATCGGTCCGGACCTGGAGGAGTTCCCCCTCGGACCGGGTCTTGCGGAGGGCGGCCTCGCTCAGGGCGGCCTCGGCCCGGGCGCCGGCGTCCCGGGCGGCGGCGGCGCGCCCGGCCTGCTCGCCCAAGTCGCGGCGCAGGTCGGCGCTTTCCCGGGCGGCCGACTCACTGCGCGCGGTGTCCTTGGACAGGCCCCGGAGGGTTTGGGTCAGTGTGGCTTCCTGATGAGTGCGGCGGCCCTCGAGGGCCCCATGCTCCCGGCGCTTGCCCAGCACCGCGTCCGTGGCGCGCAGGGTCTCGGCGCGGACCGCCTCGGCCGAGCCTTCGGCGGCGGCGATGTCGGCCTCGGCGGCGGCCAGGCGCTCTCCGGTTTTCTCCACCGCCTCTCGGGCGGCGGCGGCCTCGGCGTCGGCGGCGGCGGCCTCGGCCCGGGCCTGGTCGATCCGCGGGTCGATGCCCGTCAGATGGACGCGCGCGGCCTCGAGCTCCTCAAGACAGACCTGCCCGCGGCGGGCCCCTTCGCCGATGGCGTTGGAGATCTGCTCGATGCGCTCTTCCAGGCGCCCCATCCGGGCCTTGATCTCGGCCACGGCCTGGTTGCCCGCGATGACCAGGTTCTGCTGGTTGGCGCGCTCAAGCTGGAAGGCTGAGAGATTGGCCCCTTCGCCGTCGAGCTCGACCTTCTTCTGGCCCACGCGCTCCTCGGCCGGGCGCAGGAGGGTCAGCAGGGCTTCGAGCTCGCCCCCCAAAGTCGCGATCTGGCCCAGGAGATGGGAGACTTCCAGGCCTTTGAGCTCTTCCTTGTACTTCTGGTAGAGCCGGGCCTTGCGGGCGTCGGAGTCGAGCTTCTTGACCTGCTCGGTGATCAAGGACAGCGAGTCCTGCAGGCGCCCCATGTCCATGTCCACGCGGTCGAGCTTGCGCAGAGCTTCCTCGCGCTTGGCGCGGTACTTGGCCACGCCGGCGGCCTCCTCGAACAGGGAGCGCCGGTCCTCGGGCTTGGAGGTGATGATGAAGTCCACGCCGCCTTGGTCGATGATGGCGTAGCCGTCCCCGCCCACGCCGGTGTCCAGGAAGAGCTCGCGCACGTCGCGCAGGCGGCACTGGGTCTTGTTGAGGAAATATTCGGATTCGCCGGAGCGGTAGATGCGGCGGGAGACCACGACCTCGGAGAACTGCACGGGGAGCGAGGAAGAAGCGTTGTCGAAGGTGAGGGTGACCTCGGTCATGCCCAGGGCGGGCCGGCGGGAGGTGCCGGCGAAAATGACGTCCACCATGGACCCGGCGCGCAGGGACTTCCAGGACATCTCGCCCAGGCACCAGCGGACCGACTCCATGATGTTGGACTTGCCGCAGCCGTTGGGGCCGATGATGCCGGTGATGCCGGGCTGAAGGTCGATCCGGGTCTTGGCCGCGAAGGATTTATACCCGAAGATGTCGATGCTTTTAAGGTACATTAAGCTCCCCTGGCGCTCCGCGGTCCATCAATTATCATCTATTATCTTGATCTATACGCGGAGCGTCTAACAGTGGAGATAATAGCAAACTCTCGTCGAAAACTCAAGGATTTTAGCGGTGCTTGTTGAGAAAGCGCAGGCTGGCCGCGATCAGCGCCTCGATGCGGGAGAGCATGAAGGGCGTGATGTCCTCCCCCGGGTTTTCCGGGACCTTGATGACGGCGCAGAAATCCGCCACCCGGACCCGCACCTTGCGCAGGGCGGAGCGCGTCCGCCGTTTGGGGCGGGGCACCCGCTTCATGATCCGGCTCAGGAGGTCGAAACCCAGGCGGTCGTAATGTTCCATGACCAGTTTTTCCCAGGCGGGACTGCGGTCCTGGGGCTGAAGGCGCTCCTCGTGGAACGGGTTCCAGGGGCGGACCGATTTAAGAATGGACAGCGCGTTCTTGAGGCGCGCGGGGCTCATATCGTTTTCCGAGAGGTGGATGGCCGCGTCGGCGAAGTCCCCCGGCGAGAGGAGCCGGTCCAGGCGGGCCTTGATCTCCACGCAGCGGGCCGGATTGATCTTTTCATTGCGCAGTTCCCGGACCATGCGCGTTCGGACGTGCTCGAGCAGGGCGCTCTTATAGGCGAACAAGGGCGCCTCGATCTCCAGGAGCTTGCGGCGCATGTATTCCCACGGGTCCTTTTCGAAATGGAGGACGCTCCCTTGGAACCGGCAGAACTCATGGAGGCGGGCCAGGATGACGTTCTGGTGGGAGGGAGGGGGCTCGGGGGCGGTCTCGTGCACGGGGATAGGATAATATTTATCGGCCGGTCGCGCTTGCCCCTTGCGCTTGCCGAAAATCCCGGTTATCCTTGGAATCCGCAGGGAGGAACCATGACTTTGTGCCCCGTGGCGTTGGCCGTCGGTTGCCGGAAATGCCCGCTGGTGAACATGTGCCCCGGCAAGACCGTGATCGGCGACTACAAGCCCGACCCGCCCGCCGAGCCGCCCAAGCCGGCGGATCCGCCCAAATAGGACGCCCATGAAGCCCAAGGAGCTGGGCGATTTTGAAAAGGACCTCGCCGAACTCGACGAGGATCTCGGCCCCCGGGTGATGACCTCCTTCAACGGGAGCGCCTATGTCGAGACGACGGGGCGGCCCAAGATCCTGGTCAAGCTGGCCAAGGACGAATCCGTCCAGTGCCGGCAGCGCATCCACAACGGCTGGTGAATTGGTACTATCGCCGGATTAAGGAGAAGCCCTGAGCCAGGCCGCCCCCCTGAAAACTTTGAGCTGGAACTGCTGCGGGATGCCGGGAACCGGCTTCCGCCTGCGCAAGCCGGCGATCGCCAAGGCGTTGAACGGGCTGAAGGCGGACCTGGTCGCGCTTCAAGAGGTCTTTTTCGAGCGCGCGGCGGGCGAGCTGGCGGCCGCCTCGGCCCTGCCCCACGCTTTTCATGCCCGCCGCCTGGGGACCGTGGCCGGAGGGTTGGCCCTGTTTTCGAGGCTGCCCTTGGCCGACGCCGCCTTCATCCCGTTTCGGGTCCAAGGCTCGCCCCTTCGTTTTTCCGCCCTGGCGAGGCTCAACCGCAAGGGTTTCATCTTCGCGCGCTGGAATCACCCGAAGGTGGGGATCATCGCGACCCACCTTCTGTCCAACTATCAAGAAAGATTCGACTCGGGGCCCTACGCGGCCTGGCAGGAGCACCAGATCGGCCAACTCGTGGAATTCATCGCGGGCCAGGACCCCGGCCTCCCCCTGCTGGCGGTCGGGGATTTCAATGTCCCTCCCCGAGCCCCGGCCTACCGAAGGTTCCAAGCGGCGGGGCTGGTGGACGCGATGGCCGGCTGCGAGCGGCCCTCGATGGTTTCCAAGGGGAACCTGGATCTCGGGTGGCTTGCGCCGAGCCTGCCGGAAAGAATCGACTATGTCTGGTACCGGTTGAAGGACGCGCTTCGCGCCGTCCGCTGCGGCTACGCGTTCGAAGGTGAGAGGCTCAGCGACCACATGGGCCTTCTCGCCGAATTGGAATTCGCGCCGGGTCCACGCTCCGCTCCGGCCTTGCCCCGCCCGGGCGGCCTGTAATACAATCCCCCTGATGAGAAGATTATCCTGGCTCGGGGCGGCCCTGCTGGTCCCCGCGTTGGCCTGGGCGGGACCTCCGGACGGCGCGCTGCGGCGGCTTTTCGAAGGGGGCTCCCAAAGCGGCGATCGGCTGGAGGCTTTTCGGGCCGAGGCCCCCGCCGCTCAGGAGGGAAAACCCGTCGTCCCCCCGGACCTGGCCGCGGCCCGAGAGCGGTGGGGAAACCAAGCCCAGCTTTCCAAGCTCCAAGCCGTCCGGCCCGGGCCCCAGGAGCGGTTCTCCTTCGCCGTCTTGGGGGACGTCGAAACGGGGCGCTATCCCTGGTCGCGGCTCATGGCCCCCAAGGGAGCCTTCCGGGAACTCATGCGCCAGGCCCACGCCGAGAACCCCGACCTCGTCGTCCAGCTCGGCGACTTCGTCAGCCACGGCGACGCCAAGAACTACCGCAAATACCTTCAGGTCCTCGAACGGCTCATCCGCCTGCCCTATTTCTCGGTGATCGGAAACCACGACCGGCCCCAGCCCAACCAGGACGACGGCGACAAGAGCCTCTACCGGGCCGTTTTCGGCGAAACCGACTTCTTCTTCGACCATGGCGGCTGGCGCTTCATCGCCCTGGACAGCTCGGACCGCAAGGTGACGCCGGCCCAGCTCGACTGGCTGGAGTCGGCCCTGGCCGGAGCGCCCCGCTCCATGATCTTCACCCATGTCCCCCCGCGCTATCTCAAGGGGAAGCTCAAGTCCCCCCCGCGCAAGGGCGTGCAGGCCGAAGGCATCAACTTCAGCGCCTACTTCTCGGAGGGCAGCTCGGGCTTCGAGGCGCTCGTCACCCGCTACCGCCCGGCCCGCGTCTACATGGGCCACATCCACGCCCTGGCGACGGCCGACCACGCCGGCGTCCGCCACGTCCTGACGGGCGGCGGCGGCTCCCCGCTCTATCCGCTGCCGCCCTCCTACCCCAAGCGCCGGATCGCCCACTTCATCCTTTCCACCGCCGGGCCTGACGGCGTGCGCGACTCGGTCCGGGAGATCGACGGCGCGCGCCTGGAACTCTGAGGGGAGCCCTTGCCGCCCCGCGGCCAAGTTGGTAAAGTCGCGGGGATGAAAAATTTTCTCCCCCTGGCCTTGCTCCTGACGAGTTCCTTCTCATGGGCCCAAACGCCGTCCACCGCCGCCCCCTCGGTCCCCTGGACCGGACGCACGGCCCTGCGCCTGCTTGCGGACTCCGAACTGCCCTCCTTCGAGGACTCCTTCCAAGGGGAGAAAGCCCGGGCGGACTTGATTCGGGCCGCCCGTAAAAGCCTCAAATATCTTGCCGAACAGCCCGACAAAAAGCCCATCCGCCTCGGCGACCGCGATTACGCCCCCGGCGCGCTCTCGGCGTCCCTAGATGAGCTCATCTCTCTGTTGGAAGCCAAGCTCTCCCCCGAGGCCTTCGCCGGGGAAATCAAAAAGCGCTTCGACGTCTTCATCTCCACCGGCATCGACGCCACCGGCCGGGTGGTCTTCTCTTCATACTATCAACCCGTCCTCAAAGCCAGCCTCAAGCGCTCCGAGGTCTACCGCCATCCCATCTACAAGCGCCCGCCGGACATGGTGGAGGCCAGCCTCGAGGACTTCGACAAGAAATGGGTCGGGGACACCCTCATCGCCCGCGTGGACAAGAACAAGCGCCTGGTGCCCTACTTCAACCGGGACGAGATCGACGGCCACAAGAAGCTGGCCGGACGAGGCCTGGAGATCGCCTGGTTCCAGGAGAAGTTCGACATCCTGGACCTGCACATCCAGGGCTCGGGCATCCTCCGGCTCCCCAGCGGGAAGGAAGTCCTGGCGGGTTTCGCGGCCACCAACAGCCGCCCCTACAATTCCGTCGGCCTGACCTTGGTCAAGGCCGGAATCTTCACCCGCGAGGAAATCTCCCACGACAAGCTCCGCCAATATTTCCGGGACCATCCCGAATCCCAGGAATGGGTCATGGCGCAGAATCCCCGCTACACTTTTTTCAAAATCTCCCCCCTCCCCAAGGACGGCGAGCCCATGGGCACCATCCAGCAATCCCTAAGCCCCGCCCGTTCCATCGCCATCGACCCCTCCATCATCCCGCTGGGCGCCCTGGCCTATTTCACCACCACCTCCCCGCAGGCCGACAAGGACGGCCGCCTTTTGGGCCAGTTCCCCAACAGCCGCTTCGCCGTCTGCATGGACACCGGCGGCGCCATCAAGGGCCCCGGCCGCGTGGACATCTACGCCGGCCACGGCCCCATGGCCGCGACCACGGCCAAGAACCAATGGGCCGATGGGCGGCTCTACATCCTGGTCAAGAAGCTCCCGCCGCGCGAGCGGTAAGGCTCGGCCCCGCGGCCTTCCAGTGGAGCGCCTGATGCCTGAAGACAACGCAATCGAAGCGCACCTCGAGGACCTTGAGCGGCGCTTGCTCAAACCGGAAATCCGCATGTCTCCGGCCGAGGTGGGAGCGATGTTGGCCGACGATTTTAAAGAGGTCGCCGGCACCGGGGAGATTTTCAACAAGGCTCAAATCATCGAAATGCTCCGGAACGCGCCCCCCGCCAAAATGGAGCTCACGGATTTCAAGGCGGTCGTTCTGGCTCCCGACGTCGCCCTTGCCACATTTTTCTATTCCCGAGGAGCGACTCCCGACCGGCCCGCGGCGGAATCGATTCGCAGTTCGGTGTGGAAACGAATTGATGGACGCTGGCAAATGGTTTTTCATCAAGGGACTTTGTCCGGCGAACGGTAACATGTCGCCAACGACAAAATCGCCTTCACCGGTGGAAGTGATTTTGTCGTTGAGAACATAACATCCCTCCGGTGGAGCGAGAGGAAACCGTCAAAAGGGGATTTCGCGGCCGGCTAGCGGCCGTTGAGCCAGATTTTCTGCCCGTGATCCTCCCGCCGAAATCCTAGAGCCAACTTCAGGCAGGCCTCCAAAATCTCCTTCCTCGCCGCCGCCGCGCCCAGCCCCGCGCCGCGCCGCGCGAAGCTCAAAACGCGGGCCGGGATTTTGCGATACTGGGCGGCGGCTCCGGCCTTGTCCCCCAACTCCCCCCGGCAAAGCGCGCCCAACACCGCGGGCCAAACCCCCGCCGGGGCCGCGGCCAAATCCTTCAACGCCCCGCGCCGGTCGCCCAGGGCGCGCTTGGCCTCCGCGCGCCAGACATGCGCCTCCAGGTCCTGGGGAAACATTTTCAAGGTTTTGTCCAAAACCGCCAAGGCCCGGCGCGGCCGGCCCAGCGTGAGCCAAGCCCCCCCCAGCCAGCAATGGGCGTGCTGTCCGCCCAGGGCGATGGCGCGTTCCAGGCGTCGGCGCGCCAGGGCGTAGCGCCCCAGCCAAAGGTCCACGCCGCCCTGCCAGGCCAGCGCCTTTCCCTGGTCCGAAGCCGGCGCGGCGGCAACGGCCCGTTCCAATTCGCGCAGGGCCGCGGCTTTTTCCCCCCGGCAGGCCAAGGCCTCGCCGAGATAGGCGTGCGCGCGCCAATCGGAGGCGGGATGGCGCAGGCAGGCCCCCAACCAGCGCTCCGCCAGGGCGGGCTTGCCCACCATGAGCGCCCCGCACCCGGCCTTAAAAAACATCCAGCCGTAACGCGCGCGCGAAAAACGGGCCAGGGCGGAAAATTCCCGCAGGGATTCCTGGCCCCCGAGCAAGGCGCCCGCCCAGTAGCGCCGCCAGGGATCGTCCTTGACGCCCCGGAGGGAGCGTTTGACCGCGCCCAGTTCCCGCAGCCGGTCCCGAGGCCCCGACATCTGCCCCCAGCCCCAGGGATCCCAAAAAGTCCAAAGCTGTTTATTGCCGAGCCCCCGGTCGATCATGGCCTCCCCGAGCGCGCGGGCCTGCCGGTAGCGGCCCGCCCGGACCAGAAGCCGGAAACGGTCGTCCGGGGAGAGTTCCGGCTGGGCCCCGCCCAATCTCCGCAAAAGCCGCCCCGCCTCGGCCCGTTTTCCCTGAAGGTCCAGGGCCTCGGCCAGGCCCAACACCGCGCTCCCCCCACCGGGTTCCAGCACCAAGGCCCGCCGCCAAAAAGCCTCCGCCGGAGCCAGGCGGCCGCCGGCCTGCAGGGCGCGGGCGCGGGTGGCCAGGATGGCGGCCACTTGGGCGCGCTCGGAGGCGGCCTTCGGGGAAAGGGACAAAAGCCCGGCGTCCGTCTTCTCCTCGGAGCCCGAGGCCGCGCGCTCCCCCAAGGAGAGGGCCGCCAAGCCCGCCCGCGCGGGAAAATGGGCGGGGCTCTCGCGGATCACGTCCTCGAAAATCTTCCGGGCCTCCCCCTTTTTTCCGCAAGAGGCCAGCGCGTGGCCCAAAAAACACCGGGCTTCGGGGCCGCGCTCTCCCGCGGCGACGGCTTTGCCGAAAAAACGGGCCGCTTGGCGGAAATTCCCCTCGTTGTAGGCCCGGACGCCGCGCTCCACCCAAACGGACGCCGCTTTCACGGGACTTTTTCCCAGGAAAGCATTTTCCAGCGCTCTCCGACTTTCTCGAACTCGTCGATTTCGGTGCCGCCGAAATCCCCTTTGCCCGAGGTCGTCCGCACCTGATAGGTCAAGGTGGCCGTCGCGCGGCGGTAGCCGACCGCGTCCAGGGTCAATTTCTCCACATGAAAGCGGGCCGGCCCGTGCTCGGCGAAAAATTTCGCGGCCCAGGCGCGGATTTGAGCCAAAGTCATGGGCTTGGAGATGTTCGGGGCGTAAAGCGCGGCCAAGCCGTCGGGGTCGGCCGTGGCGAAGGCCTTGGCGACCTCAAGGTAGTAGTCCCGCAATCCCCGTTCCCGGGCCAGTTCCTCGGGGGCCGGAGGGCGGCGGAAAGAGACCTTGACGCAGGCGGCGGCCAGGGCGGCGAGGAAAACGAGCGCCAGGAAACGGGAAATGGCCACGGCGCGTATTATACAATCATACGGCTGATGACACGGAAAATACCGGCTTCGGGGATCAACCTGTTCCAGCTGATCTATGTTTTGATCAGGGAATATTCGGAACGGACGGGTTTGGAGCCGTTGAATTTATCGTTGGGGAACCCGGACGGAATTCCGATTGTAAAAATAAGAGAACTAAAGGCAAAATTCGCAAAGGAACCGGGCCTTGAATACCACACTTACGCGGAAGATAGAAACCTCCTCGGCTTCGCCGAGTCGATGGTCGAGCTCCACGGAACTTTAAAAGTCGGAGAGCACCCGCATCTGCGGGCGCTACCTATCCCCGGCATCAAGACCGCCTCCGCCCTGATCCCCCTGGCCTGCGGCCTGCATTTGCCGGATCGAAAACGGAGGGATAATTTCTTAGTCGCTTCAAACCTCCCGGCCTACGACGTCATCGGGACCTGGAGCGACTCCTACCTGGCGGCAAACCGGGTGGCCTGGCCCTTGTCGTCCGCCGACGGGATGCGCCTGAGCGTGCCCCGGCTGGAGCAGGCCCTCAAGGAGCGCGGCGCCGACCGCGCGGATTTGATCTTCACGATCCGCCCCGGCAATCCGGCCTCGGTCGGGGCGTCCCGCCAGGATTGGGTCAAGCTCGTCGAGCATTGCCTGGCCCGCGGCACGCGCCTAGTCAACGACGCCGCCTACGCGGGCCTGTCGGGCGGCGCGCACACCCCGCTGGCCGCGGTGGCCAAGGATTATCCCGACCTGGAATGGCTGGAGCTCTATTCCGTGAGCAAATCCTTCAACGATCCGGGCGCCCGCCTGGGGGCCCTGGTCGGCTCCAAGGATTTCGTCGAGGACTTCACGATGATCAAGGGCAACACCGAATCCGGCCCCGTGCCCGGGGTCATGGCGGCCTACGGGGAGTTCCTGGCCGACCGGCCCGCGGCGCGAAAGGCCCTGGAGGATTTGACCGCCCTTTACCAAAAGCGCCTGGCCTACGTCGTGCCGCGCCTGAAAGCCGCGGGCCTGCGCGAGGCCTGCCCCGTGGAGGCGGGATTCTTCACCCTCTGGAAGACGCCCCGCCGGATTTTCGGCCAAGACCCGGCCAAAGAGGGCCCCACCGCCGGGCGGCCGCTCCATGAGGCCTACAATCTCCGGGTCATCGCCGAGACCGGAATTGTGGGGGTGCATTTCCAGGGACCTGACATCGGCGGACACCGCGAAAATTTCATTCGGTATGCGGTGTGCGCCGATGTACTCGATCCGTCGTTTCAAAAACGGTTCGAGGTTCAGCTCGCAAGGCTGAAGCCGGAGTATTAAATGGCCAAATCCCCCCTCCGCGTCCTGCCCTGTCCGCTGGATCTGGCCTGGAATAATCCTTCCGAGAACCTAAAAAAAATCGAAAGTTCTCTTCGAACGAATCTTGAAAATTCCTCCGTTCCGGAGGAATTTTTATTTCTTTTCCCGGAATTGTCCTTAACCGGCTTCGTGACCGAGAATCCCCCTTCTTTCTCCCTCCGAGAGAATCCGGTCCAAGCCCTGGCGGCCCTGGCCAAAAAATACCGGACCGCGATCGCGGCGGGATTTCCCGAGAAGAATCCGAAAGACCCGAAAAGACCGTTCAATACTTTGGCCTTGTTCGGGCCGAACGGAAAAATTCTGGGGAAATACCGCAAGCTGCACCTGTTCACGGTGGGAAAGGTTCCGGAGACGGAAGTCTTTACGGCGGGAGACAACGCAATAACAATCGAGTACAGGGGCTGGAAAACCGGCCTCACGATCTGCTTCGATCTTCGTTTTCCAGCCCTGTTTCAAGCCTACGCCCGCGCGGGGGTGGATTTGATCCTGGCCCCGGCCTGCTGGGTGGGCGGAGAGCACAAAAGCTATCAGTTCAAGACCATCGGCTCGGCCCATGCCATTCTCTCGCAGGCATACCTCGCCTCGGTCAACCGGGCGGGACGGGACCCGGCCTACGAATACGACGGCTCGAGCTATGTCTTCTCGCCCTTCGGGGAGGATCAACTGGAAGGGCGGCCGGGGGCCTGCCTGCTCGACGAGTCCCTCCTGGACGCCTGCCGCAAAATGAAGGTCCGGCCCTCCGACCGGAAGGCCTACCCGGTTCAAGATGGCGCCTGAAGCCGCGCCCGACCCGTTTCGGGGGCGCTTCATCCACCGGATTCCCGCGGTGCGGCGGGAAAGCGGGCTCGTCCTGCATTTCGGGGGCGCGGATTTTACCTCGGAGGACGCCCTGCGCGAGCACATCCGCCGGGAATACGGCACAGAGGTCCTGATCCTGGACGCCAACTCCGTCACCTTGGATGTCCTGGAGTCCGAGTTGCGGAAAAACCTCCCCACCGACATGGCCGACGCTTTTCTGGCCGAGGTCCGGGCCAAAGGGCTCAATCCCGTGGAGGAGAGGATCGTGCTCTCCAAGAAGGGTTGATGGCCAATTTGAATATCCGGAACCTCTATTACCGATGGTTCGTTCGGCGGTTGGAAAGGCCATGCGCTTTGCCGCCGGGCAATAGAACAAAAGAGGCAACGGAACAACTCAGAAAATACGAAACCGTTTTAAAAGAATGGAAAGGCAAAGAACGGCCACAATCCATGGAAGAGGCCCTGGTTTTGGCGGAACTGCTCATGCACCAAGGCCTCTTCTTCGCAAGCCACGAGTTCCTGGAAGAATTCTGGCGGCCCGCGACGGGCGAGAAGCGCCTGGCCGTCCACGGCATCATCCAGTTCGCCGCGGCCTTTCATAAGCTCGAGCTCAACCCCGGCGCCGCCGCGGGCGCCTGCGAACTTCTGGAGAAAGCCTCCGCCAAGCTCGGCGCCACCGGGGCCCTGGGCCCCGGCGTGGGACCCGCCCTGGCCGACCAAGCCGACGAGTGCCGCCGCGCCCTGGCCCGCGGAGCCCTGGACCCCCTCGCCGCCGCCCGCCGCCTAAACTGGACCGGCCGATGGAGCGTCTAATTGGTGCCGGTGGTTGACTTGCTTGACTTACTTGCCTTGCCGGGCGGAAGAAAATCGGCGATTTTTAATTTATAATCCCTCCCATGAACGCCACCCTCGCCCGCGAAACCCCGGTCTCATGGCAAAGCGTCGTCGCTCCCTATAAACAAGGCAACGCCTTCACCGCCCTGGGCCACCTCGCGGCCGGGCTGGCCATCCTCGCCGCCTGCTGGGCCGCAATGGCCGCCGCCTATGACATGCCCTACGGCCGCTGGTGGGGTCTGCTCCTTTCGGCCCCCGCCGGAATGATGCTGGTCAAGCTCTTCTCGGTCCAGCACGACGCCGGGCATGGCGCGCTCTTCAACCAAGCCTGGGCCAACACCTTGATCGGACGCCTCTTGTCTCCCCTGGTCATGACTCCCTACACCCAATGGGCCCGGGAACACGCCAAGCACCACGCCACCTCGGGCCAGCTCAATTCCGGGGGCATCGGCGACGTGGACACCTGGACCCTCCGGGAGTACCAGGCCGCGGGGCCGTGGAAGCGCCTGGGTTACCGGATTCTCCGCCATCCCCTCTTCCTGTTCGGCCCGGGGGCCACGGGTTATTTTCTGATCAAGCAGAGGTTCGTCTGGTACCAGCCCGAGCGGCGGGACTCCTGGCTCAGCGTTTGGTCCACCAATTTGGCGATGGCCGCCATGATCGGCCTCGGGTGCTGGGCGCTGGGAACGGCGCGCTTTTTCTGGCTTTGGCTGCCGTCGGCGGCTTTCGGCTCGGGCTTCGGAACCTGGATCTTCTACATCGGCCACCAATTTCCGAACACCTACTGGGAAAAGGAAGCGGACTGGGATTTCTACGAGGCGTCCATGAAGGGGGCGTCCTTCTACAAGGTGGGCGCGCTCATGGATTTCGCCACCTGCAACATCGGCTTCCACCACATCCACCATCTCTGCAGCCGGATTCCGTTCTACAACCTGCCCCGCTGTCTTAAAGAAAACAAGCTTTTTCAGGTCAAGCCCCTGGGTATCCTGGAAAGCCTGCCCTGCGCCTGGCTGGCCCTCTGGGACGAGGACCGGCGGCGGCTGATTTCGTTTCCCTCCTGAGCGCCCGTTAATAGTTGACCCAGATCATACCCAGGCCCTCCGTCCCCATGGTATCCTCTCGGGGCCGCCGGTGAATCGGCCGCAAAGGAGAATCCATGAACAACACTTCCGTCGTCGAGACCAAGACCCTCGAGATCACCAACGTCCAGTACTTCCAGGCCAAGCTCGCCTTTGAGATGACCCCGTGGACTTTGAAGGGCATCCTCGACAAGACCCCGGACCAGGTTTGCCTCCTGGACGTCCGCTCCCCGGAGCATTTCGTCGCGGCCCACATCCCCACCGCGCTCAACATTCCCTTGGCGGATCTGGTCTCCAAGCTGGGGACCCTGCCGAAGAACAAGACCCTCGTGACCTACTGCTCCAACCTGACCTGCGCGCTGGCCCCCAAGGCGGCCCTGGAGTTGGCCCAGAAGGGCTTCAAGGTCATGCAGCTCATGGGCGGCATGGCGACTTGGCAGGAGAACGGCTTCCCGGTCGAGAAGAAGGCCTAACTCAAGCCCGAGAACGGGACGGGGCGCTTTCCCGAAAGGAAGGCGCCCCGTTTCTTTTTCGAAGACCCCGCCAAAGGTATGGATGAACCAACCCCCGGGCCGGAACTCATCAAGCAAAACGCCGCCGCGGTGGCCCGCATCGCGTCCACCCTCCTCGGCAAGGAGCTAGGCTACGATGAAGCCGGGGTTCGTTGGCTGGACGAATACATCCAGAATCAACACCTCCAGGGAGATCCCGAATTGCGGGATAAATTGGCCGACCGGCTCGGGTCCTTCTTGGGAGAGTGCATCATCCGAACCTACGGCGGCCGATGGGAGCAGGAGAACGGGAACTGGTGCGTGCGCTTGGGTCCCGGAAACGCCGCCTTCCCCTTCGTCAAGGTCGCCAAACAGCTGGCCCACGGCCGCGAAGGCGGGGATTCGGTCCTGGCCTTTTTCACCGCCATCCCGGCGGTGTTCAAGAGGAACGGACCATCCCCCTGCCCCTGAGGGGCCCGGCGCGGCGGCTCTTCAATCAAGATCCCCCCAAGAGTTCGGATCCAGCGCCTCTTGAGCCTAGAACTTTTCGAAGAGCGCCTTCATGGCGCGAATCTCGCGGTTGGTGTCGGCGTTCACCTGCGGACTGCCCTGTTCGCCGCCGGCCCGGTCCAAGCGCCAATAGGCCTTTCGGCCCATAGGGCGGGGCCGAAGGGCCCTGGGTTTTTGGGGGCGGGGGGCCTACACTTTATGCCATGAGAACCCCCCTCGCCGTGTTGGCGTCCTTGGCTTTGCTCTCGGGCCCGGTCCGCGCCGCAAGCTTGGAAGCTTTGTCCCGAGAGGCCGCCTCGGGATTTAATATCGCCGCGGAATTGCCCGTCGGCGCCCTGCGCCCGCTCCCCCAACCCCCGATCGCCGGGGCCGCGGTGGGTCCCCGGGGCGTCCAACCCCGTTTTTCCCCGGGGGCCGGGGTGGACGCGCAAATCCTCAAGCGTTTGGACGGCGTCCGCCGCTCCGCCGACATCGCGATGTACAGCTTCAGCCACGCCTCTTTGGTCGCGCGGGTTAAGGCCCTGGCCAAGGAGGGCCGCAAGGTCCGCTTGGTCCTCAACGACGCGAATAAAAACTCGGAGGCCGCCAAGGCTTTCGAGGACGCGGGAGTGGACGTCCGCTACGTCACCCCGGTCATGCACCACAAGTTCGCGATCCTCGATGGGCCTCAAGTCCCCGGGGACGATCCGTCCAAAGCCGTTCTTTTGACCGGAAGCGGCAATTGGTCCGCGTCCTCGGCGCGCGCCTTCGACGAGGACTTCCTCGACTTCGAGGGGGAGGCGGCCTTGGTCCGCGCCTTCCAGGCGGAGTTCAACCTGCTTTGGTCCCGCTCCAGGGACTTTCCCGGGAAGGTGCGCCACCAAGACACCGCCGCCATGGAGCCCGCCGACGCTCCGGTGCTCTTCACTTCCGCCAACATGGAAGCTCGCGAGACCTCCGGGGGGTGGACCTTCTCTCCGAAGGTGGCGGCCGAGGACGGGGTGGCTGGGCGGAGCATCGTCGCGGCCATGGATGGGGCCGGGAAGAGGATTCGAATCGCGTCGGCGCACTTTCGGCGCAAGGATTTCTACGCTGCCCTGGTCCGGGCCCTGGAGCGCGGGGTTCGAGTCGACATGCTTCTGGATCAGCAGGAGTACAACGGGCCGGCGGCCAAGAACCCGGCCGACCCGGAACACCTCGACGAACTCCTCGGCCGGGCGGGAGCCGACGTGCGTTATAAGACCTATTCCCGGGTCTGGAAGCACCAGACCGCCAAGCAGATGCACGCCAAGTACCTGATCGCCGACGACCGCCTGGTCCTGACCGGGTCTTTCAACTGGTCCGACAACGCGGAACTGCGGACCATGGACAACCTTTTGCGCCTGAGCGGGCCGGAGGCCGCATCCTACGTGGAGCACCATTCCCGAATCTTCGATTACGGCCGGGGGACCCTGGACGAACTGTTGGGGGCCGTCAAGGGGCAAAAGGGCCGGGGGCCCTGCGACTTCCAGCCGATGAGCCTTTCCGCCGATGAAATGCGCCGGCTGCGCGCGAGTTACTCCTGGGACGCCTGCCGATAGGCGGGCGAAGGTGTTTCCGGTCCGGCTCCCCGTCCTCCGTGGTCACCGCCCTCATCACCCCGCCGCACTGATCGCATTTGCTAACATCCCCTCGTTCCATTCCCATGATCTAGCGGAAGAGAAATCGATCCGTGAAACGGCGAGGGGCGCTTCTGGATTCCGCAACGATGAGATAGCCATGGTTGAATTGCTCCTGGACCTAGCCAAGGCTCTCATTCTCGGCCGGATCCGGGGCGAGCCGGATCCGACCGCCAAAGGGCGAAGCCTGGCGCGGATGCGCGGCGAGCTTGAATCGATCCGCGGCGCGCGAGGAGCGTATCCGGAGCAACTCAAAGAACTTGTGAGGGACGGCTCGATCATGGAACTCCCAGGGATCGTGTTCCGCGGAGAGCACCAGGGAACAAACGCCGCCAGCTCTCTGAAGAGCCTCAAGGACCCATCGGCGGGCGACACCGGCGGGTGGGGGTACGTCGCCAATCGCCTCGATAAGGACTTCGGGGCGCTGTTCATTGATTGCACGCATACCGACCCCGCGGGCC
Organism: uncultured Elusimicrobia bacterium; assembly: GCA_964358485.1. GTDB lineage: Bacteria > Elusimicrobiota > Elusimicrobia > UBA1565 > UBA9628 > CAYHPY01. The sequence goes on from CAYHPY010000068.1 coordinate 17,329, forward strand.
GAAAATGGGACAGCTATTGACGGTCATGGAGCAGAGCCCTTGGACATGAAGGAGAATCCAAGGCGCTTTTCCGGAGTCCACGCCCCATTCCGCCGGCGTGACCCCCGTTTTCCCCTCCCGTCAAGCTCCCTTGTCCCACGGAGCCGTTGACGAAAACCCCAACCCCCGTTATACTACGACCATGTCTCCCATCCTCTCCATATTCCTGACCTCCGCCCTTTCCCTTTCGTCCTTCGCCGCCCCCACCGCGCCCCCCGCCGGGGTCATGAGCCTCACCACCGCCGACGGGGAACTGCAATGGGCTCCGGGCGAGGAAGCGGTCCGGGTGCTCAACAAACAAGGCGGCGAGGAACGGACCATCCCCCTGCCCCGCAGCGGCAAGCACGCCCCCGGCGGCGCGGTGCGCGCCATTCTTCCGGAGCGGGGAGAATATTTCCTGGCGGTGGAGGATTTCCGGGAAGACTTCGGCCTCCATCTGGAGGAAAAGGCCAAGGCGGTCAAGCCCAAAGCCGTGATCGTCCGTTCCATCCTCCGCCTGCTGGACCTGGACGGCAAAATCCATTGGAAGCATGAAACCGCCGATCGCATGGCGGTGGGCGAGGCCGCCGACGCCCAAAGCCTGCGGGTCTCCCAAAAAGGTTCCGTGGCCATCCTTCTCCAGGACATCGACCCTTACACCAAGAAGGGCGGCGGCCGACCGGTCCTGACCGTGATCGGCCCCAAGGGCCGGACCTTGATGTCCCTGGAATACACCGCCTGGACCAAGGTCTCGGAGTTCGCCATCTCCCGCGATGGGCGGCACCTGGCGGTGCTGGGCTTCGGCTTGGTCCCGGCCGAGGGGGAGATGACCCACGCCCTGGGTTATTATAAAACCTCCGGCAGTCCGCTGTGGATTCAAGCCGTGGGCAAGGAGCCCCGCCGCCGCCTTTTGCAGGTGGTGGACGTGGACGGGTGGACCTGCTGCGTGGAAACCCAACCGGGACTTTTCTCCGCCTTCGGCCATACCGGGGCCCGGCGCGACATCTCCCCGGACCAGGCTTGGTCCGAGTTCGGGATAAAGCCATAAACTTCCTGGCGGCCTTGCTCCTTCCGGCCCTGGCGGCCCCCTGCCGCGCGGACCTCTCCTTCGTCCAAATCGTCCAGGCCCAGACCAATGTCGGCTCCGACGGCTTCTTCGGCAAGACCTGGGTGGAAGTCTCCGGCGAAAAGATGCGGCTGATTTCCGGCTACGCGCCGAAGGCCTCGGAGGCCGAAGCCAAGAAAAAGAAAGGGGCCCAACCCCTGCGGCTCATCCAGGTTCTGGACCTGGGAGCCACGGCCCTGTATCTCATCGACCCGTCCTCCAAAACCTTCGAGGTCCGGTCCCTGCGGGATATCCGCTACGGAGAACTTCTCAAAGGCCGCCTTTCCAACGGGGCGGCCCGCTACCGGGTCACGGCCTCCACGGTGACGCTCGAACCCGGCCACCTGCGGCGCAAGCTCATCGACACCTTCGCGGAGCACTACCATGTCAGCGTGGAACTGACCTTGGAGGCGCCCGCCGCTCCCGGCGGGGCGCGGGACAAACCCATTCGGGCCGCGATGGAGCAAGATCTCTGGATGGCCCCGCTCTCGGGAAAGCTGATGAAGGGCCTCCTGGACCTGATGGCCTTCGATTCCCGCTACCGCGCGCTGACCGGGCGGGACTTCACCCCCCTGGATTTCGGAACCTACCAATTGCCCGAGGCCGCGGCCTATCTTCAAGTCCCCACCTCGGACATCGAGGCCCTGGTGCTCAAGGTCAAGCGGGACCTGCTCTCGGTTCCCGGCTACCCATTGTCGAGTTCGGTCTCCTGGTGGAAAAAAACCGGCGGCTCCAGGAAGGCCAAGAAAACCGAGCCCAAGCCCGCCCCGAAGGCGGAGCCTCCCCCCATGGCCTCCCGCCCTCCCGCCCCGCGGCCCAACCCGCCGCGCCTGCAGGCCCCCCGGAAAATATTCCGGCCCATCGACCTCCGTGGCTCCTGGCGGCTCATGGAACAGGAAGAAAAAAACGACCCGCGGCGGGCGCGCCGAACCCAGGCCCGTATTTTCAGGAGGACCGAACGGACCCTGCGCCGGCATCGGGGATATGAAGGCTTCCAGGACGAAATGCGGCGGGTCATCGAATCCCTTGAAAATTATCAACTGGAAGAAGTCCGGGGGCCGGAATTCGGACCGCGCCCGCACCGGCTTCCCGG
>CAYHPY010000069.1:0-19542 GCA_964358485.1 uncultured Elusimicrobia bacterium
GCCGATGCCGCAGCCGATGAAGGCGCCGGTGGCCCAATCCGTCGGGGTGCCCTGGTAGCCCTTGAGCAGATCCACCTTTTCCCCCGAGGAACGGGCGCACTCGACGGCGGCCAGCGAGGCGTAAACCATCGCCTCGTTGAGCTTGTGGTAGTCGGCCGTCGGGAGGACCTTGAGGATGTCTTCCTCGTCAAGCTCGGGGATTCCTCCGATCTGGGAGGCGAAATTGAGTTCCTTCAGCTCTTCTTGATGACGGATGCCCGACCGTCCCGCCTGCAGGGCCTCCCGGAACGCGGGCAGGCCGACGCCGTTGGGCGCGACGACCCCCAGGCCCGTAATGACGATTCGTTTATGGGTCATTTCGCCCCTTCCGCGACGCGGGGAATGAACATCCCCGCGAGCTTGCCGGAGAACGCTTCCTCCCCGTCGTGCGGGCCGCCGTCGAATTGGATGGTGACGCGGCTGACGAGTTTGGTGCCGCGGAAATAGCCGTCTTCCCCGAACTCGGCCAGGGCCGCGACGCGGTCGCCGGGCCGCACCGTGCGCTTGAACTGGCCCTTTTCGACCTCGGTGAACAGGCCGACCAGGAGCTGCATTTCCTCCGGGGTGGTTTTGAGGGACATGTGGTAGATGCACCAGGCCACGTTGCCCACCTGGGCGGCCATCTCGATAAGTTTGACCCCCGGCACGACCGGGTTGCCGGGGAAATGCCCCGCGCAGTCCTCGTCCTTCCAGGTGTAGGCGGCGATGATGTGCTCCTCGTCGAGCTCCAGAATCTCGTCGATGAAGCGCATGGGGCGCTGTTGGGGGACCAGGGTGAGCACTTCGGCGGCGGAGAGAGCGCCCATTAGAGGATCATGCCCCCGTCCACGGGGATCACAGCCCCGTTGATATAGTCATTCTCGATGAGGTGGCAGACGGCGGCGGCGACCGCTTCGGGCGCGCCGAAAGTCCCCAAGGCGATCATGGAGAGGATCTTGTCCTTGACCGGCGCGGGAATGTCGGCGGTCATGGCGGTCTCGATAAATCCGGGGGCCACCGCGTTGACCCGGACGCCCCGGGGGCCCAACTCCCGGGCGAACTGCCGGGTGAGCTCCTCCAGGCCCGCCTTGGCGGCGCGGTAGAGGGCGCTGCCCACCAGGGCCGTGCGCGCCAGCACCGAGCTGACATTGACGATCACCCCGGAACCCGAGCCCATCATTTCCTTGCCGAAATCCTTCATCAAGAAGGCGGGGGCGCGGAGATTGGTGTCTAGGATGGTGTCGAAGGAGGCGTCCTGGATCAAGAGGGCGGGTTCGTGGGGTTTGTCGACGCCGGCGTTGTTGATGAGGACGAAGGGATTGCCCTCCCGGAGAACCGAGGCAAGCAGCGCCGCCCGCCCTTCGGCCTCGGAGAGATTTGCTTTTACTATGAAAGAATCCGGTATTTCGTTCCTTAGTTCCGTTGCCGCCTTTTCATTTCCGTTGTAATGAATGCAAATCCTCAGCTCCCCGGCCGACTTCTCATGGATGGCCTTGGCGATCGCGCGGCCGATCCCTCCGGACGCTCCCGTCACCACCGCGATGTCCTTGGCCATTATTGGACCTCCATGTAGCCGCCGCCCCAGGCCAGGCCCGCGCCCAACACGGCGTAGACGAGCTTGTCGCCTTTGTGGAGGCGGCCCAGGTTTTGGGCGATGGTCGACGGGCAGCCCGCCGCGGCGATGTTGCCCTGCTCATGCACGTTGCGAAGATGCTTTTCCTTCGGGAGGTTCAAGTGGCCGATGATGGAATTCTGCATGACGAAGTTGGCCTGGTGCGCGACGGTGTAGACGTCCTCGGCGTAAAGGTGTTTTTGATGGGCGATGGTCTCGAACATCTCGCAGGTCTTGCGGATGGAGAATTCTCGAACCAGGCCCCCGTTCTGGTGGAAATGCCCGGTGGTGTCGCAGGCGATCTCGTCGGCCCCGGCGGCCTGGGTGCCGAAGATCAGGGGCTCGACCTTCAGACGCCCCTGGTGCTTGGCCGAGACGACCTGGGCGGCGGCGCCGTCCCCGAAAATGTAGCCGTCGGAGGATTTGGCGGAGTAGTCGGTGCGCGTGGTGTAGGCGCTGCTCTGGACGCAGAGCGTGAATTCCGGCAGGGCCGAGGGCCGGATGTCGGCCAGGAGCTGCATGTGGCGCGCGAAGCTCGAGCAGGCGCAGTTGACGTCGATGTGGGGGCCGGGTCCGATTCCCAGCGCTTTGGCGACCTGGAGGGCGAGGGACGGGATGGTTTCGAAGGGCGTGTCGATGTTGCCCACGACCCAGCCCACCTTGGCGGGCTTGACCCCGGCCTGCTCCAGCGCCAGGCGGGCCGCCTCGATGGCCAGGGGAACGGGGCCTTGGTGATGGGCGCGGGCGTGGAGGATGGCCTGGAAGGGCTCGCGGTTCTTGGTCTTGACGATGTATTCCGGGGTCAGCACCGAGTAGCGCCGGTAAATCCCCAGGCGGGAATCCACCCATTCCGGCCCCTTTTCCAGGCCCACTTCCTTGTGCAGGAATTCATTGGTAAGCTCGTTCTTGGGGAGCGCCCAACCCATCCCTAGGATCTCGAGCACCGCGGCCTATATCCCGGAGATCGCCTCGCCGCCGTCCACGCGAAAGACGGTCCCGTTGGCCCAGGAGAAGGCGGGCAGGCAGAGGGAGTGGATGACGGAGGCGACGTCCTCCGGGGTGGTGAGGCGGTGGAAGGGATTGCGCAGGCGGGCCTGGGCCTTCATAAGGTCGAAGTTGGGGATGGCGTTTCCGGCGGGTGTGTCGGTGATCCCGGCCTGGATCACGACCGAGCGCGCTCCGTAGGGGGCCAGTTCCACGGCCATGGCCCGGCAGGCGGCCTCCAGGGCGGTCTTGGCGGCCGAGACGGCGGCGTAGCCGCGCCAGGCCACCTCGTTTCCCTCGGAGGTCATGGCCACCAGCCGGCTGTCCTTGGAGAGCAGGCCCTCCTTGGCCAGTTCCCGGCCCCACAAAGCGTAGTCGTATCCCATCATCCAGACCGTCCGCTGGAAATCCTCTTCCGAGAGCAGTTCATCCCGGTACGGGATGCGGCTGTCGGCCAAGGTGTGTAGGCAGTCGGCGCCCAATTCGTGAAAGGCGGCGTTAGCCGCCTTTCGCAGTAGTTCCGTTGTTACTTCTATTCCCTCTTTTTTTAAGGCTTCCGCCAAGGCCTTGAAAGCTTTGCCTTTAAAATCCGGGGAATTGGCGTCGACGATGAGCTTGCACGCCCCGGCCGCGATGGAATGCATGAAAAGATGGACCTTTCCCGGCCCCGCTTCTTTGGCGATCGACTCAAAGACCATGCCCCGCTCGTCCTCGTCGAAAAGGTTGCAGTTGTGGGTGACGAGCTTCACCCCGTTGGAGCGGATCTCGTCGAAATGGGGCTTGATCACGGTCTCGACCGTGCCTTCCTTGTCCTTGTGGCCGATCAAGACGTTCATCCCGGCCGCCGCCAGCCGCTTGGCCGTGGCCAAGCCGAAGCCGGAGGACCCGCCGAGGATCACCGCCCAAAGGCCGGAGTCCTTGAAGTGTCGTTCGCCGCTCATGGGAGGAAATCATACAAAATAGCCGCTTTCCCCGCTATTGCCGTACTTGTCCCGGGCCGGCGGGCCGCCGGAGAAGCGCAATCCGCGCGGGAAATGCTAGATTGGGGGTGATCGTGGCCCCCGAGGAATTCAGATCCAAAACCCGCTTCGGCCCCGAGGAATTGCTCGCCTGCGGGAAACTGCCGGGGGCCTTGCTCCATCCCTTTCACGAGATCACGCGGCTCTCCTGGGATTCAGAAAATAAAAGCGGGCGCATCGAGGCGGTGCGCCATAACCGGCCCGGCGAATGGTTCTACGCCTGCCATTTCATGGGCGATCCGGTGATGCCCGGGTGTTGGGGCGTGGACGCCGTGTGGCAGGCCCTGCGCTTTTTCGCCGCCTGGCGGGGCCTGCCGGATTGCGGCAAGACGATGGGGATGGAGGGGGTCGCTTTTTTCGGACAGATCCGGCCTTGGGACGACAAGGTCGTCTACGCGGTGGACGTCACGGCGGTCGAGGAGTCGGACGGCGAGTACATGCTCACCGGCAAGGCGGCGGTCTCGGTGGACGGCGTGCCCGTCTATTCGATCGCGTCCGCCCAAGTCGGCACCGCCTTCTTCGAGGCGGAACCCGGGGTCAAGCCGGAGGCCTTCTCCCCCGCGCCGGAGGCGCCCCTGGAAAGGCGGCTGAGTTGGGAGGAATTCTCCGCCCGGGAGTCGCTCACGTCGTCCGAGGTCCTCGCTCTTTCCCAGGGGACCTTGGTCAAACCGGGAAACGCCGAGTTCGGGCTATTGCCGTCCGGGTTGATGCTTGAGGTGGAGCGGGTCCACCGGCTCTCCTGGGACCAAGCGGCGGGGGAGGGACGGATCGTCGCCTCCAAAAGAAACTCCCCGTTGGAGTGGTACTATCCAATGAACGGCGCAACCAAACCCGCGGCGCTCACCATCGACGCGGTCTGGCAGTTGTTGGGCTTGTTTTTGACCTGGAAAGGCAACGCGGGCACCGGACGGGCCCTGGGCTTCGAGAGGGTCGAGGTCTTCGAGGCCATCGGGCCGCAAGCCCGCGAGATTTTTTACGAAATCCGGATATTGAAGTTCGCCCGCAACGAGGCCACGGGCGACGCCTCCGTGCGGGCCGACGCCCGCGTGTTCGTGGACGGGCGCTTGGCCCTGACCTGCGCCAACGCCAACGTCGGTTGCCACGGCAATATCCGCTACTCCGATTATCCCATTCGCAGCGAGATGGGCTTCGGCGGCAAGCTCAGGAAACCGGCTTAAATCTCGCCTGGAAGAACCGGAGGTAGGCGGGTTCGTAGATCATCCGCAGTCCCTTGAGCCGTTTTCGATTTCGGAAGAGCGAGGCGACCGCCGAGATGACCACGTCGCAATGGGCCTGGGTGTAGACCCTCCTCGGGAAGGTCAGCCGGACCAGCTCCAGCTTGGGGCTGTGGTTTTTTCCGGTGGTTTTGTCCCGTCCGGCCGACACGATTCCCCGTTCCATGGCCCGAATGCCGGCTTCCAGGTACAGCCAGGCGGCCAGGGCCTGGGCGGGAAATTTTTCCTGGGGGAGGTGGGGAAGAAATTTTTTCGCGTCCAAAAAGACCGCGTGGCCGCCGATCGGCTCCACGATGGGGACGCCTTTCTCCCGCAGGGCGTCGCCGACATATTCCACCTGGCCGACGCGGGCGCGGATGTGGTCGTAGTCGACGCATTCCTCGATGCCCCGCGCCATGGCCTCCATGTCCCGGCCGGCCAGGCCTCCGTAAGTGTGCAGGCCTTCGTAGAGGACGACCATGTTCCGGGCCTCCTCGAATATCTTTCGGTCGTTGAGGGCCAGGAAGCCTCCGATGTTGACCATGAGATCCTTTTTTCCGCTCATGGTGGCGCCGTCGGAATAAGAGCAGATTTCCCTGAGAATCGACGCGATGGAGCGTCCGCCGTAGCCCTTTTCCCGGGTTTTGATGAAATAGGCGTTTTCCACCGCGCGGGTGGCGTCCAGCATGACGCGGACCCCGGCCCGGCGGCAGAGGCGGTTGACCGCGCGCAAGTTGCCCATCGAGACGGGCTGGCCTCCGGCCATGTTGACCGTGACGGCGACGCAGACATAGGGGATGCGCTTGGGGCCGACCTTTTCGATCAGGGCTGAGAGTTTGGCCAGGTCCACGTTTCCCTTGAAGGGATGGTGGGAGGCCGGATCATGGGCTTGGTCGATCACGACGTCCACGAAGGTCCCGCCCGCCAATTCCTGATGCGCGCGCGTGGTGGTGAAGTACATATTCCCGGGGACGAAGTCCCCGGGCCGGATCAGTATCTTCGACAGTATGTTTTCCGCTCCCCTCCCTTGGTGGGTCGGAACCATGTACTTGTAGCCGTAGTACTTCCGTACGTTCTTTTCCAGATTGTAAAAATTCGCGCTCCCCGCGTAGGCTTCATCACCCAGCATCATGCCGGCCCATTGGTAATCGCTCATGGCGTTGGTGCCGGAGTCGGTGAGCAGGTCGATGTAGACCTCCCGAGATTTCAGCAGGAAGGTGTTGTAGCCGGCCCCGCGCAGGGCGGCCTCTCGTTGTTGCCGGGTGGTCGTGCGCAGGGGCTCGACCATCTTGATTTTGAACGGCTCGGCCCAGGGGGCCCGGGCAGGAGGGGGAGTTTTCATGCTCCCGCCTATTGCAACGCAAATTCCATGGTCCGGGGGGCGGGGTGGCCGCGCCACGCCCCCCGGCCCATGGAAGGTTCAGCGGATCTTGGCGGCGTCCACCAAACCCTTGCCCTGCTGAACCGGGGTGAGGCCCGGGAGGGGGGTGGCCGCGTTGAGCAGGGCGGCGCGAACCGCCTGTGGGGTTTTCGCCCCGGAAGCCACCGCGAGAGCCGCCAATCCCGCCACGTGGGGCGCGGCCATCGAGGTCCCGTCATGCGTGGCGTACCCGCCCCCCGGCGCGAGGGATTTGATGGCCACGCCGGGCGCGATCAGGGCCACCTGCGGCCCCCGGCTGGAAAATTCCGCCAGCTTGTCGGAGGAGTCCGAGGCCGAGACCGCGATGGCCTCGGGGTAGGAGCCCGGGAACGAGACCGGGCCCCCCGAGTTTCCGGCCGCGGCAACGATGGCCACTCCGGCCTGGGTCGCCTTGGCCACGGCCTTGCGCAACGGTTCGCTGCCCTCATCGGCCCCGAGGCTCATGTTGGCGACCTGGATCCGGTTCTTGGCGCACCAGTCGATGCCCGCGATGACGTCCGAGAATGAGCCGTTTCCGTCGGCGTCGAGCACCTTGACGGCGAAGAGCTTGGCCTTGGGCGCGACGCCGACCACCCCGGCTCCGTTCTTGGCGGCGGCGATGGTGCCGGCGACATGGGTGCCGTGGCCCTGATCATCCTTATAGGAGTCCCGGTTCTTGGGGTCGACCGCGTTCCAGCCGCCCGCGACGGCGCCTCTGAGTTCGGGATGGTCCGAGTCGATGCCGGTGTCGATGACGGCCACCCGCACGCCGTCGCCCTGCGTCCTGGCCCAGGCCGCCGGGGCGTTGACCCGGCGCACGCCCCAGGGAAGCTCCGGATCGGCCGCCGGCGCCGCCGGCCGGGTCGCGGGGGGCAGTTTCTCGTGAGAGAGGATGTCCGAAGCGGCGGGAAGCCGGAACTCCCCCAAGGTCGAACCTTTGAGCCAGTTGAGCCGCAGATCCGGATCGAAGCGCTCCACTTCCGGAGCCGCCTTCAGGCGCGCCTCGGAGGGGCCGGTGGCGGGCTCGGCGATCTCGATGACGATGGCGTTGATGATCTCCAGCTCCCGGACCACTTCGCAGCCGGCCTTGGCGGCCACCTGGCGGCAGACCGCGGTGGGCACTCCGTCCCGGCAGGAAACGATCCGGCGGACGGTGGGGCCGAAGGGGCACACGGCCTGCGCCGGGCCGGAAAACAGAATCGCGGCGACGGCGGAAATGAGTCCTAACATAACAACCTCCTATGGGTCTTAAGGCCTAATGGCTGATGGGACTATTGTAGTAGGTCCTTTGGGCTAGAACAGGGTCTTTGGGCCCAGGCGTTTCTGGGCCTAAAGACCTGGGTCCCATGCCGCCGCAGGCGGCCCGTTTGGCCCATTTTTTCTTGATAGTTCCGTTCTATAATTCTTTCATGAATATTTTTTCTATTTCTTTTTCCGTTGTTCTTTCCGTCGCCGGAACTTCGTTTGCCGCCTCGGCACCGAGAATCTCCTTGTCCGGAACGCGGACAAAATTGTCGTCCTCATCCCTGTCCGGCGCCGCTCCGTCATTTCGGAGCGGGGCGCCGTCCATGGCCAAGTTCCATGCCCCCGGTTCGGACCTCGGCAGCCTTGGAACTTCCCTCACCCCCATTTTGAACTCGGCCTCCTCCCCGATGGGAGCGGAAGCCGATTCCAACAACGGCCGCCGAATCGCCGATCTGGTGGAGGGCTCCCGTTCCGTTTCCGAGGAAGCCGTGTGGGCCGATTCCGCCCTCGGCTCCTTGTCCGCCGTCCCTTCCAGCCTGGCGGCGCCCGGATCGGATTCTCGCAAGCCCGCGGCGGGCCCCGAGTCCCCCAAGACCGGAAAGGACGATTCCGAGAAGCCGTCCAAGTGGAGCCGGGTCGCAGACGCTTTGGCGATTCTGACCATCGTCGCCGGCGGGATCGCGGGCTGGGCGATGATCGCCTACATGTTCTCCAATCTCGGCCCGGTGTCCTTCGATCCGGCCGCGATGGACCCCTTCGGAAACAGCGGCTTCTGAGTTGACGGTTCCCGTCGGGAAAGCTAAAATCCCTCCATGGAGTTGATTCTCGCCAAGGCCGCCTTGGCGGGCTATGTTGCCGCCTGCGTCCTGGCCGTTCTATACCTATTTTCCAAGCAGGAACGCTGGAGCCTGGGGATGTTCCGGCTGATGTCGGCGGGCCTGGCGTGCCACCTGCTCTCCTTCGGCTTCCGCCTGGCCGCCTTCTGGGCGTTTCCCGAGAACCGGTTCTTCCTCCCGGTCTACTCCTTTTACGGAGCGTTGTCCTACATGGCGATGGCGGTGGCTTTTGTGTTTTTCGTCGTGGAACGGGCCCACCACCTGGGGATCATGGGGGCCTTCGTCCTGCCCTGGACCGTGGCGGGCCTGGGCGGAGCCGTGATTCTGGCCGACCCGGCGGCCGCGGCGCTGGCGCCGGCGCTGCGGAGCTACTGGCTCAACATCCACCCCGTGGTGATCATGACGGCCTACGCGGCGTTTTCCAACGCTTTCGGGGTCGGCCTTGCCCTGCTGGTCCAGGAACGGCAGATCAAATCCCGCAAACCGACCGAGCTTTGCTACCGCCTCCCTTCCCTGGAGGAGCTCGACAACCTCAACTCCCGGATCATCGTCTGGGCCCTTCCGGTATTGGCCGGCGGGATCGTGATGGGGGGAATTTGGGCGCATCACGCCTGGGGCCGCTTCTGGAACTGGGACATCAAGGAAACCTGGGCGCTGATTACCGCCCTGATTTACGGGCTACACGTCTACTTGCGCCGCTACTCGGGCATACGGGGCCGGAGATCGGTTTATCTTTCCATGGTCGGCTTTGCCTGCGTGCTGTTCTCGTTTTTCGTGGTGAATCATCTCAGCGAGCTGCACGGCTATCTGACGGGGAGAGGTTGATGCAGTTCAGCCTGGCCGGGCTGAGCCACAAAAAGGCCCCGCTGGAGACCCGCGAGAGCCTGGCCGCCGTCGGCGTGGAAGGCGCGCTGGCCGCCTTCAAGCGGGAGGGCTGCGGGGAGGCGGTGGTGCTTTCCACCTGCAACCGTTTCGAGGTTTATCTGGCGGGAAACGGGACCGCCAGGACCCCGGCCTGGACCCTGCAGTTGCTGGAGAAGCTCTGCGGCCGGCCCCTTGGCGCGCACGCCTACCAGCACTCGGGCCCGGACGCGGTGCGCCACCTTCTGGAGGTCGCGGCGGGGCTGGATTCCCTGGTCGTCGGGGAAACGGAAATCCTGGGGCAGGTGAAGACGGCCTACGAGGTCGCCCGCGCCCAAGGCATGACCGGCAAGGCCGCCAACGTTTTGTTCCAGCGGGCGATTTACGTGGGAAAGCGCGTGCGTTCGGACACCGAAATCGCCGTCGGGCAAACCTCGGTGGCCTCGGTGGCCGTGGAATTGGCCGGTAGTATTTTCGGTAGCCTGAAGCAGAGCCAAGTCCTGATCCTGGGCGCTGGCGCGATGGCCGAATTGGCCGGCCGCCATTTTCTGAGCCGCAAGGCCGCGACCGTGACCGTTGCCAATCGCACCCTGGAGCGCGGCCGGGAACTGGCCGAACGCCTCCACTCCCGCTGCGTGGCCTGGGAGGCCTTTCCGGACGAGCTCCAGCGGGCGGACGTCGTGCTCTGCTCCACGGGATCCCCGATTCCCGTGGTGACCCGGGAGATGGTCGCCCGGGCTCTGGAAGGCCGCCGTGGACGCTCCCTATTCCTTATAGATATCGCCATGCCCCGGGACGTGGAGGAGGGAGTGCACGGCCTGGAGCAGGTGTACCTTTACCGGCTTGAGGACCTGGAGAGCATCGTGGCCGAAAATCTAAAATCGCGCGCCGGAGAGATCGCCAAGGCCCGGGCGCTGGTCCAGGAAAAGGCCGAGGAGTTGGCCCGCTGGATCGACTCCGTGGGGGCGGGCAAGGAAATCAGCCTGCGCCACGCCTCCGAAGGCAGCCCTGCGTGAAACTCGTCCTGGCGCTAATGCTTGCCGCCGCGTGGGGCAAGGAGGCCGCCCCTCCATACGCCGTCCTGCTCCTGGCCCATGGGGGGGACGCCCAGTGGAATCATGAAGTGGAGGAGGTCGGGCGCGGGCTTCGCGCGAAAGTCCCGGTGGAAATCGCCTTCGGCATGGCCGATCACGCCGCCATCTCGCAAGCCATCCGCAAACTGGAGGAACGCTCCCCGTCCAAAATCGTGGCCGTCCCGCTCTTCGTGAATTCGCAGTCCGAGGTCATGGACCAGACGCGTTTCGTCCTGGGCCTGCGGGCCGAGCCCTCGAAAACCCTGGGAGACGCCCTTGGGGCCAGGCAAGAGGCTCACGCGGGGCACCCGGGAGCGGGGGCCCACGCGCATTCCTTCTCGACCGAGCGCGTCAAGATCCGGTCTCCTTTCGTTCTGACCCCCGCCTTGGACGAACATCCCGTCGTCCTGGACATCCTGGCGGAGCGGGCCAAGGCTCTGAGCAAGGACCCGTCGCGGGAGGTCGTTTTGCTGGTCGGACACGGCCCGGTGGACGAAAGGGCCAACCGGGCCCGGAACCGGACGATCGGGAATCTTTGCGCCGAACTGCGCAAGCGCGGCGGCTACCGGGCAGTTCGAGGCGCCACCTTGCGCGACGACGCGCCCCCTTCGGTGCGGGCCAAGGCCGTTCGGGATTTGCGCGAACTGGTTTCCCGCTCTTCGCTCGACGGGCGGGTGCTTGTGGTTCCGTACTTGATGGCCAGGGGCGGAATCGAGCGCAAGGTGGAGGAGGCGCTCAAGGGCCTGAAATTCACCTGGGACGCCACGACCCTGATGCCCCATCCCGCGGTCGCGCGATGGGTGGAGGAATCGGCCGCGGCCGGTTCCAGGAAGGAAGACATGAGGAGATTCCGATGAGATTGATGCTTCTGTTTGCGGCGGCGCTGGCGGCGGGCCGGGCGGGAGCCGAGACCGGGGTCGCGGCCGTTAAAGGAACAGCGGAAGGATCTTCGATTTTCGGGACCGTCCGCTTCTCTGATTCCAAGGAAGGGCTGAAGGTGACGGCGGTCCTGGCGGGCCTGCCTCCCGGGACCCACGGCTTTCACATCCACGAGTTCGGCTCCTGCGCTGATGCCGGGAAGGCGGCCGGCGCCCATTACAACCCCAAGGGCGCCCCGCACGGCTCGGCGGTCCAACACGGCATCAAGAAGGCCCACGCCGGGGACCTCGGCAACGTCATCGCCGGGGCGGACGGCAAGGCCGCACTCGAGGTCGTGGTCAAGAAATTATCCCTGGCCTCCGGCAAGGCCTCCGTGGGCGGGCGTGCGGTCATCGTTCATGAAAAAGCCGACGACTTCGGCCAGCCGGCGGGAAACGCCGGCGGCCGCATCGCCTGCGGGATGATCGCGTTGGCCGCGCCGGCGGCCCCTTGAGAGGCCGGATTTGACAAGCTCGGGGCGATAATGTTAATTTCTCCCCGCTAAAATATGGCAGAATCCGAACAGTCCCCAGCGGCTCCCGCACCGGCGGCCAAGCCGACCGCCAAGCCCGCGGCGGCCATGAACCGGGCCGATTTCCTGCTCGCGGGCTGGGGGTTGCTGGCGGGCTTTATCGGGGCTTTTTCAGCGGCTTCCGCGCGCTTTTTCTTTCCCAACGTCATCTACGAGCCTTCCCAGAAATTCAACGCCGGCCCGGCGCTCAGCTTCGACATCGGCGTGTCCACCAAGTGGCTCAGCGAACAACGCGTGTGGATCATTCGCACCGAAAAAGGCTTCTACGCCCTCTGGGCCCGCTGCACCCATCTGGGCTGCACCCCGAACTGGTTCTCGGACCAGAACCGTTTCAAGTGCCCGTGCCACGGCTCCAATTTCACCCAGGGCGGGGACGTGATCGCGGGCCCCGCGCCCCAGCCGCTGCTGCGCGCCAAGATCGAACTCGCCAAGACCGGAGATCTGATCGTGGACAAGGCCTTCCTGCAGAACAAGCCCGGCACCAGGGACCAGAACCCGTTTTTCGTGGAGTACACGGCTTAAGCCATGCTTCCCGCCCTCGACGTCGAGAAAATCAAGAAAGAGATCATCGACTCCCAACTCTGGCGGAGCGTCTTCCGCGGCGGAGTCTGGAAGGACACCCCGCGCGACCGAGCCGCCCACATCATCGGCAACGTCTGGCTCCACCTTCATCCCGTTAAAATCCGCAAGCGCGCCCTGGAATGGACCTTCACCTGGGGGTTGGGCGGGATTTCCTTCGCTCTCTATCTGATCCTGACCCTGACGGGCGTGCTGCTGATGTTCTATTACCGCCCGACCATCGACCTGGCCTACCGCGACATCAAGGACCTCGCCTTCGCGATCACGCTCGGAAAATTCATGCGCAACGCCCACCGGTGGGCGGCCCAGGCCATGGTCCTTTTCGTCATCCTGCACATGGTCCGCGTCTTTTTGACCGGTTCCTATAAAAAGCCCAGGGAGTTCAACTGGGGCGTCGGGGTGCTGCTGCTCAGCTTGACCCTCTTCCTCTCCTTCACCGGCTATCTGCTGCCCTGGGACCAGCTGGCCATTTGGGCCGTGACCGTCGGCACCAACATGGCCGGAGCCACACCGGTGATCGGCAATGAAGGGCCCTTCGGGGCCTTGGTCGGGGCCCGAATCAACAATGACATCCGCTTCATGCTTTTGGGCGGGACCATGGTCGGTGAGAACACCCTCCTGAGATTTTACGTCATGCACTGCGTCGCCGTGCCCCTGGTCGTCGGCGCCCTTCTGATCCTCCACTTCTGGCGCATCCGCAAGGACACTTTCTCGGCGGCTCCGTACGAGCCCAACGAGGAAAAGCTCGAGGTTTGGCCGCATCTGGTCAAGCGGGAATACATCGCCGCGGCGGCGACGACCCTGTTCATCATGATCTGGAGCATCTGGATCGACGCGCCCTTGGAGGTCCTCGCCAACCCGAACGTGACCAGCAATCCCTCCAAGGCCCCCTGGTATTTCGTCGGCCTGCAGGAGCTTCTGGTTTATTTCGACCCGTGGATCGCGGGGGTGGTCATCCCGAACCTGATCATCGTCGGCCTGATCGCCATTCCCTATATCGACACCAACCCCAAGGGCGTCGGCTACTACGCCTGGAGCGAACGGCCCTTCGCCAACGCGCTCTTCATGCTGGGGATCGTCATGTGGTTCGCGCTGATTTTCATCGGGTATTATTGCCGCGGGCCGAATTACATGTGGTACTGGCCCTGGGAGTCCTGGCTGCTGCAGAAGGCGGCGCCGCCGCCGACCTGGAGCGTGTTCGGCCCGAAAGACGCCGCGGTCCTGCCGCTGTGGCTGGGCGTCCCCGTGGTCGGGGCGTTCCTGGGGGCCAGCATGATGCTGCCCAAGCTGATCCAGAAGGAAATCGACGGAGCCAAGGCCCAACTGGGCTTTCTCGGGGCGATGGCCCTGGTTTCGGCGGCGGCCTGCCTGGGGTGGAAACTGCCGCTCCTGCAGGCGGTCTACCTGATCTTCTTCTCGTACCTCTATTTCTATTTCGGGTTTCTGATGCCCCAGAAGCACATCCGCTCCCTGGATTGGGCGCGGTATTTGACGACGATGTTCCTGGTCGTGACCACGATGGGTGTCCTGTTGAAGATGGGCGCGCGCCTGGCCTTCAACATCAAGTACGTTCTGACCTTGCCGCAATTTAATCTGAACTTTTGACATGTACCGGAAACTATTCCTTCTGCTGAACTTCGGGATGGCGGCCTCCTTCGGGTGGGCGTACTGGCTTTCCCACAACGCCGAATGGAAGAAATACCAGAAGGAGTACTACCGTAAAAGCGCGGAGGCCGCGTCAAAGGCCGGGGCCGCCGCCAAAGATCCCTCGCAGGCCAAAGCCTTCGAGGACGACGCCGAGTCCTGGCGCCGGCGCCCCTTGGAGATCAAGCAAATCATCTCCAAGGACCTGGGCCGCATCGACCGTTGCATCAGCTGCCACGTGGGAATGGACGAGTACTCCAACCCCACCCTCCGGAACGATTTCACCGAGCATCCCTACAAGGCCCATCCCGCCGTCGAATCCCTGGGCAAGAAGCACCAATTTCAGAAATTCGGCTGCACGGTTTGCCATCAGGGACAGGGCCTGGCCACGGAAGCCGAGGACGCGCACGGCTTCGTGCACAACTGGGAAAAGCCCCTGCTCAAGGGAGCCTTGATTCAGGGCTCCTGCGTCAAATGCCACGAGGATTTCCGGAGCCTGAAAGGGGCGGAATTGGCCGCTCAGGGCCGAGGACTCATGGAGAAGCACGGTTGCTTCGGCTGCCATACGATCAAGGGATTCGGGGGAACGGTTTCGGAGAACCTGGAGGCGGTCGCCGACAAGCCCTTCGAACGGATCAGCCTTTACCACTTCCCCCTCATGCGCAAGAGGGGAAAACCGATCCCCCGCCACGACTGGAACGTTCAGGAATGGATCCGGGGCCATCTGGTCAACGACCCAATGGTCATCGTGCCCAACGACCCGCACGCCCATCACAATGCCGAACCCATCGCCCCCAGCGGCATGCCCAATTTCAGCAAGGAAATCACCGAGGATCAAGCGGAGTCGATCGTGGCCTACCTCATGGCGATGACGCCGGAAAATATCCCCAGCCGATATTATGTCTTCAAGGCTCCGTCCCCCGAGCCCAAGTTCGCCTCCTCCTTGGAGCACGGCCGCCATGTCTTCCAGAAATACGGCTGCCAGGGCTGCCACGGCCTCGAAGGAAAAGAGGGCCGCCGCAACTACAACGCCATGGGCCCCGGGCAATCCGATCACGAGAACGACATGGACAAGGGCCGGGAGCCGACCTTGGTGGACGTCGTGGGCACCTACACGCGCGACGAACTCCGCCACAAGATCGAAGCCGGGGTTTCCCAGGCCTCAATTTCCAAGTTCAACCCGAAAGGACCGACCCCGCCCTTGTTTATGCCGGCCTGGAAAGATAAAATCAAGGGAGTAGAAATGGAAGATTTGCTGACCTGGCTCTTGAGCATCGGCAAAAAGCAGGAAGAAGCGTTCTGAGGTAGGCGGGCACGGCCCGCCAAGGGAGGCCGCCATGAAGCGCAGTTTCGCCGCCGTCTTCGCGTTTTCGATGATTTTCGCCGTGACCCCGGGCCGCGCCGCTCAGTCCGAAGCGGAAGCCGAGAAGGCCAAGGCCCTGGCCAGCCCCTATCCCAGCGATTTGGGCCCCGTCACCATCGACGTGAGCGGCTACCCCGCCAACCACCAGGCCGGCTATAAAGTGATGGTCGCCAGGTGCGCCCAATGCCACGGTCCGGAACGGCCCCTCAACCATCGCTTCGTCGAGCCCGAGGGCGGCAAGGATGAGAAGGCCCAAGGCGCCGCCATGGCGGGCCTCAAGGCGAAGAACCCCGAGATGTTCACCAGCCCGACCGTTTGGCAGGTCGAGGTTCGGGTGTGGGCGCGCTACGTCAACCGGATGATGAACAAGCCCGGCTGCAAGATCTCCAAGGAAGAAGGCAAGAAAATCTACGAGTTCATGGTCTACGACAGCCTCAAGCGCAAGACCGGCGGGGCCGCCAAATCCTGGGAGGCCCACCGCAAGAAGCTGGTCGCGGACTTCAAGGCCAAGCATGGCGCAAGGTATGCGGAGCTTGAAAAGGCGAAAGGCCTTTAATAAAAAGTAAAAGGCAACGGATCTCGGCAACGGATTAAAATATGCAACCCTCAAGCGGGCCTGACGGGAGGCCCGCTTGAGGGTTGTGTTCGTCTACGGCTACGAGCCCTCCGGCCACGCCAGCGCGGCGCGGGCGGTGGAGGCGGCCCTGAAGGCGGCCGGTCCCGTGGAGACCGCGCACCTCAACATTTCCGCGGATCTGCATCCGATCCTGGGGCCGGCGGTGGCCCTGACCTATCTGCAATTGGTCCAAAAAGCCCCGACCCTTTGGGACTACCTCTACGACAACAAAGCCGTCGCCGATATCGCCAAGGAATTGCGCAAGCTTTACGGTCTTTTGGAAGGGGGGCGGGTTCTGGCCCGGGTCGAGGAACTCAAGCCCGACGTGATCGTCTGCACGCACGCGATGTCCTTGATGGCGATCGCCGCCGAGAAGGACCGGGGCCGGCTCAAAGTTCCCGTGGCGGCGGTGGTCACGGACTATTGGGTCCACACCTATTGGGCCCGCCCCTCGGTGGACCTCTACATGGTGCCCACGCCCGGCTTGGCGGAGTCCCTGCGGGAAAAGGGGGTCTCCTTGGACAAGGTCCGGGTGACCGGCATTCCCGTCCACCCCGCCTTCGAGGAACCTTTGGAGAAGGAGGAGGCCCGCAAACCCTTGGGCTTGGCGCCCGCGGCCAAGGTCGCCTTCGTCTCCGGGGGGAGCAAGGCCCTCGGACCCTTGCTCGAAATCATCGGGACCCTCTTGGCCCATCCCGCGGGGATCGACGTGATCGTGGCGTGCGGCTCCAACGAGGATTTGTACCTGAAGCTTCAGGCCAAGGCCCGGGGGGAACCCCGCCTGCGCCCGTACCCGCGCCGGGACCCGGCCGGGATGCGCGCTTTGATGGGCGCCTCGGATTTCTGCGTGGGTAAGGCCGGCGGGATCACCGTGGCCGAATGCCTGGCTCAAGGCCTGCCGCTGATCATTCACAACCCGATTCCCGGCCAAGAAGAGAAGAACTCGGACTTTTTGCTCAAGAACCAGGCCGCCCAGCGCGCCGACACTCTGGAGGAACTGGGCAAGGTCGTCACGCGCCTCTTCTCGGCCCCTGAGCGGCTCATGGAGGCCCGGAGCAAGGCGCGCGCGGCCTCCCGGCCGGGCTCCGCGGGCCTGGCCGCTCGGGCCGTGCTGGAGCTCGTTAAAAAGTAAGAACGAGCTTTCCGACGGTTGTTCCCGAGGCGAGCAGGGCGTGGGCCTCGGCGGCCCGCTCGGCGGGGAATGAACGAACGGACGGCTTCTTGATCCTACCCTCCGCGATCCAGCCCAAAATCTCGCCCATGGCCCTTTGGACGCGTTCCCGCTCATGGAAGAGATGAACCACGTTGAAGCCCGAGACGGTCCGGTTGGTCCCGGTCATCTCGAATGGGCTGAATGAGGGCACGCGCAGACGGTTATAGGCCAGGCTCAGAAGCCACAGCCCGCCTCGGCGGGGGAAAATTTCGGCGAAGCCGTAGACCGCGAGCCTCCCCCCGGGCTTGAGCCTGGAGAAGCCCGGGCGAAGGGTGCCGACCCCTCCTGAGTCGAAGATCGCGTCGAAGCCCTCCGGGGCCAGGCCGTCGGCCCGCTCCCACAGGGGGCCCGCGCTCCGGTCCACGACGGCGTCGGCTCCGAGGTTCCGGGCGGCCGCGATTTTTTCCGGCGAACCGACGACCCCGATCACCCGGCACCCCGCGATTTTTCCGAGCTGGACGAACGCCCCGCCCGCGCCTCCGGCCGCCGAGTGCACCAACAGGGTCTCGCCGGCCTCCACCTTGGCCGTTCGAAAAAGTCCGTGCCAGGCGGTCAGAAAGACCGCCGGCAGGCCCGCGCAGTCCTCCGCCGACCAACCGGCGGGGCGGGGGAAGACCTGCCAGGGCTCCACACAAATCTCCGAGGCGTAGCCCCCGAAGCGGGTGATCCCGAAGACCTCCCGCCCTTCGGCCAGGCCGCTTTCGGCGGGGGCCTGGAGAACCCTCCCGGCGAATTCAAACCCCGGGGCGAGCGGGTACAGCCCCTTGGCCGCGGCGTAATAGCCCCGGCGGACCATGAGGTCGGCGAAATTGATTCCGGCGGCTTGAACCTGGATCCGGACCTGGCCCGCGGTGGCCCCTGGGCGCGGGCTGTCGATGAGGCGCAACGGAGCGCCGGGCTTGGAGATTTGGACCATGCGCATTTGATTGACTCGGGTTTGGCGTTCTGTTATACTAAAAAACATGCCCGTGAAGACCCGCCCCGCGGAACTGTCCGTCGGCGAAGAAGCCCCCGAATTCGACCATTTCGATGAGGCCGGGGCGCGGCGACGGCTGGCCGATTACAAGGGAAAAACCGTTGTATTGTATTTCTACCCCCGCGACAATACCCCCGGTTGCACCATCGAGGCCTGCGAATTCCGGGACCTCCGGAGCCGTTTTTCGGCCAAGGGCGCGGTCATCCTGGGCGTGAGCCCCGATTCCGCTGCCGCCCATTTGAAGTTCAAGGAAAAGTTCAAGCTTCCCTTCACTCTTCTCTGCGATCCCGACAAGACCCTCTGCAAGGCCTACGGCGCGTGGAAGGAGAAGGCGTTCATGGGGCGGCGGTTCATGGGCGTCGAACGGTCCACCTTCGTCATTGGCCCCGACTCCAAGCTCAAGGCCGTGTACCGGAAAGTCTCCGCGAAGGGGCACCCCGCGCGGGTCCTGGAAACCCTCTAATGCCCCTTCCCCAAAACGACGCGCGCCGCGCGGCCCTGGTCAAGGGCGCCTCCCGGGCCAAGATCAAGGCCTTGGTCAACTTGAGCGCCTGCACGGGCTGCGAGGTGTGCATCGCGGTCTGCCCGGTCCCGTCCTGCATCGAGAAATTCGGGTCGGACCCCTCCACCTTCGGGGTTTACGTCAACTACGACATCTGCATCGGCTGCCAACTTTGCGCCAAGGACTGCCCGTGGGAGACCATTAAAATGGTTCCGACCCCGACCGTGGCCGGACACGGAACCTCCATCGAATCGCAACCGAACCGGGAGCACGCCATCTTCGAGAAGCTGGAACTGCTCCCCGAGGAAGTTCGAAAGCCCGTGCAGACCCCCGCCCCCGCCGCTTGATCCCCTTTCAGCCACTCAATCATAGCCGCACTGACTACGGAGGAGTTCAACAATGGTAAATAATCTTTTCGTCGGAGGTCTCCCTTACGAGACCAAACGAGAAGAGCTGGAGAAGATGTTCGCGACCGTCGGGAAGGTCGTGAACGTGAAGATCATCATGGACCGCGAGACGGGCAAGTCGAAGGGTTTCGGCTTCGTGGAGATGTCCTCCGAGGCGGAAGCCAAGGCCGCCATCGAGAAACTCAACGGCGCCCAGATCGGAGCGCGCCAGATTTTCGTCAAGGAAGCCCGGCCGCCCGAGAAGCGGGTGCCGGGCGCGGCGCCCCGCCCCTCGTTCGGAGACCGACGGCCTCCCACCGGGCCCAGGCCCGGCGGCGGATTCGGGGACCGGGGCGGAGGCGGAGGCTGGCCCCCGAGCGAGGGGAAACGGGATAGTTTCGGCAAGGATAAGGAACGCGGCCGGAAATGGGGCAAAAAATCGGGCGGTGGCGGCAAATGGGACGACGCCCCGGGCGGCGGCCGCAAGGGCGGCCGGCCCGATGTCGAGCAAGAGGATCAGATAACGAGGCTCTGTCCCGTACCGCTCGTCCA
>CAYHPY010000070.1:0-19438 GCA_964358485.1 uncultured Elusimicrobia bacterium
GGCGCCTGGCCCGGCGTGCAGTCCTTCTGCGGCTGGAAGGGATCGGGCTCCACCGGCAAGGGCGGCTGCGGCCCCTACTACGTTTCCCAGTTCATGCGGGAACAGAGCCGGACCATCATGGAATAGGCCATGAACTATCCCCGGATCAAAACCGCGCCCCCGGGCCCCAAGGCCCGCAAGATCATCGCCCTGGACAAGAAGTGGACCTCCCCCTCCTACATCAAGGAGTACGGCTTGGTCATGGCCGGAGGGCGCGGCGCGATGGTCGAGGACGTGGACGGCAACCGCTACATCGACTGGATGGCCGGCATCGCCGTGTCCTCGACCGGCTACAACCACCCGAAGGTGGTCGCGGCGGTCAAGAAGGCGGCCGGAAAATTCCTGCACATCTGCGGCACGGACTTTTATTTCGAGGGGATGGCCCGCCTCTGCGAACGGCTCGCCCGCCTGGCCCCGGGAAAAGATAAAAAACGGGTCTTCTTGACCAACTCGGGCGCCGAGGCGGTGGAAGGCGCCGTAAAGCTCGCCCGCTTTCACACCAAGCGCTCGCACCTCATCGCCTTCGAGGGCGCCTTCCACGGCCGGACCTACGCCGCGCTCTCGCTGACCGCCAGCAAGGCCAAATACAAAACCGGTTTCGGACCCTTCGTTCCGGAAATCACCCACCTGCCCTACGACAACCCCTACCTGGGCGTCGACGGGATCGCGGCGGCCAAACGCCTCTTCGAGCGAGAGGTGGACCCCAAGCAGATCGCCGCGGTCTTCATCGAGCCCTTCCAGGGCGAGGGCGGCTACATCATGCCCCGGCGGGCGTTTTTGCAGGCCTGGCGGGACATCTGCGACCAGCACGGCATCCTGCTCGTCTTCGATGAAATCCAAACCGGGGTGGGCCGCACCGGGAAGATGTGGGCCGCCGATTATTTCGGCGTCGAGCCCGACATCCTGCTCACCGCCAAGGGCCTCGGGTCCGGCATGCCCATCGGGGCCATCGTGGCCAAGGAGCGGGTCATGACCTGGCCGCAGGGCTCCCACGGGAGCACCTTCGGCGGAAATCCTTTGGGATGCGCCGCCGCCCTGGCGACCCTCGAACTCGTCGAGAAAGGGCTGGCAAAAAACGCCGAGAAGGTCGGGGCGCGATTGCTGCGCGGGCTTCGCGCCCTACAGCAGAAGCATCCCTCCATCGGAGACGTCCGGGGCGTGGGCCTTATGATCGGCATCGAATTCGTCAAGGACCGCATTTCCAAGGAGCCGGACCTCGAACTCACGCACGAACTGGAACTGCGGGCCTTCAAAAAAGGCCTGCTCCTGCTCTCCTGCGGCAAATCGGTGATCCGCGTGGCGCCGCCCTTGGTTTTAACGGAATACGACGCCGATAAGGGCTTGGAAATACTGGATGAATGTTTGACGGAGATGGGACGGTGATGAGCAAAGTTGTTTCCTTGAAGGAGGCGATTCAGGAGAACGTTCGGGATGGGGATACGGTCGTCATAGAGGGGTTCACCCATCTGATCTGCTTCGCGGCCGGACATGAAATAATCCGGCAACGGAAGAAGGACCTAACCCTCTGCCGGCTGACGCCGGATCTCGTCTACGACCAACTAATCCAGGCGGGCTGCGCCCGCAAGTTGGTCTACTCTTGGGCGGGGAATCCGGGGGTGGGGTCGCTCCACGCGTTTCGCCGGGCTTTGGAAACGGACAAACCGACCTTGGAAACGGAAGAGTACTCGCATTTTGGAATGGTGGGCAGGTTCGCGGCCGGGGCCGCGAACCTGCCGTTTTGGCCCCTGCGCAACTACCGCGGGACCGACATCCCCGGGGCCAACCCGAACATCAAGACCGTGGCCTGCCCCTTCACCGGGGAGGAACTGGCCGCGGTCCCCGCCCTGCGCCCGGATGTCACGATCGTCCACGCCCAACGCGTCGATTCCCAGGGCAACGCCCAAATCTGGGGCCTATTGGGCGTTCAGAAAGAAGCCGCCTTCGCCTCCAAGCGGGTGGTCGTGGTGGCCGAGGAGTTGGTTTCCGAGGCGGTCATCCGCTCGGACCCCAACCGCACCCTCATCCCCGGAATGATCGTCTCGGCCGTGGTCGTGGAACCCTGGGGCGCGCACCCCTCGTACGCCCAGGGCTATTACGACCGGGACAACGATTTTTATCAGAAGTGGGAGGACATCTCGCGCAGCGAGGACAAGTTCCGTTCTTATTTGGACGATTTCGTTTTCGGCGTTCCCGACCGTCAAGCCTATCTCAAAAAACTTCCCGATCTTCAAACCCGTCTAAAAGCCAAGTCCATGATGAGCGCGGGGGTCAACTATGGCTACTGAGACCGGCGCCGCCTTCACCGCGGCCGAGATGATGACGGTCCAAGCCGCCCGGGAGCTTAAGGACGGGGAGGTCGTCTTCGTCGGCATCGGCCTGCCGAACCTGGCTTGCAATCTGGCCCGCGCCACCCACGCCCCGAACCTGGTCATGATCTACGAATCCGGCGCGGTCGGCGCCATCCCCGACCGGGTTCCCCCCTCCATCGGCGACCCCGCTCTGGTCACGGGCTCCTTGATGGTCTGCGGCATGGCAGACATCTTCCAATCCTTTCTCCAAAACGGGCGCATCGAGGTGGGCTTTCTGGGCGGCGCCCAGGTGGACCGCTACGGCAACATCAACACCACGGTGATCGGACCTTACGGTCGCCCCAAGGTGCGTCTGCCGGGCTCGGGCGGGGCCTGCGAGATCGCGACCCACGCCAAGCGGACCTTGATCGTCACCCGGCTCAACAAGCGGGCGTTTCCCGCGGACGTGGATTTCGTGACCAGCCCCGGCGGCGCCTCCAAGGGCAAGCCCCGCCGGGAGTGGGGCCTGCCGGGCGCCGGGCCCGTGAAAGTCATCACTGATTTGGGGATACTCGAGCCCAACGCGCAAACGGGGGAGCTCGAACTCTCGGCGCTCTATGATGGAGCGACCGTCGAAGCCGTCCAGGCCGGCCTGGGGTGGCCGCTGAAAGTCCGCCCGCGGCTGGGCTCGGCCCAAGCCCCCACCGCCCGGGAGCTGGAGCTTCTGCGGACCAAGCTCGACCCCGAGAAACTGCACATCAAATGAGGAACTGAACATGGCCACCGTAGACACCAAACAAATCATCTATTCCATGGCCGACGTCGGGCGCATCCACCCCCCCAAGAAGCAGGTTCTCAAAGGAATCTACCTCTCCTTCTACTACGGCGCCAAGATCGGCGTGCTCGGCGACAACGGCTCGGGCAAATCCACTCTCCTGAGGATCATGGCGGGCACGGACCCCGAGCATACCGGTACGATCACCATGTCCAAGGGCTACACCGTGGGCCTCTTGGAGCAGGAGCCCCAGCTCGATAAAACCAAAACCGTCCTGCAAATCGTGGAGGAAGGCGTGGCCTCCACCAAGAAAATCCTGGACGACTACAACGCGATCTCCGAAAAGCTCGCCGACCCCGACCTCAAACCCGAAGAGATGGAAAAGCTCATGGACAAGCAGGGCAAGCTCCAGGAGCAGATCGAGGCCTGCGGGGCCTGGGAGCTCGACAGCAAGCTGGAGCTGGCCATGGACGCCCTGCGTTGCCCTCCCCCGGAGCAAAACGTGGAGACCCTCTCCGGCGGCGAAAAACGCCGCGTGGCCCTGTGCCGCCTTCTTCTTCAGGAGCCCGACATCCTTTTGCTCGACGAGCCCACCAACCATCTCGACGCCGAGTCCGTGGACTGGCTGGAACAGCATCTGCGCCAATACAAGGGCACCGTGATCGCCGTGACCCATGACCGCTACTTCCTGGACAACGTGGCCGGCTGGATCCTGGAACTGCACCGCGGCGAGGGCATCCCCTATAAAGGAAACTACTCCTCCTGGCTGGAGCAGAAACAGGAGCGCCTCAAGGCCGAGGAAAAGGCGGAAGGGAAATTCCAGAAAACCCTGGCCCGGGAGCTTGCCTGGATCCGGATGGGCGCCAAGGCCCAGCAGGCCAAAAGCAAGGCGCGCGTGCGGGCCTACGAGGAAATGCTGGCCGAGGATAAGCAGAAGGACGCCCGCGAACTTCAGATCTACATCCCGCCGGGGCCTCACCTGGGCGGCTCGGTCATCGAGTTCAACGGCGTCTCCAAGGCTTACGGAGACAAGCTCCTGTTCGAGGGCCTGAGCTTCAGCCTGCCCCCCAACGCCGTCGTGGGCGTCATCGGGGCCAACGGCGCCGGCAAGACGACCATGTTCCGGCTCCTAACCGGCCTGGAGAAGCCGGACGCCGGGACCATTAAAATCGGCGAATCGGTGGCGCTAAGCTACGTCAACCAGGACCGGGACGCCCTGGACGGAAACCGCCCGGTCTGGGAGGTCATTTCCGACGGGCTGGACGTCGTCACTTTGGGCAAGCTCGAGGTCAACGCGCGCAGTTACGCCGCGCGCTTCAATTTCGCGGGCTCGGATCAGCAGAAGCTGGTCAAGGTCCTCTCGGGCGGGGAGCGCAACCGCGTCCACCTGGCGCGGACCATCAAATCCGGGGGCAACGTCCTGCTCCTGGACGAGCCGACCAACGACCTGGACGTCCACACCCTGCGGGCTCTGGAGGAAGCCATCGAAAGCTTCGCCGGCTGCTGCGTGATCATCAGCCATGACCGCTGGTTTCTGGACCGCCTGGCGACCCACATGCTGGCCTTCGAGGGCGAGAGCCAGGTCCGGTGGTTCGAGGGCAACTACCAGGCCTACGAGGCGGACCGCAAGGCGCGCCTGGGCGACGCCGCGGCGCCCAAGCGGATCCACTACAAGAAACTGACCCGGGGCTGAGGCTTAAACCGTTCCCGGGCTTAGGCCCGGGGACGAAGGAGCTCGCGCGCGATGATGAGGTGCTGGACCTCGCTGGTCCCTTCGTAGATCTCGGTGATCCGGGCGTCGCGGAAATGACGCTCGACCGGGAACTCCCGAACGAAGCCGTTCCCGCCGTGAATCTGCACCGCGTCGTAGGCCGTTTTGTTGGCCATCTGGGAGGCGTAAAGCTTGGCCATGGAGGCTTCCTTGGAGCAGGGCTGGCCCTTGCTCATCCGAGAGGCCGCGCGGTAGGTCAGCAGGCGCGCCGCGTCGATCCCGAGCGCCATCTGCGCCAGCTTGAACTGGGTGGCTTGGAACTCGGCGATGGATTTTCCGAACTGCTTGCGGGCCTGGGCGTAGGACAGGGCTTCCTCGAACGCGGCCTGGGCGATGCCGATGGCCTGGGCGGCGATCGAGATCCGCCCGTTGTCGAGCTGGGTCATGGCGATCTTAAAGCCCTCTCCCTCCGGTCCGAGGCGGCGGGAAACCGGGACCCGGGTGTTGGTGAAGGTGAGCTCCCGCGTGTCGGACGCCCGGATGCCGAGCTTTTTTTCCTTCTTGCCGAGCTGGGCGCCGGGCAGGCCCTTGTCCACGAGCAGGCAGGTGATGCCCTTATTGCCCTTGGCGGGCTCGGTCGAGACGAAAACCAGGAAAAAATCGGCGAAGCCCGCGTTGGTGATCCACGATTTGGTCCCGTTGAGGACGTAATGCTCGCCGTCCCGGACGGCCGCGCACTTGAGGCTTCCGGCGTCGGTCCCGGCCCCCGGCTCGGAGAGGCAGTAGGCCCCGATCCACTCCCCCTTGGCCATCTTCGGCAGGAATTCCTTTTTTTGCTCCGGCGTCCCGAATTTCACGATGCCCGAGCCCACCAGGGAGTTGTGGACGGTCACGCCGACCTGGAAGGAGGCGAACCCCCGGGCCAGTTCCTCCATGGCCACCGCGTAGCTCAGATAGTCCAGGCCCAGGCCGCCGAATTCCTCCGGCATCATCATGCCCAGAAAGCCCAGTTCGGCGGCTTCCACGTAAAGCTCCCGAGGGATGGCTTCCTCCTCATCGAGCTTGGCGGCTTGGGGCTTGAGCCGTTTTTCCGAGAAATCCCGGGCCAGGTCCCGGGCCATGAGCTGGGCGTCGCCGAGTTCGAAGTCCATTAGTATTTGTAGAAACCCTCTCCGGATTTTCGGCCGAGGCGTCCGGCCTCGACCATCTTGCGAAGCAAGGGGCAGGGACGGTATTTCGAGTCCGCGAACCCCTCGTGCAGCGCCTCCATCACGGCCAGGCACACGTCCAAACCGATGAGGTCGGCCAAGGTCAGAGGGCCCATCGGATGGGCCATCCCCAGCTTCATGACCGTGTCGATGTCCTCCTTGGCCCCCACGCCCTCCATCAAGGCGTAGACCGCCTCGTTGATCATGGGCATGAGGATGCGGTTGGACAAGAATCCCGGATAGTCTTTCGAACACGCGGGCGTCTTGCCCAGCTTGACGACCAAGGCTTTGGCCGTCTCAAAGGTCTCGTCGGAGGTGGCGATCCCGCGGATGAGTTCCACGAGCTTCATCACCGGGACCGGGTTCATGAAATGGACGCCGACGACCTTGTCGGCGCGCTTGGTGGCGGCGCCCAGGGCGGTGACGGGCAAAGAAGAGGTGTTGGAGGCTAGTATTGTCCCGGAGGGACAAATGGAATCCAAAGAACGGAAAATCTCGATTTTTAACGAAAGAATTTCGGGAACGGCTTCAACGACAATCTGGGCGCCTTCGGCGCCTTTCAGTTCCGTTGCGGGATGGATCCGTTCCAAAGCCTTCGCGACCGCTTCGCGGTTGATTGTTCCTTTGGCGGCTTGACGTTCGAGGTTAGTCTTAATCGAAGCCAAGGCCTTATCCAACAGTTCCTTTCGGACTTCGATCAAGGTGACTTCGATGCCGGAGGCGGCCAGCACATGGACGATCCCGGAACCCATGGTTCCGCCCCCCACCACCGCGGCATTTTTAATTTCAGCCATGGGCCATATCCTAGCTAACCCCCCCGCTTGCGCACAAGCGCCAAGGGGGGTAAAATGACCCGTCATGGGTTTCATCTGCCCCGGCTGCACCACCGAAATGGACCCCATGGCTCCCTCCTGCCCGGTTTGCATGCGTCCCCGCTCGAGGAAGGAGATTTTCGCGTCGATGCGCAAGGAGTCGGGGATCGCCCGCAAGCCCTGGGTCCCGTTCCGGCGCACCTCCCTCAAGACGCTCGCGGTCTT
Organism: uncultured Elusimicrobia bacterium; assembly: GCA_964358485.1. Classification (GTDB taxonomy): domain Bacteria; phylum Elusimicrobiota; class Elusimicrobia; order UBA1565; family UBA9628; genus CAYHPY01. Next base: position 7,059 of record CAYHPY010000070.1, read on the forward strand.
GGCCGTGGCGTATTTGGCCATCCAGAAAATCCCCTTTCCCCGGCCCGCGCCGCCGCCGCCCGCCGCCGCGCCGGCCGCGGCGCCGGCCACCCCGCCTCCCGCCGCCCCCGTGCCCGCGCCGGCCGCGCCCCCGGTCCTTCATCCTCCGATTCCCGAACCCGCCGAGGCCTCCCGCCCGGCGGCCAAGGAAGCCCCGCCGCCGGAAAATCAGGCCGAGCCCCGCGTTCCCAAAGTCTGGCGGGTCTCAGGCAAGGTCTACGACCTCTTTTCCCTCTCCCCGATCGAGGGCGCCTTGGTTTTTTTCAAGGACAAGGTCACCGGGCGAAGCCTCCGGGCCAAATCCGACAAAAAAGGCTTTTACTCGACCCCCTTGCCCCCCATGGAGGAGGGCGGCTACTTCGTCTCGGTCCGCAGGACCGGCTACGAACCTAATTTCCTCGAGGAAAAAACTCCACCCTACCGCCAATACACCCAGGACCGCCGGGAAGAGGAGGGCGTCTTGGCGCGGCAGAGTCAAATTCTCCACGTTCCGATCCGACCCGAGGGCTCCGGGGACTCCCTGGAATATTCCATCGTCCTTATCCCGATTCCGGAAGAATAAGCTAAAATACCGGCATGGCGAAAAAGGTCAAGGCGGATCCCGCCAAACAGCCCTTTCAATACCCTCTCAAGCGCCAGTTCGGCGAACGCGACTGGCGCCGCCTTCCCGGCTACAAAGGCGTTTCGCGCGAGGATTGGGAAAGCGCGCTCTGGCAGCGGCGCCATTCGGTCAAAAACCTCAAGGAACTCAAGGAAGTTTTCGGCGCGGCCCTCCCCGACGACCTGGCCGAGTCCATCGCCCGCGACCAGCGCGAGCGCGCCACGATGTCCCTCCTGGTCCCGCCCCACATGCTCAACACCATGGAGGAAAGCGACCTCTGGAACGACCCGGTCCGCCGCTACATGCTCCCCGCTTTCCAGGACCGCCACGCCGAGTGGCCCAATCATCCCAAGGCCTCCCGCGACAGCCTGCACGAGTCCGAGATGTGGGCCGTGGAGGGCCTGACCCACCGCTACCCCACCAAGGTTTTGGCCGAGCTCATTTCCACCTGCCCCCAATACTGCGGCCATTGCACCCGCATGGATTTGGTCGGCAACTCCGTGCCCCAGGTCCAGAAGGCCAAGTTCACCCTTCAGCCCAAGGAGCGCTACGCCCAGATTCTGGACTACTTGCGCAAAACCGGCTCGGTGCGCGACGTGGTGGTCTCCGGCGGCGACGTGGCCAACGTGCCCATCGACCAACTGGAGGCCTTCGTCTCGGCCCTCATGGACATCCCCTCCATCCGCGACATCCGCCTGGCCTCCAAGGGTTTTCAAGGCCTGCCCCAGCACTTCCTGCAGGACGACGTCCTGAAGGGCCTGGAGCGCCTGGCCAAGAAATCCATCGAGCGCGGCGTGGATTTGGCCCTGCACACCCACATCAACCACGCCAACCAGGTCACGCCGCTCTTGGCCAAGGCCGTGCGCAAACTGCTCGACATGGGCTTTCGCGACGTGCGCAACCAGGGCGTGCTCCTGCGCGGGGTCAATACCACCGCCAAGGACCTATTGGAGCTGTGCTTTACCATGCTCGACCACGCCAAGATCATGCCGTACTACTTCTACCAAGCCGACATGATCCCCAATTCCGAGCATTGGCGCCTGGCCGTGCATGAAGCGCAGGCCCTACAGCTTCAGATCATGGGCTACCTGCCCGGCTTCGCCACCCCGCGCCTGACCTGCGACGTGCCTTATGTGGGCAAGCGCTGGATCAACCAGGTCTCCGACTACGACCGGGTCAAGGGCATCTCCTACTGGACGAAGAATTACCGGACCGGCATCGAGGCCGACGATGAAGACGCTCTCTCGCGCCGGTACGAGTATTTTGATCCCGTCTACTCTTTGCCGCCCGAAGGTCAAGAGTATTGGCGGCGGCAGAGCGCCGCCGTGGCGGCCTAGATTCCGTTGCCGTTTACTTTCACGCCGTTCCAACTTCCCGGACTCCTTCTTGTAGAGGGAAAAACCTTCCCGGACGAAAGAGGATATTTTCTCGAGGCCTTCCGGGCAAATGAATTGCAGGCGGCGGGAATCCCGCCGCTTGTTCAGGACAACCTCTCCCGCTCGCCGCGGGGAACGCTCCGCGGCCTCCACTTCCAGATTCCCCCCGCCGCGATCGGGAAACTGATCCGCTGCATCCGCGGTAAAATATTCGATGTCGCGGTGGACCTCCGGAAGGGCTCCCCGACCTACGGGAAATGGGCCGGGGTGGAATTATCCGACGGGGAGAACAAGATGTTCTGGGTGCCCGCGGGATTCGCCCACGGCTTCCAGGTCATGAGCGAAACGGCCGACGTGCTCTACAAACAGACCGGCTATTATTCCCCCACCCACGAGCGCGGCGTCCTCTGGAACGACCCGGCGCTGGCCATTCGCTGGCCGGTGGAACAGGCCATCCTGGCGCCGCGGGACGCCGCCTTGCCCGTGTTGGCCAAAGCCGAAAATAGTTTCACTTGAGGGATCTCTTCGTTCGGGAGTCGGGCAACCCCAAAGGCCCGACCGTCATCCTCCTTCACGGCGGCCCGGGGCTTCCCGGCTACATGTGCACTCTCGCCGAAAGGCTGGAGCGGGACGCCTTCGTCGTCGACTATTACCAGCGTGGTTCCCTCAAAAGCCCGTCGCCCGGGCCGTTCAAGATCGACGACCATGTCCGGGATCTCGACGCGCTCATCCGTCGCTACACGCGGGGGCGCAAGCCGCTCTTGATCGGGTCCTCCTGGGGCGCAATCCTCGCCCTGTGCTATGCGGCGGCCAAACCGGGGAGAATCGCGAAGGCGATCGTCATCGGGACCGGCCCGCTCGACAAGGCCTGCTCCGAAAAGTTCTCGGCCACGATCGCGGCGCGCCTGCCCTACAAGGAACATCTCAAGGCGCGGGCGCTGAAGGCCCGGTTCTTTTCGGCCAAGGGCTCCGCCGCTCGCCGCGGGGCGCTTTATCTGGAATGGTGCTCGGTCATCTTCCGGGTTTACAACAAGGACCCTCGGAGTTTCGATCGCCTGCGGTTGGAACTGCCCCACATCAAGAGCACGCTGGAGACCGACGCCGATTATGAGGGGCGCATGGCCTCGGGAAAGCTCGTGCGCGACCTTCGCCGGATCAAAGATCCCGTGGTCGCGTTCCACGGCGACTACGATCCGATCCCCTGGGAAGGAATCCTGCCCCTCCTTGCCAAGAGGGTCCGCAACTTCCGCACGCGCCTTTTGCGCGGGGCCGGCCATGTCCCCTGGCTCGAGCGCGACCCCGGGGAATTCCTTCGGCTGCTGAAAAAGGACATCCTGGCCCGGGAAACCTTGGGCACAAGCAAAAATCAAGAATAGAAAACCCGCCCCGCCCCCCCCACCCCCCATCCCAGAGGGTTTCGCTGAAATTTTCAGCATAAAACGTATCGTCCAGACGATGTTAATTCTGCTTATTTTTTAATCATTTATTGAGATGACGCCCCCCACCCCCCCCTGCGAAGAGGGCAGCCCGGATGATCGACGGCCTCAGGGCTCGGAAAGGATGGTTTCCCCTTCCTCCGCCGGAAGCTGGACCTCAACCACCGCGCCCCGCTCGCCGGGTGGGAGCAATTCAACCTTGAGCCGCCCGGGGGAGGCCAAAAGTTCCGCCCGGAGGAATTTTTCCAGGGCCGCCCGGCGTTTTTTGCTCAACGCCGATTTTGGCGCAAGGTCGTGGACCTGCACGCGGTAGGCCACGCTTTCTCGAACCCGACGCAGGCGGGAACACAGCGCCTGAAGATGCCGCTCCCCTTCCTTTGAAATCGCGGCTTTCCCTTCCATGAAGAGCGTTTCCGTCACCACCTCCAGCCGGGCCGCGCCCAAGGTCTCCCTCAGGAGCAGGGACGAGAAGACGACCTCCTTGCTGAGCACCGACAAGGATTCCTTTCCCTTGATCCCGGTGAACCGGAACTTGTAAGGCGTTCCGGTTTTGACGGCGAAGCCTCCCGAGGAATCCAACCCGTCCCAAGTGACCAGTTCGTCGGCCTTGCCCTCGTCCCCCGTGGACCAGATCACGAAGCGCCCGTCCAGCACCTCAAACACCCAGCGGTCGTAGGGAAAAGGAAATTGCCCAGTCTCCATAGCCAGAAACGGAGAGCCCGGGAAGGGGCGGTTGCCTCGGCGGGGACCGGCGGCGTCCTCCACCGCCGGAAGCTTGGCGGAATAATCCGTCTTGTAGACGTCCAGGGAGCGAATGACCTCGTCCACGACGGGGCGGGTCGGGGCGGCCAGCGGAATCTTGGGGTCGGCCGCCGGGGCCTTGGCTTTGCCCCGGACTTCGATCTCCTGGTTGCCCAGGGAAGTTTCTTGCGCCCAGGCCCGCCCGAACAGCGCGACCAAAAGCAGGAGCTTCACTTGGCCGGAGGTTCCGTGGCGAAGGCCAGGCGCTTGGCGCCGGCGCCCCGCGCCGCCTTCAGGACTTTCTGGACATCCCCGTATGGGACGTCCTTGTCGGCTCGGATCACGACCAAGCCTTCGGCGTCCTTGGCGAGGGCCGCCGCCAGTTCCGAGGGAAACATGGCCCAAGGGGTTTTTTCGCTCTCCACGGCCAGGTCCCCCGCCTTGGTCAAGGTGACCGACACCCCCGGCGCGTCCACCTCCGGTGCCCGGACCTTGGGAAGGTCCACGGCCAGATTCGGATAGGACATCATCGGGGCGCTGACGAATAAAATGACCAGCAGCACCAAGGACACGTCGATGACCGGGATGACGGTGACTTCCGTGACGGGCTCCAGCCCCGGGTCATCATTGCGCCGCCTCACCGCGGTCCCTCCTCGGGCGGCAGGCCCTCGTCGGTTTCCACCAAGGCCACCGACTCCGCCCCGCCGCCGGAGAGGCGCTCCAAAAGTTCCAGCACCCGGCCGTGGGTGACATCGGGGTCGGGGAGAACGAAGACCTTTCGGTCCTCCCTTCGGGACAACTCTTCCGACAGGAAAGTCATCATCCCGGTTTCTTCCTCGAAAAACCGGCCGCCCAGGCTGTAGCCCTTTTCATGAAGCCCGACGGTGAGAACCAGTTCGGAAGACGGCGGCGGGGCGGGCTCCTCGGGCCCCGTGGCGGCGGCGGCGGATTTGACCTTCAAGGCGGTGCGCGCCATCATCGGGGAAATGACCATCAGGATGATCAGCAGGACCAACGAGACGTCGGCCAGCGGAACGATGTTGACCTCGCTGATCTCTCGGGGCCCGCCCCCCGACTCACGCCTTCTTCGCACTTTTCGGGGGCGGGGCGGGGGCGGCCGAGCCCCCTCCGGCGCGCAGTTCCGACAGCTCCAGGACCCACAGGTCGAGCACGCCCAGCCGTCGGCGCAAAGTCAGGCTGAAGCCGTTGTAGAAGATCGCGCTGACCACCGCCACGCCGATGCCGGCGGCGGTCGCGACCAGCGCCTCCGAGATTCCGGCGGCCACCACCGCGGGCCCCCCGGCCCCGGCCGCGGCCAAATCGTGGAACGCCCGCATGATGCCCAAAACGGTTCCGAGCAAGCCGATGAGCGGGGCGATAAAGCTGGCCGTCCCGAAAAGCCCGAGCCGCCGCGAAAGAGTCAGTTCCAGGCGGCGGCGGTAAAGCTCCGCGGCGTCCAAGGAGGCCTCGGGGCCGCCCGGGGGCAGGCTCAGCAGGCGGGCCAGCGCCTCGGCCGCGATTCCCGGCGCGTTCATGCAGGCGGTCAGGGCCCCGGGCTCATCGCCGTCCTCCACGCGGGAGCGGACGGAGTCCCAGAGGGCGCCCGGCATTTTTTCCTCGAAGAAGAAGACCCAGATCCGCTCGAAGGCCTGGGCCAGCACGACGATGGACAAGACCAAGAGGACCGGCATGACCAGGCTGGTCTTGAGCATCGTCACGAATGTCATGGGAGTTCCCCCCTCCTCGGCGTTGAAGTATACATCCCCGGGCGTTTTTCCGCCAGGGGCGGGGATGTCCATGTTCCCGGCCTGTTATGGCAGGGGTTTACTTCGTCTTGACTCCGGACTTAGCCGTCGGCCGAATCCCGTGGTTCGACCCCTAGGGCTGACTAGGCCGCCCATTTCATTTCTAGCTTCTTGTGATGGACGGCGCAGTCCCGAAGGTAAAGATTGATCAGGTTTTGGTACGGCATGCCGACCTCGGCCGCCAACGCTTTGAAATAGGCGACGGTCCCCTTGTCCAATCGGATGGTAATAGGCTGTTTTAGCCGGGACAGGTAAGGGTTCTTTTCTCCTTTCAGTTTGGAAAAATCGTAATGCGTTCTCATGGGATCACCTCCAATAGCCCGCCGCTTCTCGCTTGTCGGCTTTTCTCGCCGAAATAATGCGAATAACCGAGTCTCTTTCTCTAAAACAGTGGCACACGACAAGAACCCTCAGCCGAACGCTCATCCCAAGCATAATGAATCGATCTTCATTCCCAGACTCATCTGGATCCAAAAAACGGATCGCATTTTCATCGAAAAATACGGCTTGCGCCTCATCGAATGAAACGCCATGCTTTTTGACGTTTTTCCTGCTTTTCGCCTCGTCCCACTCGAAGCGCAAGTCCTTCATATATGTACACTGTACATAACAAACGAGCCAATGTCAAGGGGGCCTATGGGGCCGAACCGCCATCAACCCCTCCTCGATGGCCCCCGCCAGTTCCCGATACGCGGCGTCGCCGTGCAAATCGCCGAGCTCCACGGCCCCCTGGTGATCCACGAGCAGGAGCACCGGGGCTTCCCCTTGGACCAAAATGGGTGTGGTCAGCGTCGCGGTCGTCAGGGCGCCCACCACCTCGTCTCCGACCGAAACCCGAGTTCTGCGCGCGTCGATGAGGACCGTTTTGCGCCGGCCCAAGCGCCAGGCCGCGAGGAGGAGCAGGACCGCGGCCGCCAAGAACTCCATAAAATCCAAGGGGTCCGTGGTGGGGTCAAAGAGCCCCAGGAGCGCGCCGGGCCGCAGATCGATGACCAGGCCCTCGGGCTCCCAACCGAACCAGGGTCCCACGAAGGCGTCGAGGAGCGCGCCGTACCCCGACATGAGCCGCGCCACGCCCAGGACGAAGAACAAAAAGCCCGCCGACTCCACGACGGTTCCGGCGTAGGACCAGAGGCCGGCCGGGGTCCAGCGGGTGGCAAACTCCCAGGCGTCTCCCTCCTGGCGGGCCGTGATCGTCCCCGTGGGGGTCACGCGCTCCAGGAGGGCCTCCTGCGCCAGGGGGCCGGTTCCTTCGCTTTCCGCGACTTTGAGCGGAACCCGGAACCGCTCCGCCAAACCCCGGGCCTGGGCAAGGGCGCCGCCCGGGGTCTCGGCCTCAAAAAGCGGGAGTTCGTCCCCCCCGTCGATGACGAGCGCGCCCCGCCAAGCGCTTCCCAGGACTTCGCGGAACACTCCGCCCCGCAGGCGTTTTCTCGAGACCAGGACCGACCGGACCTTCGCGGGGAGGAAGGTTCTGCGCTCCGGGTCGCCCCAGCGCCGCCAAGCCAGCCCGCCATCGGGTTCCTCGGACAGGAGGACTTCCCGGCGGCACTCGCCGCGGCCGAAGGCCCTCCGGGCCAGGGCTTGATCCACGGCCCACGCCAGCATCATGGCTCCCACGATCCGGGCGGTCCAATCGCCGGCGTGGTGCTGGGCCAACGAGAGCGCGGAAAAAACCAGGAACGAGGTCATGTGCTGGAGTTCCGACCAACGGTCGGCCTCGCCGCGCAGTTCGCCCCACATCATGGCGATGATTCCCTCGAAGACCGAACGGAGCGCGTCCCGGGCCCGCACCGCGGGGCGCAGAAACGCCAGGGGGCCGGCCGCCTCGGCATGGATCGTAGAGCAGAGCGTCGTCTCCGGGGCGCCGTCCATGAGGCGAGTATATCGCTCCCTGGCCCGCTAGACAAGCGGGGGCCGCGGGGCCGACGGCTCCCGGCGGCGGAGCGGGTTTAGTAGCTGTTCCAGCCCTTGCCCGAGGAGTCCGCGTGCGTGCAGTCGATGAACACGGTCCCGAACTTCGGGTCCTTGGGGTCGTTGACGTAGCCGAAGTTCCCGGTGTCTTGCCCCGCGAGCGTGGGATAATTGCTGACGCTCTTGGTCCGGCGATGGGGCATTCCGGGAGACAGCCAGAGGCCGGAAACCCCGGAGACCTCAGGATCGGCCACGGCTTCGGCGATATCCTTGAGCGCCCCCTTGTCGAAGGAGAGGCGGGTGACGACGCGCCGCAGGGCCGCCAGGTAGACCCGGTTGACCTCCTCGGCCTTTTTGATGTTCCGGGGCTTCAGCACGAAATTGAAGGCCAGAGCCCCGGCGACGGCCAGGATCACGGCAAAGACCGCCAGTTTGGTTTTCATGGGTGAATTCTCCGGAACGGCCAATAATATATCATTAAGCCTCCATGAAACTCCTCCGGATGCTCCCCCTGCTCCTCGCGCTCCACGCGCCGGCCCGCGCGCAAGCGGACCTGGCCCGCATCCAAAGCCTCTATGACGAGGGAACGCGCCTCTACAATTCCGGCGAGCGCGCCAAAGGCGTCGAAAGCTTCGAGGAGGGCCTGGCCCTGGCGCGGGAGAGCGGCAATGCCCTGGCGCTGCGCACCTTCGTCTCCAATCTGAGCCTGGCCTATAATTTCCTGAATAATTTCGAGAAGGGGCTCCCCCTGGCCAAGGAAAACCTGGCCTTGGCGCGCCAAACCCGGGACGCGGGGCAGGTCCACGGGGCGCTCCTGGTCCTGGGCCAGCTTTCCATGGGCGCCGGGAAATACCGGGAGGCGGCCTTGGTCTTTTCGGAGATGCTGGAACTAGCCGCGGGCTTGGGCAACAAGCCGGAGATGCTCAAGTCCCTGGCCGATATCGGTGTGGCCTGGGAAAAGGCCGAGGATTACGTCGCGGCGATCGGCGCCCAGGAGAAGGCCCTGCGTCTGGCCCGGGAACTGGGCGACCTGTCCGCGCAGGCCCGCGCGCTCAACCGCCTCGGCGTGAATTTCAACTATCAGGGCGACGCCGAAATGGCGCTCTCCCTGCACAAGCAAGCCGTCGCCCTCCGCCGCAAGCTGGGCGAGCCCAAGGCTCTCGGCGCGGCTCTCCTGAACCTCGGCAACGCCTACGACACCGACGGCGATTCCCCCCTGGCCCTGCGCGCCTACCGCGAGGCCTTGGACCTTGCCCGCGCCAACGACGATCCCGAGGGAATCAGCCAAAATCTGGGGAACCTGGGGATCATCCACAATAAAATCGGGGAGTACCAGAAGGCCCTGACCTATTTCGAAGAAGAGCTGAAAAGCGCCCGGGGAGGAGGCGACAAGAGGGAAATCGCCGGAGCTATGAACAATATCGGCTTGGTCTTCTCCGAGCTGGGTCAAATGGAGAAGGCAGAGGCGTCCTTCGAGGGCGCGGCCGACATCTTCCGGGAGATCGGCAACCGGAGCCGGCTCGTCGCCGCGCTCACCAATCTGGGGAATGCCGAGGCCAAGAAGGGACATGAAAAAACCTCCCGCGCCCAGGATTATTACGCGCAGGCCTTGGGCGAGGCCCAAAAGCTGGGAATCCCCAATGAAGACATCCAGGCCGCCATGGCGGACGCGCTCATGGACGGCGGGGACCTCAATGGCGCCGAGGTCATCTATAAACGGCTCGGCGACCCGCGTCGGCTGGGCCGCCTGGCGCTGGGGCGCAAGGATTTCGCGGCCGCGGCGAAAAGTTTCGAAAGCGTCCTCCCCTACGACCTCGAGCGGCGTCATGCCGATTTCCTGTTCGTCGACTACTGCGGCCTGGGGAGCGCCGCCCTCGGCCTCAAGGACTACGCCAAGGCGGCGGATTACTTCGAGCGCGCCATCACCCGAGTCGAGGACCAACGGGACGCGTTGGCCGACGGGGAACGCGGGCGGTTTTTCGCGGCGGAGTCCAACGGCTTCGCGCGGATCGTTCCCTATAAAGGCTTGGTGCGGGCGCTGGCGGCCCAAGGCAACCTGGATTCGGCGTTTCGGGCGGCCGAGAATCTCAAGGCCCGGCAATTGGCGGAGGCCATTGCCAAAGGCCGCGCGCAGGCGGCCCTGGCCCTGCCCGAGGAGCAGCGAATAGAGCAGTCGCGGTTGACGGACTCCCTGCGGGCCGTGAGAAAACAGCTCGAGAGTTTGTTCTTGGCCAAGAAAATGACCGCCTACAAGGCCAAGGAGGCCGAATTGGCGTCCGGGAAAAAGGCGCTGGCGGATTTCGTGTCCCGGTTGAGGCGGTCCCATCCCGAGTACGCCGCAGTCAATTATCCCCAGCCCCTGGGCGGCTCTCAAGTGCTCCTGGCGCCCGAGGAAACCTTGCTCGAGTTCGAGGTCACCCCGGAACGCACCTTTCTTTTCATCCTCTCGGGGGTGGGAAAGACACTCGCCGTCCGGGAGATCGCGGTTTCCCGGGACGAACTGGCGAAACTGGCGCTGGCTTATCGGGATTATTTCCAGGCCGTCAACGGCCCCGCGGATTTGGCGCGCTTCGACGCCAAGGCCGGAAAAAAACTCTTCGACCTCCTGTTCGGGGAAACCTTGTCGGGCCTGCCGGAGGGCTCCATCCTGATCCTTGTGCCCGACGATATCCTGGGCGTGCTTCCCTTTGAGGCGCTGGCGGTTTCGGCGCCCGTCCAGGAGCAGGTCGGCGAGGGGAAATTCGGCCCCTTTCCGCTCGGGGTGAAGTACCTCGGCGACCGGTATTCGGTTTCCTACGCCCAGTCGGCGACTTCCTTGACCTTGCTCCGCTCCCTGAAGGCCCGCGGCGCCGTCCAGGAGACGGCCTTGGCCGTGGCCGATCCCATTTTCTCGCCGCGGGACACGCGCGCGGCGTCCGCGGGAGGCACCAACGCCACGGCCCCGGCGCTTTCCGGCGCCCTGGGCGACTGGAAGACCATGGGCCCGGCCGGGCTCAAGGCTCGGGGCGGGAGCGCCGCGGCTCCGGCGGAGGTCGATTTATTCCCTCGCCTGGAGAAGACCCGTGAAATCGCCGCCGGGATGAAGGGCCTGTTCGGGGACGCGCTGACCATTCTCCAGGACGGGGAGGCCCGCAAGGACGCGCTGCTCAAACTTCCCCTGGCGGACTACAAGTACATCGCCTTCGCGACCCACGGGATCCTGGACAGCGCCGTGCCCTATATCAAACAGCCGGCCCTGGTCCTGGGCCAACTCGGCCACGAAGACCCCGCCGAGGGCTTTTTGACCATGAGCGAGGTGACCTCCCTGCGCCTGGGAGCCGAGATGGTGGCCCTGACGGCGTGCGACACCGGCGTCGGCAAGGCGGTGAAAGGAGAGGGCGTCATGGGGATGGGTCGGGCGTTCCAGTTCGCGGGCGCCGAGAACGTCCTGATGAGCCTATGGTCCGTGGCCGAGGACGCGACGGTGGCCCTCTCGGTGGAGTTCTTCAAGGAACTCAATGGCGGCAAGAGCCCGCGCGAAGCCCTGCGCCTGGCCCGCGCCTCCGTGCGCCGGCAAGGGTGGGAGCATCCCTTCTTCTGGTCGGCGTTTATCTTGATGGGCCGCTAGCGGGCCGCGAAACGCCCCTATTTGTGCCAGAACCAGGTTTCGTAGGCGAAGGCGCCTTCGGCCTGGAGCTTGCGCCGGACCTCCACGACGTCCTTGGTCCGGCGCGGGGGCAAGGCCGCGCCGGGATCGCGCTTGGGCTTAAGTCCCCCGACGCCCATCTTCTTGAGGCCCACCAGGCCGTCGAGGTCCTTGCGGGTGAGTTCGGCCGCCTTCTCGCCCTCCAGGTCGGGAATCGGATCCAGGGAGGCGAAGACCGAGAAATGCTCCTTGCCGGTCGTCTCATCCAGGAATAGAAGTTCCTTCTCGTTCGGAACCCAAAGGTCGGCCCCCGCCGCCACGGGATTCTGGGCGGTGTGAAAATCGGGGTTGGGGAACAAGCGAAAGGATTTCCCCAAGGCGTCCACCTGATAGACGTAGAGGTAGCAGGGATCGCTGGGCTTGAGGTAGACGGCGTAGCCGTCCCCCGACTTGAGCACGCTCCCGTCGGTCAGGACTTTGAGCTGTTTATCCTCGCCCTCGTAATAGAACAGGATGTCCAAGGAAAGCTTGATGTTGCGCTCCTTGACGATCCTGTCGTACTCCTCCTTGGGGACCTTGAGCAGAACCGAAGCGAGATAATCTTTCTTTTCACGACGGAGATGCCACCGCTCGGGGATCGCGCGGCTGACGAAGGCGCGGGCGCGGACCTGGAGTTGGGTCTTGAGATCCGAGGCGTCGTATTCCTTGCCCCCCTCCTTGGAATAGACCTCCACGCTGCGGGCGAAGGAATCGACCTCCACGCCGCAGTACTTGACGAACTCCTGGGTCGCGGCCGCCAGGGCGGCGTCCTTGGCCTCGGCTTCGCCGGCGTGGGGCCCGGAG
>CAYHPY010000071.1:0-19183 GCA_964358485.1 uncultured Elusimicrobia bacterium
CCAGCCAACAGCGCAGGCCCCAGCGGTCGCGGGCCAGAGGCCGTCCCAGGAATTCGTCGTTGTTCAAAGCTTGGGCTCCAGGTAAAGCAGGGCCGGCCCGCCGGAAGGGGCGGCGGGCGCGGGGCCCGCGGGGTTGAGAGGCGCGATCGGGTGGCCGGGCCGCCAAAGCCGCATCCGGCGCCACCGCGCGTCCTTCTTGCGGACGAGCTTGAAGGCCTCCTCCCACCGCCGGGGTTCGGCGTTCTCGGCGTAAAGGACGGTGGGAAGCTTCACCCACTGCCGGTCCGGGTCCCCGAGCGCCGTCTCCAGTTCGAGGGCTTCCATCCCGTCGGTGCCGTACTTGTGGCCGCCCATCAGCACCGCGAATTCCGAAATCGCCTTTCCGATCGGAGAGACGCAGGGCAGCATCCGGACCGGGACTCCCCGGGTCCGGCAAAGTTTTTGAAGGGCGGCCGTGAAGCGGCCCGCAAAGCGCGGATGGCTCCAGACCACGACGGCCACGCGGCGGCCCTTGAGAGCGGCGGCGACAGCCTCCTCCGCGGAAAGGGCGGGGCGGGCCTCGGGGAGCAGACGGCGGATCCATTCATGATGGGAGGGGTTGTCGACCGAGACGAAAACCGCCGAGCAGGCGGAGAGGGCCTCCATGGTTTCCAGGGTGAGGTCCCGGACCGGGTCCACCCCGGCTCCCGTGATCAGGATTTCCGCCCCAGCCGGGACGGGCTTTTTTTTCAATTGTCCCCCAAAGGCGGCACGAAGAGGACGGACTGGGCGAATCGGTGATGCGCTTGGGCGCTCAGGGCTTTGAGCGTGAAGGTCTCGCGCTGGGTTTCCCAGAGCTCGTGCTTGGGCCCGTAAATCTGCACCTGATGCTTGGGGGAAAACCGGCGGGTCAAGGACTTCATGAGCCCGGCAAACCCCTCGTCGCCCAAACCGTCGGCGAAATAGACGATGATCGGCAAATTCGGGTTGGCCTTCTCGACTTCCTTGCAGACGCTTTCCCCGGTGGTCTCAAAGAGCTGGTAGCCCCGGTAGGCGTAGCCGAGGACCTGGCCGCTGGCCGCCAGCAGGGCGTCCATCGAGGAGACCGCCCCGAAGGCCTTCCAGGGGATGCCCTCCTTGCGGCAGCGCTTGATGATTTCATGGGACAAGGGCCCGAACAGCAGGGGATGGCCGAAGGTCACAAATCCCACCGTCCTCCCCGGACGGACCTCGGAAAGGACCAGGTCCGCGCAGAGCTGGGCGTCCTGTTCATAACGGAAGGCCACCGGCCGCCGGTTGGCGCAGAAGAGGCCCAAAAATTCCGACATTCCCAGGCCGGGGAGATTGTTGAAGATCACGTCGCACTCGGTGATCCCGCGCAGGACCTCGACCGTGGCGGTTTGGGGGGGATAGACGCCGAGGCCGCAGAGATAGACGCGGCCCTTCTCCAGCGCGGCCTTGGATTTTTGTTTTTTCATCTTGTCTTCCTCTTTTTGAATCGCGGCGAAGGCCTTGGCCAAGGTGCCATAGAGCGCGGCCTGGCGGGCGCAGGGATCGTCTCTCTCGGAGAGCGCGGCGGCCCGGTCAAATTCCGGAACGGCGGCGGCGAAATTCTTCTCCAGACAGCGGACATAGCCCGCTCCATAGGCCGCCCAAGCCGGGGCCGAGCGGCGCAAAGGGGCCAGCGCCCGGCGCGCGGGCTCGAATCGCCCCTGCAGGGCCAGGATCTGGCTTTTGCGGAGCGTCAGTTGGGAGCTGCCCGGCACCAGGCTCAGGGCGCGCTCGACGTCGGCTTCGGCCGCGGGAACGCGGCCCAAAATGAGGTTCACATGGGCGCGAAGGTCGTGGAGCGCGGCGTCGTCGGGCTCGAGCTCCAGGGCCGCCCCCAAGTCCTGAAGGGCCAAATCGTAATGGCGCATGCCCAGGAAGGTCTGCGCCCGCCAGCGCAGGTTCGAGACCCCGGGGGCCAACGCCAGGGCCACGGAGAGATCTTTCAAGGCCGCCTCCATGTAGCCGAGCTTCTGGGCCAGCTCCGCCCTTCGGGAGTAGGTGGCGGGGCCGGGCTCGACGCGGACGGCCTTTTCGGCGTCCCGCAGGGCGTCCTCGGGCAATTCCAGTTTCTCGCGGGCGGCGGACTGAACCAGCCAGGCCTCCGAATCCTCCGGGTCGACGCGGGCTGCCTCGGCGGCCAGCGCCGCGGCCTCAGCCCAGCGCCCTTGGGCCAGTTGGGCCTTGGCGCGGGCCAGCACCTCCCGCGCCTTCTTGCCGTCGGCCAGGGCCCGATCGATCCAGCGCGCGGCGTCGGATTGGCCGAGCTCCCGGGCCTTGGCGGAGAAAACCTCCGGGGCGGCGCGGATGGCGGAGCGCATGTCCCGGTCATGCTCCTCGCGCCGCCCGCAGGCCAGGCGCGCCGAGGCGCGGCTGAGGAAAACCTCGTAACCCCGGTAGCCCAAGGCCACGGCGTGGTCCAGATCCGAGACGGCCCCGGCCGCGTCGCCGCCCAGGCGCCGGGCCTCGCCGCGCCAGGTCCAGGCCTCCGGCCACTCCGGAAACAGCGCCACCGCCCGGTTGAGGGAGCAAAGCGCTTGCGGGAGGTCGTTTTGGCGCAGGAGCAATTCTCCGTGCCAGCCCCAGATCCAGCCGCAGTCGGGGTCCAGGTCCAGGGCGCGGCGCAGAAGTTCCAGCGCGGCCGCCAGGTCGCCGCCCGCGCGCAGGGCGCCCGCGCGGCAGGCCAGAGCCCAGGCGTCCTCCCGGGCCGGGTCCGGGGATTTGAGAAAGGGCGCGGTGAAGGCGGCGGAGGGATCGGCGCCCATCGCTTTCTGAATCTCTCCGTAGCCGCGCAGACGGCCGCCCATTTCCCGGAGGACCTCGCCCAGGACGGCGCCGGCCCAGGCCGGGGCTTTGCCCGCGCGCAAAGCGGCTTGGAGGGCGGCCACGGCCTCCTCCTGGCGGCCCTGTTTTCTCAGCGCAAGGGCGCGCCGGGCCCGGATTTCGGGGGATTGGGCCTTCATGCCGCCGCCTCCTCATGGTACTGGGCCACGTCGGCGTTGGAGATGCCCAGGCGTCCCTGCCAGACCGAGGTGCTGGTGGGCGTGTCCGGGGGCATGCTTTCCGGAGGAACCAGGCCTTTGACCAGAAGCTCGCGCCGATAAGAAACCGATTTTCGGGCCGAATCCACGCGGTAATCCACCCGGTCGAGTTTCAGCGAGCGGGCGAAAGCCAAGGACTTTTCGACGGTCTCGCGGGTGTCCACGGGCAGGCCCAGGACGAAGGAGCCCCAGACCTTGAGCCCCGCCTTGCGCGCCGCGGCCACCGCCGACCGCGCCTGCGCCGCCGTGGTCGTTTTCTTGGAGGCCCGCAGGACCTCGTCGTCGCCGGAATCGATCCCGAAGCCGACGGCGCCGGCCCCGGCGCGTTTCATGGCGGACAATAGATTTTCCTGGGCCAAATCCACCCGCGTCCACGCCGCCCAGGAGAATCCCGGCCCTTGGCGGGCCAAGCCGTCCAAAAGGGTCATGGTCCGCGTGGAGTGGGCGCCGAAAGTCTGATCGGCGATCAGCACCGCCTTGACCCCGAGCGCGCGCAAGGTCCGCGCTTCCTCCAAAACGTCCTCGATGGGCCGAAGGCGGTGGCCCATGGCGGAGACAGGGCAGTAGCCGCAGGGGTAAGGGCAGCCGAAATCGCTCACCAGGGCCGCGGCGGGGCCGCCCGGCGCCAGGGGCAGGGCGTAGCGTCCCAGCGGAAAAAGATTCCAGGCCGGGGCCTTCGGGCTCCAGGTTCCGAAGTGCCTCCGATGGGGCGGGCTGACCAGGCGCTCGGCGCCGCGGAAGAGAAAGCCCTCCAAGGGCCCGTCCCCGCGCCGCTCCAGGAAAGACCGAAGGTCGGCCGCGGAAAGGTCGGTGATGACCGCGTCCAGGAACGGCTGGAGGGAGAAGGCCAGCGCGCCCACGTCCCGGTACATGTCCCCGAGGCCGATAAAACGCGCCTTGGGCAGTTTTTCCCGCAGGCCCGTCAAAAATCGGGAGTCCTCATCATAGGTCCGGCCGCTGGTCAGGAAAACCACCGCGTCCGGCTTCTTGCCGGCGGCTCGAGCGAGGGAGGTTTTCGGGCTCAAGCGCTCGGCGACGGCGTCCAGGACGGAAGTCTCGGCGAAGGCGGCGGCCCCGCCGCTCAGCAGCGCCAGATCCACCGGCGGAGGAAGATAATCCCCATGGGTTTCCGCGGCCAGGAAACAATCCCGGCGCACCGGGCTCCTCGCCGGCGGATTGAGGAGCAGGATTTTCACCGGCGGCCCCTAACCTTTCTTGGGCGCGGGAGCGGTTTGATCCGCGGGAGGCTTGGGTCCGGGCTGGACCTTCGGCGGAGGGCCCGGCTGGGCATCCCGAAAGAGCCTTTCATGCCGGGACCGGACGGAATTGAGGCGCGCCATCAGTTCGCTCCGCTCGGGCACCTTCTTCTGGTCCAAGGGGTTGACGTGGTTGAGCACTTCCTGGATCACTCCCGTGGATTCCTTAAGCCGCTGACGGGCCAATTCCATCCGCTGGTCGCGCAGGGAGCGGAATTTATTCTCCATTTCGACGACGGCGTCGGCGGTGATTTTGGAAAAGGCGGGCCAGGCGAAACGGCTGCAGTACCATTGCTTGAGGCCGTTGATGTGCGACTGGGCGTCGTCCTCGGTGCAGCTCAGCAGGCCCGCTTTCACGGCCTTCATGTTTTTGCCGTCGGGGGAAGAGGGCAGGGCTCCCTCGGTCATGTAGTCCCCCGGGTAGGACACGCAGGGCCCCCAACCCTTGCAGAGGCTCTTGTTCTTGGCGGTCCAGGCTTGGCGGAAATCGGCGTAATGCTCGCAGTCCCGGAGGAAGATCTTGCCCTTGTCGCCGGGCATCGCGGCGGCCAGGTCCTTGAGGGCCGCCTTGGCCGTCGGGTCCCCGGACACGCATTTGAGGTGCAGCTCGCAATCCTTCGTTTCCTGGGGCGGGCCGCTCAAGTAAGGCGCGACGGCCTTGCAGGCCGCCGCCGGGTTGCTCCAATTCTGCACGAGGAGGGGGCAGGCGGTCGCTTCGGTTCCGGGCTTGAAGATGTCCATGCGGCCGCCCTTGGAGGCTTTTTTATCGCCCTTGCAGGCCTCCACGGCCTTCGGGCTGCCGGCGATGGCCTCCAAAAAGAAAGGAGGCTTGCGCATGTATTGCGCGATGTGGCTCTGGAGTCCGCTGATCCGGTCCTGGCAATCCTTGACCAGCCGGTCGCCCTCCTCTTTTGTGAACAAAGTCGTGGTCCATTTCCGCAGGTCCGCGCACGACCCCTGCCCCGCCAAAGTCCGGCAGCGGTGGAACTCCATCAGGCCCTCGCTCGTCTTGGCCTTGGCCTGTCCGATCATCTCGGACACCACGGTGGGCGTCTGGACCCATTTCGACCGCACCGACCCTTTTTCCGGATACCAATCCCGGGCGATCTCCTGGGCCATGGCTTCGGGCGTGAATTTCTCCTGGCAGATCGCCTTCAGGTCCCCCGAGCCGGAACTGACCAATTCCTTGGCCCGCTTGATCTCAATCTCCACCTCGTCGAGCTGGGTTTCCAGCTTGTCCATCAATCCTTCGGCAACCTTGGGAGCCGTCGGCTGGGGAGCGGGGGCCGCGGGCGGGTCGGCGGCAAAGAGGGGTTGGGCGACGGAAAGGACAAGCACGGCGCAAAGGAGAAGGTTTTTCATGGTCGGCGAATTATAACAGATTATTTGCTAGCATCGGCGGCGATGAGCTCCCCCGCCTCCCTCAAAGCCGACCTCCAAAAACTCCTCAAAAGCACCGAGGCCGCCGGAAAAACCTACGGCTTCAACGACGGTCATGACTCCTCCCTGCCCGCCGATCATTGGTTCCAGGACACCCTCGAAGGAGAGGCCTTCTTTCTGATTTTGTACACCCAGGCCTGCCTTTGGTCGGTCTGCCAAGGCTGTAACCTGCCGGCCCTGGGAAGCCGAACGCCGGTCCCCGCGGACATGCTCAAGCGGCAGATCGACCATGCCTTCCGGGAACTGCTCCCGCCCCAGCGGGCGCGGGGGCTGGGCAAGATGATCCTTTCCAACAACGGCTCCGTGCTCGACGAGCGCACCTTCCCCACCGAGGCCCTGGAGTATTTTGTCCGGGAATTGGCCTCGCGCTGCCCCAACACCAAGGTTCTGACCCTGGAAAGCCGCTCGGAGTACGTGGACGCCTCCGAGCTCGACCTCCTGGCGGCGATCCTGCGGGAGAAAGTCTCCTCGGCCGTCGTCGAGCTGGCCCTCGGCTTCGAGGCCTTCGACGACGACATCCGAAACAAGGTTTTTCGCAAAGGTTTGACCCTTAAGAATTTCGAGAAAACGGCGGCTTTGGCCGCGGCCCACGGTTTTCACCTGAAGGCCTATTTCATGCTCAAGCCCGTCGCGGGCCTCTCGGAGGAGGCGGCCGTGGAGGACGTGGCGCGGGGGATGGAGTACCTTGACGCCCTGGCGGCCAAGCACAAAGTCGCCATCAACATGCATCTCAACCCGACCTACGCGGCCAAGGGCACGGCCTTGGGGGATGCCTTCTTGACCGGGACCTACGCCCCGCCGCTGCTGGATTCCCTGCGCCGCGCCGCATTGCGCGCCAAGGGCAAACGGATCTCGCTCTACCTGGGCCTTTACGACGAAAACCAGGCCGTGCCCGGGGGCTCCTTCATCCGCCCCGGCGACGAGGCCCTTCTGGAGCGCCTCAAGGAGTTCAACCGGACCCAGGATTTCGGGCTGTTGGAGCTCGGCCCCTCGTAGGAGACCCTCCATGGCCCTCCCGGGACGCTCTCCCATGAGATGGGCGCTGGCCCTGGCCGCGTGTTTGGCCGCCTCGAATCTTCGGGCCGCCGCGCTCGACGACGCCAAAGCCGCCTACGCGGCTAAGGATTACGCCCGCGCCCGGGCCGGGTTTGCGGCCGCCGCGGCCGAAGGATCGGCCGAGGCCCAAAACCACTTGGGCGCGCTCCTCGAACAGGGCCTGGGGGGCTCGGCGGATTTGAGCGGCGCCGTGGCCTTGTACCGGAAGGCCGCCGACGCGGGGGACCCTTACGGCCGGACCAATCTGGGAAGGGCCTATCTGGAGGGACGGGGGGTCGCGCGCGACTTCAAGGCCGCCGCGGAGTTCTTGCGCGTGGCCGCCGACCAGGGCATGCCGGAGGCCCAAACGATGCTGGCCGCGATGCTGGCGCAAGGGCAGGGTCTTTCGAAGGATCCGGTCGCGGCCCGGGATTGGAATCGCAAGGCCGCCGAGCGGGGCCACGCCCCCGCGCAATTTCAGTTGGCTTATCTTTTTGAAGAAGGCCTCGGGGGGGGCAAGGACCTGGCCCAGGCCGCGACCTGGTATCTCAAGGCGGCGGAGCAGGGGAACCCGGACGCCCGGAACAACTTGGGCCGGTTCTACCTGCTGGGAGAGTCCGTTCCCCGGGATTACGCGGCCGCCCTACGTTGGTTCCGTGCGGCCGCGGACCAGGGGCAAGCCGTCGCCCAATTCAATTTGGCCATCATGCTCGACCAGGGCCAAGGCGTCCCCAAACCGAATTCCGCGGCGGCCTTCGATTGGTTCGGCAAGGCCGCCCGGCAAGGCTATGCCCCCGCCCAACATTCCATGGGCTTGGCCTACCGCGCGGGCCGGGGTGTGGAAAATGACGACGCCAAGGCCCTGGACTGGTTCCGCAAAGCGGCGGCCCAAGGCGACCTGAACTCCCGCTTCGAGGTGGGTCACGCCTACGAATCCGGCCTGGGCGTCCCGGAGGACCCGGAGCAAGCCCGAAAATGGTACCGCTTGGCTGGGCATGCCAACCCCGCGGCCTCCTGCCGGCTTTGCCTCATGTACGCAAACGGCTACGGCGTCCCGGTGGACGACGAGGAGGCCATCGGCTGGTGCCGCGACGCCGCCAAAGGGGAACTTTGCGAGGACGAGTTGGCCACCCTCTACGCTCTCGGCCGCGGGGCCCCCAAGAACGAGGTCGAGGCTTTCCGCCTGTTCCGAAAAACGGCCCTTCACGGCGCGGTCCGCGCCGGGCTGAGCATGGCCAAGATGCTGGAGACCGGCAAGGGAACGGAGGCGGACCCCGTGGAGGCCTACCGCTGGTATTGGATGCTCTCCCGTTCCGAGGAACCCGGCATCGACCATGAGTTGGACGAATTCTACAAGACCGACCGGGCCGCGGCCGGCCGGGAGGTGGAGCGGTTGAACGGGATTCTCTCGCCTGGTCAAATCGCGGAGGCCAAGAAGCGCGCGGCCAAGAAGTCGGGCTCGAAGGTGAAACGGTAGGCGGGTGAGCGTCGTCCCGAAGTTGCCGGTTGGGTCCGGTTTCGAACTCGCGGCGCCGCGAGTTCGGATTGAGGAAATTTCGGGGTAATTTGAAAACATGCCGATAGGCGTCCGCCCCAAGTCCCGAATTCAGGCAGTCTTTCCTGAGGGGCCTTCGAGGTCTGCTATCATAAGCGCATGACCGCGCGCAACCTGGCGCTTTTCGTCGCGTTTCTCGTCCCCTCACCCGCTCGCGCCGCCCGCGTCGCCGTCAAAACCATCGAGGTCGGCGGCCTCAAGCGCGAATACCGGCTCTATGTGCCGGACTCCACGAAGAGCCCCGCGCCCCTGATCGTCGCCTTGCACGGGGGCGGCGCGACCGCCAGGGGGATGGGGGGCGTCCGCCGCTTGCGCCCTCTGGCCGCCCGGGCGGGGTTCATCGCGGCCGTCCCGGCGGCCGGGAGCCGCAACTGGTCCGAGGGCCGGGAGGGGGACTTTTCGGGGGCCCACCGGGAGCGCCGCGACGACGCGGGCTTCATCGTCGCGATGGTCGACGCCATCCATCGGGAGCACCCCGTCGACCGGGACCGCGTCTACGCCACGGGCATCTCCAATGGGGCCTTCTTATCCCACTATCTGGCCGCGACGCGGGCCGGGATATTCGCGGCCATCGCGCCGGTCGTGGGAGGGATGGCCGACCCCTTCCATAAATCTTTCGCTCCGGTCGAGCCGGTCTCGGTCCTGGTGATCCAGGGCACCGAGGACCCCCTGGTGCCGTACGGCGGCGGCGCGGTGGCGCGGGGCCGCGGCAAACTCATCCCCACCGACGAGACCCTCCGCCTCTGGGCCACGGCGGACAGGTGCGGGGGGGAGCCCAAAGCGGAAACGCTCCCGGACCTTGATCCGCAAGACCGCTGCCGCGTCCATCGCTTCACCTGGTCGGGCTGTCGCGGCGGGACCGAGTTGGTCCTGCTCAAGATGGAGGGCGCCGGCCACACCTGGCCCGGCGGAAGCCAGTACCTCCCCAAACGGATTATCGGGAGAGTCTGCCGGGACATCGACGCCTCGGTCATCTGGGAGTTCTTCAAGGCCCATCCGAAGAAGCGCTGAGGAGGAGGTTGGTTTTGGGGTCCACCTTCTCAGGCCCTTTCCTTATAAATGCCGCTGTTGACAAACCGCCCCGCCGGGGTTAAACTATCGAATATGCCACTTCCAAAAACCGCCCGCCTGCTGTCTCTTTCCGCCCTCCTCCTTCTCCCGGCCGCCGTAAAAGCGGGCGTCGATGAAATCCAAGCCGCCAGCCGCTCGGCGCTGGCGGGCCTCGACGGAGCGATGGCCTCCGGGGATTCGGTCCTCGTCGGTAAATCCATCAAGCATCTCAGGAGCGTCATCCGCGCTTCCCGCGCCCAAACCGCCAAGTTCGGCGACAAGGAGAAAGGGGAAGTCTCCTGTCTGCGCACCGCCGAGATGCAGGCGTGGGAGCTTTCCAGCGCATTCGAGAAGAAGGACTCCGCCGAAGTGGCCCGCAAGCGGGAGATCCTTGGAGAGGTCTACGGGACCTGCCGGTGGAATCCGCTCCCCTTGAAATCCATCGAGGAAGCCGAGAGCGCGGCCGACCGCGCGGAACTTTTGATAAAAACTTACACCGAAAAGCTGGGGCCCCAAGGCCCCTGCGGCAAAACGGCGACCGTTGAGGATTTGGCCGGCGCCATCAGCCGCGGGGAGTATTCCTGGACCGAGACCGACGGCATCCGCCAGCGCGCGGGCTACGACGTGGTGCGCTACTACCAATTCCGCGGCCTGGCCGCCGGCACCAGCGCCGATTGCGATGCCTTCACCCCGATCGAGCCGCTCTTCGTCAACGATTCCATGAAATCCACCCGCTCCAACGGGATGAGCTGCCGCGGCTGGGTGGACGAGCAGTTGTTCGCCCGGGCCATGCTGAGCGGGGCGTCGGACCTGCGGGAGCGCTGCCGGTCCTATGTGGGCGCGGCCTATCCGTACGTCCCGGTTGACGACGCCGACGCCATCTGCCGCACCGTGGCCGAGAAAAAGGCCGATCCGCAAGGGCTGTGCGCGGAACTCGTGGCCGGCTCCTTCCTGAATTCCGAGAAGCTGGGGTCCTGCGTGGACGATTTCGCCCGCTATCAGGCGCCGGACGAGAAGGCCTGCGAGAGCCTCAACCCGCATTCCTGGTGGGCCTGGCGGTGCCGGAACTACTCGGCCTATTCCAAGGCCAAAGCCCAGGCCGATCCGGCCGCCTGCGGCGACGACGACGTCTGCCGCGCCTTGACGGGGCCCCAGGGGGCGAAGGCCTCGGCGGGCGCCTACGCCAAGAAAGTGACGGGGGCGGCGTGCCTGGAGCTCAAGTCCCAGTCGGAGGCGCGTTTGGAGTCGGCCGGCCGGCTGTTGGAGCAAAGCGCCGGGTTCCTGGCGGGCAAGCCCGGGGCCGAGGCGAAACTGGCGCGGATCGCGGCCCTGCAAAAGGCCGCCCGCCAAGCGCGGGAGTCCTTGCTTCTGGCGCAGAGCCGGCCCGCGACCCCCTAGTTGCTGCCGCTCGCCCTGCTCCTGGCCGCTTTGCCGGCCTTGGGAGCCCAAGAGACGGACCCGGCCCGGGCGGCCTATCAGCTCATCCGCAAGAGCGCCTTCGACTTCGAACGGCGCGACCGCTCGACTCCGGAGCAGAGGGAGTTGGGCCATCTCCTGTTCTTCGACCCGCGCCTGTCCAAGGACGGGACCCTCTCTTGCGCCTCCTGCCACCTCCCGGAAAAGGCCTGGACCGACGGCCTGCGCCGCGCCAAGGGAGCGGGGGGACGGGAACTGGCGCGCAACACGCCGTCGTTGTTCAACTCCCGGCGCAACATCGCGCGGAAATTCTTTTGGGACGGTCGGGCCGAGAACATCGAGGACGCCATCCGCGGCGCGATGGAGTCCCGGTTGGAGATGGGGGCCGACTCCGGCCACATCGCCCGGCTCGTGGATGAGGTCCCGGAGTATCGGCGGGCCTTTCAATCCGTTTACGGAGACGGGCCCGTTCTTTCCTCCCAGGCGGCCCGGGCCATCGGGGTGTTCGTGACCGGCCAGCTGGAGCCCGAGGATACCCCCTTCGACCGCTATGAAAAGGACCCTTCCGCCCTGGGGCCCGCCGAGAAGCGGGGGATGATCCTCTTCGCCGGGAAGGCTCGTTGCGTGGCCTGCCACATCGGCCCCTTTCTAAGCGACGAATACTACCACAATATCGGGTTGATCCCCGATCCGGAGCTCGACGACCCGGGGCGCTACGCCCTGGAGCCCAAGGAGGAATTTTGGCGCGCCTTCAAGACCCCGCCCCTGCGCAACGCGGCGCGCACCGCGCCCTACATGCATGACGGCCGGTACAAGACCTTGGGCGAGGTCGTCGAGCATTACGACCGAGGCGGAGACGAGCCCGAGGACCGGGACCGCCGGATGCAGGCCCTTCACTTAAACCCCGGGGAAAAATCCGATCTCCTGGCCTTTCTGGGCGCCCTGTCGAGCCCGGTCAAGAAGGTCCGGCCTCCCAAATTGCCCTGATGGACGCCTTCGAGAGCCTGGGAACCGACCGCGTGGCCGAGGCTTTGGAGCGGGTCTTCTTTTTCTCCCGGTCCTCCGCTTATTTTTTCAGCCGGCACGCGGCCATGCATCGGGACCGCTACGGGGCGGCGGCCCGCGCTTTGGAGGGCAAGCGGGCGCCTTTGGATCTGGCCCGGCGGGGGCGCGCCCTGCGGATGCTGGGGGATTTCTCCGGGGCCGCGAAGCTCTTGAACGAGGCCGTCCGGCGCGCGCCGGATTTGGCCCCCGCCCGGGCGTACCGTTGGGAGTTGGGCCGGCGCAGCGGACTTTCCGCGGGTAAAGCCTCGACGGCCGACATCGACGCGGCGGCGCGGCTGGAGCCCGGCAATCCGTGGTGGCGGATCTGGCGGGCGGCGGGTTTTCTCTCGGAGGCGGTGACTGACTCCCGGGTGGACCCGCGCGAGGCCCTGGAGGACGCCCAGGCCGCGCTCAAAGCCGATCCTTCCTGCCTGCTGGGGCACGTCCTGATCGGGGAGATCGAGCTCTGGGGCAACCGCTTCGAGGACGCGCTTCGGTGCTTCGACGCGGCCGTCGCCTTGGAACCCAAGCTGGGCTGGCTCTACAACCTGCGCGCCCAGGTCAAACACAAGCGCCAGGACCGCAAAGGTTTTCTGGCCGATTGCTCGGCGGCCATCCTCCGCGACGAGGGGACCGGAATCTTCAAGAACGCCCTGCCCGAAAAGAGCAAGAGCGAGGTCAAGCTCCTGGCCAGCACGAGCGCCTTCCTGGAGAAACAGCCCGACGCCTATTGGATGCTCACCTACCGGGGCAACCTGAAGCGCTCCCCGGAAATCAACGATTTCAGCGGGGCGATGAAGGATTTCGCCCGCTCGGTGCAAATCAACCCCAAGTGCTCCTGGGCCTGGGCGTATCTCAGCCGCGCGCACATGACCAATGGAGATGGGGCCAAGGCCGTGGCGGCGCTGGAACGCGCCATTTCCCTGGAGCCCGAGTGCGGCTGGTTTCACGTCTGGCTGGGGGAAGTACACCGGCGGCTGGGGCGGACCAAGGAATCTTTGCCGTGTTTCGACCGGGGCTTGGCCCTGGATCCGGAATACGAATTCGGCTACGCCTGGCGGGGCGGGGCGCGCCGGACCTTGGGCCGGTCCCAGGAAGCCTTGGCCGACCTGGACCTGGCCGCGCGTCTGGAGCCCACCTACGCGTGGACCGCCCACGAACGCTCCCTGGCCTTGCGAGCCCTGGGCCGGACCGAGGAGGCCTTGGAGGCTTTGGAGGCCGCGCGCCGCATGGACCCCAAATTCTCCTGGTGCTCCAAGCCCTCGGAGGCGCCCGCCGCCCGCAAGGAGCTCGACGCCGTGCTCCGGGAAAATCCCCGCAACGCCCGGGCCTTGGCGTGGCGGGGGGACTTGGGACTGCTGACCGGCGACGCCGCCGCGGCCTTGAAGGATTTAAACGGCGCCGTGGCCGCCGCCCCGAAAAACGCCTGGGCCTGGGCCTGGCGTGCGCGGGCCTTGGAGCGTTCGGGGAAAATCCCGGCCGCGCTGGCCGATCTGGGCAAGGCCGTCAAACTGGAACCGTCCTACGCCCCGGCCTGGGCGTGGAGGGGCCGTCTGCGCTTTCAGGGCGGAAAGCTCAAGGACGCCGAGGCCGACCTGAAAAAGGCCGCTTCCTTGGACCAGAAATCCGCCTGGATCTGGGCCTGGCTGGGCGAGTGCCGGATCTCCCTGCGCAAGTGGAAGGACGCGGCCGCCGATCTGGGGCGCTGCCTGGAACTGGATCAGCGCAATTGCGACGCCTTGGTCCTTCGGGCCCAAGCCCTGCGGGAATTGGGCCGCCCCGAGGACGCCGCCCGGGATTTGGCGGAGGCGGGAAGGCTTCGGCCGGGGGGCGCGGCCTCCGCCTCGGGCCTGATTTCGGGAGCGCGTGCCGAGGGCGTGCTCGCGCGGGCCGAGATCCTCCACCGCGAAGGCCGTCATCTGGAGGCCTCCGAGCTCTGCGGGGAATTCATCAAGGTGACTCCCCGGAGCGTCGAGGCGTACAAATTGCGGGCCGACTGCCGCCGCTGCGCGGGAGATTTCGACGGCTGCGTCGCGGATTTGGACCGGGTGGTGGCCCTTTCGCCCAAAGACCCGGCCGCCTTGGTCCAACGGGGCGTGGGCAAGCGCATCGCCTTCGATTTCGTCGGGGCCCTGGCCGACGCCGACGCCGTCATGGCCAAGGCCCCCTCGGTCACCGCCCTGGTCCTGCGCTCGGAGGCCCTGCGCAATCTGGGCCGGATGAATGAGGCCGAGCGGGCCGCGGCGGAGGCTTTCCGCAAGGACCCCAAGTTCGCCTGGGCCTTGGTCGTCCAAGCCAAGGCCCGGCGTCAGGCCGGGGACGCCGAAGGCGCGGCCCAAGACGCGGCGCGGGCTTCCCGGCTGGACCCCAAAGACGCCAAGGCCCACGGCTGGCGGGGCGACGCCCTGCGCAAGCTGGGCCGGACCAAAGAGGCCCTGGCCGCCTTGGAGAAAGCAGTCGAGCTCGAGCCGACCTGCGCCTGGGCGGTGGCCTTGCGCGGGGAACTCAAGCGGGACCTCGGCAAACTCAAGGAAGGCCTGGAGGACATCCGCCTGGCGGTGCGGACCGACGGCAATTGCTCCTGCTCTTACGATTTTCTCGGGGCCTCGCCCAAGGAAGTCGCGGGGGATCCGCTCTACGCCTGGGTGTACGCCTGGCGGGGCGGCATCCACCGCAAGAACGAACGCTGGGACCAAGCCGCCGCGGATTTGAACCGGGCCGTGGCCTTGTCGCCGGCCTGCTTCTGGGCGCGCGCCTGGCGCGGGGAGTTCCTGCTCTCGCGGGGCCGGTGGAAGGAGGCGGCGGCGGATCTGGAGGCCGCCCTGAAAATATTCCCGGATTATCCCGAGGCCAAGACCTGGCTCGGGCGGGTCTTCTGCGAGACGGGCCGTTGCGCGGCGGCGCGCAAGCAATTCCAGGGCGCCCTGGCCCTGGACCCGGGGCACCTCTGGGCCTTGATCGGATTGGGGGTCTGCCTGGAGCGGGGCGGCGACGCCAAGGGGGCGGGGGCGTGGTTTGAGAAGGCGCGGGCCCTGGCTCCAGGACTCTTCGCGGCTGTCAGCGCGGCGAAAGGCTCTTAACCGCCGCGCAGGCGGCTTCCAGGATTTCCTGGCCGCTGGGCGCCACGTTGGCCTGAGGATGCCCACGTTCATTAGCTGGACATCAAGTTCCCGGCTCAGTATCATATAGAGCAATTATTCCCAATGGACTATAGATTCCAGTCGACCCTGATTTGGGGGAAGGATTTTGATTGGTTTGAAGGACCTGTCCAGTTCAAGGATTGGAGCCTAGCCGTAAGTGCGGGTAATTTAAATTTTTATCGAGATATTGAATGCTTCCATCTTTTCCTCAATCTCATCTTATGGAGAGGGGGAAAACCTTCTCTATTCTCAAGGTTTGAGCGGGAGATACGTCAGGTGGCAGGCGGTTCCGCCGATCCGCGAATGTGGCTGGAGATCCTCTGTACGGAAGTGTTGACAGAACTCGAAGATGAGGAAGTCAATCCCAAGCGCCCATATGCCCGGATCGAGAAATACGGGGAAATTCATTTCGGAGCCTTGACCTGCCTAGGGCCCATTCCAACCCTTCATTGTTTGGATAGGACCAGTGTCCTATCCACAATTCAACATTTCCCGATGCCATTGGAGGAGGCGACAGAAATTAGGGCCAGGTGGCACGCAGCGCTACGCTCATTGGCCAATGAGGGCTCTCGCGACGCCCTGGATACCTTCATGGCGAGGCATGAAAATGGGACAGACATTGTCAGTTCGTTCTTCATCCCCAAAGCTATGGCAGGGCATGGGCTTGTGATCGATCCAAGAATTCCCTTAGCCTTCGGCAAGCCCTATGAGGACGCGGTCGGCCCCGTTGGCAGACGCGATTCGGCGAGTTCTATTATGACCCCAATGGATTTCGTTAATAATATCCTGCCTGACGATGGGTTCGCAAAGGAAACTCTTGCCATTTGGAAATCCTTTGTTTCCACTTCCAGCATTCAGCCGACCCGTGAATATGCTCCACCCGCGCCTGAAAAGGAAAAGGGGTTCCGCAATTTGATCTATACATTCCTTGAGACGGGGCGATCCCACATCCGGATGGGGCATTTCCATGATGCCATTGTAACTGTTGGCCGCGCATGTAGCATGGCCGTGCATCATCACTTTGCCCCAGCGGCTGAGAAAACTGGGCGTGAGGATTATGGCGCCTTTCTCTATCGGCACCGAGATGAGATTGCCGCCGAATTTGGCAAAGCCATCTATATTGACATCATGGAGATCAGGAGCAGGCGCAATATCGCCGAACATCAGCCAGAGAAACCCGCCGACGCAGCTCTTGCGAACATGGTTCTCCGCCGCGGAGAGAACGTCCTTTCAGCCATATTTAAAAAGTAGGCTCGGGGGGAATATCCATTTGCCGGCTTTCGGGCACATCATTGCAGTGCCGTATCGCCCTTATAGGGCGGGGGGCAGTTGCAACTTCGCGGGCGCTGGGCCAAAAACAAATTCTGGAACAACGACTTCCCATCGCTCACATTTGGCGCCATACTTTGGATCGCTGTATTTTGAGCTCCACACCGCGATCGCCATGACCTGCGCCGAGACGCACCGCGTGCCGCTAGGCGGGGCAAACGATTTAGCCATGCGGCCCACAACGAGGCCGGCGTGGTTCGTAAGCTCCCAAACATCTTTTGACGGCTTGAGCTGCAATCGATCACCAACCGCTTGGCTCGCGATTAAGGAGTGCGCCGGATCGCCCTCCAAATGGCGGCCTGCGAAACCCAAGTCGACGTCTGAGAGGGTCATCCTGTGGTAGAGCCTTGCAAGGTCCGGAATTGGACCGCCCAAATCAATGGGAGGCCGTTTGAGGATTTCCGCGCTTTCCTGCAAGGAATCTAAAAAGGGGTGCCGGGCGTTCATGTGCGCCAAAATCAGCGTCCGCTTGGCCCGCGTCATGGCGACATAGAAGAGGCGGCGGGACGCGTCGCGGTCCTCTTTTGAGCCGATCCTGTCCCAGGCGCCGTCCAGTACAGCCACGTGGTCGAACTCCAAACCCTTGGCGCGATGAGCAGTGAGAAGCAGGAGTCCCGTTTGCTTTCGGCGCACTTCACGAGCCCACTCCGCGAGCCATTCAATGAAGTGATCGGTCGGCAGGTCGTTGCCGCCCGAGTCCAAGCCGTATTCAGTGACCGCGCTCCTCAATATTGCCCACCAGGGATTGGACCTCTGTCCGCCCAGCCAGCTTTCGATGGTCTTGGCGTCAATCAACCTTTTTTTTCGTGCCAGAAGCCAGCTGACGAGCGCCTGGGTTTCCCGGAAGAACCAGAGCGGAGGGGCATCTTCATCCGCCACCTGTACAGGAATGCCGTTTAGTTCGCAATAGGCCCGAATCGGATGTAGGAATTTCCAATCCCTCGCGATAACCGCGGCATTGGTCCAATCCCAGGCGGCCTCAAACCCCGCCAGTCGCTGAAGCTCCGTCATCACGGCGACGGCCTGAGCCTGCGCGCTCCCGCCCGCCGGCAGTATTTGCACGCGCCCCTGGCTCACCCTATCCAATGCCTGCCATTGCCCTCCGGGAGGAACCTTTCGGCGATGGCGGTCGATCGCGATTGGGCGCCCAACCTTCATGCGGTTGTTCGCCGGATTGATGACCATGTTCGATGCTGCGATGATGTTGGCGGTGGAGCGAAAGTTGTCGGTGAGGAAAACCGGTTTTGCCGCATAATCCTGTTCAAACCGCCGAATGAACTCAACCGAGGCTCCATTGAAGGCATAAATGTTCTGATCATCGTCGCCCACGGCGAAGAGGCTTAGCTTGCTGTCTTCATCCTGCAAAGTCCGCCCCGTGAGGGCCGACATAAGGGCGTACTGATCCACGCCGATGTCCTGGTACTCGTCCACCAGAATCCATCGAAAGCCCGCCAGGAGTCGGTCTCTTTGCTCATTGGCGTCCTCGGAAGGAAGCCCGTCACCCTTGAGAAGGGAAACCGCTTGGCGAAGAACTTCATTGAAGGCGCCGTCTATTTGGGCCGACCGCTTAGTGAAACTGATGCCGACCAGGCGCATCGCCAGCGCGTGGCAGGTGAGGACTGTCACCCCGCGGGCGTCATCTCCGATCAGTTTGGTCAGCCGGCGGCGGATTTCGGCGGCCGCGTGGCGGTTGTAAGCAAGGGCGAGGATGCTTCGGGAATTCTCGCGCTTAACGCGGATTAGATAGGCGATCCGGTGAACCAAAACGCGAGTCTTCCCGGAGCCGGGGCCCGCCAAGACCAAGACGTTGGTTTGCTCGCGATCGTCCATGACGATCTGCTGCTGCGGGGTGTTGTTGAGGCTCTCCACGATCGCCCGCCAAGATTCCGGCGTTGTTTGACGTTGCAGTTCTTTCTCGCGCTCCGGCATCCAACGGCGAAGGAACTCATCTTGCCCGAGAGCGAAGTATTCCATTGCCAGCCGTAGCGCCTCGGCCATCGTCTGCAGGCCGCGTTGAGCATACTCGGCCATGACATGGATCTGCGTTACCTGTTCGTCATAGTGGACCTTTAAAGGGATAAAATCGGATTTGAGGAATTTTCGATTATCCTGTCCGAGGCGAATGGTCATCGCAGCCCGAAAAATAGCCAGTCCCTTATGCAGTTTAATGATTTCCTGGTCATGAAGCCATAAAAGTGCGTTCTCCAGAAGTTTGGGAAGGTCTTTGACCTCGCTCTTGAGGATGAGGTCCTCTTCGAGAGCCTCCCTTAGCCTTCCGAGGGTCGTTCCGGCGAGCAGGTCGTTCCCGCGCTGGTCCTTCGGCAACCGGGAATGAAGGTGCTCGAGCAGGCGCTGAGCCGCCATTCGCCTAAGGCCTGCCGCATGAGCGACGTCGGTCCATTCACGCTGCAACTTCACAGCGATCGTTTCGGGGTCCAGACGTCGAAGGAGCACGCTGCCGACCCCGCCGCGCTCGGTGCGGCCGTCCATGGAGAGGCTCTTCATGACGAGCCTCAGCTTCTCCGGCAGGGCCGCGGAGTGGCCCCCATTTCTAAGGCGCTGGGCCGCATGCCGCAGATTTAGGGGGGAGGAACCTTCCTTCCCAAGGTCCGGGTCGGCTTCCCTCATGACCGAGATGAGCGCGTCTTCGATGGCAGCGGTTTCTTTAAATCTCTTCTCGGAAGATAATTCGACACCGACATGAAGAAAAGCGGTCAGCGCCGTGTCATTGCTCACGATGCCGAGCTTTTCAAGATCGTATAGTGCCGCCTGAAACTTGTCTGCGCTTAAGTCGCAGACGCCCATGAGGTGGTCGGTCGTGAGGCCGTCGTCAGGATCGGCTTCGATGAG
>CAYHPY010000072.1:0-19059 GCA_964358485.1 uncultured Elusimicrobia bacterium
GCCGAACGGAAACCAACCCAGCAATAATATCCCCCCCCGAAAAAGATCCGCCCCTCCGCCGATATAATGAAGGTTAGGCTCCTGCATTAATACGAACACTTGCAGAACGGCATTAACGACGGCGATGATGAACCCGACGAAACGGCGAGCTTTCCCCAGCAGCTCTTCCTCGACTTCGAATGAGCGCTCCATCATGGCTAATGGTCCCCGCAATTCCCCATCAAGAACCCCGGGGTCCCGTGGCCGCCTCCATTTCCCCTAATGGGATTTTTCAATCTGTCCAGCGCGGTTGTTTCGCACAGAATCCCCGCAGTCGAAAAATCAAGCAGGGAGAATGAGAGAAAAACCTTTTCAAAATTCGCATAGGAGAGGCGAACTCGCGGCGCCGCGAGTTATTCCTTCGGCTTGCGCTTATTCCCCTTGGGAGCCGGAGTCTTGTTCTCCACCATCCCCGCCGCCGACTCCATCCCCTGGGCCAGGGCGTTGAGCACGGAACTCCCCGCGCCCCGGGCGGCCGAACCGGCCTGCTTGCCCAACTCTCCCAACTTGTCGGCCAGGCCGGGCGTGCCCGGCGGGTCCTGGCCCAGCGCCGCCGCCGAGGCGGCGTCGAGCTCGCCCTGCCCCAGGCCCCCGGAGAGGTCTCCCAACAGGCTTTCCTTGTAGAAGGCGCTGCGGGCGAAGAGGTCCACGCAGCGGATGCGCTTGGGCAAGGTGGGGTGGGTGAGGTTGAGCTCTCCCCAGCGGCCGTGACTTTTTGCGGACTCCTCGCCCTGCTTGAGGAACTCCTCCATGTCGATGCGGTCGGCCAATTCCCGCGAGCAGCAGCCCAACAGGAGCAACGCCCGCCGCGCGGCCTCCGGGTCCTGGCAGGCGATGAGCCCCGCCCGGTCGCAGGTGATCTCCGAGCGCCGGAACCACGCCTTGAGCGCCATCTCCAGGGGCCAGATCAGCAGATGGACCGGCAGGGCCCGGGCCCCGTAAAGGATGCCCATATTGGCCAGCACGACGGCCAAGGTGGCGTAGAGGGCATGCCCGGACTTGGCGTGGCCGAACTCATGGCCCAGGATGAAGGCCAGCTCCTTGGGAGTCGCCGCCTCCAGCAGGGGCCGAGTCACCGCCACGATGACGTTGTCCTTCTCGGTGCCCAAGGTCATGGCGTTGATGACCGGGGTCTCGATGATGAAGACGGGCGGCGGCTCGATGCCCAAAACCTCGGCGGTCTTTCGGCGCAGGGCGTCCACCTCGGGAAATTGCTTGGGCGAGACCTTGACCGCCGCGCCCAGAAAGCCCGAGCGGCTGAACTCCAGCCAGAATTCCAGCCACTTGGCCATCAACGCCCCGGCCCCGGGGATGGATTTCAAGGCCGCCAGGGCCTCGCGGTCGCCCTTGAACTCGTAGTCGGCGCTGTCCAGCGAGGGGGGGATTTTAAGGGTTGAAAGGAAGGAGAGGTCGGAGTCTTTCTTCATAATGGGAGAGTACTAATAAAACGGCTACGAAAAAAACGGGAGAGGGGACGGAACTATAAAAGAAAAAAAGGACAAAAGAATGCCCCCGCGGCCGTGGGCCGCGGGGGCTAAATTTGGACGTGACAGGGATCGAACCTGCGACCTCCTCGTTGCGAACGAGGCGCTCTCCCAACTGAGCTACACGCCCTCTAAGCAAGCCTTCCGCAGGAAGGCTTGCCCTCACTTCCGTTGCGTCTTTTCTTTTATTGCGTTCCCGTTGTTATTCCGTTCCCGAAAATCCGTTTCTTGATTTTAGCAAATCCCCCTACTTTTTATCATCCTCCCCCGGCGCCTTGATGTCGGCCTTGGCGCGCAGGTCGCTCATGATCCGGGGCAGGGCCTTGCCCACCTTGTTGGACAGCACGTACTCGCGCAGGGTGTCCCGGGCCTGCTCGAAATCCAATTGCTGGGGGGCGCGCCGGGCCACCACCTGCAGGACGTGCTGGGCCTTGTCCGTCGAAATGGTGCGGATTTCATTCTCCTTCATCGCGAAGGCCGCGGTTTCGAGCTCCTTGGGGAGCATGCCGCGAAAGACGAAGCCGTAATCCCCGCCCGCGGCCTTGCCGCTGGCGGCCAGGGAGCGCTCGCGCGCCAAATCCCGGAAACCGCCGCCGGCCTTGATCTTGGCCGTGACGTCCTTGGCCTCCTCCGGGGTTTTCAAGACCATGTGCAGAAGATGAACTCCCTCGGGCATCGTGAGCTCTTTTTTGCGCTTGGCGTAAGCCTCTTTAAGCTCCGCCTCGCTGACCTTGGCGCCGGCCGCCTGAATGAGGAAATTCTCGCGGACGATGTCATGGGAAATGTCGGCCTTGAGGGATTCCACCGTGGCCCCGTTTTCGGCCAGGTCGGAGAGGAAGGCCTCTTTGTTGGGGTAGCGGGAGGTCACCCGGCCGAGGCGTTTCTCCAGCTCGGCGCCGTCCACCTTGAGCCCCTTGGCGTCGGCGGCCTGGCGCAGGATGAGTTCATCGACCATCTCGCGAAGGGCCTCCCGCCCGTGGACTTTCCAAAGCTTGGTCAGGACCTCCGAGCGCCGGATCGGGGACCCGTTGACCTGGATCAGGATGGGATCGACGGCCTCCTGGGCCCGGACCGGCGGCGCCGACAACGTCAACGCCAGCAAGAAAAACAGCATGTTCACTCCTCCCTCGTCACCGGGACTGCGCCCGCTCTTGGGCCCGGATGCGCTCATTGATGATTCTTTGGTCGCGCTTAAAGCGGCTTTTGGCCTTCAGGTGCTCCTCCAAAGTGGAGGTGAAGACGTGCCCGCCCTTGGCGTCGGCCACGAAATAGATGGCGTCGGTGGTCGCCGGCCGGAGCACCGCGCGCACGGCGTCGACCCCGGGGTTGCAGATCGGGCCCGGGGGCAGGCCGTAATGGTTGTAGGTGTTGTAGGGGGAGGGGTGCTTGAGGTCGGCCAGGGTCAGGCCCTTTTTCCAATAGCCGAGGGCGTATTGCACGGTCGGATCGGCCTCCAGCATCTTGCGGATCTTGAGGCGGTTGAGATACACCGCCGCGATCATGGGCTTTTCCTCGGAGAGGACGGCTTCCCGCTCCACGATCGAGGCCAGGATCACCGTCTGTTTAAGCGTCAAAGACGGCTTCGGGACGGCCGCCTCGTATTCGGGCTCGACCCGGCGCTTGAATTCGGCGCGCATGCGCTCGGCCACCTTCCGGGCGTCCCAACCGCGGTCGAAATTGTAGGTGGTGGGAAAGAGGAAACCCTCCCAAAGATTCTCGGCGACGATCGCCAGGAAGGCCTCCGCGGGCCCAAAGCCGTTGGCCTGGAGGCGGTCGGCGATCTGGCGGGAGGAGAACCCCTCCGGGATCGAGACTTTAAGATCATTAGCGGTGCCCTGGCAAAGCTCCCTGAGCGCGGCCCGCGCCGACAGGCCCCGGCGCAGGCGGTAGGTCCCGGGTTTGATTCTCCGGTCATCGCCGGTGAGCTTGGCGGCGGCGCGGAAAAACCAGACCGAACCGATCACGCCCTTTTCGGCCAGGAGCTCGGCGGTGGCGGCCGCGCCCAGCCCGGGGGGAACGGTCACCTCGACGGCGTCGGTTTCCGGCTCGGCGCCCAAGAGGGGGGCCGCTCCGGAGCCGGAAAGAAAAAGCGCCCCCGCCAGGAGGATGCGCATCAGCCGCGAAAAACCGGGTATTCGCCGAAAACGTCCTGCAGGGCCCGGGTCACCTCGCCCAGCGTGGCGTAGGCTTCCACGCACTCCAGGATCGGCGGCATGAGGTTTCCGGTCCCGCGGGCCTCCTCGCGCAGGACCGCGAGGGTTTTTTGAACCCGGGCGCCGTCGCGCCCGGCCCGGACCTTCTTGAGGGAGCGGACCTGCCGGGCTTCGACGCTCCCCTTGATCTTGAGGATCGGCGGGAGGCTGCCCTGGGATTGGTGGATGTTGACCCCGACGATCTTGCGCCGCTTGGTCCCCAGGTCCCGTTCGAAGCGATACGCGGTCTCAGCGATCTCCCGGTGAAAATAGCCCTTCTCCAAAGCCGGGATCACCCCGCCCAACTCGGCGATGCGGGCCAGGATTTCTCCCGCCCGGCGCTCCATCTCCGCCGTCAGCGCCTCCAGGTGGTACGAGCCGCCGAAGGGGTCGGGGGTGTCGCAGACCCCGGTTTCCAGGGCGATGATCTGCTGGGTGCGCAGGGCCAGGCGGACCGCCTCGTCGGTGGGCAGGGCCAGGGCCTCGTCGAAGGAGTTGGTGTGCAGGCTCTGGGTGCCCCCGAGGACCGCCGCCATCGCCTGAAAGGCGACCCGGGCCAGGTTGTTGAGCGGCTGTTGGGCGGTCAGGGAGACCCCGGCGGTCTGGCAGTGCATGGGAAGCATCCAGGAAATTTCGCGCTTGGCGCCGAATTCGTCGCGCATCATCTTGGCCCAGATGGACCGGGCGGCCCGGAGCTTGGCGATTTCCTCGAAGAAATCGTTATGGACGTCAAAAAAGAATGAAAGGTGGGAGGCGAAATCGTCCACGGGCAGGCCCCGCGCCACCAGCCGTTGGGCGTAGTCGCGGCCGTCGGCCAAAGTGAAGGCCAGTTCCTGCACGGCGTCGGCCCCGGCCTCCCGGATGTGGTAGCCCGAAATGGAGATCGGATAAAAGCGCGGAACCTCGCGGACGCAGTATTCGATGGTGTCGAGCACCAGGCGCATCGAAGGCTCCGGAGGATAGAGATACTCGTTCTGGGCGATGTATTCCTTGAGGATGTCGGTCTGCACCGTGCCCCGGATGCGCTTGAAGGGCACGCCCTGGCGGCGGGCGACGGCCAGATACATCGCCAGCAGGACCGGGGCGGGAAGATTGATGGTCATCGAGGTGGAGACCTTGCCCAGGTCGATCCCCGCGAAGAGGGCCTCGATGTCGTCCAGGGTGTCGATGGCCACGCCCTCGCGTCCGACCTCCCCGAGCGCGCGGGGATCGTCGGAATCGATGCCCATCAAGGTCGGCAGGTCGAAGGCCGTCGAGAGGCCGGTTTCCCCGTGCGCCAGCAGGTACTTGAAGCGCTCGTTGGTGTCCTTGGCCGTCTTGTGCCCGGCGAACTGCCGCATGGTCCAGTGGTTGGTCCGGTAGCCGCCGCTCTTGAGGCCCCGGGCGTAGGGGGCCTGGCCCGGCCTGCCGAGGGCCGACAACAAATCCCGTCCGGCGAGGTCTCCGGGGCCGTATTCGGCCTTGACCGGAATGCCCGAAAGGGTCTCCGGTTCGGCGGGGGCCGCCGCGGCGGAAGGGGTTTTCTCGGCCGTCCCTGGGGTCATTGGCCTTGGCGTTTGCGGCGGAGGAACTCCTGCCGTCTTTTCTCCATTTTCTCCTGATCCGCCCGGAGACGCTTCTCCCCGCCCTGCGGGCGGGTCTTCTGCCGTTTTTCCTTCAGCCGCTCCAGGCGCTGGCGCCGGCGCTCGTGGGCTTTCTTGACGAGCTCCTGCCGGAGTTTCCGCCGTTGTTCCGGCTGGAGGGATTTCCAGCCCTTCTTGAGAACCTGTCCGCGGCGGCCCATCCCGCGCATGAAATTGCGATGCCGCTTGAACCGCTTGAGGACCGAGGCGGCTTCGGGCCGGCGCCCCCGGTTGACCCGGGTCTCCTGGTTGGCCAAGAGCATTTCGGTTTGCCCCGTCGACCCTTCCGAGACCTCCACCCGGCCCTCGTCGAAGACCCCGACATGGGTTTCCGGCTCCCCGTTCGCGGCGACCTCGACGGCGAATTGGGTTCCCCGAACCGCGGCCACCGCGGTGGGGGTGTTGATCCGCCACTTGCGCCCGCCGCCCTCGCTGAGCAGGGAGGACTTCAGCCACGCCAGCAGGCTTCCTGCCTCGAGCCGGAAGATGGAATCGGACCTGCGCGTGGCCGAGAGGGTGAAATTGGAGTTGGCGCGCAGGGAGATGACGGAGTCTCCCTCCAGGGAAATCTCCGCGGTGGAATCCTCCCCGGTCACCACCCGGTCCCCCGGCTCCAGGGGCATGTCCTTCTCGGCGGGGTCGCCCTCGGCGTCCTTGGAGCCGGCGGAGTAGACCGTCACCTCGCCGGAGACGTCGGTCAGGCGGGCGTCCCACTCCTCCCCGTCCTGAGAAAAAACGGCGGTGGGCAATAATAAAAATGACGCGAGGAGGACGGGGAGAAGGAACCTGTTCCGTTTGGACATGGCCGCTAAATCGATGATATCAAAATCCGCGAAGCGGATTTTCAAATTCGGTTCTTTTGAGTTTTTATTTTTTTAGAAGAATAATCCTGGCGAAAGTATGCTTTCCGATCTGCAAAACGAAAGTCCCGGGAACCTCGACGGGGGAATCCTTCAGGACTTTTTCCCCGTCCATCCGAACGCCCCCCTGCTCGATGAGCCGCCTGGCCTGATTCTTCGACTGGCCGGAGATTTCCGCGATCATGGCGCTGACGATCGTTCCCGGCTCGAACCGATGCTCCGGAATATCCGTCGGAAGCTCCTTCTTGGAAAAGGTCTCCTCGAAGAACTGGAGCTCCGCCCGCCCCGCCTCGTCCCCGTGGTATTGGGCCGTGAGCCGGCGGGCCAGGTCCTTCTTGGCCTTCATCGGATGCTCGGCCTTGACCGCCGCCAGATCGGCGTCGGTCAGGAGCTCGCAGTAGGTCAGCATGAGCTCGTCGGAAATCTTCATCACCTTGCCGAACATGTCGCGGGGCGTTTCGGTCAGGCCGATGTAGTTGCCGTAAGACTTGGACATTTTTTTAACGCCGTCCAGGCCCACCAGCAGCGGGGTAGTCAGCGCCACCTGGGCCTCCTGCCCGGCGTCCTGCTGCATCTTGCGGCCGACCAGGAGGTTGGTGAGCTGATCGTTGCCCCCGAGCTCCACGTCGGCCCGCACGGCCACCGAATCCTGCCCCTGGAAGATCGGGTAGAGGGTCTCGAGCATGGTCAGGGGGCTTTTGTTGGCGATGCGCGCCTTGAAGTCCTCCCGGGCCAGGATCTGCTGGACGGTGTGGCGCTTGAGCGTTTCCAGGATGTCTCCGGCCAGGAACGGCCCCAGCCATTCGGAATTGCGGCGCACTTCCACGCGGTTTCGGTCCAGGATTTTAAAAGCCTGGTCCTGATAGGTCCGGGCGTTGGCGTCGATCTCGGCCTTGGTGAGGGAAGGGCGGGTGGAGTCCCGGCCGGAAGGGTCGCCGACCAGGGTGGTGAAGTCGCCGATGATGAGCACGGCGGTGTGGCCCAGGTCCTGGAAGGCGCGGAGCTTGGAAAGCACCACGCTGTGGCCCAAGTGGAGATCGGCGGAGGTCGGGTCCACCCCGAGCTTGACGCGCAGGGTCCGCCCCGAGGCGAGCTTTTTCTTGAGCTCCTCCTCGCTGACGAGGGAAATGACGCCGCGTTTCAGGATGGAAAGCGCTTGGTCGATGTCCGTTCCGGCCATGGGGCCGATTCTATCATTTTGCCCGAACCCTGAGCTCCTCGAACCGGGCGAAGGCTTCCTTGGCGGCGGCCTTGTCGCCCAGGATTTCGCGGGCGACTGCCAGGTTGTAGTAGGCTAACGCGTATTCCGGATCACGGGAGAGCAGGGCCTCGAAAATCCGAACCGCCTCCTTGGCCCGTCCCGCCTTGAGCTCGAGCAGGCCCAGATCGTTGGCCGCGTCCGGGATTGCGCCTTCCCGATCGGCCCGCTCCAGTTCCGGGCGGCCCTCGTCCTCGCGCCCCGACAATACCAGGGCGCGTCCCAGGTTGTAGCGAATTTGGGAGGATTCGGTTTTGGACAAAGCCGCCAGATAACAGCCGACCGCCTGGGCGTGCCGGCCCTGGGACAAGAGGGCGTTGGCGAGGTTGTTCCAGGACTCGGCCAGGTCCGGATCCCATCGGAGGGCCCCCAGATGAAGCCGCTCGGCAAGCCCGAAGCGGCCCAGGCTCTGGGCCAAGGTCGCCAAATTGCTCCAGGCCGAAGTCCGGAAGGAGCCCGCGTGTTTGGAAAAAAAATCCGCCCCGTCCGGCGCCCCGCGGTTGGAGTCAAGCTCCAGGGCCGTGACGGCCGCGGCGACCAGGGCCGCGGCGGCCGCCCGGTCCGGGGGCCGGGCGCGCAGGCGGTAGCCCCAGGCCCCCGGCATCGGGAAATTCCCGAAGGGGGCCTTGCCCGGAAAATCAACGAAGACGGGGCGGCCCTCCCCGAGGGCTTTGCCCACGACCGCCGACAGAAGATCTTGTCCGGAGCGGATCTCATGGGCGGGCAGAAGTTCGGGATGGCGGCGCTTGATCCGCTCGAAGCCCCACCAGGTCCGAAAAAAAACCACGGGCACGATGTCGGAGCGGACCGCCCGAACGGCTTGAAGGTAGGCCAGGGCGAACGCGGATTGATCGTCGGGATCCACCAGCAGGGACCGGGGGGCCAGGAAGCGGGCCATGCCCTTTCCCAGGTCCTCGGCGGAGTAGTCGCCGCGGCCCGAGGCGGCGCCGACCGGAGCCAGGCGGAGGCTTTGGACGAGCAGAAGACCGCCGAGTAGAACCGCGCCCGCCCTCCCGTAGGATTGCTGAAGGCGGGCGGCGCCAAGCCCCGCCAGGCCCGCCGCGAACACGGCCGGCAGGACGAGGTGCGGCTCCAGGATCGCGGCCGAGGAAAGGCCGCCGGGATCCAAATCCGCCCAAAGAATGAAGGCCGGGCCGCTCAGCAGGAACGCCAGGGCCAGGGGCGCGCGCGGGCCGCTCCGGGAAAACAATCCCGCCGCCGCCAGAAGCGTCCCGGCGGCGCCCCATTGCTCCCATAACAATCGCGCGGCGTAAACCAGGGCGGGGCCCCAATGGGAAGGTTGGAAAATTCCGGCGGAGCGATCCGGGTGGAGTCGCGCGCCGCCGTAATAATGGCGCGTCAGCATCTTGGCCAGGCCCGCCGCGGTCTGAGCCGAACCCCAGTTGATGGCGGGGTCGGCGGCCGAACGGATGGGAAGATATAAATGGACCGCCAACCCCAAGCCCAAAAACGCCCACGGCCTCCAACCCGCGCGCCTAAAGCCGAAGGCCGCCGCGCAGGCCGGCAGAACCAGCAGCAGGGTTTGGTGCACGCCCAACCCCAGGCCGATCAGAAGGCCCGCCAGGCACGCGGCCCGCCGGGACCTCGGACCCTCGGGCTCGGTCCAGCACAGGGCGACGCCCGCGGCGATTAGAGCCAGGAGAGAATACATCTCGCCGACCCGGGAGAGGGTTTGCATGGCCGGGGCGCCGGCCAGGAACAAGAAGGCGGCGGCCGCCCCCGCGGGGCCGGCGGCGCGCAGCGCCAGGAGCGCCGCCGCCGCCGCCGCCGCCGCCCCGGCCGCCGCGCTCAAAAGATTCAGGCGCCAGGCGGGATCGCCCAGAGGAAGAACCACGGTCCAAGCCTTGCCGACGAGGCTGTAGGCCGGATAGCCGGGAGGATGGGCGATCCCGAGAGTCGCGCCCGCCGCGGCCAAATCTCCGGAGTCCCGATACGCCGACATTCCGGGGGGCAGGCCCGCGGCCAACGCGATCAGCAGCAAGAGGACCGGGGCGATCAGCCGGGTGGGCGGCTCAGAAGAGGTCATACGGATCCACGTTCACCTTGAGGCGGACGGTGGAGGGAAGGGGGGACTCCCGGACGCGGTCGAACACTTCCTCGAGCCGGTCGGTTTTCAGGACTTTCGCGAGCAGATGGAAACGGTATTTTCCCTGCGCCATCGGGGGAATGGCGGGGGCCGGGCCCAGAACCATCGCCAGGTCCCCCGGCAGGCGGGACCGCAGGTCCTCCCCGAGCGCCGCGGCCGCGTCCCCGGTGGTTTCCTGATTGGCCCCGAGGAGGATCAGCCGGACCAGCATGCTGTAGGGAGGGTAGGCCAGTTCCTTGCGGTGGCCGAGTTCGCGTTCGGCGAACTCCCCGTAATCGCCCTGCGCGGCGAAACGGATGGCCTCGTGATCCGGGCAAAGGGTTTGGATCACCACTTCGCCGGCCTTCTCTGCCCGCCCGGAGCGGCCCGCCACCTGGGCCAGCATCTGCATGGTCCGCTCGGAGGCCCGAAAGTCGGGCATGTGCAGCATGGTGTCGGCGTCCACCACCCCGACCAGGGTCACCTCAGGAAAATGAAAGCTCTTGGCCACCAGCTTGGTGCCGACCAGGATGTCTCCCTGCCCCGAGCGAAAGCGGGTGTAGAGCGTTTGGGCGTCGTCTTTTTTGGACATCGTATCGCCGTCCATCCGCATGATCCGCGCGCCGGGGAGGATTTGCTTGAGCTCGGCGGCCACCTTCTGGGTGCCGGTCCCCGCCACCCGCAAGGCGGGGTTCTTGCAGGTCGGGCAAGCCGCGGGCACCGGGCCCGAGGCGCCGCAATGATGGCAGCGCAGGATGAAGCCCCCCTGGGCCTCATGCTGGACCTTGGCCACCCCGCACTCCGGACAGCGGTCCACCCAACCGCATTTGAAGCACATCACCAAGGTCGAGAACCCGCGCCGGTTGACCAGCAGGATGGATTGCTCCCGCCGTGAAAGGCGGTCGCGGATTTTTTCCAACAGGCGCGCCGAGAGGCAGCCCCGGCCGAAGGCGGGGGCCTCGACGATCTCCACGGTGGGAGGCCGCACCGCCGAGACTCGCTGGGGAAGATCCACCCGTTCGGCGCCCCCGTCCCGGGCCGACGCCCAACTTTCGATGGACGGGGTGGCCGACCCGAGCACCACCAGCGCCTTCCAGGAGGACGCGCGGTGCAGGCCCACGTCCCGCGCGTGGTAAAGGGGAGAGGTTCCCTCCTGCTTGAAGGATTCGTCCTGCTCCTCGTCCAGAACGACCAGGCGCAAATCCGAGAAGGGAAGAAGGACCGCCGAGCGCGCGCCCACCACCACCCTCACCCGGCCCGCCTTGAGCCCGTGCCAGGCCTCCCTCCGTTCCCTAGGGGTCAGGCGGCTGTGCCACAGCACGACCTCGGCGGCGCCCAAGGCCGCCGAGAAATCCGCGAAGAAAGGAAGCGTCAGCGAAATCTCCGGCAGAAGGAAAAGCGCCTGGCCCCCCTCGGCCACCGCCTTGCGGATCAGCCGAAGATAGACCTCGGTTTTGCCCGAGGCCGGGACCCCGTACAGGAGCGCGGTCCCGCCGGCGCGCGCCTCCAGCCTGGCCATCAAGGCCGAAAGGGCCTGCTCCTGCCCCGGGGTCAGGGTGAACTCCGGCCCGCGGGAGACCGGGAGCTCCAAGGGGACGGGCTCCTCGGGCGGGGCTTTTTTGCTCTTGGCCCGCGCGGTGGTCGAGGCCGCGGCGGGGAGCACGGCCTTGACGCATTCCCCGATCGGGGCGCTGTAGCGGCGCGCCATCCAAACCGCGGTCTCCAAAAGCTCGGCGGGCAGGATCGGAGGGGTCTCCAACGCCGCGAAGAGCGACTTCAGCGGGCGGTCGGGGGTCCCCTCGAACACGCGCAGGACGGTTCCGATCATGGCGCGCGGGCCGAACGGCGCCTTGACGCGGGTCCCCGGGGCCAAGGATGAAAGGGCCGGGGGGACGCAGTAATGGAAGGCCTTCGGGACCGGAACCGGGAAAGCCACCTCGGCGATGAGCATCGGCGGCGGCGGGGCTACTTGTAGGCCGTGAAGATGAAGTGCGGCGGGAGATTGCGGATCTCGAACTCCGTCTCGAAGCGCTTGAAGTAATCGTCGAGCATCGTGATGAGGTGGGTGGTCACCTGATAGGCCAC
The DNA here is from genome assembly GCA_964358485.1 of uncultured Elusimicrobia bacterium. Taxonomy (GTDB): domain Bacteria; phylum Elusimicrobiota; class Elusimicrobia; order UBA1565; family UBA9628; genus CAYHPY01. The sequence continues at coordinate 11,627 of CAYHPY010000072.1, forward strand.
GAAGCGGCCCCCGGGGCGGACCAAGGCGTGGGTTTTCAGGAGCAGTTCGTGGCGCTGACGCCCGCTGAACATCGAGAAGGGCACGCCCGAGACCACGACGTCGGCCTGCTCGATCCCGTGCTTGGCGGCGATGGCGTCGATCTCTCGCACGTCCCCGTGGGCCAGGATCAGGCGGGGGTCGGCGATGCGGCTGAGCATGTCGAAGAGGGGGCGGTTGAATTCCACGGCCAGCAGGCGCCCATCGGCGGGCAGCCTGGGAAGAATTTCGCGCGTGATCACCCCGGCCGCCGCGCCGTATTCAATCACGGTTTTGGCCCCGCGCAGGTCCATGGCCTTGATGATCCGCTTGACCATGAACTTGCTGCTGGGCATCAGGGCGGCCACCGACTTGTCGTCGAGCATGGCCTTGATGTAGGAGAGATCCTCGTCGTCGTCCTTGCGGGCCTTGTCCTTGCCCCCGTCGAAAATCTTCTTGGATTTCACGAAATCGGTGATGAAGTCCCCCAGCTGGTCGAGCACGTCCTTTTCCTCTTGGTCGGGACGGCGGGCTTTGGTCTTCATGCGCCCATTTTACCTTTTTCCGCGGGGCCCGCAAGGAAGTCGCGCAGGGCCTTCATGTCGTTCCAAACGTCGCGCTTGAGGGTCTCGTCGCGAAGCAGGGCCGCGGGATGGTAGGTGGGAAGCACCGGGATTTCCGGCTCGTCGGAGCCCGGAAGGCGGAGGGATTTCCAGTTCCCGCGCAGGCGCGTGATCCCCTCGGAGGTCCCGAGCAGAGCCTTGGCCGCCACGGCCCCGAGCGCCACGATCACGGCGGGACGCACCGCGCGAATCTGCCGCTCGATGAAGCCCCGGCAGGCCGCCAACTCCTCAGGGGAGGGGGGGCGGTCGTTGCCCCGCGCCTCGGGGTCGGAGGGGTCCTTCATCGGGTGGCATTTGACCATGTTGGCGATGAAAACCGTTTCCCGGGAGAGCCCGATGGCGCCGATGATCTTGTCGAGCAACTGGCCCGCCTTGCCGACGAAGGGCTCGCCCCGGCGGTCTTCTTCAAAGCCCGGCCCCTCACCGATGAAAAGAACTTTGGCCCGGGGAGAGCCGACTCCGGGGACGGGCTTGATTCTGGTTTTGCCCAGAGGGCAGGCGAAGCATCCTGCTATTTCGGCCGCGATGACCGTTAATTGCTCCGCGGCCGAAATTCCTTTCTCTTCCGTTGTCTTTATTTTTTCCGTCCCCGAAATTTTTTCCGTTTCCGTTGACGTAACCGGAAGAATTCCAGTCCCCGGAACAAAGTCGAATTCATCGGACAAAAGAACCCGTGAAGCCAGCTCCTTCACCAGGGCCCTTAATTCTTCGCGCACAACCGCCTCCCGATCTCATCGAAAATCTTCCTCGCCGCCGCCGTCTTGGACAAAAGTCCGAGGCGGCGAGGAGCCAAGTCCGGGCTGACCAAGGTCAGCCGGGCCCGGGCCGCGCCGAGGCTTTGCGGCCCGTTGAGGGCGACCAAGTCCAGACCCTTGGCTTTAAGCTTGCGCCGGGCGGCTTGAAGCCCCCGGCGGGTCTCGAGGGCGAACCCGACGAACACCTGTCCGGGGCGCCGCCGGGACGCCGCTTCCTTGATAATGTCGGGATTGGGCACCAAGGTCACCCGAAGGCGGGAGGCCGAGCGCTTGATTTTATGGGCGAAATTCCGCGAGAAGCGCCAGTCCCCCACCGCGGCCGCGCCGATCACCGCGTCGGCCTGGCGCGAGCGCCGGAGGGTTTCCCGGAGCATCTCCAACGCGGTCGACACCGGCACGACCGCGCAGCCCGCGGGGGCCGGGCCGCAAACCGGCCCGGAAACCAGGATGACTTTGGCCCCGCGGCGGCGGGCTTCCTGAGCCAGGGCCGAGCCCATTTTACCGCTGGAGGCGTTGGTCATGAAACGAATCGGGTCCAGGGGCTCCCGCGTCGGTCCGGAGGTGATGAGGATGGTTCTGCCGCGGAGACTTAGGGAAATCACTTCAGACAGCGGCGCACGATCTCGGCCGGGTCCATCAGGCGTCCCCAGCCGTTCTTGCCGCTGGCCAGCGGCCCCTTCTCGGGGCCCCAGATCGAATACCCGAAGGACTTCAGGGTTTCGAGATTGCGCTTGACGGCGGGATGCTGCCACATTTCGCTATCCATGGCGGGCGCCAGGGCCAGCGGCCCTTGATAGGAGAGCACCAACGCGTCCAGCAGGCCCTCGGCCCGGCCTCCGGCCAAGCGCGCGAGGCAGTCGGCCGTCGCCGGCGCGATCACCACAAGCTGGGCCCAGGAGGCCAGGGACAGATGCGCCATGTCCCAGAGGGAAGGATCGTCCCCTTTGACGTAAACGCGGTGGCGGGAAAGGACGGAGAGGGTGAGCGGCGACACGAAGGTCGCCGCCGCCGGGGTCAGCACGCACCGAACCTCGGAGCCCGCCTTCACCAACCCGCGGACGATTTCCGCGGCCTTATAAGCCGCGATCGAGCCGGTCACGCCCAGGACGACGCGCCGGCCGGGCTTCATTTTTCGCTTTTACCCGCGGCGGGCTTCTCGGGGGCGTCTCCGGCGCCGTTGGCCAAGGCCTTCTCCACCGTGTCCCAACCCACGTCCCCGCTCAGGACGTCCTTCATGGCCAGGTCCAAAAGCTCCACGGGCGTCAGGTGGCGATTTTCCTCTTTCTTGCGAACGATCTTGGCCCACTGGGCGATCAGAGGAATGGCGATGTACTTGCTCTGGCCGTAGTTCAGGATCATCTCATCGAGGGATTTGGCGGGAGGCGCTTCCTCTCCGCCCTTTCCCTTCTTTGCCTCGGCCTTCTCGACGGTTTCCTTCTTCGTCATTAACGATTCCTCCTCACGCGTGTGTCGGGACCGGATCCGAATGCTCCCTTCGGGAGACTTTCAAGCCTTCCGCCGTCAGGATGCTGTCGATCTGATCGACGGCCTTGCCCAGGTCGTCATTGACGACGTAATAATCAAAGCTTCCGGCGTGCGACATTTCCTGGCGGGCGGCGGCCAGCCGCTTGGCGACCGACTCGGACGCGTCGCGGCGGGCGGCCAAGCGTTCCCGCAGCGCCTCGATGGAGGGCGGCGCGAGAAAAACCAGCACCGAATCGGCGGGAAGCCTCCGCCGGATCGCCGCCGCGCCCTGCACATCGATGGCCAAAAGAACCTTGTGCCCGGTCTTGAGGACCGACTCGATGAACGAGCGCGGGGTTCCGTAATATTCGTCGTGAACCAACGCCCACTCCAGAAAATCCCGGCGCTGTATGCGCCGCTTGAACTCCTCCGCCTCGAGGAAAAAATAGTGCTTGCCGTCCTTCTCTCCCGGCCGCGGGGGACGGGTCGTGGCCGAGACCGAGTAGCGCAGGTCTTTGCGCCGCTTGAGAAGTTCCCTGCAGATCGTGGACTTCCCCGTGCCGGACGGCGCGGAAATGATGACGAGCACCCCTCTTGGCATCCCCTGGGGATGTTAGCAAATAACGACGGCAACAACAACAAATTTAAAAAAATGATACACTGGGCCGCGGAATTGGAGGGATCGATCCATGGAAGAGAAAGGCGGCCAATTGCAGGTCGAAATCGATGAGGCCACGGGCCGGGGCATCTACGCCAACCTGGCCCTGATCACCCACAGCGAGACCGAAATCCTCCTGGACTTCCTTTTTCTCCAGCCCCAGACCCAAAAATCCAAGGTCCTGGCCCGGATCATCTCCTCGCCCCTTCACGCCAAACGCCTCCTGTGGGCCCTGAAGGACAACATCGAAAAATTCGAGGCCCGCTTCGGACCCATCGAAGCCGGGGAAAGCCAGACCCCCGCCTCTCCCAAGCCCACCTACCAATGAGGCGGACCCGGCCCCCGGCGCGGGTCGAGCTTCTATGCGTGGGCTCGGAGCTTTTGTCCGGGCGGCTCAACACCCATCAGAGCTACATTTCCAAGGCGCTCCTGCGCAACGGGCTCTCCTTGGCCCGGGAGGTCAGCCTGCCGGACGAGCCCGCCGCCATCGCCCGCGAGATCAAGGCGGCCCTGCGCCGGTCGGAGGCCGTGCTGGTCAGCGGGGGCCTGGGCCCCACCTTCGACGACGTCACCCGGGAGGCCGCGGCCCGGGCCCTGGGCCGTCCGCTCCGCTACGTCCCCGCGATCTTCAAAGCCATCGAGCGCAAGTTCGCCCGCTACCGGCTCGCGGTGCCGGAGGAGAACCGCCGGCAGGCCTTCGTCCTCAAGGGCGCCAAGGTCCTGGAAAACCGGGCGGGTTCGGCTCCCGGGCAACTCCTGACCCTGGGGGGCCCGGCGGGGGGCCGCGCCCGGACGCTGGCGCTCATGCCGGGGCCGTTCTCGGAGCTCGAGCCGATGCTGGTCCGGGAGGTCCTCCCCACCCTGCGGCGGCGCCACGCGGGAAACATCCGGGTCGAGTCCCGCGTCCTGCACCTCTCCGGGGTGGCGGAATCGGCGGCCGATGAGAAGCTCTCCGGGCTCACGAGCCGTCCGGGCCCCGGGCTCTCCTACACGATCCTGGCCGGTTCGGGCCAGGTGGATTTCCACATTTACGCCCGGGCCGCCGACCGGGCCGAGGCCCGCCGGCTGGCCGAGGAGGCCCGACGGCGCGCGCTGGCCGCGGTGGGCGACCATGTTTGGGGGGAGGGGGAGCAAACCCTGGAATCGGAGGTGGGAAAGCTCCTGGAAGCCCGGGGCCTGACTCTGGCTCTGGCCGAATCCTGCACCGCCGGCATGATCGGCGCGCGCCTGACTTCGGTGCCCGGCAGTTCCGCCTACTTCCGGGGGGGAGTGCTGGCCTACGACGATTCCGTAAAACACCGGCTGTTGGGAGTTTCGCCGGCGACTTTGGCCCGGGACGGGGCCGTGTCGCGCCGTTGCGCCGGGGAGATGGCGCGCGGCGTCCGTAAGCGGGTGGGGGCGTCAATGGGGCTTTCGGTGACCGGCATCGCCGGCCCGGCCGGAGGGACCCGGTCCAAGCCGGTCGGCTTGGTCTATTTCGGCCTCTCCGGCCCCGGAAACCGGGCCGTGGTCCGCAAGCTGCGGCTGGCGGGGGAAAGAGAGACGATCCGCCAGCGGGCCACCGCCGCGGCGCTTCATTTCCTTTGGCGGTCCATAAAAATTGACACTCCGTCCTGATAATCGTATAATGCCCCCATGCTAACGAAAGAGAAAAAGGGCGAAGTCGTCAAGAAATTCGCCAAACAGCCGTTCGACACCGGTGCGACGAACGTCCAGATCGCGCTCATCACCGAGCGCATCACCGACATCTCGGGCCACCTCAAAAACAACAAGAAGGACTACGCGACCCAACTCGGCCTGCTCAGGCTGGTCGGCCAGCGCCGGCGCCTTCTCGGCTACCTTAAGCGGACCGACGCCGAAGCGTACGGCCAGCTCATCAAGCAGCTCGATCTGAGGAAGTAGCCTTCCCGGCCGCTTCCCGCTGATTTGCTCGATACCGAACAACTACAAACACGAGGCCCAAGGGGCCCCCAGGAGTCAACCATCATGTCCGACGCAATCCAAAAGATCTCACTGACGGAAACCGTAGGCGGAAAAACCATCAACCTCCAGACCGGCACCATCGCCAAGCAGGCGGGAGGCTCGGTCACCGCGCATCTCGGCGAAACCATCGTCCTGTGCGCGGCCACCGCGTCCAAGGCCCCCAAGGACGTCAGCTTCATTCCCCTGACCTCCGATTATCGGGAGCGCACCTACGCCGCCGGACGCATCCCGGGCGGCTTCTTCAAGCGCGAGGCCCGGCCCCGCGACAAGGAAACCCTCTCCTCCCGCCTGGTGGACCGGCCGATCCGCCCGCTCTTCCCCTCCGGCTGGAATTTCGAGACCATGGTCCAATCCATCGTCATCTCCACCGACCTCCAGAACGATTCCGACGTCCTGGCCATCAACGGGGCCTCGACGGCGCTCATGCTCTCCGACATCCCGTGGAACGGCCCCGTCGCGGCCGTGCGCATCGCCCAGATCGAGGGGGCCTTCGTCCTCTTCCCGACCTTCGAGGAACGGGAGAACGCCGACCTCGAACTGGTCGTGGCCGGCAAGAAGGGGGGCCTCTTGATGGTGGAGGGCAGCTCCTACGAGGTCTCCGAGGAAGTGTTCGTCTCGGCCCTCGAGACCGCCACCGCCGCCATCGAGAAGCTCTGCGACCTGCAACTGGCCGTGGTCAAGGCCTCCGAGGACGCCGGACGCAAGGTGACCAAGCGGGTGGTCAAGGCGCCGGAGCCTCCCGCCGCCGTTGTGGAGTTCGTCAATAAGCGCGCCCTGGAGCCCATCAAGCAGGCCTTGCGCGGCAAGCTCGACAAGAACGGGCTCGATGGATCCGTCGGCAAACTCATGGACGACATACGCGCCGAATTGACTGAGGCCGCCAAGACCCAGGCCACCCTGGAAGGCGGCGCCAAGCTGGTCCCCACGCTCATCGAGGACATCCTCTATACGGAGAGCCGCTCCCTGACCCTGGATTCCGGCCTGCGGCCCGACGGGCGCAAGTTCGACGAAATCCGCCCCATCACCATCCAGCTCCCGGTGTTCCCGCGCCTGCACGGCTCGGTGCTCTTCACCCGCGGGCAGACGCAGGCGTTGGTCACCGCCACCTTGGGCAGCCCCGCCGACATGCAGGTCATGGACGTCCTGGAGGGAGAATACAAGGAGCGCTTCCTGCTCCACTACAACTTCCCCGCCTTCTCGGTCGGCGAAGTGCGTCCCGAGCGCGGCCCCGGACGGCGCGAAATCGGGCACGGCGCCCTGGCGCGCCGCTCCCTGGCGGTCCTGCTTCCCCCGGAAGAGGATTTCGCCTACACCATTCGCCTGGTCTCCGAAATTCTTGAGTCCAACGGGTCTTCCTCCATGGCCTCGGTCTGCGGGGGCTCCCTGGCGCTGTTTGACGCCGGCGTGCCCATGAAGGGCGCCTGCGCCGGCATCGCGATGGGCCTGGTCCTGGAAGGCGGCAAGCACGCGGTGCTCACCGACATCGCCGGCATCGAGGACCACAACGGCGACATGGACTTCAAGGTCGCCGGAACCGCCCAAGGGATCACGGGCTTTCAGATGGACATGAAGGTGGAGGGGCTCTCGATCTCCATCCTCAAGGAAGCCCTGGAGCAGGCCCGGCGCGGACGACTCTTCATCCTTGATAAGATGAACGCGGCCCTGGCTGAGCCCCGCAAGGACATCTCGACCCACGCGCCCCGCCTCTATCGCCTGCGCATCCCCACCGACAAGATCGGCGCCCTCATCGGGCCCGGCGGCAAGAACATCCGCCGCCTCATCGACACCTACGGGGTGGACATCGAGGTCGAGGACGACGGCACGGTATTCCTGGCGGGCGTCGACGCCGAGGCCTGCAACCAGGCCCGGTCCGAGATCGAGGCCCTGACCCAGGAAGCCGAGATCGGCAAAATCTACAAGGGGCACGTCGTCTC
>CAYHPY010000073.1:0-18912 GCA_964358485.1 uncultured Elusimicrobia bacterium
CGCTGCTCGAACTCGCCGCGGTACTTGGTGCCGGCCACGACCAGGGCCAGGTCCAGGGTCAGGACCCTCTTGGACGCCAGGATCTCGGGAATATCTCCCGAGGCGATCTTCTGGGCCAAGCCCTCGACGATGGCGGTCTTGCCGACGCCGGGGTCGCCGATGAGCACGGGGTTGTTCTTGGTGCGGCGGGCCAAAATCTGGATGAGCCGCTCGATCTCATCGGCGCGGCCGATCACGGGGTCCAACTTCCCCTCGCGGGCCATGATGGTCAAATCCCGGCCGAACTCGTCCAAAGTCGGGGTCTTGGATTTGGTGCGGGCCGGGCTCTGGGGCGTGCCGCCGCCCCCTCCGCCTCCGCCCTGCTGCTGCGGGGTCTGGCCCTCGCCCAGGAGGTTCAGGACCTCCTCGCGGACCACGTCCAGGCGCAGGCCCAGGTTCTCCAGAACCCGGGCGGCCACGCCCTCTTCCTCGCGGATCAGGCCCAAAAGCAGGTGTTCGGTGCCGACGTAGGAGTGGCCCATGTGCTGGGCTTCCTCGACGGCGTATTCCAGGACCTTCTTGGCCCGGGGGGTGAAGGGAATCTCGCCCAAAAGCATCACGTTGTCGCCGGTGCCGACGATCTTTTCGATCTCGGAGCGCACCCGCCGCAGGTCCACGCCGAGGTTGGCCAAAACCTGGGCCGCCACGCCTTCGCCCAGGGCGATGAGCCCCAGGAGGATGTGCTCGGTGCCCACATAATCGTGGTTGAGGCGCTTGGCCTCTTCCTGGGCGATGAGGATGACCCGCTGGGCTCTTTCGGTAAACCGGTTGGACATGGTGTTTTCTCCGATATTCGGGGCTCGGCGCCCCGGTTGCGGCGTTAGGGCCTATATTACATTTTTTAGGAGGGGAACTACACGCGCACGATCTGGGGAATCTTTGAGAAATGCTCGTCGTTGGTGAGCAACAGGAGATCATGCTGGACCGTCAAGGCGGCGATCCATAGGTCGTTGGTGGGGATCGGCGACCCCTGCCGCCGAAGTTGGGCAAACAGGACCGCGTAGTGGTGGGTGGTTTGTTCATCGGCGAACAAAGCCCGGACGCGCGGGGAATTGAGAAACTCCGTCAGCTTGGCCTCGTTCTTCTTCCCGACCGTCCCAAGGGCGAAACCCGCCCGGAGTTCGCCCAGTACGACGTACGGGAGCCAAATCTCATCCGCCCGGCGCAGCAACTCCGCCGTTCGGGTGTCGCCGTCGGCGGCGGCGCGGTAGCCGTTCGTGTCGAGGGCCAGCCTCACGTCCAAAGGTCCTTGTCCACGCGGCGTTGGTCGGCCAATGCCTCGTCCACCGCGCGGTCGGCCACCCAGGAGCCGAAAAAACCGTCCAGGTCGCCATATCGCGCCGCCGATTCCAGCCCCGCGCCGCGGGTCAAGGCTTCCAGCGCCACCTGATTGAGGCTCTTGCCCAGGCGGCGCGCCCTTTGCCTCAAAGCCCGGTCCACGTCGGCGGAGACCCGGCGGATGGTGTACTGGGTATTTATATTCTTCATGTGCCTATAGTGTAGTCTGTTAATGCATGCATTTCAAGGGGTGTCCCCTTGATAAGGAGGGGGGCCGGGGCTATACTATCGGCACCCCGGGAGACCCGCGATGAAATTCCTTACTATTTTGACGGCCTGCGTCGTCCTGCTGTCGGCCTCGGCCCATGCCGAGAAGCGCACCATCCAGGCCAAAAAAACCGCGGCCCAGCCCAAGGCCTCGGCCGCCCCGGCCAAGGCCGCCGCTCCCAAGCGCAAGGCCGACGACGCGCCCGGCACCTCGGTTTTCAACCCGCCCCCCATCGGCAACGCGGCCCCGGTGGCCGCCGGGACCCTGGGCTCCAAGGGCAAGACCGCCGGCGAGGGGGAATCGGAGGGTTCCGCCGCCCAGCACGGCGCCCTGATCCGCTCCGAGGGCCTGGTCACCCCTTCCGGGACCGTCGCCACCGGCCGGCATGAGGTGGACGGGGGCGGCAACTACATCACCGACGACCCCGGCAAATCCCTGATTCTCAACCCCCATCCCGGCGTGCGCATGGGCAAGGCCGACACCCCTCCCTCCACGGGGGCCTCGGGCAAGAACGGGGTGGTCGCCAACGCGCCGGCCGGGGAATAGCCGCCGCCAAAAGCGTGGTCGAAAAACTGACGCGCGCCGTTTGACTTGCCTCGGCGCTTGGGTTAACATATTCCCGTGACGACCAGCGCCGAGTCCGCCCCCTCCGCCGAAGCCTCCCAGGATTTGAAGGGAAAAGCCCTGCTGCTCATCAGCTCGGCGGCGCCCACCAAACGCTTCATCTACCAGCGCCTCAAAGCCCTGGGGGTGCGCATCATCCTGCTCTCCCCCGAGGAGACCTGGGCCTCCCGCTACGCCGACACTTTGATCACGGCCGACACCTTGAACCACGCCGAGTGCCTCTCGCGGGTGGAGGAGGCCTTGAAGGACATCCCCCTGGAAGGGGCGCTGACTTTTTGGGAGGAGGCGGTCCCCCTCTGCGCGGCCCTCTGCGAGAAATTCGGCTGGCATGGGCACTCCCTGCAAGCGGCCCTCAACGCCCGCAACAAGCTTTTGACCCGCAAATCCCTGGAGGCCGCGGGGCTCGGAAAATTCTCCCCGGCTTGGGGCCAGGTGAAAAACCTCAAGGAGCTCGACGCCCAGGCCAAGAAGATCGGGTTTCCCCTGGTGCTCAAGCCCGCCTGGGGCGAGCGCAGCCAATTCGTGGTGCGCCTGGACGGCATCGAGGAGGCCAAGAACGCCTTCGAGTACCTCAAGGACAACATGACGCCGCGCTTCGACCACATCTACACCTACGGAACCGAGGTGATCGCCGAGGCCTACGTGACCGGCGCGGAGATCGACGTGGACATGCTGGTCCAGGACGGCGAGGTCCGCTTTCACGCCTTCACCGACAACTTCCCCACCAAGGAACCCTTCTTCGTCGAGACCGGCGACGCCATGCCTTCCCGCCACGAGGACGCCGATCTGGAGGCGGTCCTGCGCATGGCCAAGGACGCGGTCAAGGCCCTGGGCCTCAAGAACGGCGCCCTCCATGTGGAGGCCAAGATCGCCGAAACCGGCCCCATTCTCATCGAGGTCAACGCCCGCATGGGCGGCGACTACATCCACGACTGGATCAAGACCGTCTGGGGCGTGGACATCATCGAAGAAGCGGCCCGCATCGCTTTGGGCCTGGACTGCCGCCCCAAGCGGCTCAAGGAGCCCCGCTGTCATTTGGTCGGGCGCTACCTGGTAGCACCCTCCTCCGGCGTGGTCAGCGGCGTGGTGGCCCCCCCGGAGAAAGACCCCTCCAAGATCCACGACGTGACGCTTCTTAAGGAAGCCGGAGATCCCGCGCTGGTGCCGCCGGAAGGTTTTGAGACCGTCGGTTGGGTGGTGGGCAAGGGCGGCACCTACGCCGAGGCCGAGGAGAACACCCAGGCCGCCCTGCGCCAGACGGCCATCCACGTGGCGCGCTTTGACTCCTCCTCCTCCATCGGAAAAACCCGCCGCAAGAACCGCTTCAACGCGGCCCATGTGGCGCGCCGGCGCATCATCCAGTCCGCGCGCATGGAGAAAATCCGCGGCATCGACCTGGCCTTGAAAAAGGCCCTGCACATCGGCATCCTCTGCAACAAATACGGGGAGGGCTCCGGCGCGGAGGAGGACTCGGTCCACCAGGACCTGATGTCGGTGGGGCTCAACATCCAGAAGGCCCTGGAGAAAAAGGGCCACCGGGTCTCCTTCTTCGACATGAACGAGACGCCGCTGCCCTTCGAAAAAATATCCGAGGCCAACGTGGATCTGGTCTTCAACGTCTGCGAGCGCATCAATAACACCAGCCTCCTGGAGCCCCACGGCGCGGCCATCCTGGACTGCCTGGGCATCCCCTACACGGGGTCCAACCCGCTTTCCTTGGCCCTCTGCATCGACAAGATCAAGGTCAAAAAGATGCTCGAGCACCACGGCCTTCCGACGCCCAAGTTCGACTACGTCTTCGCCAAGGACGACGAGATCCGCGAGGACCTGCGCTACCCGCTGATGGTCAAGCTGGCCAACATGGACAACTCCATCGGCATCTCCAACAAGTCCGTGGTGACCAGCCTCAAGGCCCTCAAGGAGCAGGTCAACGAGCTCCTGGACCGCTACCAGCGCCCCGTCCTCATCGAGGAATACATCGAGGGCGACGAGGTGGACGTGAGCGTCATGGGCAACGAGGAGCGGGTCAAGGTCCTGCCCCTCTCGCGCTCCATCTTCGACGACCTGCCGCCCGACGTCTGGCACATCTACCCGTTCAAGGCCAAGTGGAGCCATGACTCCGTCTACGAAAAAATCCGCGTCGAGCGCCCGGCCAAGTACACCCAGAAGCTGACCGCGCTCATCTCGGAAATCTGCCTGGACGCCTACAACATCTTCGACTGCCACGATTACGCCCGCATCGAGGTCCGCGTGGACAAGCTGGGCAACCCCTACATTCTGGAGATCAACCCCAACCCCTCCATCAACCGGGGCGATTGCGTCCCCAACTGCGCCGAGATGATCGGGCTCTCCTACGAGGAATTCATCGAGGAGATCATGAAAGAGGCCATCCTCCGCTACCGGGCGCATCCGCCGTACTACCACCTGCAGAGCTCGCTGACGCCGCTTTAAGGACCCCCCCATCGACGAAAAAATGGAACAAAATAGGCGCCTCGATCGTATTAATAGTGCGAGCGCTGCAAAGTTGCGCCGCTTTCTTGCGGAGGTGGCCATGGGAAAGTGCAAGGTTGGGGTATTTTTTGGAAATGCCGGGGACGGCGCCGGGGAGACGCCTCCCGGCCGCAGCGTCCGGGGAGTCCTAACGGACGCGATCCTGGATACCGGCGCCGTCTTAACGCTTGTTCCGCAGGAACATGTGAACAATCTTGGGCTGCGGTCTTTGGGAACGGTCAACGTGACCCTTGCCGACAACCGAAAGGTTGCGATGGAGCGCGCCGGCCCCCTCTCAGTCACGATCCTCGGAAGGACCTGCACCACCGATTGCCTGGTGGGCCCGGCGGGCTGCGCGCCGATCCTGGGGCAGATCGTTCTGAGAAGCCTCGATCTCGTCTTCGATCCGGTGGACCAAACCCTTGCGGTGCGGCCCGAGTCGCCATTTTTACCAACGATCAAGATGAAATCCCTTCCGATGGCGGCTTAGGGCGCTCCCATCAAAAATCAGCCGCGGCATTCCTTTAAAATATTTCTCCTCCCGCTCTTCCTGGCCGGAATCGAAGTTCAAAGCCTCGCCATTAACGCGGGCCCGGAGAAGATTTCGCCGGTAAATCCAAAAAACAACATTCAGGAATGTAATTCAGCCGCGCGCGCCGGCTTAAAGAAAGTCGATCGGAATCTTTGGGGGAGTTTTAATTTCGACTGCGAAGCAGGAATTGTGGAATGGGTGTACTATAGAGCAAACAACCGCCAAGAATACCCGATCTCCAAAAATCCCCGACAATTCCTCGGCGATAACGCCGCGATGTTTGGTTTGAATAAGCTGCCCATGGCATCAACGAAAACCCGTTGGCGGGAAATTGTCCCAGAACTGCTTTATCATGGAATTCCAATCGAGGATAGTATCCGCCCTTGGGAACAAGAAATTCTTCCCGGCAGTTATAGGATTGGGGTAACTACGATTGATACCCAAAAATGGACTCTCGATCCAAAACCCAAGATCAGTTCTTCCCAGGCGAAGGCCAGCGCCATGATGATTTTTGAAAAGGCTCGGCCTGGAAAGAAAATCCGCATTAGAAGCGTAAAACTCCGAATTTTCACCTTTCCTACCCGGGAAGACCCCGCGGGGGAATATCCGATCCTCCTCTGGGAGGTGTTAGGAGAGATCGACGGCCATAAAAATGAACTCTATCTAAATGCAACGAGCGGACAGGAAGACAACCATTTCATACCCTCCGACACTACCCCTTCATTTACACCCAAACCCACCTCTAAATAATAAGACTCACGCACAGTCAGCCATTTTCTGATTTTTCCTACCTATGAACTCGCCGGCCCGGCGAGTTCAAATCCATATTTTCCCAACATAATTTTAAATTTCGACCATAGGCCCATCGGCCCAATTCCAGCAAGGCCCCCTGCCCTCACGGGCCTGGGCCCGACGGCCCTGACCCGGAACCCGGGAAGCGGCTAAAATAGGAGCATGAAAAACCTTCTCTCTTTGGCCGCCGTCTCCCTGCTCGCCGCAACCGCCTCCGCCGCCGGAAGCAACGAAGATTTCGTTAAAGCCGCCGTCGCCGGCATGGACAAGCCCGCCGAAGTGGCCGCTCCAAAGAGCGCGCCGGTCGCCCCTCAGGCCGCCGCCCCCGGGACGCTCACCGAAAGCCAATACGCCACGATGATCTCCTTGGCCAAGCGGGTCAAAAGCTGTCCCGCCTACTCCCTCAATTACGGCCGCAACAAGCCCTACGAGGACTCCTGCGTGGAACTCATGGTGCGCTCCGCGACCGAGGTCTTCGCCTCCTTTCTGCCCGACAGCGGGCCCGTGATCCGCGACATGAGCCGGATCTTGAACTGCCCGACCTACTCGGTCAACTACGGACGCCACAAACCCTACGAAGAAGGCTGTGTGGACAATCTCGTCGAGGTCGTGGTCGGCCATCTCAACGACAAAGCCAAGGCCGCCGCGGCTCCCGCCCCGGCCCCCCAGCCCGAAGCCCGGAAATTTTTCAGCCGCTGGTAAAAGGCCTCCGCAAAAAGGCCTCCGCGTCTTGACTTCCTCCGTTGTCGGCGCTAACCTCTAGGGGTGGCCGACGCCCCGCCCTTGAATTCCTCCACGCTCATCAAGCGCTCGATGCTCCTGGCCGCGTTTTTGTGCGTCCTGAAAACCGCCGCCGGGCTTTTGACGGGGTCTTTGTCCATCCTGGCCAGCGCGTTGGATTCCCTGATGGACCTGTTCGCCTCGGCGGTCAACTTCGTCTCCTTGGCCATCGCCCGGGAGCCCGCCGACCACGACCACCAGTACGGCCACGCCAAGGCCGAGGCCCTGGCGTCGCTGTTTCAGGGCGCCTTCATCACCCTGAGCGGAGGGGCGCTCCTGGTCGAATCCCTCCGCCGGATCTACTCGGGCTCGAACCTGGAGTTTCATTACTGGAGCGTGGGAATCATGGTCCTCTCCACGGCCCTGAGCGCCTGGCACGGCGCGGCCCTGCGGCGGGCGGCGGCGGTGGAGGATTCCTCCATCATGTCCGCCGAAGGCGCGCACTTTTTAATGGATGTGGCGACCAATGTGGCGGTGGTCGCGGCCCTGCTCCTGGTCCGGTGGACCGGCTCCAATTACTGGGACCTGGGGCTGACCTTGGTGGTCGTGGCCTACGTTTTAAGCCTATCCCTGGGGATCATCACCAACGCCGTCCGGGAGCTCATGGACGAAGGCCTGCCCCCGGACACCCGCAAGGAGGTGGAGGCCATCATCGTCAGCCACGACCCCCGCGTGGTGGGCTTTCATGATTTTCGCTCCCGCCGGGCGGGCAACAAGCGCTACCTGGAGTTTCACATCGAAATCCGGGGCGTGAAGGAATTCGAAGTGGCGCACGACATCACGGAAAAATTGGTGGAGAAAATAAAAGAACGGATTCCGAATTCGGATGTTCTCATCCACTACGACCCCGAAGGGGCTCGATAATCCGGCTCGGTCTTTTGCTATAAAAGGGCGTGCCTTTTCTGCTCGCCGTCGCCGCGTCCCTCCTGTGGGGCGCCCAAGCCGTGGAACTTTCGCCGCTGTTTCCCGCCGATTGGCGCGCGGCCTTGGCCGCCGTGGAAAGCCCCGCCCCCCCTCCGGCCCGGCCCTCGGGGAGCACCCGCGTGCGGCGCTTAAATCCGATCCTTTTCGGCGACAACGAGGCCGAGTGCCAAGAGAAGACGCTTTTCATCGAGGGCCTGTCTTTCGGAGAGGTGACGTTGGTGCCCCGTTGCCGCAAGGTGCCGGTGGGCGGGGCCCAACTGCAGTGGGCCATGGACACTTTCGCCGCTTTTGAGGAAGAGCCCGTCGCCGGCAAGACCTACCCTTTGGGCTCGGCGTCGTTTTACGAACTCTCCGCCTGCCGGGCCTACGAATCCGTGGTCAAGCGCGTCGGCAACGATTCAAGCGTGATGATGACCGCCTGCGCGCCCAAGGTCCAGCCCGATGGGGCGACCTTGGTCTATCTGGATGCGTCCCTGTCCCTAAGGTAGGACGAACCCGGGCGCCGCTTCCCGGCCCATCGACTGTGTTCAAACACAGTTGAAAATCATCGGACCGCGCCCATGCGCGACGGCGGCCAATAGATGAACCACGCCTTGCCCTTTAGGTAGCGCTGTTCGACGGGGCCCCAATAGCGCGAATCGCAGGATTGGTCGCGGTTGTCCCCCATGACCATATAGGTTCCGGGCGGCACCGTCACCGGGCCGAACTGGTCGCGCAGGATATCCTGGAGCCGGCTGTCCAGGGCGTGGGTCTGCCAGAGGTCCTGGTAACTCGCGGCATCGAGGGCCTTGGCCTCCAACGACAGGGGCTGGCGGTACATGTCGGTGAACTGGGCGTAAGGCTCCTGGCCCGCCGGCTCGCCATCGCGGAAAAGCTGGCCGTTTTTAACCTGGAGCTTGTCCCCCGGGAGGCCGACCACGCGCTTGATGAAATCCTTGCCGTACTGGATCGAGCCGCAGTGCAGCTCCTTGGGGTCGTCGGAGGGAAAGCGGAACACGACGATGTCCCCCCGCTCGACCGGCCGAAAGGCCAGCAGGCGCTTGCCCGTGAAAGGCACGCGGACCCCGTAGATGAACTTATTGACGAAGAGATGGTCCCCGATGAGCAAGGTGTTCTTCATGGAGCCCGACGGGATCTTGAAGGCCTGGACGACGAAATACATGAGCAGGGAGGCCAGAAGGACCGCCGAGAAAACCGTCTCGGCCCACTCCCAATCCTCGGAGAGGCAGTGCTTGCGTTTCTCCGCCGAGGAGCCGGCCCGGTAGGCCGTGAAAAAGCCCCACGCCCCCGCGGCCAAGGCCACGGCCAGGGAGGGATAAAGCTCCCCCGCCGAGAACGCGTTGGCGGCCACCGAGATCCACTTGCCCCGGCTTTCCATGGACATCATGACCACCAGCGCCACCGAGAAGCCCGCCAGGCCCGTGAAGGCCCCGTGCCACAGGCCCGACTTCAGGGCGGTGTTGACGGCGCCGCTCTCTTTCCATTTTCCCGAGAGCCACCAGTAGGCGCCCATCGCGATCCCGATCCAAAATAATCTTTCTTCCATGGGAAACGGTCAGCCGCCGCCCTCCTCTCCGATCTTGAGGGCCGCGAGGAAGGCTTCCTTGGGAACCTCCACCGAGCCCAGCATCTTGGCCTTCTTCTTGCCTTACTTCTGCTTGGACAACAGCTTGCGCTTGCGGGTGATGTCGCCGCCGTAGCACTTGGCGATGACGTCCTTGCGTTTGGCGGAGATGGTTTCCCGCGCGATGATCTTGCCGCCGATGCGCGCCTGGATGGCCACCTCGAAATTCTGCCGGTCGATCAGCGCCTTGAGCTTCTCGCAGAGCTGGCGCCCGATCTCGTAGGCCCCCTCCTTGTGGACGATCTGGCTCAGCGCGTCCACCGGCTCGCCGTGGATGAGCAGCTCCATCCTCACCATGTCGGAGACCCGGTAGCCCTCCTCCACGTAGTCCAAGGAGGCGTAGCCCTTGGAGATGGATTTCAGGCGGTCGTAGAAATTGAGCACCATCTCCGCCAGGGGGAGGTGGTATTTGACGATGACGCGGTCGGCGGAGATGTATTCGATCGACTCGTGCTCGCCGCGGCGCTCCTTGATGAGATTGAGGACCCCCTCCTGGTAGGTCAGGGGCAGAACGATGGTGACCAGGACGAAGGGCTCCTCGACCATCTTGATCTCGCCGTGCGGGGGAAAGCGCGCCGGGTTGTCGATGAGCTTGGAGGTGTCGTCGAGCTTATGGACCCGGTAGATGACGTTGGGGCTGGTCACGATCAGGCTCAGATCGAACTCGCGCTCCAGGCGCTCCTTGACGATGTCCATGTGCAGGAGGCCCAAAAACCCGAGGCGGTAGCCGAAGCCCAGGGCCTCGGAGGTCTCCGGGGTGTAATTGAAGGAGCTGTCCTCGAGGTTGAGCTTCTCCAGGGCCAGGGCCAAAGAGGGGTAATCGGCGTTGTTGATCGGAAACACCCCGGCAAAGACCACCGGCTTGGCCTCCTTGTAGCCGGGTAGCGCCTTGAGCAGGGGCCGGGCCGATTCCATGAGGGTGTCTCCGACCCGGACCTCGTGAATGTCCTTGAGCCCGCAGACGAGATACCCGACCTCGCCGGCGGAGAGATGCTCCGCCCGGAGCTGCTTGGGGACCAGATGCCCGACTTCCTCGACCACCACCTCCTTGCCCGAGGAAAAAAACTTGATCTTCATTTTTTCGCGGAGCACCCCGTCCACCACCCGCACCAAAAGCACGACCCCGCGGTAGACGCTGAAGGAGGAGTCGAAGATCAAGGCCGACATCGGGGCGGCCGTGGTGCCCTTGGGCGCAGGGATGTGGGCGACGATGGCCTCCAGCACATCCTGGGTTCCGATGCCCTGTTTGGCCGAGACCAGGACCGGATCCTCGATGATCTTCAGGACGTCGAAAATTTCCTCGGTGGTTCCGTCCACGTCTGCCGAGGGAAGATCCACCTTGTTGATGACCGGGATGATGCGCAGATCGAGCTCCGAAGCCAGCCCGGCGTTGGCCAAGGTTTGGGCCTCCACCCCCTGGGTCGCGTCCACCACCAAAAGGGCGCCCTCGCAGGCGGCCAGCGCGCGAGAGACCTCGTAGGAGAAATCCACGTGGCCCGGGGTGTCGATGAGGTTGAGGAGATAATCCTTGCCGTCCAGCGCGCGGTAATTCATGCGCACCGCCTTGGCCTTGATGGTGATGCCGCGCTCGCGCTCGAGCTCCATGGAGTCCATGACCTGGGCCTGCATCTGGCGGCCCTCGATGGTGCCGGTGGCCTCCAGCAGGCGGTCGGCCAGGGTGGATTTGCCGTGGTCGATGTGCGCGATGATGGAGAAATTTCGGATGCGGTGCGGGTCGATCATTCCGACGGAGTCTCCAGGAGGCGCTTGATCTCATCGGAGTCCGAGCAGGCCAAAGACTGGCCCACCAGCTTCGAGAGGTTGGAGTAGCGCAGGCTCCGGAGGGTCTGCTTGATGCGCAGGTACATCCGGGGCGTCACCGAGAGAGAATCCACCCCCATGCCGATGAGCAGGGGCGCCGCGTGGGGGTCGGAGGCCATCTCGCCGCAGACCGAAACCCACTTTCCCTTCTTTCTCGCCGTCTGCACGACCATGTCGAGCAGGCGCACGACCGCCGGATGAAAAGGATCGTAAAGATGCGACACGTGCTCGTTGATCCGGTCGACCGCGAGCGTATACTGGATCAGGTCGTTGGTCCCGATCGAGATGAAGTCCAACAGCGGCAGGAAATTGTCGAGCATGAGCGCGGCGGAAGGGATTTCCACCATGATCCCCAACTCGACCTTCTTGGGCGGCTCGACCCCTTCGGCCGCGAGCTCGGTTTGGGCCAGGTTGAGCAGGCGCCGGACGCTGTGGATTTCCCCGATCGTGGACACCATGGGGATCAAAATCCGGCAATGATGGCGGCTGGAGGCCTTCAGGATGGCCCGCAACTGGGATTTGAACAGATCCAGATGCCGCATGAAGAGCCGCACGCCCCGCAGGCCCATGAAGGGGTTGGTCTCGTTCTTGGGGCCCTCGATTCCCAACTGGGAGAGCCGGTCGCCGCCGATGTCGGCGGTGCGGATCACCACGGGGCGGGGATCGAGCGCCTTGATCGCGGCGGAGTAGGCCTTGACCTGCTCCTCTTCCGTGGGCGGGGAGGTTCGATTCAGGAAGAGCGACTCCGTCCGGAAAAGGCCGATCCCGTCGGTCTGCAGGGCGACGATGGCCTTGAGTTCGTCGGGGGCGTCGAGGTTGGCGTCGAGGTGGAAGGATTTGCCGTCCAAGGTCACCGAGGGCAATCCCTTGAAATGCCCGAGGGCCTTCTCGTCTTCGATGGATTTGAGCTGCATCTTCTGGTATTTGGCGAGAGTCTCGGCCCCGGGATTGATGATCACCATCCCCTGCTCCCCGTCCAGGATCACCATGTCCCCGATCTTGACCCGGTGGCTCACGTCGGAGAGGCCCACGACCGCCGGAATCTCCAGGGTCTGGGCGAGGATCGCGGTGTGGCTGGTCTTGCCGCCCAGGTCGGTGGCAAATCCCAGAATCCGGCTTTCGGAAAGACCGAAGGTGTCCGAGGGCAGGAGGTTGCGCGCGATCAGGACGCAGGGATGGTCGATTTCGGCCAGGGAGCGCTTGGTCTGCTTGAGCAGATGCTGGAGCAGGCGCTTGCCGACGTCGAAGAGATCGTGCCGCCGCTCGCGGAAAAACTCGTCCTCCATCTTCTCGAATTGCTGGTTGACGGCCTCCAGCGCCTCGGACAGGGCGAACTCGGCGTTGACCCGTTCCTTCAGGATCCGCTGGGGGACGTCGTGGGTGATGAGGGCGTCCCGGAGGATGAAGCGATGGGCGTCGATCAGGCGGGCGTGTTTTTTGCCGAGAACCTTGAGGACCTTGGCTTCGGCGGCGTCCAAATCGCGGTGGGTCGCCTTCTGGGCCGCCTTGAAGCGCTTGACCTCGGCCTTCAGGGTCTCGGCCGGCAGTTCGACCCGGTTGACCACGATTTCCTCGTCCTCGAGGATATAGGCCTTCCCGATGGAGATTCCCGGGCTGGCCGGGATGCCCTTGATGACGATCATCGCTTGGCGCGCGGAGGGTCTTCCTCTTCGCCGAACCCGCGCTCGAAGAGGTTCACCATCGCGGCGATGGCCTCGGCCTCGTCCGGACCCGCGGCCGTGACCTTGAGCTTGACGCCGTTGGCGGCCTCCAACATCATCAGTCCCATGACGCTCTTGCCGTTGATTTCAAATCCGTCCTTGGAAACCTTTATCACGCTTTTGAAACGACTCGCTTCCTGAACAAACAGCGCCGCCGGCCTGGCGTGCAGGCCGAGCTTGAGCCTGATCGTCAAGAAGGTCTCTTTCACCCGATCCATCCAACCTGGGCGGCCGCCGTGGCCCCCAAAACCATCGCTCCATAAAGCGTCCAAGCCGGGAAACCTTTGGCTTTCCCGGCAAAAAACGCCGCGGCCGCCCCGGCGGTCAAAACCCCCCCGAGGCGCCGATTTTCGACGGGATAGAATAGCATTATCGAAGCGCAACCCATAGCCAGGACAAACCCGGCCCGGCGCGCCCGGACGATCCAGCCCTGCCAGGGAAAGCGCGCCAATTCCAGGGCCAGGCTTTCTCCCCCCCGGTAGCCGATCCCCAGGCCCGCCCAACGGGCCCACAGGGCGGGGCCGTTGAAAGCCGCCAAGGCGGCGGCCGCTCCCGCCGACCAGGCCGCGCCGGGCGCCAGGCCCGCGCGCTCCAGGGCCAGCCCCGCCAGCGCCCCCAAGGCCGCCGCGCCCGGGCGCAGGGTCCCCCAGAACAGGGCGTCGCCGATGGCCGCCAGGGAACGGCTCACGGCGTCCTTGAGCCGGACGGCCTTGGGATCGGCGCCGCGGCCCTCGGCCTCCAGCCGGCAAACCATTCCGATGGCAAATCCCCCCATATGGGCCTGGGTGTTGAAATGGCCCAGGTGGCGGAGCAGAAGTTCCCGGCGGGCCTGCGGGGAAAGCGCGCGGCCTTCGGCCCAACGGCGGGCGGCCAGCGCCAGGCCCAGCCCCTGCATGCGCTCAAAGCTCCAACACGCCTGCAAAAGGAAAGAGTCCAGAAAGAGCCCCCTTTTCAAGGCGGGGTCCAGGTCGGGGACCGCTTTCATCGCCGCGGCCATAACGCGCGGGCCAGGACCGCGGCCCCCAAAAGCGGCGCCGCCGCCAGGCCCGCCTCCAGGCCCAAGCGCGGAGCCGGGGCCAGGACGCTCCAGAGCCAAGACAAGCCGGGCCTCATGGCAAAGGTCGTCGCGCCCAAAAACAGGAAGGCGGTGGCGGCCTCCGCCGCGCAGGACAGACCCGCGGCCGGGCCCAAGCCGGGGTCCGCGCCGCCCCGGACGCGTTCCTCGCAAATGCCGGCAAGGCCGGCCCGCTTGCGGCGCAGAAAAATCTCAACCGGCCGGTAGGCCCAGCCGGCCAGAAGCCCGGCGGGGACCGCCAGCGCCGGGGGCGCGCCGCCCCCGGCGCTCCAGAGGATGGCGCTTGCGCAGGCGATGGCCCCGTTGGGCGGGACCTCCGAGCCGACGGGGATGCGCTCCAAAGTCAACAACTCACAGATCAGCCCCGCCGCCGCGGCCGCAGCGGGCTCTCCCGTGAGCGCGCCCAAAACCGCCGCCACGACCAGGGGGCGCCCGAGCAGAAATTGACCGACCAAGGTCGAGTCCAGCGCGAGCAGGGCCGTCGCGGCGGCCCCAAGGACGGCGGTCGAGGCCTCCACCGGGGCTACTTGCCGCCCAGCAGGCCCAGGATGTCGACGGCCTTGTCCGAGGGAACGGCCCGGCCCTCCAATTCGACGCCGAATTCTCCGATGCGGCGCAGGGCCCGCCGGTCCTCGGCTCCCAGAAAAATCGCCTTGCCCAATTGGACTCGGCCCGCCGTGTAATGCAGGCCCCCGACGTTGACGGCCTTGAGCTTGACCCCGGCCTCGAGCAGGCCCAGGATTTCCGCCGGTCCCGGAGCCAGGACCAGGAGGCGGCGGGCCTCCGCATCGGCTCCGGCCAGCCGCGCCGCCGCGGCGGCGACCTTGAGGACGCTCAGGACGACCTTCTCGGGCAGGGCGATGCGCATCAAAACCGCCTGCGTGGGATCATCGGCGGATTCGTCCGAAACGACCACCACCTCCTCGGCCTTGGTGTGGGGAATCCACCCCTCCACCACCTGGCCGTGGATGAGGCGGTCGTCGATGCGCGCCAGGGTGATCGGCATCAGGCCTTCACCTTGGACTCCACCAGCCGCCGGATGTCGCAAATGGAGCCCTGCCCGTCCCGGAGAACCTTCGCCGTGAGATTTTCCAGGGTGTAGTATTCGCGGTGGCTGAAGGCGCTGACCAGCATGTAGAGGTTGACCCCGCTGACGAGTTCCACCTTCGGCCTATCGGAGACGGCGGGGAAGGCGATGTTGACCGGAGTTCCGGCGGGCATGTCGGTAAAGATGATGAGGCCGTCGGCGCCGGAAAGCTCCTTGACCAGTTTTTTAAGGCGCTCCCGGAGCTCCCCGATCCCGAGCCGGGCGGAGACCGAAAGGACCCTCACCCCGTCTTTTTGCCGGCCCACGATGGATTCGGCGGCCTCCACCAGATAGGCCCCGAACTCCCCATGGGTGACGATGACGAAATTGATCACGGCGCCTTATTATAGAAGATTCGGCCCCCGGCCGCTCGGGCGGGCCGGGTCAGGCGGGAGGATGCGACAGGTCCCGATGAAACTCCTGGATCGGGTGTCCGGCGGCCTTGAGCTTTTGGGCCAGGTAGCGGGTCACGAAGACGCTGCGATGGCGCCCCCCGGTGCAGCCGACGGCGATGGTGAGGTAGGATTTTCCCTCGCGCACGTAGTGGGGCAGAAGCCCCTTGATCAGGCGCAGATAATCCCGAACGAAAGTCCGCGCGAACGGGTCCTTGAGGATGTGCCGCTGGACCCCGAGGTCCAGGCCCGTGCGCCGCCGCCAGCGGGCGATGTAGTTCGGGTTGGGCAAAAACCTCACGTCCATGACGATGTCGGCGTCGATCGGCACGCCGTATTTGTACCCGAAGGAGATGACGGTCAGCGTCATCTCGCGGGTGCCGGTCAGCTCCAGGGTCTCCGAAATCTTTTCCTTGAGCTCCCCGAGCGTCAGGTTCGAGGTGTCGAGGACCTTGTCGGCGATTTCCTTGATGGGGAGCAGACGCCGGCGCTCCTCGGCGACGGCATCGCTCACCTTCATCCCGAGCGGGTGGCGGTGCCGCGTCTCCGAGAACCGCTGGATGACGCAGGAATCGGTGGCGTCCAAAAATAGAATCCGGTGGTCCACCCCGCGGGCCTTGAGCCGGCGAAGCGTTTGAGGCAGGCCGTCGAGCCAGGCTCCCTCGCGGATGTCCATCCCCATGGCGACGCGCCGCAGGTGCGGGGATTTGACCAACAGATCGGCGAATTGGTCCAGCAGGGCGGTGGGTAGATTGTCGACGCAATAAAAGCCCAGGTCCTCGAAGGCTTTGAGCGCCTGGCTTTTCCCGGCGCCCGAGATGCCGGTGATGATGAAAACCCGGCGATCTTCCTTCTTCTTTTTCACTTGGCCCGCATCCTCTCGATGAGCTTGCGGTTAAAGGTCTCGGCGGCGAAAAATCCCTGGTTGTGAAGGCGTTGGTTCAAGGAGGCCACTTCGATGAGAACCGCGAGATTGCGCCCGGGGCTGACCGGGATGCGGAGCAGGGGAACCTCGACGTCCAAAATGGAGATGGTTTTGCGGTCCAGGCCGACCCGTTCGTAATGCGTGCCGGCGTTCCACGCCTCCAGATGGATGGCCAGCTCGATCCGAGTCCGGTCGAGCACCGCCCCGACGCCGAAGAGGAGTTTGACGTCGATGACGCCCAGGCCCCGGACCTCGATGTGGTGCTTGAGCGGCTCCGGGCAAGTGCCTCGGAGGATTCCCCCGCGCCGGTGCTGGACCTGCACCACGTCGTCGGCGACCAGGATGTGCCCGCGCTTGAGAAGCTCGAGCGCGCACTCCGATTTGCCGATGCCGGCCTCGCCTTGGATGAGGACCCCGAGGCCGTAGACGTCCACCAGGACGCCGTGCAGGCGCGTGGCCGGCGCCAGGCGGTTTTCCAGGACCGCCCCCAGTTCCCCGACCAGGGACGCCGTGTCCAGGGCCGAGCGAATCAGGGGAACTCCGTGCCGACGGCAGGCCTGGGCCAAAACCGGGGGCGTCCGGAGATTGTGGGTCAGTATCAGGCAGGGCAGGTCCTCGTGGGCCAACATCGCCGATAGGGCTTTTTCGACCGATTTTTGCGGAGCCTTGAGGCAGTAGGACTGTTCGCCGTTGCCGATGATCTGGATGCGTTCGGCGCGGAAGCGCTCCAAAAATCCGCTGAGCGCCAGGCCGGGACGGTTAAGATCGGAGACCTTGATGCGCCGCCCGATGGAGCGCTCGCCGGCCACGAGCTCCAGCCGGAGGGCGTCGGCCTGCTCCTTGAGAAGGTCCGCGACGGTGAGCCCGGAGACCGTCACGGCGGGGTCAGCCTTTCTTCACGGGCTGGAGAATCCCGTAGGACTCGTCGCCGCGGCGGTAGATCACCTGAACGCTGCTGCTCTTGCGTTCCTGAAAGAGCAGGAAGTCATAGCCGAGGGATTCCAGCCGGCGCGCCGCTTCCTCGTGCGTCATGGGCGAGACCGGCTGCTTAACGACGAAAAATTCCATGTTCCCCAGCCACGGGGCCCCGTCGGCCTCGCCGGGCGCGGCCTCGGCGACGGCCGCGGGATTCTTATGGTGGTCGCGCAAGCGCTCTTTGTATTTCTTGAGCTGGGCGTCGATCTTGTCGGAGCCCAGATCCACCGCCGAGTAGAGATCGGCGGCCGTCGCCAGCGCCCGGAAGGTCTGCCTCGGGGCGTGGATGACGATCTCGGCCTTGTGCGCCCTTTTCTCGATGAACAGGACGACCTGCGCCCAAACGATGTGATCGAAATATTTTTGCGCTTTCTCCACTTTCTCCCGGACATAATTGCGAATCGCGGGAGTGATCTTCAAATGGCGTCCGGTAAGGTGAATTTCCATGGCGGCTCCATTAAACCACTTTGACTAAAAGGTGTCAATTCAACGGGCCTGAAGGGCCCTTGGAATATTTTCTTTCTCTATAAACAGGTCATTTTCACGCCGTCGCGGCGGATTGACTCGGCACAAATAAAAAGATACCATTTTGGGGCTCCGCTCCGGAACCTTTTTTATATATTTTTAAACGATTATTTTAAATATTTCCGCCTATAAAATCTGTGGATAACCCGTGAATAGCCAAGCCATCGACTTGGGCGTCCTTTGGTCCGGCGTCTTGGACAAAATTCGCCTGGAATTCGGCGAGGAAACCGCGGAATTGTGGTTCAAGCCGGTTGAGCCCGCGCGCCTGGAGAACGACATTCTCTATGTCAAGGTTCCCAACCGTTTCTTCTCCGACGGCATCCGGGAGCGCTATCAGAAAAGGTTGGCCTCCGTGCTCAAGGAAATTTCCGGGCGCAATCTCGGCCTGGAATACGAGGTCGAAAAGGATCTAAAAAGCGTCTTGACCCACGCCGACCCCCTCCCCCCGCCCGTCCCGCAGTCCGATTTCTCCCTGGGAACGCTCAATCCCCGCTACACCTTCTCCTCCTTCGTCGTCGGGGCGTCCAACCGCTTCGCCCACGCCACCGCGGAGTCCATCTCCAAAAGCCCCGGGACCCAGTACAACCCGTATTTCATCTACGGAGGGGTGGGGTTGGGCAAAACCCATCTCATGCATTCCCTGGGCAACGCCCTGCGCCGGGAACAGCCCAAGGCCCGCGTCCTTTACACCACCTCGGAGCAGTTCGTCAACGAATTCATCAGGTCCATCGGAGACAACCGGACCGAGGATTTCCGCTCCAAGTACCGGCATCTGGACTGCCTCCTGATCGACGACATCCAGTTTCTCATTGGCAAGCACTCCAGCGAACAGGAGTTTTTCCACACCTTCAACGCGCTCTTCGAGACCCGCAAGCAAATCGTCATTTCCTCGGACCGCTCCCCCAAGGACATGTCTCCCTCGGAACAGAGGCTGATCTAGCGCTTCGAGTGGGGCGTGGGCGCCGACGTCCGGCCGCCGGACTTGGAGACCCGAATCGCCATCCTGCGCAAGAAGGCCGGGGCCGAGCAACTGGACATCC